>JBBSSM010000105.1:0-1548 GCA_038242155.1 Actinomycetales bacterium | reverse complement strand
TCAGCCATTCCCACACCTGCGCCC
The DNA here is from genome assembly GCA_038242155.1 of Actinomycetales bacterium. Lineage (GTDB taxonomy): Bacteria > Actinomycetota > Actinomycetes > Actinomycetales > Micrococcaceae > Specibacter. The sequence goes on along the minus strand of JBBSSM010000105.1, from coordinate 1,524 downwards.
AGGACGGCAAAAGCAATAATGGTGCCCAGGACCGACCCGTCGGTGTTCAGGAACACAATGAGGAATGCAGTGGCGTTCAGCAACAACCCGAGCACGACCAACCACGAGGGCCGGAAGTGATTCGCCAAAGTCGCGGCCAGGAGGCCGGCGATGATGGTGACGGCAAGTCCGGGAACCAATACATAGGCGGCATGGGTGGGCGAGAGGCCCACCACCAGTTGGAGGTGCTGGGTGATGAAGTACAGGAATCCGACCAAGGCAAAAATGCCCAACAGGTTGGCGCTGACGCTGCCGCTGAAGATGGGGTTTTTAAACAACGAGACATCCATCATGGGGTTGTCGCGGCTCACCTGTCGGCGCACAAAGATCACGCCCAGGCCGAAGCCCACCACAATGAGCGAAATATTGAGGACCGACAAGCCTGTCTGCGCGATTTCCTTGACGGCAAAGATGATCGGCACCATGGCTCCGAACGAGAGAAAAATGCTCCACACATCGATCCTGCCCGGGTTCGGATCCTTGGACTCGGGAACAAAGATCGGGGCCAGGATCAGCAGGGGGATCAGCACGGGCACGCTCATGAGGAAAACAGCGCCCCACCAGAAGTGCTCCAGGAGGAATCCGCCCACGATGGGGCCAAGCGCCGCGCCACCGGAGAAGCCGGCGGCCCAGATGGCGATGGCGGTGCGGCGTTGGCCCGGATTAAGGAACAAGTTGCGGATCAATGACAGCGTTGCCGGCATCAGCATGGCGCCAAAGAGCCCCAGCAGCGCACGGTAGCCAATGAGTGCCCCCGCGTTCGGGGCGAAGGCGGCGAAGGCGGAGACGACGGCGAAACCGGTGCTGCCAATCATCAGCATTTTGCGCCGGCCGAACCTGTCGACCATGCTGCCCATGGGGACCAGCAGTGCGGCGAGCACCAGCGGGTAGACGTCAATGATCCACAACAGCCCGGAAGCGGAGGGAGCCAGTGCCAGGGAGATTGAAGGGATGGCAAAGCTCAGGACGGTGTTGTCCACGGAGACCAGCAAGACGGGGAGCATCAGCACAGCCAGGGCTATCCACGTCCGGGCCCCCGCCCGCGGCGGGGTCGGTGCTGAGCTGATTTTAGTGGTGGTGGAGGTTTGCGCCATACCTCAAGTGTAGGCCGTCTGGACGGTTTACTATACCGTCTAGACGGTTTCTTCGTCACATCTTGTAGACTGGGCTCATGACTACACAACCCCCAGCTCGTGAGCGGGTGCTTGCCGCCTATGAGGACCTGCTCATCAGCGACGGCCCCCGAGCAGCAACCTTGGACGCCGTTGCGGCCCTGGCCGGAGTTTCCAAGGGTGGTTTGTTGTACCACTTCAAGAGCAAGGAGGCGCTGACCGAAGGGTTGCTGGCGAAATTGCGGGAGCATGCGGAACTGGACTTCGCCGCCATGGTCCAAGATCCTCAGGGCTGCGCCAGTTATTACGTCAGGACCAGCGTCTTTGGCGGCACCCCCTTTGACCGCGCCATTGTGGCAGCGCACAGGCTGAT
>JBBSSM010000104.1:0-1553 GCA_038242155.1 Actinomycetales bacterium | reverse complement strand
TGCTAGGCTCGGCCTATTCCGGCTCAGCCAAGTCACCACACCGAAGAAAGAAACCGCGATGACCACTGGACACAGCAGCTTGTGCACCAAGCATTCTTGCGGGGTAACTTTTTCCGGCAAACTGCTTTGCGGCGCACCACTTGCAGATACCAATTACGGCAATGTTAACGGTGGCTACGTGACGTCGATTGCGGCGGACGTTGTGCCCGTCAGAAATGTCCTGTAAAGACTCTCGGTTCCTCCCGGGGCGCATCGGCCGGGGTGCAGGATCTTGGGCCAAGGCCACTGGGTCGGCGTTATGACCGAGGCCGCCCTTCGTCTGCCGCTGCTCTTGGGAATCGGGGCTGCGGTTCTGGCGACTCTTGTCATGATCTTCAGGTGGTCCCCCAAAACGCTCATGGCCACATGGGCTCTCACCTTCTTTTTTGTACCCATCTGGGTTGGGGCTCAAATAGGTGTGTTTTATTCGGCGATCACCGTCGTCACCCTGTTAGCCATCGCCTCATCGTCACTGCATGCGTGGCGTTGGTCGATTGTGGATCTCCTGCTGGGTTCATTTACAGTCCTGCTCATCACAGGATGGATATTCGGGTGGATTCAATGGGGACACCTGCTCATTGCAGTTGTGGGTTGGATGGTCCCCTACCTTGGCGGCCGCCTCATTTCCTCCCGCGTCAAGCTTGAATGGATTTACACGTCCTTGGCCTCCGGAGTCGTGACAGCGGCAGTGCTCGCCATAGCAGAGTTTTTCTCCGGCATTAATGTCTTTGTGCTCTTAAAAATGCCCAACAACCTCTACCAAACCTGGCATGTACTCCAATACCGGGGAGGTCAGCTCCGTGTTGAGGGCGCGTTTGGCCATTCAATTGCGTTTGGTGCCTGCTTGGCGCTATGTTCGGTGTTTATCCTCATGGTCCGATGGCCGCAGTGGTTGCAGCTGCTGTCACTGCTTGCCGTGGCCCTCGCCACGGGCCTCACATTTAGCCGGATCGGGCTGATTTGTTTTTCCCTGACCCTGGTCACGGGCTTGGTGGTTTTAGGCCGTGACATTCGTCCTTCCCTGCGGTGGAAGGCCGCCGCCCTATCCGGACTTGCCGCCGTCGTTGGCATTCCACTGCTGTTGGAAGTCTTTTCCTCAGCGGGCAGTGAAGCTGCAGGCAGCGCAGCGTACCGGGGAAACATCCTTTCGCTCTTCGACACCGCTGCACTTCTTGGTGTGGCGAAGAGCTGGCGGGAGTCTGCAGATGGAACAACGTACTATGGCACTTTCCGGTCCATCGACAGCGAACTGATCCTGACTGCCTTGCGGTTTGGGACCATTCCCTTGCTGCTGCTTCTTTCAGCACTGGCATGCGCCCTGATTGCCATCTTGCGCAATCGGGCCACTCCCGCGTCAGTAGCCGTCATTGGGTTCATTCCAGCTTTTGCTACCGTGGCCATGATCACCCAGTACGCCACCCTGGTGTGGTTTCTGGCCGGGCTGGCTGTGGCAACATTCCCACGAAATCCCCGGACGTCAGTTTCAGCCGGGACCTCCGCGACTCAAACACCGG
>JBBSSM010000103.1:0-1706 GCA_038242155.1 Actinomycetales bacterium | reverse complement strand
TCGTCCAAGGTGCCCATGGCGGCGGAGCGGCGCACCAGCGACGCCAATTCCGACGGCGAGCGCGCCCCCGAGATTTCTTCCTTCGCTTCCATGCCAAATAAGTTCAGGACCTTGTTGGAAAAACCATTCAAGACCACAATGGCCGGCTTGAACACTGCGGTAAAAAGCAGTTGCGGTCTGGCCACGGCCTTGCCGATTTCAAACGACTTGGCAATGGCCATGTTTTTGGGCACCAGTTCGCCAATCAACATGGAGAGCAAGGTGGCCACCACCATGGCAGCGGCCAGCGCAATGCCACCGGCTGCAGCATCGGGGACGCCCAGCGCAGTCAGCGGTGTGGATAGGAGGACCCCCAGCGACGGTTCCATCAGGAACCCCGTGAGCAAGGTGGTCAAGGTAATGCCCAGCTGGCAGCTCGAGAGCTGGGTGGATAGGGATTTCAGGCATTGCAACAGGGGTACTGCCGCCTCATCCCCCTGATTGACGGCGCGCTGCACCGAGGACTGGTCCAGAGCTACAAGGGAGAATTCAACGGCAACAAAGAAGCCTGTGCCAAGGATCAGCAGCAGTCCTGCCGCGAGAAGAAGCCATTCCACGAATTTATGCCACCCCCAGCCCGGTAGGGGTTGAAGTGCTGTCATCACGTGTTCGGGGTTTGCCGGCATGGGTAACAGCTGTGCGGAAGGAACAACGGGTGTCCTGCAAGCTGTTAGGCCGGCCCCTAGATTTACTTTTCATAGGAGCTTCAGTCTACCCCAGCGCCTTTGCCTAATATGAGAAAAAGTTGACGCGGCGTTACAGCTTGCTGGACTCCCCCAAGGCGTGGAAGTTCCTGCTGTGGTAGACCATGGGCGGGTGGGTGCCTTCCGGGGCAATGACCTCAACCACCTGCGCCGCCAGCAACAGCGATCCGCCAGCCGGAGTGCGGCTTAAAATGACGCACCGCAGTGCGTACCCGCCATGAAACAAAAGCGGTTCGCCCGTTTCCAGGGTGGTCCAGGCCATGGACTCACCAAAACGCTCGCTTTTGGAACGGGCGAAGATGCGCGCCAGTTCCAAGTCCTGGACCGTGAGCAAGTGCACCACAATGGATTCGGCAACGGCAATGGCGGCAGCAGATCCGCCAGCAGTGGCTTTGTCAGTCGTGACTTTGCCCGCAGCGGCAAGTGAGAATGCCAGCAGGGGTGGTTCGGCCGACACCGAAGCCACGGACGACGCCGTGATGCCCACCGGTCCGGAAACGGAATCAGCCGTAATGATGGCCACCCCCGCCGGATGCCCGCCGAAAGCTGTCTTGAAGGCCTCTGTCAGCGGTCCCGCGAGGTTCGCCGGCTGCACCGGGTCGGTCTCAAGGGGCACTCCCTGCGCCTGCACAACCATGGTTTAACTCTTCCTTTGACCGTGTGCCGCGAGACTGGGCGGCATTCCTCCAGCGACTCTAAGACCTCAACCTTACTTGAGGTCAAGCCGAACGGCCATGATGCCGCTCACAACAGCTGCCAAGGCCGCCCGCCATAGCCTTATTGGCCACGCCACTACCAGCCATACCACTATTGGCCACGCCACTAGATGAGTAATTCCAAGGTGTCAGTGGTCGTAGGCTGTGAGTGAGCGGCGGATGGTTGCCCCGATTTGGTCGTTGTGCCAAACCGCGGCGGTCATGGCCAGCAGGCGTTGGATGATGCGGGCGGCAACGCCGGCTGGTG
>JBBSSM010000102.1:0-1829 GCA_038242155.1 Actinomycetales bacterium | reverse complement strand
GCGGCCGATCATGGCCATGTAGCCTTTGTCCACATAGGCAAAAGGTTGCCGTGTGCCGCCGTTCAGATCTGCCTTGATGTTGCGTGCGGCCCACTTCCCAGCCTGCTGCGCACAGGAGGCAAGCTGCGGAAGCTTATCTCCACGTGTATCGGTCATGTTCGCGGCGTCGCCCAGTACATACACGCCCGTGGCACCAGGGGCGGTCAGATCCGGATTGACATCAATCCGGCCACCGCGCCCCGGCGTCAGACCGGACTGCGCGATGACCGCTCCCGCCTTAAGCCCGCCGGCCCAGACCACGATCTGGGCTGGCAGGGAGGTGCCGTCGGCAAAATCCACCCCGTCCGCGCGCACCTCGGTGACGCCCGAACCCATCTTCAGCTGGACACCTGCCTGCTGCAGGCGGTTGGTGGCGTAGGCCTGGGATTTATCCGAAAACGGCGTCAGCACGCTTTGGACCATGTCAACGAGGTGAACGCTTGAGCATGCCGCCAGCCCTTCCGAAAAATATTTGGGAATGACATATTTGAAATTTTCCGCGATGGCGCCGGCCGTCTCCACACCGGTTGGCCCACCCCCCACCACCACGATGTGCAGCCCCTCGGCGGTGGCGCCACGCTGTGCGGCATCCAGGGCCTGGACCATGGCATTGCCGAGCCGGACGGCATCCGTGACGGAATAGAGCGGATATGCGTTCTCTCGTGCGCCGGCGGTGTTGAAGAAGTTGGCCTCGGCCCCCGCTGCCAGAACCAGGATCTCGGCATCGAAGGTGTCGCCGTCGGACGTAGTAACTGTGTGGGCGTTGACATCCACGGCCGCAACCTTCGCGGTGAGCACCGTGGCGCTGTGGTAGCGCTGGAACATTCTGCGGAAAGTGCGGGTGACGTCGGAGACACCAATCTGTGCCGTCGCTACCTGGTACAACAACGGCTGAAACTGGTGGTAATTGTTCTGGTCGATTAAAAGCACTTTGACACCTTCTCGTCCAAGGGCCTTCACGGTTTCCATACCCGCAAAACCCCCGCCGACCACAATGACCTCAAAAGACTTTTCCATCTGCTGGCCCTTTCCTATGAGGGACTGCACTGCGCAGAGACCCCGGTTTCCGCTTGTGGTGCATCCTACCCGGATCACGCCAGAAGCGGCAGGGAACACCGCGAGCCAATAAAAGTGCCCGCGCTGCGGGAACCGCGACTCAGTTGGGAAATACCCGCGGAACCTCTTGCGCATGCCCGAGCGCTTTGGTGCCCGGGAGGGCTGCGTTTCAGGTTTTCGATGGCGACGGGGACATGGGATCACGAAGAAGTTCCGGACCAAGTGTGCGCGGCCCTCGAAAAAAGGACGTGGACGGGAGCCTTGGTGAGCTGGCGTCAAGCAGGACTGCGTTATGCGGTCACTTTTCATGTCTCGCGCATGCTGGCGTATTGGCCTCAGCGGGCCTATGGTTGGCCCATGGGAACTGGCAACGAAGCTGGTGTGCGCTCCACTGCGGCGCGGTCATCGGTGACACTTCATGCGGCAATGGCGGTGAGCGGGTTCCTCATGGTGATTTTCCTGCTGGCCCACATGTACGGCAACCTCAAGTTCTTCGAAGGCCAACAGGGGTTTGACGCGTACGCGGCATACTTGCGTGAAGTCGGCCAGCCCCTGCTGCCGCACGCCGGGGCGCTGTGGATTCTCAGGGTCGTCATGCTGGCCAGCGTCTTGGTCCACATCTTTTCTGCGTTCACCCTGTGGCACCGCTCCCGAAGTGCCACAGCGGGCAAGGGCGGGTGGAGATACGAGACCACCAAGAACCGTCGCGGCGTCCAACGAAGCTACGCCTCGTT
>JBBSSM010000101.1:0-2306 GCA_038242155.1 Actinomycetales bacterium | reverse complement strand
TGCCGGCATGATGCTCGGTTCCACAACGGACGGAGTGCGCCACCACGCCAAGGGACCCATCATGGTGGTCCGGGACATGGACGACCCCCGCCAAGGCGACCGTTCAGTGTTTGGGCCACTGCTCAAGACCTGACGCTCAAGGCCTGACGCTCAAGGCCTGACGCTCAAGGCCCGACCAGCGGCCTGCGGGCTCGCCAAAGTTTGAAAGAGGGCTTCTGCCCCACGCGCAGCGGGGGCAGAAGCCCTCTATTTTTTAAGGAGCTGCGGGTTGTCAGTACCTGGCGGCGTAGGGGTGCAGGCTCATGCCGCTCATCCATGAGAGGTTGGTTATGCCCAGCGGCTGGCTGTAGTTCAAAGCCTGGATCACCTGGTTGTTGCCAGTGTAGATGGCAACGTGGCCGAATTGGCCGCGGCCTGAATCGTTGAAGACAAGAAGGTCGCCATACCGCATCTGCGACAATGGAACCCCTGTGGGTGCAGCCCAGAACTGGTCGGTTCCCGTGCGCGGAACCGAAGTCCCGGCCGAGGCAAAAGCCTGTTGCACAAGGCCTGAACAATCAAAAACATTGGGTCCGTTGCCGCCCAGCAAATTCGGGCTGTCCTGCTTGGACAAGGCGTACTGGACCATGACATCGATGTACGCCCCGGCCGGGGGTGCAACGGGTTTCACCGGCGGGTGAACAACTGGCGGTGCTGGCTGAACCACGGGCGGGGCCGGCTTGGCGGTTCGACAGGACGTGGCGCCGAGAATGGTGGTGCAGGCTGCAGTGGAGATTGCACTGCTGTGACCTTCGGTACGTGCGCGGGCTGGCCCTGCGGGACGCCTTGTTCAGGATTGGCGGGGCGAACGGGTTGAGGAGACGTGGCCGAGGCTTGGACTTGTTGCTTCAGCGCAGCCTCCTGGGCCTTGCGTTCACGCTCGTCCACACGGGCGCCTTCCAGCTCCACAGTGGTCTTGTGCAGTGTCGCCAGTCGTGAGAAGAAGACTTCTCGCTGGCTGCATTTTCGGCAACGACGGCGGACTGGACCTGCGCCGCTTTTTCGGCTTCGCTTCAGGAAGCCTCCGCAGCCCTCACCGCATCATCTGCGGTCTTGCGGGCACCGTTCGCCTGGGCGGTCAGTGCGTTCGAAGCCGCCGCGGAAACTTCTGCAGTGCTAAAAGTTTGTTCCCGGTTGGTCGACAAAGCCATCAGGGTGGAGGCCTGGTAAATTGCAGTGTCCGCATCAGTGCTGGCGAGGAAACTATGCACGCTTAAATCCAGGCCCCCGTTTTTGTACAGTGTGCCGGCAAGCTGTCCCAGCTGGTCCTTTGCCTGACTGTAGGCGATGGCCGCAGCTTCCTTCCTCGCGGTGGCGGCATCAGCTTCAGCAGCCCTGGGCTTCAAGGAGCGTCAACGCATCCGTGAACGCACTGTTGGCGCCCATGGAAGCCACAGTGGTAATCGCAAGGCGCTGTGAAGCGGCCTCGATGATGGCTTCCAGTTCCGCGGCAGCGGTTGCCGTTGCCGCACCTGACTGCTTGGCCTTCTCAATCTCTTCCGCAGTGGGAATCTTGGGAGTGGAGGGTTGTAGCGCCAGCTGTTGCAACGCCGTCGTGCTGGAGACGCTTGAGAAGGTGGCAAGGGACGCTGCTGCTGCTGCCGGTGCGAGGAAGCTGCTTGAAAGCAAGGCGGCGCAGGCCAAGGTCGTTGTGCCGCGAAGCAGAAAACGCGTGGTTATCAATGGCCCAACTCCAGAACAGCAGGCAAAACCTTGCTGCTCCGGGGCATAACGGCAGACAGGAATTTACATGGATGAATCCGACACTACGGCCAGCCAACACCTTTGGCAACATATGAAACTTGCGACCCGTCAATCACACCAGTGTCCTTAGCCCCAGCCAAGCTCGTGAAGCCGGGCGTCGCTGATCCCGAAGTGGTGGGCAATCTCGTGCACCACAGTCACGGTTATTTCATGGATGACCTGCTCGCGGCTGTGGCATATTCCCAGGATGGGTCCGCGGAAGATGGTGATCCGGTCGGGAAGGGAACCGGCAGCCCACCACGAGTCACGTTCAGTCAGGGGCGTTCCCTCATACAGGCCCAGCAGGATCGTGTCGGGGTCCTCGCCGGGGCCGGGGATGTAATCATCTGCGGTGAAGACGGCTACATTGTCCATCTCGGCGCGGATGTCGGCGGGAACGTTTGCCAGGGCGGCCTGCACTGCGGCATCAAACTCTTCTTCGTTCATGCTGAAGGGGAAGAAAGAGGGGATGGAGGCCAACGGATTTTCATGCATGCCTCCAGCCTAGTGACAGGGACTAAATT
>JBBSSM010000100.1:0-2361 GCA_038242155.1 Actinomycetales bacterium | reverse complement strand
GGTCTTCTTCGAACTGGCGGGCCAGCTGGTTCATGAGGCGCACACCGGAAGAAGCGAGGGGGTGGCCCACGGCAATGGCGCCACCGTAACGATTGACGCGGGGGTCGTCGTCGGCAATGCCAAAGTGGTCAAGGAAGCTCAGCACCTGCACGGCAAAGGCCTCATTGATTTCAAAAAGGCCAATGTCGGCAATGCTTAGCCCTGCCAGCCGCAGCGCCTTCTCCGTGGCGGGCACGGGACCAATGCCCATAACCTCCGGTGCCACGCCCGCAAACGCGTAGGTGACCAATCGCATTTTGACGGGCAAACCCAGCTCGGCGGCCGTTTCAGCAGAGGCCAGCAGCGCTGCCGTGGCGCCATCGTTCAGGCCGGCCGCATTGCCGGCCGTGACGCGTCCATGGGCGCGGAATGGAGTGCGCAGTGCTGCCAGGTCATTGACAGTGGTACCGGGCCGTGGCGGCTCATCGACGGAATGCAAATCCCATCCCTGACCGGGCTTTAGTGCAGCAACCGGCACCAGGTCCGGTTGAATTTGCTGCTGTTCGTACGCTGCCGCCAACTTGTTTTGGCTGGCCACCGCGTAGGCATCGCAGCGTTGTTTCGTGATGGCCGGGAAGCGGTCATGCAGGTTCTCGGCCGTATTGCCCATGTTCAAGGCAGCGGGGTCAACCAGGCGCTCGGACATGAAGCGTGGGTTGGGGTCCGCACCGGCTCCCATGGGGTGATGGCCCATATGCTCCACGCCGCCGGCAATGACCACATCGTAGGCGCCAAACCCAATGCCGGAAGCGGTGGTGGTCACGGCTGTCATGGCGCCGGCGCACATGCGGTCAATGGCAAAGCCCGGCACCGTTTGGGGCAGCCCTGCCAGCAATGCCGCCGTGCGGCCAAGGGTCAGACCCTGATCCCCTGTTTGCGTCGTGGCGGCTATGGACACTTCGTCCACACGTGCGGGCGGCAGCTGCGGGTTGCGGCGCATCAGCTCGCGGATGCACTTGACCACCAAGTCATCTGCCCGGGTGTTGGCATACATGCCCTTCTCACCCGCACGTCCAAAGGGGGTGCGGACACCATCAACAAAGACCACGTCTCGGACGTTTCGGGTGGGGACCATGACTTGCTCCTCGAATACAAAAAATAGGTGCCGTGCAGTCCGCGGACTGTGATCGACTGTGTCCTAAGTCATGTTACTGGCCAGTAGCAAGTGCGGCAAATTACACCGCGGAGTTGGGTGCGGCGGCTCTAGGCTTCCTTGGCTTTTTTGGGCTCCAAAGGTTCCGGGTGGGCCAGGGCCTGGGTCATCAATGCAGCTATTTTTTCAATCTGCCACGGCCTGGCCCCCAGTTCAGCGAGCTGCCCGGCCACAGTGTCCACCGAGATATCCAACGGCGGCCGCCAGCTGATCCGGCGTAAATAATCAGGCGTGAGCAGATTTTCCGCCGGAATGTTCAGTTCCTCGGACATCTGGGCCAGCTGCTGGCGCGCCGTGGCGAGCCGGGCAGCTGCCTCGGGGTCCCGCTCGGACCACGCCCGCGGGGGAGGTGGAGCGTTATTGGCCACCTGCAGCGGTGGCAGGTCATCGGCGTTCCTGGCGCTTTGCAGGGCATGCAGCCAGCGGGGCGCATCACGTTTGGCGGAGCGTCCATGGAATCCCGAGAGCGCCAACAATGCCGGCACAGTGGTGGGCATGTCCTTGGCTGCGGCAACAATGGCAGAGTCGGGAATGAGCCGCCCCGGAGCAATGTCGCGGGCTTCGGCCAGGCGCTCCCGCGTGAGCCACAGCTCCCTGACGGCTGCCAGCTGAACCCGGCTGCGCAGGGTGTGTGAACCTGATGTGCGGCGCCACGGGTCCTGTTTGGGTGCCGGGATGCCGGTATCCAGGAGGTGTTGAAATTCCTGGGCCGCGTAGTCAAGCTTCCCGTCGCCCTTTAAGAGGGCCACGAGTTCTTCCTGCAGCTCCACGAGCACCTCAACGTCCAAGGCGGCATAGCGCAGCCAGGGCTCCGGCAGTGGGCGGGTGGACCAGTCAGCCGCTGAGTGTTCTTTTGCCAAATGAAACCCCAGGAGGGATTCGACGACGGCGCCCAGCCCCACCCTGGGCAGACCGGCCAGACGGGCAGCAAGTTCAGTATCAAAGAGCTTGTCCGGCCACATGCCTGCCCCCGCTAAACACGGCAGGTCCTGGCTGGCGGCATGCAGTATCCACTCCACCCCGCGCAGGGCCTCATGGACGATCTTCAGGTTGGGGAAGGCCTCGGGGTCAATGAGCCAGGTACCGGCGCCTTCGCGGCGAATTTGCACCAGCATGGCGCGCTGTCCATAACGGAAGCCGGAGGCACGCTCGGTGTCGACGGCGGCCGG
>JBBSSM010000099.1:0-2761 GCA_038242155.1 Actinomycetales bacterium | reverse complement strand
TGTGGTGGGTTTGATTGTTTGGATCATTGGCGGCACCACCACGCAGAACATCACCTTGGTTGGCTTGTTCACGGGCGCCATGCTCATCACAACGCCGCTGGTTTTTGGCGCCATGTCCGGAGTGCTCTCAGAGCGTGCCGGAGTGGTCAACATTGCCATTGAAGGTCAACTGCTGGCAGGGGCCTTCACAGCAGCCCTGGTCTCCTCCATCACTCACAACGCCTATGCGGGGTTGTTTGCCGCAGCGTTGGCAGGTGTTTTGGTATCTGTGCTGCTGGCATTGTTCAGCATCAAGTACGTGGTCAACCAGATCATTGTCGGCGTGGTGCTCAACGTACTGGTTTCCGGGCTGACAGGCTTCCTGTTTGAAAAGATTATGAAGACCAAGGTGGACGGGGAAACAATTTTCAATCAGCCCACGCAGCTGCCCAACCTGCCCATTCCGCTGCTGTCCGAGATTCCCATTGTGGGGCCCACCCTGTTCCGGCAGTCAATTGTGGGCTACTTCATGCTGGTTTTGGTGGTGGTCCTCTGGTTCGGGCTGTTCAGGACCCGCTGGGGACTGCGTGTGCGTGCCGTGGGGGAGCACCCCAAGGCTGCCGACACCGTGGGGATCAACGTTAACCGCACCCGCGTGCTGAACGTCCTGGCCGGTGGCGCCGTGGCCGGGATTGGTGGCGCCTACTTCACCCTGGTTGCCGTGAGCAGTTTCAGCAAGGACATGACGGGCGGCCTGGGCTTCATTGCCCTGGCAGCATTGATCTTTGGCCGCTGGAACCCGATCGGCGCCGCGCTCGCCGCCCTGCTCTTTGGTGTGGCCGGCAACCTGCAGAGCATTCTCTCCCTGGCAGGAACCCCCATTGACGGGCAGTTCCTGGCCATGTTGCCCTATGCGCTGACCATTTTGGCGGTGTCTGGTTTCGTGGGCAAGGCCATGTCCCCGGCAGCCAGCGGCGAACCCTACGTCAAGGAATAAACATGGAAAATGACCTGTCCGACGCCGTTTGGGAGCCCCTGCGGTTAGCCGCCACCGCCGCGCTCACCAAGGCCTACGTGCCGTATTCAAAGTTTCCGGTGGGCGCCGCGGCGCGTTTGGCCGACGGCACCATCGTCAGTGGCTGCAATGTGGAAAATGCCAGCTACGGGTTGACCCTGTGTGCGGAATGCACCTTGATTGGCGCCGCCCGCATGCAGGGTGGCGGGCTGATCCGCGAATTTTATTGCGTGGACGGGCAGGGGGAAATTCTCATGCCGTGCGGGCGGTGCCGGCAGCTCCTGCATGAATTCAGCACCCCAGAGACACGGTTGATGACCTCCTCGGGCATAAAAACCATGGCTCAAGTGCTGCCCGACGCTTTTGGGCCACGCGATCTGGAACGCTTCGCCGTTAATGCAAACGAGAGTTAGGGACACGCCATGAACCATGTTGCCTACACAGGACCCGCCTTTGACGCCGTGGATGTCATTACCACCAAGCGCGACGGAGGAACCCTCAGCCCGGAACAAATTGCCTGGACCATTGACGCGTACACGCGCGGCACCATTGCCGACGAACAAATGGCTGCCCTGAACATGGCCATCCTGCTCAACGGCATGGACCGGGCGGAGATCTCCCAGTGGACCACAGCCATGATTGATTCGGGGGAGCGCATGGACTTTTCCGGCCTGCGCAACAGCGCAGGTACGGCCATGGCCACCACCGACAAACACTCCACGGGAGGCGTGGGAGATAAAATCACCCTGCCGTTGGCGCCCCTGGTGGCAGTGTTTGGTGTGGCGGTTCCCCAGCTTTCGGGCAGGGGCCTGGGACACACGGGCGGTACCCTGGACAAACTCGAAGCCATCCCGGGAGGGCGCGCCGAGTTAAGCAATGCCGAGATGATGCGTCAACTCTCCGAGGTGGGCGCCGTCATTTGCGCTGCCGGGGCGAGCCTGGCGCCGGCCGATAAAAAGCTCTATGCCCTGCGCGATGTCACTGGCACCGTGGAAGCCATCCCGCTCATTGCCTCCTCCATCATGAGCAAGAAGATTGCCGAGGGTACGGGTGCCCTGGTCCTGGACGTGAAGGTGGGCTCCGGGGCGTTCATGAAAAACGTGGACATGGCGCGGGAACTGGCGGAAACCATGGTGGCTTTGGGCAAGGATGCCGGCGTGAACACAGTGGCACTGTTGACGGACATGTCCACACCGCTGGGCCTGACCGCCGGCAATGCCATTGAGGTCCAGGAGTCGGTAGAGGTTTTGGCAGGCGGCGGCCCGGAAGACGTCGTGGAACTCACTGTCAAGCTCGCGCAGGAAATGCTGGAAGCTGCAGGGGTTCGCGACGCCGATCCGGCAGCCGCCCTACAGGACGGCCGGGCCATGGATGTTTGGCGGCGCATGATTGCAGCCCAGGGCGGGGATCCCGACGCGGACCTGCCGGTGGCCCGGGAGTCGGAGACCGTGTACGCCCCGGCCGACGGGGTTCTCGTGGGACTCGACGCCATGGCCGTTGGTGTGGCTGCGTGGCGGTTGGGCGCCGGACGGGCCAGGAAAGAAGACGTGGTCCAGGCCGGGGCTGGTGTGCGGATGCACGCCAAGCCCGGGGCATGGGTCAGAGCTGGCGAACCACTGATGACACTGCTCAGTGACACTCCGGAAAAGTTCGACCGGGCCAAGGAAGTCCTCGAGGGCGCCGTGACCATTGCCCCTGAAGGTTCCCGCCCGGCCAAGCAGCTCATCATTGACCGCATCGCCTAATCCCAACGCTCACTCAACGATG
>JBBSSM010000098.1:0-2923 GCA_038242155.1 Actinomycetales bacterium | reverse complement strand
GGCGAAGAAGCCGCGGGAAACGGGGAGCTGAAAGACGACCATGATTATTGCCATCAGGCCAAATGCCCGCAGGGTTGACTGCAGCACCCGGCGGTATTCGCTCACGCCGGCGCCAAATACCCGCTTTTCCCTTGACCTGCTACATTCCAGATCGAGGTTCCACACCAGCACTATTGCCAGGCATACCCATAGGTACCCGCGCTCGGAGACAGTGGCTGATTCGTGGAAGGGGCCTGCGCCGAAACGCGACAGGTATGCCACGGCAACCACCAGGACACTCACGAGCGTGTCGGTGGTCCGCAACCCATACAAGTACGAGGTGTCCCATTTGGTGTTGACCCCCCGCGCTGAAGCAAAGGTCCTGATGGGGCGGGCGTCCCAGACACTGTGCTTGGCCGAGGCGCTCTTGGTCTTGCGGGGAGGCTTTTCCTGGACGGGAAATGATACTTGGCCTACGGCCGGGCCAAGCTTAAGTTCACTCATCCGATACTCCCCATAGTCAATATCCCCAGCATTTTTTGCGGCAGCATTTTTTGTGAAAAAGAAGGAGCCGACGGCGGCTGGGGGAAAGCCTTGGTCTCAGAAGGCTTCTCCGCCGCCGGCTCCGCATGTGGAGTCCATCCCTGAAGGACAGACTGGTTTTTTGGTGCGGCACTGCATCCGTGCTCATCGCTTGGGTAACCGGCGTGGTGGAATGTCGTTCGACTTGCGTTGAACATCACAGACCTTCCGAGTTGAGACCATCCGAGACCTACGGAACAACTCAAGTCAATGTCAGTGGGGATGTTTTCACACGAGTGATTCCTACTCGTCTTCACGCAGTGGCGGGTACTTAGTGTTCTACCCGGTACTCACGTTTAGGGCTGGAACACTTGGCGTCGAACGCCTAAGTGTTCGGTGGCAGCTGTGAAAGTGCCAGTGAAAGTTCCTCGCGGGTGGACACCCCGAGCTTGGCATAAGCCCGGTACAGGTGGCCCTCCACCGTACGAAGTGCCACTTTCAATGTTTGCGAAATGTGCCGGTCGCTCATCCCGGCAGCAGCCAGGCGCGTCACTTCATGTTCACGCCGGGTCAGCTTCACAGGGGTTGCCGGATCATCTGAGCCTGCAACTTTAGCTGCCATGGCGGGGTCGGCAGGCTGTGGGTACCTGCTTTTTGGCAAGCCAGTGCCGCTGCGAAGTGTTTTTGTGTCACGTTGCCCGGCAGCCCTGTGCAGTGCCTGCCTGGCCAGTCCCAGCAGCCCGGCCCCTGCAAGAGTTTCAGCTGCCACGCCAAGCGTTGCGGAATTATTGGGCTGTAACGCCTGGGCATACACGCCAATGGCGCGGGCCCACGGTCCTTCCACCCCGGCGGCCACCCCCTGAACCCGCAGGGCAACGCTTTCCTCACCAAGTTCCAATAACAGTGCCAGGGCGTGCAGTTCGAGCATCGTGGAATTGTCAGCGTACGCCGCGTCTGCCTGCACCAGAAGCTCACCTAGCCCATCGCCGTCGGGGTTGAGAAGATGGCGGGCGGCAGCTAAATATGCTCTCTCATAGAAAAGAACCGTAAACATGCCGGTACTTTCCACGTGTTCCCCGACCAGCTCCCACGCAAGCTCCGTGCGGCCCAAAGTTGCAGCTGCGTAAGCGGCCATGGCGGTGCAAAAACCAAGAAGCTGCTGGGGATCGCTGATCTGCAACGCATCGATCCCCGTGAGCAACAGCTCCAGGGCCTCGGAATCCGCGCCGCGACGCACCGCAACCATGCCTTCAAACACATTCTCCATACTTGCAAATGCATGCACCACGGATCCTGTTTCCTGCGCAAACCTCTCCAGGACCGCCGCGGCAGTGTCCCACTCGCCAGCGGACACGGCGGCAAGCACGTGTCGGAGCATGATGAACTCCGTCAGGAAGAAAAAGTCACTTCCGGCCGGCTGCTTTATGGCAAATGTTTCCCCGGCCCTGACGGTGGCCTGCAATGGATAGCCCTGTGCCGTCAGGCGCTCTGCATCCATGGCCATGGCAAAGGTGTGGCACAGATTCCCGGGCGCCGCAGCCGGGCTCTCTGCCTGGGCAAGGACCATGGCAAGCGGCAGCATTTCAGAGTGCCGGCCTTTTCGTGACAGGGCCATGAGCGTCACGAGGAGCGCACTTTTTCGGCTGTGCTTGAGGATGTGATCAGCCTGCCCCGGATGTGCCAGCGACAAGCGCTCTCCACCTTTTCGCAGTGCTTGAGCATCATCTTCCAGGGTCTGCACCGGCATCCCCAAGGCCCCTTGAATTGCTGAACGCAACAAGCTGCCGCAGAGCAGGTCTGGTAGGTTCCGGGCCTCATCGGGTGCAATTTCCACATGCTCGAAGGCGCCTTGATAGTCGCCAAGGTCAAACTTCGCCCGGGCCCGCACCACGTCCGCTTTTATCCGGTGTGGTTCACTCTCGATGGCACTGGCCAAGTGCAGTGCTGTAGTTGACTGGCAGGTGCTGCCGGCAAAAACCGCGGCCTGCAAAATCAGTTCTTCGGAGACGTTTGCGCCAATGGTCATCGCCCACGTTACGCGTCGCAGCAACGTGGCCTTATTACTGATCCCTGCCTCCCACCACTGAGTAAATTCCTGATAAAGTTGCCGGCTTTGTCCGATGGGAGTCATGTCGCGGATAATATCGCCGTACAGGGGGTTGAGAAGGGACAGCTCCTCTGATTCACCATGGTTGTGCCGCAGCAGCTGCCAGTCCCGTAGTTCCCGCACCGCCGCGGCTCCGAACATTTCACGCACCACGGGCTCCGCGACGGGTTCGGCGAGGGCAATGAGCCGCAGTGCAGCCAATCCTCCTTCAGACAGGCCAGACAACCACAGCGTGACTGTCTCCTGAAGTGCACGGCCGTGAGCTGGGATGGGCTGCGCCATGAACCAGTGTCCCCGCCGTTTGAGAAACTGTCC
>JBBSSM010000097.1:0-3036 GCA_038242155.1 Actinomycetales bacterium | reverse complement strand
CTAGTGCCCTGGGGCTACGACCCCATTGGTTGAGTTTCGTACGCGGTTTCGGGCGAGGCCTGCGGTGATCCAGGGGCATGAAGAGGAGGCCTGAGGTTTCGTGAGTCCTACCGTGCGTCGGCGGGGTTGAGTTTGAGGCGGCGGAGCAGTTGGGCGTTCAGGGCCACCACAATCGTGGATAAGGACATGAGCACTGCACCGGCTGCCGGTGAGAGCACGAACCCAGCAAAGGCCAGCACCCCTGCTGCCAGTGGGACGGAGACGATGTTGTATCCGGTGGCCCAGATCAGGTTCTGCCACATTTTGCGGTAGCTGGCGTGGGAGAGATCGACCATGGACAACACAGCCCGAGGATCGTTGCCGGCCAGGACCACCCCGGCGGATTCCATGGCGACGTCGGTACCGGCACCAATCGCAATGCCGACCTCGGCCCGGGCCAGAGCGGGTGCGTCGTTAACACCGTCGCCGACCATCGCAACTCTCAACCCCCGGCCTTGCAGCTCGGCGACCTTTTGGTCCTTGTCCTGGGGCAGTACTTCGGCGAAGACCTCATCAATATGCAGTTCGGCAGCCACCGCATGGGCGACCTGGCGGGCGTCTCCGGTGATCATGGCGACCTTAATGCCCCGGCCCTGCAGTGCCTGGATGGCTTGACGGGATTCTTCCCGCACCTCATCCTCCAAGGCGACAGCACCAATAACGGTTCCATCCCGGATGACGTGCAGGATGGACGCGCCACGGTCCTTCCACGTGGCCGTTCTACCGCTGATGCTCTCCGGTTCGCTCATACCGAGTTCGGCGAGCAGCGCCGGCCCGCCCACCGCAGCGGAAGCACCACCCACGCTGGCCTGGACCCCGCGCCCGGTCAGGGACTGGAAGTTCGACGCCGTCACAGCTGGCATGCCGGTCTTCTTGGCGGCGGCAATGATGGCCCTCGCCACTGGATGTTCGCTATCGGATTCAACAGCGGCCGCCAATGCCAGGAGCTCATTGGTGGTGATGCCGTCGGTGGCGACCACGCCGGTCACGCCGGGTTCCCCCTTGGTCAACGTTCCAGTCTTATCGAAGAGCACCACGTCAATGGTGCGCATCCGCTCAAGAGCCATCCGGTTCTTGATCAACACCCCCGCCTTCGCTGCCCGTTCGGTAGAGATCGCAATGACCAGCGGAATGGCCAGCCCCAGAGCATGAGGGCAGGCAATGACGAGCACGGTCACGGTGCGGGTGACAGCGTCCGGGACACTGCCCAGCAGCGACCAAACAATGAAGGTGATGACACCGGCGCCGGCAGCAAAGTAAAACAAGAAAGCCGCTGCACGGTCCGCCAAGGCTTGCGCGCGGGAGGTGGAGGCTTGGGCCTCGGCGACGAGGCGCTGAATCCCTGCCAGCGCGGTGTCACCCCCAACCGCTGTAACTTTCACGCGTAAGGAGTTATCGGTCGCGACCGTCCCAGCCACGACCCGGTCACCGATCATGCGGGACACGGTTTTTGATTCACCAGTGATCATGGATTCATCAATCTCGGCCGAACCGTCCGTGATGACACCATCGGCTGGCAAACGCGCCCCGGAACGGACCAGGACAACATCGTCGGCTTTGAGGTCGGCGACGCTGATGCTCTCCGTCCCACCCTCGATGACCCGTTCTGCCTCATCCGGCAGCAGGGCAGCCAAGGCATCCAAAGCGCCTCGGGCTGAACCCAGGGCGCGCATTTCAATCCAATGGCCCAGCAGCATGATGACCACCAGCAAAGCCAGCTCCCACCAAAAATCCAGGTCAAAGCCACCGATACCCAAACTGGTCACCCAGGAGGCGATGAACGCGACGGTGATGGCCATGGAAATCAGCAACATCATGCCCGGCTGCCGGGACCTGATTTCCTGCCAACCGCCCTTCAGGAACGGCTGGCCGCCATAGAAGAAAATGAAGGTACCCAGCAGCGGCGGAATCCACGCCGCACCAGGAAACTGTGGAGGGGTATAACCAAGCAGATGACCCATCATGGGGCTGAAAGACACGACGGGGACCGAGAGAGCCAGGGTGAGCCAGAAACGGTTTTTAAACATCGCGGTACTGTGCCCGGCGTGTTGACCTGCGGTGTGCACTGCATGATCGTCGTGGCCCATCGCCGCATGGTCCATGCTCGACGGTGCCGGTTGCACCATCGTGTGGCGCTGGTGTTCGTTGCTGCGCTCTTCCATATCTCTCCCTATTGCTGGAACGGTGGTTCTTACTGGGCGACGGTGTAGCCGACCGTGACCACCGCGCTACCTATTGACTCAGAGCTGGCTGTGCCAACGACTGTGAGGGATGAGGTGCCTCCAGAGACCAGGGAAACGGTGGCCGAATCAACCCCCGCAACACCACGAACGGCTTTCTCCACCCTTTGCACGCAACTCCCACAGCTGAGCCCACCCAACTCAAAGACCATTCCCGGTTCGGTGACTACCGCGGTGGTTGTTTCCTTGCTGGTTGAGGCATCCGTTGAGCAGCACGCGCACGAGCCCTCCGCAACAGGTGTCAGGGTTAGATCTTTGCGTATTTCGGTTCCACACATCTCAAATAATTCCTTTGAACGAGGATGAATCATGCGTCCCGGATTGAACGGCACTGGCCGCTGAAAAGATTAGCGAAGGCGACAAACCACTTCACTGGCAACACACAGAACCATACCCCCCTGGGGTATTTTAGTCAAGGTTGTGCACGTACTGCACACCGGGCACGTAGAACCAGGAAAACCTGTGGTCATTCTTGTTCGGAGTTTTCCCTCCGCTCTAACGGCAGCTCAAGGGAGGCACGCAGCCGTCATTCACCTAACAGGGTTAATAACCAGGGTCGCCCGCTTCTTGAGGCAGCGGAATGCATCCCGTTCCGCATATCTACTGGCCAGTGCGTCTAGTACTACAGTCGCGTTTGTAGGGTGTGGCCGCGTGCTTTGTAATGGCATTGCTGGGCCCGGTGTTGGTGTTGTCGGCGCCAGAGCGAGCAACGAATCACGTGTCCGGGGTCGTGATGCCGGGGCCAGGCGATGCGGGT
>JBBSSM010000096.1:0-3069 GCA_038242155.1 Actinomycetales bacterium | reverse complement strand
TGGGTGTCTTTAATCCGCCTGTTAGTGCGGTTTTTACATGAAAATCCTGTTTCCAGCCTGGCTCACAATGTGTTCGGCAATGGCCATGGAGGAAGTCGCCCCGGGGGAGGGGGCATTGCGTACATGCATGACACGTTTGCTACCGGTGATGACAAAGTCATCCACCAGGGACCCGTCGGCGTTCATTGCCTGCGCGCGAATGCCCCTGCGGTCCCGCACTACATCCGCCAGCGCAAGTTCGGGGACGTAGGCACGGGCAGCCTCGACAAATGCACGTGCGCTCACCACCGTGCGGGCCTCCCGGAACGCGGCCGGCACGTTTCCGGCGGCAAAGCGCCAGAATCCGCCAAAGAGGGCCACCTCGGCCAGGTCCGACGGCGAGAAGTCCCTTCCCTTGTACGCCTCCCGCCCGCCGGCCAGGAAGGCATTGGGACCCACCATGATTTCACCGTCAATGCGCTTGGTCAGGTGTACGCCCAGAAAGGGGTATTTAGGGTCCGGGACGGGGTAGATCAAGCCGTTGACGAGTCCCCGCTTCGCCGGGCGAAGCAAAAAATAAGCGCCAAAAAACGGCACGATCCTTGGATTCCTGCCGTCGCCGGACATGGCGGCCAGGCGGTCGGACTGCAGCCCTGCACAGTTGATGACCAGGTCAAAGGACTCGGTCGTGCCATTGGCGGTCACGGTTGCCTGCGCCCCGGCGTCCACCACTGCCGTGACCTCGTGAGCCAGCCGCAAGGTGCCGCCCGCCTCGGAGAAGTCAGTGGCAAGGGCGCGGGTCACGGCCCTGTAGTCGGTGATGGCCGTGGTGGGGGAGTGGAGGGCTGCCACCCCGCGGGCATGCGGCTCAAGCGTCAGCAGTTCGGCGGTCCCGACCATCCGTACCCCTGGCACCCCGTTGGCTGTTGAGCGTTCAAAGATGGAGTCCAACCGGGCCATTTCCTTATCGCTGCGGGCCACCACCACCTTCCCGCACTCTTCAAATGGCACACCCCTGCGGCTGGCCAGTTCGCGCAGCAGGACCCCGCCGCGGCGGCATAACAGTGCCTTTAAACTGCCGGGTTCGTAGTACAGCCCGGCATGCACCACACCGCTGTTGTGCCCTGTTTGATGAGCGGCCAATTCCGTCTCCTTCTCATACAGGATCACCTCGGCAGCCGTGCCGGAGAGCAGCAGTTCGCGGGCCACGGCCGCGCCAATAATTCCTCCGCCAACGACGGCGGCCCTAATCTTTTTCACAAAGTGTTCCCTTCGAGGCGGTGCTTGTGTGAGGGCGCAGCAGCGGGGTTGGTGCGAACGCAACCGTCAGTTGTTTGTCGCATTCCGGATCGGTGGTTGCTGCTCCCTGTCCCGGCACTAAAAGTCTCAGCATGCCCCCAGCGTAGTTCCACCACCGCGATACATGTGTCAGCCCGGTATTAAGGCGTGGGCATCGCTTCGCTGGCAGGGGCGCTGACCTGCGCTGACGGGAATTTTCATGCACCCAGGTGCAGGGTCCGACTACTCACTTTGCCGCCCAACTACCTGTTGCGCTCTGACACTCTTGTGGCCCCGCACCAGTCCACATACTCTCCAATTGTCCAAACCCGACGTGGGTGGGCGCCGTTGTACTGCAATGGGGATAGAAGACTGAGCGAAGGCGTTCATGAGAGTTATGAATGAACTACATGGGGGTCTCAGCGGTAAAAACCCCGGCGTCAAAGGTGGCAGCGCTAAAAAGGGCACCGGCGCTTCGCGTCGTCCCAAGAAGCTCACCACCACCGTCGCCATCATGGCGGCCTGGGCTTTGGTGGCAGTTTCCCTGGTGCTTGGCCAAGTCTCGAGCGCAACGGCTGCGGACCCCTGCTGGGCGGGCAGCAACCCCATTTCCTGTGAAAACAGCAAGCCCGGCACGGACCCGTCCGTTTGGGACATCACAGGTGCCGGGGATTCAGACATTCAGGGCTTCTCCACCGACATCAGCGTCAACGTGGGTCAAACCATGGGCTTCAAGGTGGACACCAATGCCGCGGACTACTCCATCGACATTTACCGCACCGGCTGGTACCAGGGGCTTGGTGCACGGAAGGTTGCCTCGGTCGACCCGTCTGCGGCGCTGCCGCAGATCCAGCCGGAGTGTCTTGCAGATGTGGAAACCCAGATCTACGACTGTGGAACCTGGGGACTGTCGGCGTCATGGGATGTTCCGGCCACTGCTGTTTCAGGTGTTTACGTTGCCCTGTTGACGCGCCCGGACAATGGCAGCCAAAGCCATATCACCTTCATTGTCCGCAATGATGCCAGCCACGCGAAGGTGGTGTTCCAGACCTCGGATCCCACCTGGCAGGCCTACAACAGTTATGGCGGCGCGGACTTCTACCAGGGCGGGGGCATTGGGCGGGCCTTTAAAATCAGCTACAACCGCCCCGTTGTCACCCGCGGTGACGTTAATGGCCGGGACGCCTACTTTGCCAGTGAATACGCCATGGTCAGGTTCTTGGAACAAAACGGCTACGACACCACCTACATTGCCGGCGTTGACACGGACCGCCACGGCAGCCTGCTGACCAACCACAGGGTGTTCCTTTCGGTGGGCCATGACGAATACTGGTCCGCCGCTCAGCGGGCCAATATCACGGCTGCCGCCGATGCCGGCGTGAACCTGCAATTCCTCTCCGGCAATGACGACTACTGGCATGCCCGCTATGAGGCCTCCACCACGGATGACACCGACTACCGCACCATCACCTCCTACAAGGAAACGTGGTCGAACGCCAAGATCGACCCCGCAGCGGAATGGACAGGCACGTGGCGGGACCCGCGCTTTGCCTCCCCCGCCAACGGGGCCGGAATGCCGGAAAACGCGCTGAGCGGAACCATTTACATGTCCAACTACACGGACCTGCCCGTGACGGTGTCCGCCGCCGAGGGAAAGACACGACTGTGGCGCAACACCCCGCTGACGTCTTTACCCGAAGGCGCCAAGCAGGCGCTCGCCGAGCACACTGTCGGTTATGAGTCCAACGAGGACCTTGACAACGGCTTCCGGCCAGCCGGGCTCATACGGCTCTCCACCACCACCGGCAGCAC
>JBBSSM010000095.1:0-3594 GCA_038242155.1 Actinomycetales bacterium | reverse complement strand
GGTCGCTACGTGCTGGCCGCCTCCCACTACCTGGCCGGGGCAGCGGAGGTGCTGACCGGCGAGCGGCGACAGCGCTGGATAGCACCGGGGGGCGGCGCTCTAGTTTTCATCGGGCGGTGCGGCGGGACGGGGGGGGTCGTCCTCGGCGGGGCTGGGTCGGTCTCGGCGGGTTGTGGGGCTGGGCAGCGCCGGAGAGGTGGGCCGGACACCGCTCTGCCTTTTAACCCTTGACGGAACCGCTCATAAGGCCGCCCACAAAATACTTGCCCAAAAGCATGTACACAATCAGGGTGGGGACGGAGGCGATGAGCGCCCCTGCCATGGAGGCGGCGTAGTCGGTGAGCTGTCCGCCAGCCAGGAAGGACAGGGCAATGGTGACGGGGCCGTTGCGTCCGGAGGAGAAGAACGCAGCGAACAAGTAATCGTTCCATGCGGAGGTGAACTGCCAAATCAACACCACTACGAAACCCGGCATGGAGACGGGCAAAATAACTGAGCCGTAGGTGCGTAAAATTCCAGCACCATCCATGCGGGCCGCCTCAATCAGCTCATCTGGAACCGAGCTGTAGTAGTTGCGGAAAATCAAGGTGCAAATGGGCAGACCGTACACAATGTGCAGCAACATCAATGACGGCACGCCCTGCGGAATGCCCAGATCGCTGACCAGCTGGGTCAACGGGATCATGACAGCCTGGTAGGGGATGAACATGCCAAACAAAATCAAGGTAAAAACAATGTTCGCGCCTGGGAACTTCCACTTGGAGAGCACATAGCCATTAATGGAGCCCAGGAAAGCTGAGACCAGCGCCGAGGGCACCACCAGCATGACCGTGCGGCCCAAAGACGGTGCCAGCGTGGTCCAGGCTTTGGACCAGCCACCCGTTTCCCAAGCGGTGGGGAGGTACCAGGCGCGGGAGGGATCGGCGTCGGCCGTGCCCTTGAAACTGGTAATGACCAAGACATACGCGGGCAACAAGATCATGACGACAAAGAAGATCAGCAAGGCGTACTTCAAGGTGCGGTTGAGGCGCCGCTTGTTGGTGCGTTTGGAATCGGACAACATGTCCTGCTGGGACCGCAGCCGCTTTTTGTTATTCACTGTGGTCGTGGACATCAGCGCTTCTCCGCTCGCGAGGTGTACATGAGATAGGGGATAACAGCCAGTGCCACCAAAACCAGCAGGATGGTTCCAATTGCTGCTGCGTCGGCGTAGTCGCTGCCAATGTACTTAACCCACATCAACGTGGCCGGAACCTGCACGTCATAGGTGTTGGCGTCGGGAACAATGGCGCGGATCAAGTCAAAGAGCTTCAGGGACATGTGTCCAATGATGATGACGGCCGAGAGCATGACGGGGCTTAGCTGCGGGAAGATCACATGCCGGTACAGCTTCCATTCGGTGCAGCCGTCAATGCGCGCAGCTTC
The DNA here is from genome assembly GCA_038242155.1 of Actinomycetales bacterium. GTDB lineage: Bacteria > Actinomycetota > Actinomycetes > Actinomycetales > Micrococcaceae > Specibacter. The sequence goes on along the minus strand of JBBSSM010000095.1, from coordinate 2,169 downwards.
ACGCAACTCATCGGGAATGCCGCGGAAACCAGCCAGGAACAAGGCCATGACGTAGCCGGAAAGCTGCCAAATGGCGGGTACGGCAATGGCGGCAATGCCCCACGTGGGGTTGGACCACCAATCATTTTGCAGGGCACCAAGGCCCACGCTGTCGAGCAGCCGGTTCAGCCCTGTGGTGCGCTCGCCGCCCGGTTGCGTGGTTTGCAGGCTGGAAAGCAGCCAACGCCACACAACACCGGAGGCAATGAAGGACACGGACATGGGGAAGAGGTACACAGAACGGAAAAAACCCTCGCCCCTGGCGGGCTGCTCGAGAATCCAGGCCCACAAAAAACCGAAGATGAGCGTCCCGCCCAAAAAGACAATGGTGAGAATCAGCAGGTTCCAGAGGGAATGCTGGAAGTTGGGGTCAGCTAATAAGTTGGAGTAGTTTTCAAAGCCAACGTACTTGTCGCTGGGTTTGGCCGTGTGCTGGTTGGTGAGACTGACACGGAAGTTTTCAATGATGAGCCAGTAAACAAAGATGCCTACCAAAATCATGGTGGGAGCCAGCAGCAATACGCCGGGGCCCCAGGTTTTGACGCGCTTTAACATGGTTTGCCTCCTTCCAAAGAAGACGTGAATCGCAGAACTAGGGGGCGGCGCAACGTATTCGTTGCGGCCGCCCCCAGCCTTCTGGCAGTAATTACTTAGCGAACTTCTCCGCAAGGTCTGCAGCCGAGCCCTGCAGGGCGTCGATGTTCTTGTCCCCACCAAACTTGCTGATGGCCGTGCTGAGGTCGTTGAGCCAGGCAACTGGCACGGCGGCCCCGTGTGCCAGGGACGAGACAATGGTGTCCTGGCTAAAGTCCTTGATGGCACTCTTTTGGTACTCGGAAAAGTCATCGGTCTTGGCAGTGGTGTTGGCCGGGATGGAACCCTTGACCTTGTTGAAGGCCGTCTGGCCCTCAGCGGAACCAATGGTGGTCAGCCAGGCCTTGGCCCCGGCGGGGTTCGGGGCGCCCTTGGGGAGGGTGAAGGAGTCGGCCAGGAAGTCAAAGACGCCGGCAGTACCCGGTGTGGGGAAGTAGACGTAGTCGACGCCGGACTTGTCACCATCCTGGGCGAACTTGGCTTCCGCCCAGTCGCCCATCACGTTGTAAGCTGCCGCGCCGTCCTGCACCAATTGCGTGGCGGGGGCCCAGTCGCTGAGGGAATCACGATCGGTGTTGGTGTAGCTCAACGCCTTCTCGTACGCCTTGATGGCGTCGGTGACTTCGGCGCTCTTCCAATCGGTGGAGCCATCCCACAGACCGCTGTAGCCCTCGGCGCCCAAGCTGGACAGCAAAATGTTTTCAAACAACTGCACCTGGGTCCAGGAACCGGCCACTGCCAGCGGGATGGTGCCGGTGGCCTTGATCTTGTCCATGTCCGCAAACCAGCCTTCAAGGTCCTCGGCAGGCTTTTCGGGATCCACGCCGGCTTTTTTCAAAACCTCAACGTTGGCCCACACCACGTTGGCGCGGTGAATGTTGGAGGGCACCGAGTAAATCTTGCCGTCAACTGTTAACCGATCCACCAGGTCCTTGGGAAACTGTGAGGCCAGGTCGTTGTCAGTGTAGAAACTGCTGAGGTCCTCCAGCTGGTCTGCATCAATGTAATCCTGCAACTCCGCACCGGCGTGGGCCTGGAAGGAATCCGGCGGGTTGCCTGCCTTGAGCTGGGCTGCGAGCACGCTCTTTGCCTGGGAGCCGGCTCCGCCGGCCACGGCGAGATTGTCAAAGGTGACATTGGGGAAGTCGGTGTTGAAGACCTCAACGAGGGAATCCAGGCCGGCCTTTTCCGAACCATCTGCCCACCAGGTGAAGACGCCAACATTGCCGCTTGCGTCCTGGGCGTTGCTGTCTTCGGCAGGGGTGTCGCCGCCGCCGCAGGCTGCCAGGGTCAGACCCAGCGCTGCAACTCCGGCGAGCAGGGATATGCGACGTCGCATGTGCTTCCTCCGTGGAAAGTGATGTGAAAACTATGGTTGATGGGGACCCCGAAAGGTCCGTCCTGCCAAAGTAGCCTGCGTCACTCATTGCCGTCAACTACTTAACGCAACGTCTTGGTAACGGTGTGGACTAAAGGCAACTTTTTCAATGGCGTCAACAGTACCGGTGGCGCATGCGGCGCCGGCGGTACCAACGG
>JBBSSM010000094.1:0-3675 GCA_038242155.1 Actinomycetales bacterium | reverse complement strand
CCGGTGGGCGCCATCTCGCTATAGGGCGAAAGGTACAGAGCTCCAATATCCACCGAACCGTTCTCGGAGAGCTGTGTGGTCAGCACCTTGAGGAAGTCCAGCTGGGCGGCGTTCAGCGTTGATCCGGCAATGAATTCGGACAAGGCTTCTTCCACAGAGGCGCGGTCCAGCCCCACCAGCGACCGGACAAACTGCGCCAAGCCCTCGGCACGGACTCGCTCCAAATCCTCCGCGGTGCCGGCACCACTGGATTGCAGGATTCGCTCCAGCTCTGCGAGGTCCAAAGCAGTCAGTGGTTTGTTGCGGCGCAGGCGCTGCAACGTTGCCAGGTCCAGGTGCGATCGCAGATACATCTGCACCTTCGCCCGGTAACGGTCAAAGTTGTTGATGCCGGAATGCACGCCGGAGAGCTCAATCTCCACAAGGTCGCCCAGTTCATCCCCAAAGTTTGTGTACACAACGTTGCGGCGCTTTTTCTCGATCAGGTGGACCAGACCGCGCAGCTTCCGGCGGACAGATTCCAGCCACTCAACTGAGGCGGATTCCCACTCGTTGTCGTCAGCGATTTGCTCCAGCAGCACCAAGACGGGCGCAATGGCAGGATTGTTCGGCTGGTCAGCCAAGGCCGCGGCGATATTCTGAATCTTCTTGCGGTACAAGCCCACGGCGCCGGGGTCCACCAGTGAAGCTAATTGTGCATTGAGCACAATCAAGTCAAATCGCTTGGCTTCCTCTTTCTCGGCAGCTATACCCAACCCGGCAACCTTAGCCAGGCCTGTCTCCAGCACCGCGATGTCGGTCTCGGACAGTCCAGCCCAGCCTTCCGTCGTCGAATATTTCTCCACGGCCTGACGGTGCGGCTTCACCAGGAAGTTTCCGGAGGGCAGCGCGTCCACCTGCGTGGACAGGCCATGGACCAGATCGGTCACCAGGGACAGGGAGCCCATGCCCACCGCACGTGCGGCGTAAAGCAGCTTGGCCCGGGTGGCGAAGGTCGCCTCCGACAGTGACTTGCCCACCGACCCCTCGTTCCCGGGCAGCCCGGCATTGAAGTACTCGGCATTGCGGCACAGGTCAAAAATGAAGAAATCCTGCTTGTCCTGGCCGGGCCCGTACAGGTCCGGACACAGGCGGGTTCCGCGGCCCAGCATCTGCCAGAACTTCGTCTTGGACCGCACCATCTTGAAGAACACCAAATTGAGCACCTCCGGCACATCAATGCCCGTGTCCAGCATGTCCACCGAGACGGCAATGTGCGGGTTGTCCTCCTTGCGCCCGAAAGACTCGATCAGGTTCTGCGCGTACGTCTCCTGATAGGTGATGACACGGGCAAAATGGCCCCTCAGGTGCGGATAGTTCTTGTCGAACTGGGCGGCAATGAAGTTCGCGTGGTCGTTGTTCTTGGCAAAAATGATGGTCTTGCCCAGCCTGTCACCGCCGGCAACCTTGTGCCCGTGGGTCATCAGCACCTCAAGCGCCTTGTTCACGGTGTCAGTGTTGAACAGCCAGCTGTTGACCACGGCCGGATCCACCGCGTCTGGGATCTCGCCGTCCTCGTCCCATTCCAGCTCGTCCCACTGCTCCTTTTCGGCGTCGTCCAGGTCGTCGTAGCGGATGCCCTCGTACGGAAATTTCAGCGGGATCGGCACCACGCGCGGCGGCACCAGGTACCCGGCGGCAATGGCCTCATCCAGCTCGTAGGCGAAGGTGGGGACGTTGTCCTCGATGTCGAACATGGAGTAGGTGTTGCGGTCCACGTCGGCCTGCGGGGTGGCTGTCAGGCCCAGCAGCAGCGAGTCAAAGTAATCGAAAATGGCCCTGTACTTTTGATAGATGGACCTGTGCGCCTCATCCACGATGATCAGATCGTAGTGGCCGATCCCCATCACCGGCTCACCATTTGACCCCTTTGAGCTGCGAAAAATCATGTTCATGATGGTCGGGTAGGTGGCCAGGTTAATGCGGCTCTCCGCGTCATTGTCCTGCCCCAGAATGGTGGGCGCACTGCCGGGAAGGTGGGTCTTGAATGCTTTGGCTGCCTGCTCTACCAGCGCCACCCGGTCGGCCAGGAACAGGACGCGTTTGGCCCAGTTGGCGTCCATGAGCAGTTTGGAAAGTGCGACGGCGGTCCTTGTCTTCCCTGTTCCCGTCGCCATGACGACCAGCGCCTTGCGGGTCGAGCCCTCAAAGGTTTCCGTCACGGCACGGATGGCGGCATGCTGGTAGCCGCGCTCAACAATAGTGTTCTCAATGGGTTCCCCGGCCAGCCTGCGCCGGGTGGCCCGCCGGGCGATCATCAGCTCCAGCTGGTCGCGGGTGTGGAACCCCTGGACAGGTCGGTCCCCGTACAAGGCATCATCCCAAAGCCAGCGCTGGTAGCCGTTGGTGTAGTAGATGACGGGGCGACGGCCGAAGTTCTTCTCCAAGCAGTCCGCGTACAGTTTGGCCTGCTGCTTGCCCACGAGGGGATCCTTGATGGAACGCTTGGCCTCAACCACTGCCAGCGGCAACCCGTCGGCACCCCACAAAACATAATCCACATAGCCGACCCCGCTGGAATTGGGCATTCCGGTGACCGGATACTCACGGTCCTCATCCTGCGTCAGCGGCCATCCGGCGTCGTGCAGGTCCTGGTCAATAAGGTAGGCGCGGGTCAGTGCCTCGCCATAGTCGTGGACGTCCGACGTGGCCTGGTTGCGCGCTTTGGCCCCAGCCAACGCAGTGATCTGGGTACGGGCATCCTCGAGCTGCTGCTCCAGCGAGGTGGACTTCGCGCGGGCGTCGGCGAGTTCCTTGTCTTTGACGGCAAGCTCATCGGCGAGTTCGGCAACAGCTTCCATTGACGAAGGGGCAGGGGCTTTCACCTTCGGCTTGAGCAGCTCCAAGTTGAGGGTCAGCCCGGTGGCGGGCAGGTTGGCCGGGTCCAGGGTGTAGGTGCGGGCCAGCCAGTAGCAAACGTGGAAGAGTTCGGTCACGGCGAACTGAGAATGCAGGGGAGTGGGGTCTGCTTTGCCGTGGACCGCATGGTTGCCGGCCTTGCGGATGGCGCTGAATTTGTTGGAAATGGTGTTGCCAACAAGGGCCTTGAACTCGGGCTGGTTGGTCAGCGCGCTGAAGTCGCGCTGGTAAGGGTAGGGGATGGAGGTTTCGTGTTGGTAAACCCAGCCCACAATGTGTTCGGCCGTGTGTCGGGCGTACATCATGGATGCGCGCGGGTCGACGTGGGCGAATTGCTCTGCCCTGCGGGCGCGCTGCGCCAAATCCGGCCACTGCGCCAGCATAAAAGCGAAATTGCTTTGCACGTCCCCCAAGACTGCTCCATTCGTGTCAACAATTGTTCCCTTGACTCATTGAACCACGCAGTTGTGACAGAAACAGGGTGGGTTCCACTCTTTGACGGGCTGGCGTCGGCTCACAGTCAAGCACGACGCCGGCCAGCCGGCTTGGGTGCCCACACCGGAGGCCGCTGGGGTTCTCACTCCTGAGAGCCCGGGTCCTGAGCCCAATCCAGTGCCGTGGCCAGGTCGCTCTCGCTCGGCAAGGCAGCTTGTTCGAGGGCAGGAAGCGTCTCGTACGTATAAGTAGCGACTGCCATGGGGGAGCGGGACTGATTCAGTGCATAGCGGACGGTTTGGTCCTTGCCGCTACCGCAGATCAGGATCCCCACCGTTGGTT
>JBBSSM010000093.1:0-3687 GCA_038242155.1 Actinomycetales bacterium | reverse complement strand
GATGGCACCACCACGTCGTCGCCGGGCTGCACCCCGGCCACAATAAGCGCCAGATGAAGTGCCGTAGTGCAGTTGCTGGTGGCGACGGCACGGTTTGCCTGCTGGTGTACGGCAAAAGCTTCTTCAAACTCCGCGACTTTGGGACCCTGGGCAACCCATCCAGATGCTATGACCGCAGAGACGGCTTCGGCCTCTTCGATTCCGAGCCAGGGTTGCATGACATTGATGCGGGGCAGGGGCTGCGGAACTGTGCCAGCGGTCCCACGGGTGACGGCAGGGACGCTCATGCCAGGGTCCTTTCACTGCCAATACCCCTGCCCGAAGCGATCTCCTCACGCAACGGTTCCCACCAGTGGACGAGCTCACGCAGGCCCTGCTGAAGTCCCGTGGTAGCCGTAAATCCCAAATCACGTTGGGCTGCCGTGACATCGGCGAGGCGGCGGGCCACACCGTTTACCGCGCGTTCGGGGCCGTGCTCCACGGGCAGATCCGAATCCATGGCAACCAGCAGGGCCTCCGCCAGCTCCAGCAGGCTGGTTTCCTCACCACTGGCCACGTTGTACGCCCCTTCCGTGATATTGCTGGCCGCGGCCAGAATATTGGCTTTGGCAATATCCTCCGTGTACACAAAGTCCATGGTTTGCTGTCCATCACCGAAAATAAGCGGGGGGCGGCTATCGGCAATGCGCTCCATCCACCGAACCAGCACCTCGGTGTACAAGCCGTGGACGTCCATGCGCGGACCATAGACGTTGAAATACCGGAGCAGGACGTAATCCAAACCGCTCATCGCCTTGAAGCTGCGTGCCATGCCCTCATTAAAGGACTTGGCGGCACCATAAAAAGTGTCGTTGTAGTGGTGGTGATGGTGTTCGGGAGTGGGAAACTCTTCGGCCATGCCGTATACGGAAGCACTGGATGCCAGAATAACCTTATCCACCTTGTGCGCTGCTGCCGCCTCCAGCACGGTGAAAGTACCATCCACTAAAACCTCCAGCGCCAGCCGGGGATCTTCAGCGCATTGCGTTATGCGGATCGCTGCCTGATGGAACACCAGGTCCTTGCCACGGGTAATATCGTGAACCAGGTCACGATTGCGCAAATCGCCCTCCACCAGTTCAACCTTGCCGCTGGACAGTGCCGTGGAGAGATTTCCATGCCGGCCACGCACCATGTTGTCCAGCACGTCAATATTGGCTACACCTGCCTCCAGCAGCTGATCAACAATTGTCGAACCAATGGTTCCGGCCCCGCCCGTCACCAGGACATTGGCCCCGTCCAAAATGCTCATCGCGTTCCCTCCAGTTGGCTTTCATACTCGGCAACGCGGCTTTGTTCGCCGCCGGCTGCCAAACTTTTACTTGACGCCTCCAGCACTGACAGGACCCGAAGTCCGGCCACGCCCCCAGTGCGTGAGGGGCGGCCCTCATGGATGCTGTCGGCAAATTCCTGCACCATGAGCCCCAGCGCCTCCTTTTCCGGGAGGGCAGGCGACCACGTGTCACCGAGCCGGTATGACACTGCCTGCGCCGTGCGTTGGGCAGCTGAGGTGGTGGCCTTTTCAAAGTTCACTCCGCGGTCATAAACGCTCAGGCGTTGCTGCGGATTAAGGTCATCCCAAACCAATGTTCGCCGTGAGCCGCCAATAACCATTTGTCGGATCTTGGTGGGACTGAGCCAGTTGACATTAATGTGAGCCATGGCGTTATTGGGCAGCGCAAACGTCAGGTGTCCCACGCAGGCCTTGCCGGTGTCCAGCGGATCGGCGCCCTGGGCCGTTACCGTCTCCGGGCGCAACCCGCCGGGCAGGATGAAGTCAATGATGGAAAGATCATGCGGGGCCAAATCCCAAAAAACATCCACGTCCGGCTGAATTAAACCCAGGTTGATCCGGACGGAGTCAATGAATAAAATTTCACCCAGGGCATCCTCCGCAATAAGTTCGCGGATTTTCAGGGCAGCCGGGGTGTAACAGTAGGTGTGGTCAGCCATTAGGGTCAGCCCCCGGGTCGCGGCAAAGTCCACCATCGCCAGGCCCTCTTCCCACGTGGCGGCAAGGGGTTTTTCCACCAGAACGTGCTTCCCGGCCCGCATGGCGGTCATGGCCACACCATGGTGTGTCCGTGCGGGCGTGGCAATGGCCACTGCATCGACGTCGACCGTGTTGAGCAGGTCTTCCAGGGAAGCAAAGACCGGCACATCCCCCAGCGGGCCGGCGACCTTTAAGGCCCGCTCCACGTCCATGTCAACAATGGCGCATAGTTCCCATGCCTGGCTGGTTTTGAAGTTTCTGGCCAGATTTGGCCCCCAATACCCGGCACCAATGACGGCGACCTTGAGGGCGGGCTTTGCTTCCGGCAGGTTGAACTGCTCCAGTGACTCTGAACTGTGAATTGAGACCATCCCAGGAATTCCATTTCTTTATAGTGAGCTCTGCGGACCTGCCGGCAAGGGTTCCTAGTAGGCCCCCACGGGGGCGGTTACTGCCTTAAAGGTGCGCCAAAGAATGATGAAATCCCCCGTCAGTGACCAGTTCTCCACGTAGTACAGATCCAGCCGGACGGCTTCTTCCCAGGCCAGATTGGAACGGCCATTGATTTGCCACAGCCCCGTGATCCCGGGCTTGATCAGCAGCCGGCGATGCGTGGGACGTTCGTAGCGGGACACTTCTTCCGCCAGGGGCGGCCGGGGGCCCACCAGGCTCATTTGGCCGGTAAAAACGTTCCAAAACTGGGGGATCTCGTCCAGGGAGAATTTACGCATCCACTGCCCGCACCGCGTGATCCGCGGGTCCTTGGTCATTTTAAACAACACACCGGCGCCCTCATTGGCATCTTTCAACGCTTCGCGTTGCGCTTCTGCGTTGACCACCATGGAACGAAACTTAAGCATCTTGAACACCTGCCCATTACGGCCTATGCGTTCTTGATGGAACAGGGCCGGTCCCGGACTGTCCAACCTGACAATGATGGCCAGCACCACCAAAATCGGCAGCAGCGTCAGCAGCGCCCCGGCGGATAAGACAATGTCCATGACACGCTTGTAAACATGCTTCCCGCCCGAATACTGCGGCAGTTCCACATGCATCAGCGGGAGCCCTTCCATGGGCCGAAAATGCAGTCGCGGGCCGGCAACATTAGTCAGGCTGGAGGCCAGTACCAGCTCCGTGGAGGTGTCTTCCAGACGCCAGCCAAGTTCCTGGATTGCCTGGGGCCCGCCAGGCAATGCTCCGGCAACCACCACTGCCTGGGCCTTTGTTTTACTGACGACGTCGGCAATATCCGCCAACGTGGAAAGGACCGGAACCTCGTACCACGGCTGGTTCAGGGCCATGTCGGGGGGCAGTGACGTCAATGCCACCCCTGCCACCTTGTATCCTGCAGCAAGGTTGCTGCGCAGGTGGCCAATGACGTGTTCGACATCCGGGGCATTGCCCAGGACAACCACATTTGACAGGGCTTTTCCCGTTTCGCGTTGCGCGACCAGCCAGCGGCGCCACACCCAGCGGGAACCGAGGAGAAAGATGATGCCAAGCGGCAGTGCCACGGCGAAGAAGCCGCGGGAAACGGGGAGCTGAAAGACGACCATGATTATTGCCATCAGGCCAAATGCCCGCAGGGTTGACTGCAGCACCCGGCGGTATTCGCTCACGCCGGCGCCAAATACCCGCTTTTCCCTTGACCTGCT
>JBBSSM010000092.1:0-3983 GCA_038242155.1 Actinomycetales bacterium | reverse complement strand
CCAATAAGCAGGGCAAAGGCCGCCCCGGCAAAGGACAATTCCGCAATTCCATGCACGGCAAAAGCCAGGTCACGCATCATGACAAAGGTGCCGATGAGCCCGCCCACCACGCCCAGAATGGCCCCGGCAATCAAGGTGTCGCGGAACAGCGGCAATAGTTCACCGTAGTTGGAAAAATTGAAGACCGCCGCGAAAAATTCAGCCCAGTCCATGCGCCACCTCGCCGGCGTTGTGGGGCAATGCGTGGCTGTCGTTTATCTCGTGGCCGTCAATGACAGTATCCGGGCGGCCAACGACCACTAAGCGCCCGTTCAGCTTCAGCACCTCCACATGCGTGCCATAGAGCGCTGAAAGCACCGACGTTTGCATGACCTGGTCAGGGGTGCCAATGGTGAACCGGCCACCGGCCAAATACAGCACCCGATCCACGTGTTCCAGGATCGGGTTGATCTCGTGGGTGACAAAGACGACGGCGGTCCCGTTCTCCCTCGCCTGCCGGCCCACCAAAGCACTGACTGCTTTTTGGTGGTGGAGGTCCAGGGACAACAGCGGCTCATCGCATAAAAGCACTGTGGGGTCCGCGGCAAGCGCCTGGGCAATGCGCAGCCGCTGCTGCTCACCCCCTGAGAGCATGCCAACGGGAATGTGGCCGTAGCTTTCAGCGCCCACCTGGGCCAGAAGCGCATCCACCCTGGTGCGATGGCTGCGGCCGCGCAGGCGAAACCCCCACTTGTGGCCGTCGACGCCCAGACCCACAAGGTCCCGGGCCCGCAGGGCAAGGTCGGGGGCGAAGCTTTTTTGCTGGGGGATGTAGCCAATGGTGCGGCTGCCACGTTTGGCGGGAGCGCCGTCAACCATGACCTGACCGGAGCTGAGGTGGGACAGGCCCAGCAGAATTTTTAAGAAACTGGTTTTACCGCTGCCGTTGGCCCCCAGGACTGCCAGGAATTCACCGGGCCGCACCTCAAGGTTCAGATCCTGCCAAAGGGTGCGCGCACCATATTTCAAGGTGGCGCGCTTGAGGGAGATAACGGGGGAACTCACTGGGCGGCCGGCGCCTGCAAGGCTTGTTCCAGCGCCGCCACGTTAGCGTCCATCCAGTTTAAGTAGCTGCTGTCCACGGGCAGGGTTTCCGTGAAGTTGGCCACGGGCACGCCTGCGGCCACGGCGGCATCCTTGACCTCTTCGGTTTGCGGACTGCCGGTTTGTTCGTTGTAGGCGAGCACCGCCACATTGCCGGAGCGCAGGAGGTCCAGGGTTTCCGTCAGCACGGAGGCGGGAACGTCACTGCCATCCTCCACGGCCTCGGTAAAATCTGCCGGGGTCTGGTTCACCAGGCCGGCCGATTCCAACAGGTACAGCGGCACCGGCTCACTCACGGCTGCCGGAGCGCCATTGTGCTGCGTCTTCAGCACCGCCAGACGGGCCTCCAGGGCATTGAGCTTGTCCTTAAACGCGCCTGCTTGACTTGTGAATTTCTGTGACTGCTCAGGCTGCAGGGCACTGAAACGCACCGCCAGGTCATCTGCCAGCGTGCTCATGGTGGGCAGCGAGTACCAGAGGTGTTCATTGAAATCTTCGGCGCCCTCGAGGCCGGAGAGGCTGCTGACATTGACAATACTGCTGCTCTCCAGCTGTTCCTTGGCGAGCTGAGTGAAAAAGTCGTCGTAACCGCCACCATTTTCAATGCCAATATGGGCTTTGGAGACGGCCAGCTTGTCTTGGGCGTTGGCTTCGTAACCGTGGGGGTCCGCGCCAGCTTTGGAAATGATGGAGTGCACTGAAACGTGGCTCCCACCCACTTCCTGGGCAATGCTGCCGTAGACGTTGGTGGAAGCCACTACTGAAATAGTGCCTGCAGCGCCGCTTTCCCCGTCAACGGCCACCGACTGCCCCGGCGTGCAGGCCGAAAGGGCCAACGCCGTCGCAGCTGCAGCTCCTGTGAGAAGAAGTGTCCGACGTGATAAAAGCATGCGATTCCTTCAATGTGCTATCTTCAATGTGCTAATGAGAACAGTTACCAATAGTTCCAGCATAACGCATGTTGAAAATGGTTCGCATCAAGCCCGGCGCCGGTCCTGGATGTTCGTCTGGGTGGCGTCGCGGATTTCACCTACCAGCTGCTCAATGACATCCTCCAGGAACAACGCCCCAATGGTTTGGCCCCTGTCATCAATGACGCGGGCCATGTGGGTTCCCGTAGCCTGCATGGTCGTGAGCACATCTTCAATTTCTTCGCTGGCATCGAGGTTGACCATGGAACGTACGCGGCCTTCACCAATGGGCATCTGGTACCGTTCCCGCGGAATGCGCAACACGTCCTTTAAGTGCAGGTAGCCCAGCAGCGTTCCCTCGCCGTCGTCAAAGACAAAGCGGGAGAAGCCAGTCTTTCCCACCTTGTGCTCAAAATCCACGGGCGTTGCGCTCACGGGCAGTGTCACCAGTTCAGCAAGCGGCACCATGACCCCGCGGGCGGTTTGGGAAGAAAACTCCAGGGCACCCGTGATGAGGCCGGTTTGGTCATCCACCAAACCACTGCGGGTGGATTCCTCCACAATCGACTGCACCTCCTCAAGGGTGTAGCTCGAGGAGACCTCATCCTGGGGTGTGATGCCAAACCAGCGCACCAGATGATTGGCGGTCCAGTTCAAGGCCACAATCACGGGACGGACAAACTTGCCAATGAGGACCAGGGGCGGTGCCAGCAACAGGGCAGCCTTGTCAGCTGCCGAGACACTCATGTTTTTCGGCACCATCTCGCCAAAAGTCACATGCAAAAAGGTCACCAGGGTCAAGGTGACCACAAAGGCAACCGGGCCCGCCACGGCATCTGTCATGCCCAACGCATGCAGCGGCACCTCCAGCAAGTGATGGATGGCAGGCTCTGAGACATTGAGGATCAACAGTGAACACACTGTGATGCCCAACTGCGAGCACGCCAACATCAAGGACACGTTTTCCATGGCTCCGAGCGTGATTTTGGCACGCTTGGAACCGGCATCGGCCAGCGGTTCAATTTGGCTTCGACGTGCAGTCATGACAGCGAATTCCGCTGCCACAAAGAAAGCATTGCCCAGCAGGAGCACCACCAACCAGGCAATTCCAGCTCCGGCGCTCACGGCTTCTCACCTTCCGGGGCGGTAACGGGGGCGGGAATGAAATGAATCCTGTCCACCCGGCGTCGTTCCACGCGATCCACTCTGAGTAAGCCTCCTTGGACGGGCACGGTGTCACCGACCACTGCAATGCGGCCCAGCTCGGCCATCATAAAGCCACCCAGGGTTTCATAACCGGCCTCATCGGGGACGTTCAGCGGACCAATGCGCTCAGAGACTTCATCGGGGCGCATGAGACCGGGAAAAAACCAGCTGCCGTCGGCGGACAGGAGAATTCCAGGTTTCACGCGGTCGTGCTCATCGGAAACCTCACCCACAATTTCCTCCACCAGGTCCTCCAACGTAGTGACACCGGCCGTGCCGCCATATTCGTCCTGGACCACGGCCATCTGCAAATTACCCTCGCGGAGTTCCAGGATCAACGCATCAAGGTGCACGGTCTCCGGAACACGCAAAACCTCAGTCATGATGGCTCCCACTTCAATGCCGGCACGCTTGTGGAAGGGGATGGAGACGGCGCTTTTCAAGTGCACCACACCAAGCACTTGATCAGCTGACTCCCCAATCACGGGAAAACGTGAAAAACCCGTACGTCGGGCCACGTCAATGATTTCGGCTACGGACTTGGTGCTTTCAATGGTTTCCACGCGCATGCGCGGGGTCATGACGTCCGCGGCCGTGCGGGCAGAAAAACTCAGGGTGCGGGCAATGAAGGTGGCAGTTCCTTCGTCCAAGGTGCCCATGGCGGCGGAGCGGCGCACCAGCGACGCCAATTCCGACGGCGAGCGCGCCCCCGAGATTTCTTCCTTCGCTTCCATGCCAAATAAGTTCAGGACCTTGTTGGAAAAACCATTCAAGACCACAATG
>JBBSSM010000091.1:0-4072 GCA_038242155.1 Actinomycetales bacterium | reverse complement strand
GCCACCAGCGACCCGTCGGGGGACACCCGCGTCCGGCTGGGAATGCCAAGCAGCGGCCACGTGCGTTCTTCCTGCCAGTCCGCCGTGTAAAGGGCTGCTTCGAAGGTGGTGACAATGCCGGCATTGGTCCGCAGGCAGGCGTTGGTGCCGCCTGCGGAATAGACCCTGTCACATACTGCAGCCGTCACTTGCCGCGAACCCCCGGGGTTGGCCAGCGGCACGGCGGCCACGTGGCCGTAGCCTGCGCCGGAGGCAGTGTTTTTAAAAACCACGTGGGGCACCGCCTGGTCGATGGACCCTGCCGCCACGGCTACTGAGGCCGGGGCCGCCTGGCGCTGCTGGTACTGCAGAAACGACCACACGCCGTAGCTCACCGCCAAGGCAAGGGTCACGGCGGTGATCCCCAAAAGCCACGCCCACCGGGTCTTGGAAGTCATGGCGAAACCTGCCTTGCTGTCATGTTCCGCAGCAGCAAGACGGCGCACAGCAGGGCCAGGGCAAGTGCGGCGGCAGCCAGGATAATGGCCTGCTGGCGGCCCACGGCAAACCAGAGCACCCCGAACGCGATGGAGGCCACCAGCCTGGACACGGCAACCACTGTCTGGGCGGCGGCAATGCCACTTGCCCGGCTCGCCGGGGTGGAGAACTGCCCTGCCAGGGCGGCCAGGACGCCGTCGGTCGCTGCGTAAAAAATGCCCAGGAGCAACAGGCAGGTCACTGTTGGCACGGCACCCGTGGCAGGCAGTGCGGCACAGAGATAGGCCGCGAGCAAAACCCCGTGTCCGGCGACGAACAATCGCATCCGGCCCCACCTGTCAGCCAGCCGGCCCAGGGGTATGGCGAAGGCCAGGTAGGCCACATTGGTACCCACATAGAGCAGGGGGAACCACTGGGTGGCAAATGCGCCCCTGCTCTGCAGGACCAGGTAGATGAAGCCATCACCAATGGTGACGATGCCAAAGATCGCTGCCACCAGCAGCAGGCGCCGCATGCCCGTGTTGTTTAGGTCCGCCCAGCGGAAGGGCAACCGCCGCATGGGTTCCCCTGCCGGTTGGTCAGCTGCGGGAGGCTGTGCCGCGGCAATGATCTGCGCGCGTTGCCTGCGTGCTGGAACCAAAATGCCCAGAATCGCCAGGCCAATGATGCCGCAGGCCAGCGAGGCCACAAAGACTGCGTGGTAGCCGTTGGGGATGAGCAGCAGCACCACGAACGCCAACAGCGGACCAAGGGTGGCACCAACGGTGTCCAGCATCCTGTGCACGCCAAACGACCGGGCCAGGTGTTCCGGCTGGGCGGCGTCGGAAATCATGGCATCACGCGGACCGGTCCTGATCCCCTTGCCAATCCTGTCCACGGCAATGATGGAGGTGACGGCACCAAAACCCGTCGCCACCAGCAAACCCGCACGGGAAATGGCAGACAACCCATAGCCCAAAAAAGCCACCAGCTTGTGGTGGTCTGACCTGTCAGCCGTCCAGGCTGCGCCAATGCGGACGACGGCGCTCATCCCCTGGTAAATGCCGTCCAAAAACCCGTAGGCAACCATGGACAGTCCCAGGGCACCCGTAATGTACAGCGGCAATACGGCGCTGACCGACTCGGAGGAAATGTCGGTGAAAAGGCTGACCAATCCCAGGGAGATGATGATGGGCGAAATTTTGAAGGGCGTCGCAGTCTTAAGTGCCGGATCGTCTTTGCCGCCTTGGCGGTCCGCAAATGAAAGATACATTTGGTGGCTAGTTCCCCGCGTGCAAAACACCAAAGATGCTGTATTCGGTGCCGCCATCCTGGTGAGGAGTGGTGGTGACCGTGATCTTGTCAGTTCCCCGGGTAAACCACGTGGCCGCGGATCCCGTACTGGCCGGGGCCTGCGCCACGCCCAAACCCAAGGCCGAGAAGTGTTTTTGGTAGAACGCCATGACGGCCAGCGGCTCGGCTGAAGTGCGGGCTACGAGGCTGAGCTGCAAAATGGAGTCCTGCGGGCTCACGGAGCTGCTCTTTACAGCGGCGGAGGGGGCAAGGGGGATCACGCTGGAAGGAAATCCCGTAACAAGTGCGCCATTGGCACTTGCTTCGCCCGGCAGGGGCAGCTTGATCAAGGGCCCGTCCTCGCGGGACTTGGGCAAAGTGGGAGGCGTGGACTCAGCCGGAGGTGCCAGGACTTCCAGGGGCCGGTTGGGGTCCGGCTTTATGGCGGGGGCTTTAGGATCCTGCGGAGCAGCGTCTGCGGATTTGCTGCCTGGCCCGACCGCGTCCCCTGACGCAGCGACTTCCGATGGCCCGGCGACTGACGGTGCGCCGGATGCCACCGCTGTCGGCGAAACTGAGGAGTCCGGTGGCGGGGTTGCAGTGGCTGAGTTGGTGTTGGCTTGCCCTGTCATGAGATTAAGCACCACCGCTGCCGCAATGATGACAACTGCCAGGGAAAGTCCGGCAATCACCAAAATACGTGGTTTCATCGCTGCCTCAATTCTTTTGGTCCAAGCCTGAGCTTAGACTAGCGGCTGCACGGGCTTTAGGGGCAGGGCAGGTAGCGGCTTTAAGCAGTGAACGCACAGATAACTATTACCGGCCGGCACACCTGGGCACTGAAGCGCAGTGTGCTTGGAAGAGATGTAAATCATCCGGCGCCGTCGGGAAAATGAAAAACTCATCAGAAGTTATCAACTCAGACTATCCAGTTTTTCGCCTGCGCCGGCGCCAACCATGCCGAATGACAGCGACCCTCTTATCTATGTCTCAATGTCACAAATTGCGCCTAGAGTCAGCTCAAGACCAGCTGCATTTACTGCACGTAAGGCCGGGCCGACGGGTTCATGCGATGTTGGTACGTTCACGACCTTGGAGGGACGGCAATTGGGCGGCTCAATGGAAGCGGGTCCATTATCCAAGGTTGTGGGCAAAATTTTCGGATACTCAGTGCAGGCCAGATGAAGCATAAGAAAAGACCCTTTTGACAGCTCTTTGGAGGCTGGCCCGTCGAATTTGGCGTCTCTATGATCGCTCAGTATCGCGCTCCTCAGCATTGAGCCGTCTCGCATCGCATGCAATACGGGATACGGGAAATTTTGAGACACAAAGACGAACTGAAAATAAGGAGTCGCGCCGGCTGGCAGCATCCGGTCATGCCCAACCAGTTGAACGTCGTCTAAAGCAGCGCTTTAATACTGTGACACTGGTGTCATTGTCAGAATTCGCCCGCACAAATTTCAATACCCGCCCGCACAAACCTGGTTCGACCGCAGGGGAACGTTGAGCGGGAATTCTGAATAGTCACAAGCTGAATCCGGACGCGCCCAGAGTCCATAGGGAACAACAACTGCAGCGATACCCAGTGCCGCCATGAGCCATCGCAGGACGACTATTTTTCGTTCGGGTCGAATCGTGGCACTGGCTGCCAACAATGCTGCGAACAGCCCAACGATGACAACAGTTCCCCAGATGGCGGGACTGTTGCGGGCGTGTGGAGCGCAACTCGCCGGGGCCGGGCACATGGCCGGGCACACTGTCGGCAACTGTTGGGCTGTCCATGTGAGCCATAAAGATGCACTGGATACGACTGCCGCGCCCACGGTTCTGTGCCAAATGGGACGGGACTCGGGTACCGGAACAGATTGCATCCTGGCTTCACCGTACGGGCTGAGGTGGGTTGGTTGGTGCTGACGCGATAAGTACCCAACTATGTTGCAACGTTCCCTATAACCCGTCTTTGGAACGGGGCAGGCCGTAGCGGGAACCCTCTGCGGGACACCGGAAACCTATTCGGCCATCGGACGGCATCGTCTGAAGCAAGTGGGAATAGCAATGACCCATACGAATGGTTAATTAATTAAACATTGGTATGGTTGAATCATGTCAATGTTTGAGCAGAACGTGATCTGGCCGTCACTCGGCTATGAAGAGCGGCCCTGGCACAACGTTCAAGACGAGCATGGCTCACGCACGCAAAGACGCCGGGCTGTCGGACCTTATCTGGCGGCGGTGCCCCCATGCATTTCCGGTCTGGAGATCCATATCGATGGCGAACTGCAGGCACTGACCGAAGAAGCAGCCAGTGAACTTGCCCGCTTCG
>JBBSSM010000090.1:0-4386 GCA_038242155.1 Actinomycetales bacterium | reverse complement strand
TCCCTGCCGCGACCGCCCCCCCCCGCCCGAACCCCCCGCCGCGCGTGGTCTGTTTCGACGGTGCTGGGTCGGTTTCGGCGGAGGTGGCCCAGGTGGGTGCGGGGCTGGGTCGGTTTCGGCGGAGGCGGCCCAGGTGGGTGCGGCGCTGGGTCGGTTTCGGCGAAGGCGGCCAAAGGTGCGGGACTGGCCCGGGTTAGGACACGGGTTCCAGGCGGATCACCACGGACTTTGACGTGGGTGTACCGCTGACATCGGCCTTGGAATCCAGCGGAACCAGCACATTGGTCTCGGGGTAGTACGCCGCGGCGCAACCGACAGGTGTGGAGTAGGCCACCACGCGGAAGTCGGGGGCCCGGCGGTCCACCCCGTCCCTCCACTCAGAGACCAAATCCACCATGGTGCCGTCGGCAATCTCCAGGGAGTCCAAATCCTGCAGGTTCACAAACACCACGCGGCGACCATTTTTAATGCCGCGGTACCTGTCGTCCTTGCCATAGATGGTGGTGTTGTACTGATCGTGCGAGCGCAGGGTCTGCAATAACAGCCTGCCCTCGGGCACCCGGGGGTACTCCAAGGTATTGCCGGTGAAGTGCGCCAGCCCGGAGTCGGTCGAGAAGGAGCGCGAATCCCGTGGTCCATGCGGCAGGACAAAGCCGCCGGGGCGATCGATCTTGGCCTCAAAATCCTCGAATCCGGGAACCACGGCAGCAATATGCCGGCGGATTAAACTGTAATCCCCGGCCATGGCGTCCCAGTCCGCAAGCGGAGCGCCGGGGCGGGTCCCGCCGTCGAGCGTGGAAAAGAGCAGCTCGGCCAAGCGGGCCACAATGGCCACTTCGGAGAGCAGATTATCCGACGCCGGTGCGAGCCTGCCGCGCGAGGCATGCACGGCGCACATGGAATCCTCGACGGTGACGCGTTGATCCCCGCTTGCTTGGGTGTCCTTTTCAGTGCGGCCCAGGGTTGGTAAAATGAGCGCCTGGCGACCGGTAATAAGGTGGGATCTGTTGAGTTTGGTGGAAATCTGGGCGGTCAGGGAGAGCTTGCCCAGGGCAGCTTCGGTGACGTTGGAGTCGGGTGTCGCACGGACAAAGTTTCCACCCATTCCTAAAAATACCCGGGCCTTGCCATCACGCATTGCCTCGATGGCGGCCACGGTGTCAAAGCCATGTTTCCGCGGGGATGCGAAGGAAAATTCGCGGTCCAGCGCATTGTGGAAGGCGTCGGGCATGCGCTCGAAAATGCCCATGGTGCGATCGCCCTGGACGTTGGAGTGGCCGCGGACGGGGCACACGCCCGCACCGGGTTTGCCCAGATTGCCCTGCAGGAGCAGGACGTTGACCACATCACGGATTATGGCCACCGAGTGCTTGTGCTGCGTCAGCCCCATGGCCCAGCAGACCACCGTGGCCTTTGAATCCAGGAGCCGTTGGCCGGTGGCCCGGATTTGCTCCTCCGTCAAGCCCGTGGCCGTGACAATTTCCGGCCACGTGACCTGGTCCAGTTGTGCCAAATAATTCTGCAGGCCGGCGGTATGGGCTTCAATGAAGGCTGTGTCGAACACGCGTCCGGTGTGCGCAGACCCGGGACGCCGCTGCTCTTCGAGTAAAAACTTACCCAGTCCCTGGAAAAGTGCTTGGTCCCCGCCCAGCTTGATCTGGAGGAAATCATCGGCCAACGGCGTGCCCCCGCCCACCATCCCGCGCACTGTCTGCGGGTTTTCAAAGCGCATCAGCCCAGCTTCAGGCAGCGGATTAATGGCGACAATGACGGCGCCGTTCTTCTTCGCCTTCTCCAAAGCCGTCAGCATGCGCGGGTGGTTGGTGCCGGGGTTCTGCCCGGCAATTAAAATCAGTTCCGACTGGTGAATATCCTCCAGTGACACCGAGGCCTTGCCAATGCCAATGGTCTCGGTCAGCGCGGAACCGCTGGATTCATGACACATATTGGAACAGTCCGGCAGATTATTGGTGCCCATTCCACGCACCATGAGCTGATACAAAAAGGCTGCCTCATTGGACGTCCGCCCGGAGGTGTAAAAAATGGCTTCGTTAGGGTCCTGGAGTGCCTTGAGCTCATCGGCCAGCAGCCCCAAGGCACGCTCCCACGTCACCGGCACATAGTGGTCGCTGCCCTCGGCCAAGTACATGGGATCAGTCAGGCGGCCCTGCTGGCCCAGCCTGTAGTCATCCCACCCACGCAGCTCGCTGACGCTGTGCTCGGCAAAGAACGACGGCGGCACGCGCCTTTTGGTGGCTTCCTCGGCAACTGCCTTGGCGCCGTTTTCGCAAAATTCCGCCCGATGGCGGCGCTCAGTTTCCGGCCAGGCACAGCCGGGACAGTCAAAGCCGTCCTTTTGATTGATCTGCACCAGCGTCTGCACGGAGCGTAGCGGGCCCATTTGCCGCAGGGAAATGTCCAGGGCATGCAGGACGCCGGGAATCCCCACGGCTTTCTTTTGCACCTCGCCCACTGAGAGCAGCTTCTCATTGATGTTTTCCTGCGGCGCCTTGCCAGCCATGATGGGTCCCTTCGCCATTGAGCAACTACTGTGATCTTAGACCTTATTCACTTTTGGAGGATTGCATGGGACGGCTGCTGCAGCGCGTCAAGGCCACAAGAATTGATCTTTCCGGTGGGCGGCGCGTGGTTCGTGAAGAGACGCTGGCGGCGGAAGAGCCATTGGAAATCCGCTTGGGCCATGATTCCTTTAGCGTGACGATGCGCACTCCCGGCGATGACTTTGACCTGGTGGCAGGATTTTTGCTCTCCGAGGGCATCATTTTCGCTCCGGAGCAACTCATTTCCCTGCGCTTTTGCGCGGGTGAGGATGAAAACGGCAGACAAACGTTTAATGTCGTGGAAGCCCAGCTGAGATCCGACGTACTCATGCCCGCAGCTGCGGCCCAGCGGCACGTGACCACCTCAAGTGCCTGCGGCATTTGCGGCACGGCCTCCATTGATGCAGTGCGGAAGTCATCGCGCTTCCCATTGCTCCCGGGTCCTGAAGCACCACTCATTGCCGCCGCGCTATTGGCCACCCTGCCGGATGTCATGCGGGCTCAGCAGGCATTATTTGAAAAAACCGGCGGCGTGCATGCCGCAGGACTTTTCACCGCGGCCGGGGAATTATTGATCTCCCGCGAAGACGTGGGCCGGCACAATGCCGTGGATAAGGTCTTGGGGGCCGCGTTCCGTGCCCGGCAGTTGCCTTTGACCGGCACCATTTTGCAGGTGTCGGGGCGGGCATCTTTTGAACTGGTGCAAAAAGCCGCCTTGGCGGGGGTGCCGTTGCTCGCGGCGGTCAGTGCGCCGTCATCGTTGGCAGTGGAGCTGGCGCGTGATCTTGGCGTGACTTTGGTCGGATTCAGCCGCGGCAACAGCATGAACATTTACACCCACCCGCAGCGGGTCAGCTAGTCGCTGCGAAGTCTATGATTTCAGCAACCGTGGGTGATTGGGGCAGGCCCACGGCTGTGGGATTGATGGTGTTTTCCTGCCCCGATTCAGTGACTTGAAAAGAAACGCCCGCGGTGGTCTTAATACCTTCGCAGGCCCCGGCAAAGGCCGTCAGGGAATCAGCCATGACCGTCTCCAGGGATGGGGTGCCGGCAACAGCTGTGATGCGTATGTGAACCGTGGAACCCATCCCCGATTTCACCGTGTAACGGGCCTTGACCGCGGCAACGTCGGCAACTGTGGAGATGGCTGCCTCAAGATTGGCTGCTTCCGCGCCGCCCTTGTCGTTGGTGGTGCTGCCTTGGCCGCAGGCCGTCAGCACCAGGGCAAGGAGTCCCATAACAAGGACCATCCGCGTTTTTTTCAACATGTGGTGGCGTCCCTTTCTAGCGTCGCATGGTGGGTACGTCAACAGCATTGACCCGTTGCGGATCGTCGCTCAAGAATACCTGCATGGACGGGTCGTTTTCATAGGCGCTGATACCTGGGTAGTTGCCGGTATTGGCCATGGATTCGCGGTAATTGATAAAATCGTGGTTGTTCACGACGTCGCTGGCAGTCTCCCCGGCGGCCGTCCCCGCACTGCGCCCGTGGTTTTCGCCCACACCCGGTATCCAGGGGCCGACGCCGGCACCAATGTCACCGCCGCCCTCCCCAAATTCCGCGGCCTGCTCCGCATTGCGCGGTGGGTTGGCCATGGTCACGACTGAAATATTGGCCGGCTGGCTGGGGGCCGAAGCGTCGGAACGAATGCCGCCGAGGTCAAGCTGGGGCACCACATCTCCTGCGTGCTGGACTTGCAAAACGTTGACCCGGGGATCGACGCTGACGCCGTCCACGGGCGATCCCGCAGTTAAAACGTTGGTCACGTTGTAACGTGCCATGAACCCGGGATCCGAAGCAAGTGCAATGGCAAGCATGCCCCCT
>JBBSSM010000089.1:0-4449 GCA_038242155.1 Actinomycetales bacterium | reverse complement strand
CCCAAGGCACCCGCTGCGGACCCCGAAAATGCCTGCCAACATGAAACTCCGGCAAACACCAACAGCCTCACACCGGCTTAAAATCAACCCTGTTCAGCAATCGCACCACCAGATAGCCCGTTCGACACCACTCACCTAGGAGTCACTGTGACGCTGAAATTGACCAATCTTGACGAGCTTGCCGGACAGCTTGTGGTGTCCGCCCAGGCTTACCCCGGTGAGCCGATGCGCGACCCGCGCACCATGGCCCAGGTGGCGGCGTCGGCCGTGACCGGCGGGGCCGCGGCCATCCGGGTGCAGGGCATTGCCGACATCCAGTTTGCGCGCGCCGCCGTGGAGGTTCCCGTCATCGGGCTGTGGAAGGACGGGCACGACGGCGTCTTCATCACCCCCACGCTGCGCCACGCCCTGGCTTGTGCCAGCGCAGGTGCCCAGATTGTTGCCATTGACGGCACCCGCCGCCCGCGCCCCGACGGACTGACCCTGGCCGAGACCATTGCCGGCGTCCACGAGAACTCCAACTCCCTCGTCATGGCGGACTGCGGCTCGTTCGAGGACGCAGTGGCCGCTGTCGAGGCGGGCGCGGACCTGATTGGCACCACCCTGGCCGGTTACACGGGCGAACGCCCCAAGACCGACGGCCCGGACCTTGAACTCATTGCCGCCATCGCCGACGCCAAGCTCGGCAAGCCGCTGATCGCCGAGGGCCGCATCCACTCCCCCGCCCAGGCGCGCGCGGCCCTGGATGCCGGCGCCTTTGCCGTGGTGGTCGGCACGGCCATCACCCACCCCTCCACCATCACCGGATGGTTCAAGGCGGCGCTCACCGACTGACGCGCCGGACGCGGTGATGCCTGCTTGTGGCCTTTGCCGCCAACGGGAGGGGAACTGACTAGCGTATGATGTAGGACACTATTTCATTCGCACTATTCCCGAGGAGTTGGAGATTGTGAAGGAACTGAGGAACTTGCCCGTTTGGGCGAAGATTTTCTCTTTGTGCGTGGCCGCAGCTGCAGCAGTCTTTGTGGTCCTGGGGCTGGTCAACGCGTTCACGGGTGCAGGTGCGGATCTAGTGCTCTTCGACGCTCTGATTGCCGCGGCGCTGGCGCTCGGAGCATGGTCCATCGCCGTGAAGGGAAACCCTGCGCTTTCGCGACGGCGCAGCTCCGCGCCCAACCGTCGGAGCCCCACCCGCTGGTGACTTCGGAGGCGCGGGCAAACGAGTAGATGTTGTTGCCGCTGCCGCAGACACTCGGAAGACAACTTGCGGTGCGCTGATCTTGCCCCATGGACGAGCATGAGATCCCTTTGGAAGGCGGCAATGCCACTGACGGAGTTGTGCGGATCGGCTCCACCGCGGGCCTTGAGTTTATGCACACAGTGCGGGCTGCCGGGCAGAGCGATAACAGTGTTGTCGACTCCGGAGAACAGGAGGTTCATGGCACAGGTGTGGCGCTTATGTGGAGTTCCACATATGCGACCGCGATGATGGCAGTAAGTCATCAGACCGAAGTGACTCAATGTGAGACTGGCGCCCTTTTCGGGCTGTCTTTCGTTTGATCAGTCCGTCAGGCTGAGGGCTAGCACCAACCGTGTTGTCCGCCCGGACGTGGTCTACCGAGACCGTGTGCAGCGTCGCTTCACTCGAACCGGCGGCAGAAAAGCTGGCCCACACCGGCGCTCTGGTCCGTTTCCATTGGGGTATAGAAATCAGACTTCACTGGCGTCGGACGTGACTTGGCAAAGATCTCAGCCAGATCAGGAAGGGCAACGCACCCCGCGTCATCGCGTCCTTACGCAGTGCCATCAGCATCCTGCGGCTCGAAGGAGAAACCAACATCACCAAAGCCACCCACGGCTCCCGCAACCACCTGAAGTGCGCCGTCAAACTCGCCGGCCTCACTATCAGTTGAACGACTTTGCAGACACCCTGCGCCTTCAATGCTGGCGGTGCTGCAAGCTACTTGATGGAGCCTGTGAATATCGTATCTTTCTCCGCTGCGAAGGGCATGAATATTTCAACTCGCACATCCCCAGCTTCGGCAGCCGGAACGTCGTAAGCTACCTTGATAGTTTGCTTCTTGCCGGGCAAAATGGTGGAGAACCTTTGAAGGTCGCCTTTGTCGTCCAGCAAATTGAATGCGCGGACATTTTTATCCCCATAAGTTACCTCTTTCAGCCCTACCGAGAAGCCTTCCACATCTTTGCTGGAAATATTCTCTGCCGTGATTTCAAAAAGCGCTGCCGGGCCTCCCACCGAAGTGGGATATTCGCTGGTGGACACTAAGCCCAGGCTGACGACTGTTACCTTCATATGGTCTTTATAAGTGATGGTGCCACCAAATGCGACACTGCCATCGGTTGCTGTGTTTCCGTTTACTGACTTTGAGATACTAGGGGAATGATCGGCCGTCTGGGCCCTACTGATAGCCGCAATCCCCACTGCGGCAGAAGTTATCAAGGTAATGGCCAGAATAATTTCCAGTACCAGGGCTCCGGTCATAGCAGGATGATGGGTTTGGCAGTTCGTTGATTTTCCGGTGTTTTTGGTGGCGTGAGAACTGTTAATTTTGTCTTGTTTGCGATATAATAATTGTATGGATAGATTTCTTGCGTTGGGTCTTGAGTGATGGTCGTAATGACTTCGCAGCCTCCACTTCCGGTGCCCATGGCGGCCGGTGTCGTGTCCTTGGGCGGCTCGGCGTCGCTGGTGGAGAACGCCGAAGGCGGTCGGGTGTTCATTCATGGCCAGCTCGCCTACGTTTGGGATGTTGGTGATGCTGCCACCCGTCGTTTTGCTGCCGCGACGTTGGTTGGGATCCAGGCCGCCACGGTCGCACAGATTGCCACCGGGTTCGGGGTGGACGCGGTGACGTTATGGCGGTGGCGCCAGGTGCTGGAGACGACCGGGATAGCGGGACTGGTCCCAGAGGCCATGGGTCCGAAGGGACCGTCCCGCCTCGGTGAGGACGTCGTGGAACGGATCACGGAACTACGGGCAATGGGACTTTCTCTGCGAGCAGTCGGCGCCGCGGTGGGCGTGTCTGAATTCAGTGTCCGCCGTGCCCTGAAAACAGCCACCACCCAGAAGCCAGTCACCGCCGAGGCTGCGACGAATATACAGGGCCCCCAAGCGTTGCCCGAGTTCTCCGCGCCGGCGCCGGTCAGCGAACAAGGGCCGGCACCGATGCAGCCGGAGCTGCCGATACTGCCTGTGGCCGTGCCGCGTGCGGGGGAACGTTCGGCAGCGAGGGCCGGGCTGCTGGCAGAGGCTGCCCCGGTGTTCGCACCTGCCGCGAAAGTCCCTTATGCCGGGTTGTTTCTGGCGATGCCCGCGTTGGAGACCACGGGCCTGCTGACGTGTTCGAAGGACGTCTTTGGTGCTTTACCGGATGGTTTCTACGGGCTGAATGCCATCCTGATTGATGCGGTGGTGCGGGCGTTGGCCGGAGAAACACGGGCCGAGGGCGCGACCCGGTTCAACCCGGAGGAACTCGGGCGGGTGTTGGGGCTGGATCGCGCCCCTGAAGTAAAAACAATCCGCCGCCGGATCAACCAACTCGCCGCTACCAGCAAAGCCCAAGAGCTGATCTCAGCCTTGGCCGCCCACCACCTCAACGGTAGCGGCCCGAACGGTGAGAACCTTGCCGCGATCCTCTACGTGGACGGGCACGTGCGCGCGTACCAGGGTACGAAAAAGATCGGCAAGCTCTACTCCACCCGGTTGAAGTTCCCGGTCCCGGCGACGGAGGAAACCTGGGTCACCGACGCCCACGGTTCCCCCGTGTTCGTGGTCATGGCTGAACCCGGGGCGTCCCTGGCCGGTGAACTCCGTAACCTGCTGCCTGAACTACGCAAAGCGGTCGGGGACGAGAGGCGGATCCTCGTCGGTTTCGATCGTGGAGGCTGGTCACCGGTCTTGTTCAAACACATGGATGAGGCCGGTTTTGATGTGTTGACCTGGCGCAAAGGCACCACACCGGACATCAAGGAAGAACTCTTCACCGAGGTTACCCATACTGATGAGCACGGGGAAACCCGGACCTGGAGTGTGGCGGACACGATCGTTGATCTGGCCCTGCCGACCACGAAGAAAACCGGAGAGATATACCAGATGCGCCAACTCAGCCGCATTGTCCCTGCCCAAGGCAAGGGCGGTGGAACACGGCAGATCCACATCCTCACCACCAACCACGACCTACCCGCCGGGGAGGCGGTGTGGCGTATGGGCAATCGATGGCGTCAAGAAAATCAATTCCGCTACGCACGTATGCACTTCGATCTTGATTCCCACGATTCCTACGCTTCCAGTGACGATGACGAAAACCGTTTGGTACCGAATCCGGCGAAGAACGTCTCCTACCAAAAGGTTCTCACCACCAGGAAACACCATGCCGAGGCTGCTGCGGAGGTTGACGCAGCCTTGGCCGCCCTGCGAACCCCGCCGGT
>JBBSSM010000088.1:0-4531 GCA_038242155.1 Actinomycetales bacterium | reverse complement strand
TGGGTGTGAGCGCAGCAGCCATCACCTCGGACATGGCGCAGCAGGATCGTCGCGGCGCTTATAGGGCGGACATTGTCTACGTTGCCGTCAATGAATTGGGCTTTGACGTGCTCCGCGACAGGACATGCACCGAACCGGAAGACACCGTTTTGCAGGCCTTGGAGATGTGCATTGTGGATGAGATTGATTCCGTCCTCGTGGACGAAGCCACCGTCCCGCTGGTGTTGGCCGGACGCGCCCGCATGGAGCTGGAATCCGTGGACGTGGCAGCCTTTGTGAAGACCTTGGCCGCCGGCGCCGACTACATAGTGGAAGCCGACCGGCGCAATGTTTCCCTGACCGACGCCGGACTGGCGCGCGTCGAAGCGCAGTGGCCCGACGTGGAGCTGTACTCGGCGGCAGGGACGCCCCTGTTTTCCTCCATCAACGTGGCCCTGCATGCGGAAGTCCTGCTGCGGCGCGATGTTGACTACATTGTGCAAGATGGTCGGGCAAACATCATTTCCGATTCCCGCGGCCGGGTGGCTGCGTTGCAGCGTTGGCCCGACGGTCTGCAGGCCGCGGTGGAAAGCAAGGAAGGTCTGCACACCACCGAACAAGGCGAAATTTTAGATCAACTGCTGATCCGTGACCTAATTAAAAGTTTCGCTGCGGTGACGGGCATGAGCGGCACGGCAGTAGCGGTCTCGGAATATCTACGCACGCACTACGAACTCGAGGTGGGCCGGGTGGAACCCCACCGGTCCTGCATTCGCCATGACCTTGCGGAGCGAATCTACGCTACGGCCGCCCAGCGTGATGCCGCCGTCGTCAATGCTGTCAAAATGGCCCACCAAACCGGCCAGCCAGTGCTCCTGGGCACGCACAGCGTTGCTGCGTCAGAGCGGTTTGCGCAGCTCCTGCAAGACCAAAAGGTGAGCTGCGAAGTCCTCAACGCGCGCAACGATCGGGAGGAAGCGCAACTGATAGCTCAAGCCGGCCAGCGTGGGGCAGTCACCGTTTCCACGCAAATGGCGGGACGCGGCACTGATATCCGTCTAGGTGGGAGCCCCTCGGAACCGGCTGGACATGCTCCGGTGGATGGAGTGGTCCATGATGAGGTTGCCTCGCTGGGTGGTCTGTTCGTCATTATCGCGGGCCGCTTTTATTCCCCCCGCCTTGACGCGCAGCTGCGTGGGCGTGCCGGTCGGCAGGGGGATCCGGGTGCCAGCGTCATTTACTCCAGCATGGAAGATCCGGCGGCGCAGGGGCAGCAGGCCCACGGCCTGGAACTCGTGGCTGCGGTGGAGCAGGACACGGACGACGCCGGACTCGTCACCGCAGCGGGTGTGTCCGGCCTGCTGGACCGCGCCCAATGCCTCGCGGAGCAGGAACGCTTCACCACGCAACAAAACTCCTGGAAGTACAACGAACTCATTGCCTACCAACGCCGGGTGGTGCTAACTGAACGTGACAAAATTCTGCACAGCAAGACGGCGGCTCTGGAGATCTTGACATCCGCAGATCACCTCACAGAAATGGCCCGTGCCTTGGCTCCTAAAGAGTTGGCCCGCGTCTGCAGGGCCGTGCTGCTCTTTGAGTTGGATGCCTGGTGGAGTGATCATTTGGCGTTGCTTTCTGAACAGCGCGCAGCCATTCACTTGCGGGCCCTGGGCCGGCAAAACCCGCTGGATGAATTCCGGCGGGAGACCATCAGCGCGTTTGAGGGTTTTTTTGACAATGCCTATGCCACAGCCCGGGAAACTGTTGCCTCTTTGGACGTGGTGGACGGCTGCATTGATTTGGAGGGAGCGGGTATCCGGCGCGGTTCCACCACCTGGACCTACGTGGTGGATGAAAACCCCTTTGGGAATCAGGGCGATCAAATTGTGAAGTGGTTATTGAAAAAACTCGGTAAATAGCTGGCCCGCATCAGCCTTGGGGCAAATACTTGAGGGAAAGCCAGTCATACCAGGAGGCACCCGTGGGAAAGCTCATTTACTCAGCCATCACCTCCCTCGACGGCTACATTGCCGACAGGGAGGGCAACTTTGACTGGGGTGAGCCGGATGAGGAAGTCCACGGCTACATCAATGATCTGGAGCGCAGTGCGGGCACCCATCTTTACGGCCGGAAACTGTATGAGGTCCTGGCGGTGTGGGAGACCTTTTATGAAAGGCCCGAGCTGCCCACAGTATTCCGGGATTACGCAACCCTGTGGCACGACGCGCAAAAGATTGTTTTCTCCCGCACCCTGACAGTGGCGCAGACAGCCCGAACCCGTGTGGAGCGGACCTTCGACCCGGCGGCCATCCGCCTGCTGAAAGCGCAAACGGGCGAAGACCTGGCCATTGGCGGCGCCGAACTGGCAGGCCAGGCACTTCAGGCGGGATTGGTGGATGAGCTGAACCTGATCATTTCACCCATCCTGGTGGGCGGCGGCAAAGCTGCCCTGCCAAAGAACTTCACCACCACGCTGGAACTGCGGAAACAACACCACTTTGGCAACGGCGTCGTCCATCTGCAGTATGCAGTCAACAGCGGCTAAGTCACCAGGCCCCAGATGAGCCAGCCGGAGAGAGCCGCGGAGCCTGCGATGACTGCAGCGAAGCCGCTTAACCAAATGAACGACGGCGCTCCCGTGGCCTGGGCAAGAATGTAGGCGTCGGAGCTGCCCACGTGTTGGCGGCGGCGGGTGTGGACAGCCGCCACTTTGCAGAAGTCGCGAATGGCACCAACGCCCAAGGCAATGCCCAGGGCCAGAACCACGTAACTGAGCGTGGTCGGGTCGGCGAAAAGGATCAGGCACTGGGCAATGGCTGCACTCACCAGGGCCACGAGGATGCCGGTGAAGTTGCGCAGGAAAATCAATGCCACTAAAAGCACCAGCGCACCCACGGAGGCCACCGCCCCGGCCCATCCTTCAGAAACAGCCCACACCAACGCCAACCCCACCACGGCAGGTGCCGGGTATCCCCAAAATCCTGACCAGGTGGCGCTGAAACCACGCCGGCCGCTGCTGACCAGTTGCCCCGAATGGTTGAGTCCAATCTTGAGTCCGTGCACGAACCGGCCCGTCGTGAGGGCGGCAAATGCGTGTCCCAGTTCATGCACAAATGTCACATAGAGCCCAAACCAACGCCATGTTGCCCGCGGAATGCTCAACGCGACGGCCGCCGCCACAATGACCAGCAATAACAGTGCGGAAATGCTGGGAGCCTCCGCACGGCTGAAGCCACTGAGGACCGCCGCCCACCACGTGGCGGCGGTAGCTGTCAATCCTTCGGCGGCATTGTTCATATCCTGCAGCGTAGGCGATGAAGCTGACAGGCAAAAACACGGCACACCTGCCTCGCGCCAACAAAAAGCGCAGTGATTCCAAGCTCTATTTACCCCCGTAGCTGCCCGTCCATGCTTGGATGAAGGAAAGCTGCGGGAAAGGCAGGGAAATTGACCATGGTTCACGGAATATATGTCAGCGCTACAACCCCGGGTTCAGGAAAAACATTAGTGTCCCTGGGACTGGCCGATGCCCTGCATCGGCGGGCCGACAGGATCGGCTTTTTCCGGCCCATCACCTCGGCCAGCGACCCCGAAGCGGATCCCACAGTGACCATGCTGCGCAGCATGTACCAGTTGTCGCCAAAAATCTGCCGTGCCGGGATGAGCACCACCGAAGCCCGGGCCCTGTTGGCTGCGGGTCGCCGCGAGGAGATTGATGCCCGCGCCGTGGAAATTTTCAGTGAAATTGCCAAGGACTGCGATGTCATCATTGTGGAGGGCACCGACCTGACCGGCCAGGACGCAGCGGTGGAATTTGACCTCAATGCCCGCCTGGCCAATAACCTGGGCCTGCCGGTGCTGGCTGTTGTGGGTGCAGGCGGCTTGGGGGCGGCGGAAATTGCCGACGCCGTCGACGTGGCACGCAAGGAACTCAGCGCCGAGAACTGCTCGCTGCTGGCCATGATGGTCAACCGGGCCGATCCCGCTCTCGTTGCCGACATCACTGCGGCTGTGCGCCCCGGCGCCAGCCACCGCCCCGTCTATGTCATTCCTGAAATTGCGGAAATTTCCCGCCCCACCGTGGGAGAGGTTGCCACCGCTTTGGGATTGCGGCAAATAGCTGGCAGCTCCGAGCTGGAACGGGACGTGCATGCCATTAAAGTGGCGGCCATGACGGTGGGCAACTTCCTGCACTTGTTGGATGCCAATGATTTGGTCATTGTTCCCGGCGACCGTGCGGACGTCATGGTGGCCACCTTGGCCTCCACTTTTTCCCCTGAATTCCCTGTCCCCAGCGGCATGGTCTTGACGGGCGGCTTAGCCCCCGATCCGCACGTGCTTCCCTTTCTAGCACACGCCCCCTTCCCCATTTTTGCCTCCGGGGACGATACCTACCGCACTGCCCGCGACGTCAGCGAGGTGCGCAGCGAGATCCATACGGGGCAACGGCGCAAGGTGGCGGCTGCCCTGGGCACGTGGGCGCGGAGCGTGGATGAGCATGAACTGCTGGACAGGCTGACACTGCCCCGCCCTGCCACCATGACACCGC
>JBBSSM010000087.1:0-5207 GCA_038242155.1 Actinomycetales bacterium | reverse complement strand
TTATGCTGCGGCAGGCAGCTACAAGGTGACTTTGGTGGTGACCGATAATCAAGGCCTTGCCTCGGCTGCCGTGACGAAGCCGGTGACTGTGGAAACAGTGCCGGTGAATGATGTGGCCAGGGATGCCTTTGGCCGTACTGTCAGCAATGGTTGGGGCGCTGCCGATGCTGGCGGCCAATGGTCGCTGACGGGTTCATCAGTGTTGTTCAACGTTTCGGGCGGCGTGGGCAAGATGGCACTTCCTGCCGGTTCCACGCGCTTGGCAATGCTTAACTCGGTGTCGTCCACCGATACGGATTCCCGCGTCACGATGGTGTTGGATTCCGTACCCACCGGTGGCGGAAACTACGCCAGTGTTGTTGGCCGGGGTGTGGGTTCATCATCGTATTCAATGAAGACGTGGGTTAAGGCTGACGGGACCGTGGCACTGGTATTGCTGCGGGACTCGACGACTTTGAGACTGGGTAATGTTCCGGGGTTGACGTATTCCCCGAACACGGTGTTGAACCTGCGTCTGCAGGTTACGGGTACTTCGCCGACAACGGTCCAGGGCAAGATCTGGAAGGCTGGGGAGACCGAGCCCGGGAATTGGCAGGCCACGGCCACCGACAATACTGCGGCATTGCAAAGTGCCGGCGGTGTTGGTTTGGGCTCCTATCTTTCAGGGTCAGCCAAAACCCCGGTGACAACGGCTTTCGATGCCTACACAGTGACCTCCGGTGCAGCCCCGGCAGCGTTGGCGGCTCCGCTTGCCGGTGCTGACGCTCGCGCCTTCAAGCTGGAAATGCCAGCCAAGGAGGCCGGCCCCGGAGAACTGGAACAGCAACCAGCTGCACCGAAAGTACAGCCGGCGGTTCCTGCAGCACCGGTGGCTCCTGCAGCGCCGGTGGAACCTGCACCTCCGGTAGCGGAACCGGCACCTGCGGCTCCCGCGGCAGCGGCTCCGGAAGTACAGCCCGCGGCTCCTGCAGCGCCGGTGGAACCTGCTCCTCCCGCAGTTGCGGGAGTGCCTACGGCCGAACGGGCAGTTGTGGTCGTCATGAAAAAACAGTCGGCGGCCAATGTTTTAGGCAACCCGGATGCTCCATTCATCAACTCCCTGGCAGGAAGTGGAGCGGCAATGACACAGTCGTTTGCCGTGACGAAGACCGCCGAACCCAATTATCTGGCGCTGTTTTCAGGAGCAACGCAGGGCCTGACAGGTGACAGCTGCCCGCAGAGCTACTCCACCACGAATATCGCCAGTCAGTTGACGGATGCAGGGCTGACCTTCACCGGTTTTGCTGAAGACCTGCCCAGCACGGGGTATGTGGGATGCGAGAGCGGGAAGTATTCCAGAAAGCACAACCCGTGGGTGAACTGGTCGGCGCTCCCGGCCACGGCTAATCAACCCTTGAAGGCATTTCCCACCGACTATTCAAAATTGCCGGCGTTGTCGTTCGTGATTCCAAATCAGGACCTTGGCACGGAGAGCGGTTCAATCGCCCGAGACGATGCCTGGCTGAAGGAAAACATTGGCGGGTACGCAGCCTGGGCCCAGCAGAATAACAGCTTGTTGATCATCACCTGGGACCACGGAGGGGACGTCGGCACACGCATTCCAACCATCATCACGGGACAGAAAGTTGTGCCGGGCGGGTACCCCGAAAAAATCACCCACTACAACGTGCTGCGGACCCTGCAGGAAGCCTTTGCACTCCCAGCCACCGAGGCGAGCAGAACCGCTGCGCCCATCACCGGTATTTGGTCAAAATGAAGGATGAGGCAACCGTGATTCTCCTGGTGCACCCCACAGCCGAACTCTATGGATCCGACAGGGTGTTTTTGGAGAGCGTATCCGCCCTGGTGCTTGCCGGCCACCGCGTAGTGGTGTCCCTGGCCGCCAGGGGACCTTTGGCGGGCGAACTTAAGGCACGTGGGGTCGAGGTTATGGTGTGCCCGAGTCCGGTGCTGAGAAAAAGTCTGCTCACACCACGTGGTTTCGTTAAAGCCATCGGCGAGGCTTACCTGGGCCTGAAACAGGGGTCCCGGCTGATCCGGGAACTTCGGCCCGAGCTTATTTACGTAAACACGATCACCATCCCCTTGTGGAATGTGCTGGCCCGTATTCATCGCATTCCCCTCATAGTCCACGTCCACGAAGGTGAGGCCTCCACCGGCTCCATCATCCGGATGGCACTGGCAATGCCGTTGTTTTTGGCAACAACCACCATCGCCAACAGCCACTTCAGTGCCGGGGTGGTTGAAGGCTCATTCAAAAGCCTGGGCAGGCGCATAAAGGTGGTTCACAACGCCGTTGCAGGACCATCCGAGCCCCCCGCACCGCGGGCAAAACTGGTGGATCCCGTGCGTCTGGTCTATATCGGGCGGCTTTCTCCGAGAAAGGGCGTGGACATTGCCATTGATTCCCTTGCCCTGTTGAATGACAGGGGCCTCAACGTCGAATTGGACATAGTGGGCGATGTGTTTCCGGGATACGAGTGGTATGAGCAGCAGCTCAGGGAGCAGGTGGAATCCAGGGGCCTCAGCGACAAGGTGCGCTTTCAAGGATTTCAACCTCAAATTTGGGGTTTTTTGGCTGCCAGCGACATTGTGGTTGTCCCCTCCCGGGCCGACGAACCTTTCGGAAACACCGCTGTTGAAGCGATCTTGGGGGGCCGGCCAGTGATCGCCAGCGAAACAACGGGATTGATCGAGGCAACTGCCGGCTACGGTGCTGCGAGCAGGGTAAAAGCTAATGACCCGGGGGAGTTGGCGGCAGCAGTGCGACACGTTGTCGCCAACTGGCAGGACCTCAAGGATGCATTGCCTAAAGACCTGCAGACGGCGCGGCAGCGCCACGGTCTGCCAGCGTATCAACAACGCATCACCATGATTGTTGCGGAAGTTCTTTCACCCGCGGGCCGTGTGCCGATGAATTCTGAATCGAGAATGTGATGAGTAGAATCCTGGACCAGCCACCGGTCTCCTTTGTGGGCCGTTTTCATGAGACCGTGTTGCAGCTCGAAACCGCCCAGAAAAAGCGGGCACGGGGAGCTCCGGCCTATTCGGTCTACGTCAATCGCCCCTTTGGCAGGCGGTTGGCTGCAGGTGCCTTCCTCTTGGGGCTTGGCCCCAATGCGGTGAGCATGATCAGTGCGTTCTTTACCTTCAGCGCCATCATTCTCATAGCAGTGGTTCCACCTACAATCTGGCTGGGACTACTCGTCACGGCGCTGCTGGTCATCGGCTACGCCCTTGATTCAGCGGATGGACAGGTTGCCAGACTCCGTGGGGGAGGCTCGGCGGCAGGGGAATGGCTTGACCACGTGCTGGATTGCTTCAAGTGTTCAACATTGCACCTCGCCGTTTTGATTTCGGCCTTTCTCCACTTTGACTTCACCTCGCAGCTGTGGCTGCTGATTCCACTCGGCTTCTCTGTTGTTTCGGCCGTTTCATTCTTTGCGAGCATCCTCAACGACCAGCTCAAAATCAGGTATGCCCACACGGAAAACTCCACGCAGCGAAACAGCACGCCCCTGCGTGCGTTGCTGGGACTCCCCACGGACTATGGAATCCTGTGTTTATTGTTCCTCCTGCTAGGTTGGCCTGCGGCCTTCTTTATCGTCTATGTGATGCTTTTCGCCGCCAACCTGGGCTATTTGGTTCTCGCTGCACCCAAATGGTTTGGCGACATGAAACGGCTCCAATCATGAGCGGCGTCCAAGTGAAGACATCCACAGCGCTGACCCGCGGGGGCGGCCCAATGAAGGTGCTGGTGCTGTGGGCCGATGACACATCGCAGAACCTGGGTGTCCGCGCCTTGGGCAGGGGGACTGCGGCGTTGGTGCGGCGCGTCTGGCCTGGCGCGGAAATTACTTTTGTGAACTACGGGCACGGCTCGCCGAACCTTCCCATAGGCCGACTGCGCTCGTTGGTTCGTGAACAGGCAACGGGACGGCTGGGAATGCAAAAGTGGCTTTCCAGCTTTGACCTGGTCATCGATACCCGCTCCGGTGACAGTTTCTCGGACATCTATGGCATGAAACGCCATGGCATTATGACTGCCGTGGCAGCCTGTGTAATTAGATCCGGTGTCCCTCTGGTCCTGGGACCACAAACCATCGGGCCCTTCAACTCCGTACGGGGACGGATGTTGGCCAAGCACACCCTGTCAGGCGGGAAGCTGATCATGGCGCGGGATGCGGAAAGCGCGGCAGAAGCCGTACGGCTTGGCCGCACGGTGGACGTGATGACCACGGACGTGGTCTTTGCCATTGAGGTTCCGCAAGTTGAAAAGACCCGGGATGTGGTCCTGAACATTTCCGGACTGCTGTGGAACTCCAACCCGCACATTGATTTTCAACGATACAGAACTACAGTCCGCCGGCTTCACGACAGTCTGCTTGAACAGGGCAGGCACATTAGCGTTTTGGCCCATGTGCTGGACTCCGACAATGCCGACAATGACGTGCCTGCGATCCGTGATTTCATGCAATCTTCGCAGAGTCCGGCGGAAGTGGTGATCCCGAAGGATCTTGATGACGTTCGCGCTGCAGTGGCGTCCGGCAATGTTGTCATTGGTTCCAGAATGCATGCCTGCCTCAATGCCCTGTCCGTGGGAACGCCGGCCATTCCATTGGCCTATTCAAGGAAATTCGACCCCCTCCTGCAAGGTCTGGGCTGGCGGCACACCGTTGATCTCCGCGACCACGCCATAGACCCGGTAACCACTGTCCTGGCGCATCTGGCAGCTCCGGACCTTGCTGCGGATGTTGCCGACCTGGTGATTGCCGCACATCGTTCCCTGCACCACGTGGAACAATCCCTGAGGACACTCAATTGAGCTCACAAGCCCGGCTGGATGGTGCCATTAAACGAGTTGTAAGTGCGGGAAACTGTTCCGGCTGTGGGGCCTGCGCCCTTTTGGACCCCGGGATCGCCATGGAACTTGATGCTGCCGGTTATTTGCGGCCCGTGCGCCGGAATGCGCCGCCGGACCTGCAGCGCGCGGGAAGCGTCTACAAGGATTTCAAGGCAGCCTGCCCTGGCCTTCGCGTCAGGGCACAAAGACCCGAAGGTTCCCATCGCCATCCACAACTGGGACCAGTGGTGCAAGCCTGGGAAGCCTGGGCCACGGATCCACAAATCCGGCATGAGGGAAGCAGCGGGGGAACCCTGACGGCGCTCGCATCCTGGCTTTTGGACACCGGAGAGGCTTCTGCGGT
>JBBSSM010000086.1:0-5397 GCA_038242155.1 Actinomycetales bacterium | reverse complement strand
TTTTCTCGGCTGCTGCCTTTGCTTCTTCAGGGGTGTGCGCCACGATGCCGGCCAACACGGGAACGCCGTGAGCCTCAAACATGTCGCGCGCCTGGTATTCAAACAGGTCCACGGATTGGTGTCCTTCTACGTCGAAGTAGTAATAAAAGGGGCATCAGCCCCTTTTTACACAGTACCGCTTCACAGGTAAAGCACATACTTAGACAATGCACCACATTAAAAAGTGGTTATTCGGCTCACAGGAACCTCATTTCAACGCACGACGGCGGCACGCAGCTAAGCTGTGGGGCCTACCGGACCCTCGGAGCCGTACAGTTCGTACGTATTCGCTGCCACAAAAAAGCCCGTGCCGGCCGCCAGATTGGCGCACGCGACGCCGTCGTCCAGGGCTCCACAACGGTACCCTTGCCCGTCCATGGCCTGGCCCGGGGAGAGCACCGGCAACTCCGCCAGCTCCCGGCTGACTGTCCCCCGCGGACCAAAGGACGCCTCAACGGCTGTGACACCCGCCCGGCAATTGCCGTAAGCGGCCTTGGCCGGATCCAGCAGCACAGTGCCGCCCAAGTATGCAATATTGGTGCCGGCGCAGTTGCTGGTACGGTCCTTCTCCTGCACTTGCGGGTAGTTGACCATTTGGCAATTCACGACGGGGACGATCGGCGCGGGCGCATTGGCACTGTCGGTGTAGTTGTTGGGCTCCCACGGCTGGTTTAAATGCCCTGCCCGTGAGGAAGTGAAGACGCAGGCAATGTTGCGTGAGTCCGTCACGAATTGCTGCAGGGTTTCGCCCACTGGATTTTCCGTAACGGCCGCGACGGGCATCGCCTTGAGCCTGTCCACATAACCGGCAGTTTCCGTGGTCACCTGTGTGGCCGGGGGTTCCGTGGGAGCAACAGGAACAGCAATGCAGCCGCTGAGCCCCAAGGCCACCGCTACCCCCACCACACTCCACGCCAGGCGTGCGGGACGGTAGCGGGGGCTGCGCTTGTCAAAGACCATGGAACCAGCTTGCCCCATGCCGGACGGGGGACGTTATTTTTCCTCTTTGACCAGCGGCGCATAGCGCAGCAGCAGCCGCTTCTCACCAATTTCAAACCGCACCTTGGCCACTGCCTTGTCCCCCGCACCCGTCACTTCCTGCACTGTGCCGGTGCCAAAGCTGGTGTGATTCACCCGGTCCCCCACAACGACAGAAATGACTTCCTTCTGTGGTTGCACACGTCCGGCACGGGTGGAAAGGCTTGGCGGCAGGATGCCTGAATCCTGGCCTCCCACAGCAGAGCCCGCCCCCCACGACGAGCCCGAGTACCGGCTGGTGCCGAAATTTCCCGCCGGGGGTGCGGCACGAACGGAACCTTCCCGCTTCCACTCAATGAGCTCGGCCGGGACCTCTTCAATGAACTGGCTGGCCGGATTGTACTGGCTTTGGCCCCACATGCTGCGCATCTCGGAGCGGGTGAGGTACAGCCGCTGCCGGGCACGTGTCAGACCCACATAGGCCAGGCGGCGCTCCTCCGCGAGTTCCTTGGGGTCCGTGGCCGATCGGGCGTGCGGGAACAAACCATGCTCCATGCCCGTCAAAAACACCACCGGGAATTCCAGGCCCTTGGCCGTGTGCAGCGTCATGAGTGTCACCACTCCCAGGCGTTTGGCCTCGGCAACAGCCGCTGCCGCCTCAGCCTCGGAACCGCCCGGAGCGTCCGGAATTTGATCCGCGTCCGCCACCAGGGAGACCTGTTCCAAAAACTGCCCCAGCGTCCCTTCCGGGTTTTCCTGACCAAATTCACGCACGACGGCGAGCAGTTCCGCCAGGTTCTCCACGCGCGACTCATCCTGTGGATCAGTGGAGGAACGTAACGTGGCCAGGTACCCGCTTTGTTCCAACACGGCCTCAAGGGTCGTGGCCGGAGTGGCAGTGGCAGCCACCTCGGCCAAATCCCCCATCATCTTGGCGAAGGTATTGACGGCGTTAAGGGAGCGTGAGGCAATGCCGGGAGCCTGCTCCGCACGAGCCAGCGCAGCCCAGAAGGAAATGCGTTCGCGTGCTGCGAGCGCAGCAACGGCACCCTCTGCCCGGTCCCCAATCCCGCGCTTGGGTTCGTTGAGAATTCGGCGCAGGTTCACGTCGTCGTCCGGGTTGACCAGGGCACGCAGGTAGGCCAGGACATCCTTGATTTCCTTGCGCTCGTAAAAGCGGGTGCCACCCACCACCCGATAGGGCAGTCCCACGCGGACCAAAATGTCCTCAATGGCGCGTGACTGGGCGTTGGTGCGGTAGAAAATAGCCACGTCGCCCGGGCGCAGATCGCTCTCATCTGCCAGCCTGTCAATTTCCTTGGCAATGAACCGGGCTTCCTCATGCTCGGACTCAGCGACGTAACCGACGATTTTTTCGCCGTCGCCCTCGGCCGTCCACAACCGCTTTTCCCGGCGGTTGGGATTGCGGGAAATCACGGCATTGGCGGCACTCAAAATGTTCTGCGTGGAGCGGTAGTTCTGCTCCAGCTTAATGGTGGCGGCGTTGGCGTAGTCCTGCTCAAACTCCACAATGTTGCGGATGTCGGCGCCGCGGAAGGCGTAAATGGACTGGTCGGAATCCCCCACCACTGTCAGCTGTGCCGGCTCAATGGCGCCGGCCGGGTCCCCCACCATTTCCCGCACCAGCGCGTACTGGGCGTGGTTGGTGTCCTGGTACTCGTCCACCAACACGTGGCGGAAGCGGCGCCGGTAATACTCGGCCACGCCGGGGAAGGCCCGGAACATGTACACCGTCTGGGCAATGAGGTCATCAAAGTCCATGGCATTGGCTTGGCGCAGCCGCTGCGTGTAACCCTTGTAAACCTCGGCCACGGCGGCGGCGAAAGGGTCATTGAAGTCCGTGTTCATGGAGTTCTCATCGTCATCAATGAGCTCGTTTTTCAATGCCGAAATTTTATGCATGA
This sequence comes from Actinomycetales bacterium, assembly GCA_038242155.1. Lineage (GTDB taxonomy): Bacteria > Actinomycetota > Actinomycetes > Actinomycetales > Micrococcaceae > Specibacter. The sequence continues at coordinate 2,455 of JBBSSM010000086.1, read as the reverse complement.
TGGACTTGGGCGTGAACTTTTTAGGGTCCAGATCCAGGCCCTTCGCCACCAGGGTGATTAAGCGCAGGGAGTCGGCGGAATCATAAATGGAGAAGTTCGAGTTCAGCCCAATGACCTTGGCCTCACGGCGCAGGATCCGCACGCACGAGGAGTGGAACGTGGAAATCCACATGCTCTTCGCCGCGTCACCAATGAGCGCCTCAATGCGCTCGCGCATTTCAGCCGCTGCCTTGTTGGTGAAGGTGATGGCCAGAATTTCCCCGGGATGCGCCTGCCCCGTGGCCAGCAGGTAGGCAATGCGGTGACTGAGGACCCGGGTCTTTCCGGAACCGGCGCCGGCCACAATGAGCAGGGGCGGACCCGTGTGCACCACCGCGGCTTCCTGCTGCGGGTTCATGCCCTCTAAAAGTTCCGCCGGAGCCGGCCAGCGGCTTGAATGCGGCTGCAGGACAGCACCGGGCGCCGGCTCTTGGCTGTCCTGTGGCCCGGCGGCACCAAATTCGGGCGCGTCGGCCCCCGGATCGTCCTGCTCGAACGGCTGCCACGCGGGCAGTCCGGCTCCTGGGCTGAGCGTCACTTTGGGCTTTGGGGGGTAAGGGTCAAACAACATATCCATGGTGCCATCCAGTGTAGTTCGCTCCGCTGACAATCCACTGCGAGCCTGTGGACACAGCAAGATTGGGACACGGCAAGATTGGGACACGGCGAACCTGTGAACACGGGGTGCTTTACGCAGGGTCCGGCGGCACCGTGCCCGAGGCCAGCGCCGCGGACAGCTGGGCAACTGCGCCGTGCGGCCCGGCCACAAACCAATCCAAACCATTGACGCGGACGACGGCGGTGTCCCCGCCCGCCGCCGTGACGATCCCCTTGCCGGGGAGCCAGTCCCAGGACGGGCAGCTGTGTTGGAACCAGGCGCCCAGCTCACCCTGTGCCACGCGCGCCAAATCACAGGAGCCGGAACCCAGCATGCGCAGGGTCGCCGGCAGTTGCGCTGCCAGCTGCCACGGCACGGCAGCCTGTGACCGGGCCAACCAGGTCGGGTGGATGTAGCTTCCTGCCGACAACTGCGCAATGTCCGCTTGTCCCGCCACACGGATCGGCTGGCCATTCAACGTTGCTGCGTGGTGGGTGCCGCCCATCCACAGCTTCTCTTCCTCTGGCTGGTACACCGCCCCGAGCAGCACCTCAGCATTGGTGAGCGGGTCCGGCGCCCTACTCTCCGGCGTCATACTTTCCAGCGCCCCAGGAACCGGCGCCCCAGGAACCGGCGCCTCAGGAGCTGGCGCCGTGGGCACCACCAGGGCCAGGGCCACGCACCAGTAGGTGGATCCGCTGGCGAAGTTGTAGGTGCCATCCACAGGGTCAATGACCCAGCAGCGGCCGGAGGTCCCGACGTGGCCGGCGCCCTCCTCCCCCACAATTGAATCCTCTGGCCGGGCCGCGCGCAGGGCGGTGAAAATTTGGGCTTCGGCGGCCAGATCAGCTGCCGTGGCAAAGTCCGACACTCCGCTCTTGACCTGGCTGCCCGCCCGTAACCGGGTCAAGCCCCCGGCGCGGATGCTGCGGGCCGCAACCCCTGCTGCACGCAGGATGCTGGCCGCTAATTCACTGTCATTGGGCGCTGCTGAATTTTGAGGTGCCATGGGGCAAGCCTAATCTGGGCGATAATGGGACCATGGCCAAAACCCCAGCACAGCGCGCTGCCAAGCACGGCACGGCAGCTTCGCCGCCCCTTTCTCCCGCAGTGAGTGCGCACCAAGTCCCGCAGAAAACGCAAAACAATGCGAACCTGTTGCTCATTGCCGGTTCCGTCGCTGCCCTGTTCTTGTTTTGGTACTTTCACTTGCTCACGCTAAACCAACTGAGCGATATTTCCAGCGGACTGGCCATGCCCGATTCCATGGTTTTTGGCTTTGATACGGCCCATGCCGAGGCGTTGCGCGCGGCCATGAACGCCGACGCCATGGGCCAGCTGCAATTTGTCCATAAAACCGCCGGGATGTTGTTCCCGCTCGTTTTTGCCCTCGTGGCCATGACCGTCATAGCCGTCAATGTTGCCAAGCGTACCGTTCGCCGGACACTGTGGGTGGTACCCCTAGTTTTTGCCGTCGTGCAGCTGTGGGCCAACAGTGCCATTGACAATATGCTCGGCGCCGACAAGCTCGACGCCGGATACGTCACCTTTGCCTCCACCCTGGTGTCGCTGAGCTGGCTGTTTTTAGTGCTGAGCCTGGCCGCCATGGGTGTGGCCCTGTTCCTGGGCCGCAAACACCAGCGCAGGTCCGCGTCCACCGACGTCGGGCAGTAGTGTGGTTTTTTTACTTGCTTCCCCGTTCCGCTAGGCTGGGGGACGCGCCTCTGTAGTCCAATGGATAAGACAGCCCTCTCCTAAAGGGCAGATCCGGGTTCGATCCCCGGCGGGGGCACTTTTTTATGGCCGCGGCCGGCCGCC
>JBBSSM010000085.1:0-5628 GCA_038242155.1 Actinomycetales bacterium | reverse complement strand
GAAGGAGATGTTGCCGGTGGTGGATAAGCCGGCTATTCAGTATGTGGTCCAGGAAGCTGTCAGTGCTGGTTTGACGGATGTATTGATGATTACCGGGCGTAATAAGCGTGCGTTGGAGGATCACTTTGACCGGGTCCCGGTGACTGAGCAGTTGCTGGAGGACAAGGGGGATGTGGAGCGGTTGGCGGCCGTGCAGCATGCCACTGCGTTGGGGGAGATTCATTATGTCCGTCAGGGGGATCCGAAGGGGTTGGGGCATGCGGTGTTGCGGGCCAAGACCCATGTGGGGGATGAGCCGTTTGCGGTGTTGCTGGGTGATGACCTCATTGATGAACGTGATGAGCTGCTGACGACCATGATCGAGGTTCAACAACGCACTGGCGGGTCTGTGGTGGCGTTGATTGAGGTCCCGGCGGAGAAGATTTCCGCGTATGGGTGTGCGGATATGACGGTCATTGAGGGGGAAGAGTATGTGCGGGTGAATCATTTGGTGGAAAAGCCTGCGGTGGAGGACGCGCCGTCGAATTTGGCGGTCATTGGCCGGTATGTGCTTCACCCGTCGGTGTTTGAGGTGTTGGAGAACACTCCTCCGGGTCGCGGGGATGAAATTCAGCTCACCGACGCACTGCAGACCCTGGCGACCCGTGAAGGTGAGGGTGGGGGTGTGTACGGGGTGGTGTTCCGTGGCCGCCGTTATGACACCGGTGACAAACTCAGTTACCTCAAAGCCGTCATCACTCTGGGCTGCGAAGACGACGAACTCGGCCCCGATCTACGCGACTGGCTAGGCGGATTCGCCGTCGACTTAAAGGTCTAAGCGCGTGTGGGGGCAGAACATTTGGCCGGTGACCCTGGAGTGCGGTGATCTGGCTCTACGCCCCATTAAATTACGGGACAAGGCGGAGTGGACGCGGGTTCGTGAAGGCAACGCCGACTGGTTGCGGCCGTGGGAGGCCAGTAACCCGGCCGGTCAAGGTGAATTGCCTTCTTTTGGGGGAATGGTGCGCTCGTTACACCAACAAGCACGGGAGGGTTCGGCGTTGCCCTTCATCATCACTGAGCGACGTCCCTCCCAGGCCAAGCCCCCCATAGTAGGTCAGTTGACAGTCTCCTCCATTATGTGGGGATCGGCCATGTCCGCGACGCTTGGCTACTGGGTGGACCAGAGCCGGGCAGGGCAGGGCATTGCACCAACCTCTGTGGCTATGGCTACCGATCTGTGCTTCCGTCAACTGGGTCTGCACCGCATGGAAATTAATATCAGGCCTGAAAACGCTTCGAGTTTGCGTGTGGTGGAAAAACTCGGGTTCCGCGATGAGGGATTGCGCCCACGATTCCTCCATATCAATGGTGCGTGGGCGGATCACCGCAGCTTTGCACTCACTGCAGAGGACGTTCCCGAGGGTATTTTGCCACGTTGGCTGGCGCGCCGCTAAGTCAAACTACGGACCGGCGTCGTAGGTTATGGGAGGTAATTATTCCGTTGCTCAGCGACACACCGGCAGTAATGCCGCACAAGGAATATTTCCCCTCTAGGGTTGAATCGAGGCAGGACAAGAGTTGCCAGTCGGCCAATTTCAGCAGTTGCAGGAGACGTCAATGGATAGTGGTACTTCCGACGCCCACGCCCTCGTGGAGCCGGGACCTTCAAGGGCCGTGCCCGCGGCAACTGAACCACCTCTGAAGATTCGGTGGGGGAAGACATTTATTGCCCTCGCCGGTGTGCTGGCACTGCTCACAGCCGGCATTTCTGGTGCATTAAATATCTTTTCCTTGGGGTCAGCCGCGGTGGTGTGGACCTCGCTGGCTGTATTTGTCGCGGTTGTAGTAGGACTGCGAACCATGGCTGTTCGTGAGCAGGCAGCCCAGCGAGCCTCCCGCAGAACTCAACGTGCCACGGTGTCACGTGCTGGCGGGCCGGCGGCAGCCGCGCCCGTGGAACAAAAAGAGACGGCACTTTTTGACCGTGCCGAGGGCGCCGAGCCGGTTCCCGCGCAAAAGCCCTTGACTGCTGCGGAATTGCGCGCAGCAGCGATGCGGGTTGCGGCTAAGGGCACTGCCGAGGCAAAGATCGCGCACACGCAAACGCTGGCCGAAGGTGATCTTGGTTTGGAGCCGTGGATGCCTGTTGAGGTTCCCGTTCCCGGTTACGTTATTGCCAACCGTGCGCTGAACCTGGAGAAGCCGCTGGCACTTCCCAAGGCCCCCAAGTCAACTGGCATTTCCATCAAGGCGGATCAAGCCGGGGTGGGAGTGGCCAGCGAACACGAGGGCATTGCCGTAGTTGTTGAAGCTCCGGAGCTGGTTGCTAAGAAGGCAGCGGTTGCTGAAAAGGCAGCTAAAAAGGCGCAAACGGCAGCTTCAGAGCGTGGAACGCTGGCCCTAAGCAATTTAGATGATGTGCTGCAACGCCGCCGGGCATAAGTATAGGGTGAATGCGCCGGGTCCATGGGGCCCGGTTTTTTTGCGTCCTGTTTCCGTAGTGGAACCTGCCATCACTGAGGGTCTAATATCAATAGAGGTCGTCGGGGGCTATGGCGCAGTTGGTAGCGCGCTTCGTTCGCATCGAAGAGGTCAGGGGTTCGAATCCCCTTAGCTCCACGTCAATACCCCTCTGACTGTGGAAACGTTGATTGGGAGGGGTTTTGAGTACCAAAAATCGACCCATCCCAGCGTTTATCCGGTGAAGTCCCATGGAATGGTGTAACCGTTTTATGATGCTTCGAGTTTGTTGAGGGTTAGAAGTCGTAATTCTCGGACGGGTTTGCGGGTTCGGATTCCTCCATTGGGTTGCGGCTGCTGCGCTGTCAGACGGGGTTGATGGAGCCATCGGGGAGTTGGAAGTCTTCGGCCCATTCATTGCTTTGCACGGCCAGCACAAATCCCACGAGGGGGGGTGATCGCATCACGGTTCGGGAAGGTCCCGACCATATCGGTGCGGCGGCGTATCTCCCTGTTCAAATGCTCATTGGAATTGTTTGGCCAGGCCTGCTGCCAAACATCCTTCGGAAACCCGGTGAACGCGAGGATGTCTGCCCGGGCTCCGTCCAAGTGAGCGAAGACTTCAGGGAGTTTGGCCTCGACGTAGACCAAGGGCCGATCGAATCGGGCGTTCACGCTGGCAGGGTCTGACTGATTGTGGACCGAGGGCAGCATGGCCTTCACCACCGGCCAGGGATTTTTCGGTGTCGCCGCCATCAGGTTCGCTGCGTAGTGAGTGCGGCAGCGTTACCAGGAAGCCCGGGCAGGTCCGTCCCCATGCAGGAAACCTGTGATTTCGTGGGGGAGTGGATGCCCAGGGTTTTCACGAGCTTGTCCATGCGTCGGGTGGAGACACCGGCAAAGTAGCAGTCCGCGACGCGTTGATCATGGTTTGGCTGCGTCGCAGGAAAGCGAAGCAGTAAGCAGCTGTTTAAGAGCCGGGTCACAGTGCACGCATGATCACATGTGCTGTCCCGACAACACGTAAATGGCGCTCGCTAGTTCGCGAGAAGTTGATGCAGCACATATTGCAAGATGCCGCCATGCCGGAAGTAGGCAGCCTCGGCTGGTGTGTCGATGCGGACAACCATCTCGAACTGACGTTTCGCTTTCTTGTGCTCCACGATCACCGTCACACCCTCCGGGATCTCTTGCACGTCTTCGAGCCCGGCGATTGAGTAGATCTCTTCACCGGTCAGGCTCAGTGAAGCAGCTGATTCGTCGGGCAGGAACTGCAGCGGAAGAACGCCCATGCCGATCAGGTTTGAGCGGTGGATCCGTTCGAACGAGGTGGCCAGTACTGCCTTGACGCCGAGCAGCAGGGTGCCTTTGGCGGCCCAGTCCCTTGAGGAGCCGGAACCGTATTCTGATCCGGCGATGACGAGCAAAGGTACGCCGTCGGCCGCATAGGCTGTTGAGGCGTCGAAAATGGTCATCTGCCCGCCGTCGGGCAGGTGCCGGGTGAACCCGCCCTCGACGCCGGGTACCAGCTGGTTGCGGAGGCGGATGTTTGCAAAGGTGCCGCGGATCATGACCTCATGGTTCCCGCGTCTGGATCCGTAGGAGTTAAAGTCACCGAACTCGACGCCGTGCTCCGTCAAGTATTTCCCGGCCGGGGAATCGCGTTTAATTGCTCCGGCGGGTGAAATGTGGTCTGTGGTCACCGAATCCCCCAGGAGAGCCAGCACGCGCGCTCCCGTGATGTTGCGAAGCGGTGCCGGTTCACGTGGCATCCCCTCAAAATACGGGGCGCGCCGCACATAGGTTGACGTCTCGTCCCAGGCAAAGATATCGCTGGACGGGATGTCGAGGCCGCGCCAGTTGTCGTCGCCGTCGAACACGGTTGCATATCCGTCTGCAAACATTTCCGCCTTGAGCGCCTCGCCGATGACCTTCTCGACCTCCTGTGTGCTGGGCCAGATGTCCCGCAGGTACACTGGTTCGTCGGCCTTGTCCTGTCCGAGCGGGTCGCTGAGCAGGTTGATGTTCATGGTGCCGGCCAGGGCGTAGGCGATGACCAGGGGCGGGGAGGCGAGGAAATTTAGCTCCGTTTCGGCGTGGATGCGGCCCTCAAAGTTGCGGTTGCCGCTGAGCACGGCCGCCACGGTGAGGTTGTTCTCCGCGATGGCTTTGCTGACCTCGGGGATGAGCGGACCCGAATTGCCAATACAGGTTGTGCAGCCGTAGCCAAGGCAGCGACGGCACGCACCTGGTCGGCGGTCACGAGAGTGTCATCCTCATTGCGCAGGAGGTTCTCCAGGAGCACCTTCAGGCTGTACGGCAGCCGGGCGGAACCTTCCACCTGGTCAAGACGGAAGATCTCGTAATGCTCGTCACCGACGGTCAGTGAATCGCGGGCACCAAAGCTGTTCGACATGTCAAGCCTCTCCACTGACCAAGTTCACAAGCAACGAGCCAGAGCTGGGTTATGTACAGTGCGCGCATCACTCCCCATGCTTCGCTGCCGGACTGTGCCTGCCAACCACGCCATGGGCATCTGAGTCCGCGGCTGAATCACCATGGCTAGTTTCAATGTGCAGCGGCGTCCGGTTTCTCGTAGCTGTTCCGGTGAAGGCAGGGATCCGGGGTTCGAGCATCCATTGGCACGCACGGACCGCTTCGTCCGTGAGAGCGCCATCTGTGCGTAACTTGCTCCCTGACTCGGATCAAAACTTCTCATGCCCTCCAGGGGTATGAACCGCAGCCAAGCTGTTACCCCGGGAAGTGTTCGGTTGAAGCCATTGCCGACCCGGCAGGTGCCTGCCTCTATGGGCTTAGATCGATTGGCGGTAGCCGAAGAACTCATGGTCATTGTTGTAACCACCCAATCCACCGCCGACGTCGTCAAAGTTCTCCACGAATTCAATGCCCTTGATCCATTTGACCAGTTTAAATCCAAGCTGGGTCTCGTTACGCAGTCGGAGTGGTGCCCCGTGGCCAAAGGAGAGCGTTTCGTCGTTCATGTCGTAGGCGAGCATGGTTAGTTTGTAGCTCATCTGCTCAATCGGCTGGACGTCATAGTAGATTCCCCCGTCCGGACCGGCAGCGAAGGAGTAGAAGACCACCCATTTCGCCTCCGGCGTGGGTTTGGCGAGGTCGAGGATCGTCTGCAGGGAGACACCACCCCATTTTGCGACACCTGACCAG
>JBBSSM010000084.1:0-5632 GCA_038242155.1 Actinomycetales bacterium | reverse complement strand
GACACCGGCTGGATGGACGACGCCACCCGGGAATCGCTGACGGCAATGCAGCCCGGCGGCCGGCTCGGCACCCCCGCCGATGTGGCACCCACCGCCGCGTTCCTGCTCTCCCCGGGCGGGCGCTGGGTGAGCGGGCAGCTGATCAAGTCCGACGGCGGATTCTCCTCCTAACGCTCGTGGCACGAGCGCGGGTTGTCTCCAATGGTGCGCTCGATTGTTCTGTTGTGCGCAATGCCAGCTGTTGGGGTGCCGCATAACAGTGTTGTGCGGCACCGCCGACACTTGCGTTGCGCAGATCGGGACATTCAGCTCCTGTCGTGCCACCGCTCCGTATTTTCGCGCCCGTTTGACGGCGTGGGACTTTAGCCAGGGGCAAGTGTGGGTGCTGGTGCAGCGCATTGCCAGAACCCAGCCGGTCAGGAAGCCGTCAAGAATCCCCTGCCCGGTGTTAAGAACGCGTAAAAACAGCCTGCACCGCCCCCTGTCGGGTGTGCGATTGATTTAGACAACATTTCGCACATGAAAGCAGGTAGTCGTGGAACTTATCACCTGGCTAGTTCTTGGGCTGGTGGGACTGGCATTGCTGGTTTACCTGCTCGCGGCCCTCATTCGCCCTGAGAAGTGGTGAACGCCGCAATGGTCCTGAGCATCGCGTCGCTTCTGACCCAGCTGGCAGTCCTCGTAGTTGTCCTGGGTGCGTTGCACCAGCCTGTGGGCGCTTTCCTGGCCAGAACATTTACCAGCGGCAAACACCTTGCTGTGGAACGGGGGCTGTACAAACTCTCAGGCATCGACCCAAGGGCCGACCAGCACTGGAAGGTCTACCTGCGCTCGCTGCTGGCGTTCAGCATCGTCTCGATCGTGGTGCTGTTCCTGTTACAACTCCTCCAGGGCGTGCTCCCGTTCAACTTGGGCCTGGGCGCCGTTGCTCCGTGGGTTGCCATGAACACGGCGATTTCCTTTGTGACCAACACAAACTGGCAGACGTACGTGCCGGAAACCACCCTCGGCTTTAGCGTCCAGATGCTGGGGCTGGCGGTGCAGAACTTTCTCTCCGCCGCGGTCGGACTGGCAGTGGTGGTGGCGCTGATCCGCGGCATCATCCGCTCTGAAACCCACAATCTGGGCAACTTCTGGGTGGACCTGACCCGCGGCACCATCCGGGTTCTGCTGCCGCTTGCCTTCCTTGGCGCCGTGGTCCTGCTGGTCACCGGTGTCATCCAGAACTGGGGCGGCACCGACATCCACACCCTGGTCACCGGCGCACAGCAAAGCGTCCCCGGCGGGCCCGTCGCGTCACAGGAGGCCATCAAGCTGCTGGGCACCAACGGCGGCGGTTATTTCAACGCCAACTCCGCCCACCCCTTTGAAAATCCGACGGCGTTCAGCAGCTTGTTCGAGGTCTTCCTGATCCTGCTCATCCCGTTCTCCCTCCCCGCCATGTACGGGCGCATGGTGGGCGACAAATGCCAGGGCTACACGCTGCTGGGCGTCATGGTCGCCTTCTGGCTCGGGTCCACAGCCCTGATGGCCTGGGCGGTCGCCGCCTTCAGCGGCACGGGAACCAGTGTGGGCGAAGGGTTCGAACAACGCTTCGGCGTCGCACCGAGCGCAATCTTTGCGACAGCCACAACCCTGACCTCCACGGGCGCCGTCAATGTGGCCCACGATTCCCTGCCGCCTTTGGCCGGCGGCCTTGCCATGCTGAACATGATGCTCGGTGAGATAGCCCCCGGCGGGGCTACGACGGCTCCTCCCGGGGTGCATTCGCGGCTGTCGCCGACTGGACCAAGGACAACTGGGAATATCTGGTGGGTGGGGCTGCGATTGTTGGTGGGGCCGCTTTGATGTTTGTTCCTGGCGGTCAGTTGCTCGGTATGGGTTTGATCTCTTTTGGTGCTGACGTTGTCATTCAAAAAGCCATGACCGGGGAAGTGAACTGGGGCGAAGCAGCACTATCCGGGGTTATTGGTGTGGCGGGTGGTGGTGCCGGGATGGTGGTTGGGAAAGTCGCTGCCAAGATCGTGACGAATCCAGTGGTCCGGGCAGCTGCTATCAACGGTGTTGACGGTGCGGTATCCAACGCTGCCGGTTACGTAACATCACCAGGACCCCACACAGCCGGTGGATTCATCAAGCAGGGCCTTATCGGCGTCGCCACAGGAGGAATCCCACTCAAGGGAGCCAACAAAGTTGACCTACCCGGACATCCCACTAGTAAGTTGGCTGACCTTCCTCCGAGACCAGTCCTTACTATAGACTCAGAAAAACTGCCCAACATCGCCAATAATATCGAGAGCGCTATAGCAAGAGGTCATCCGTCAACGCTTTCGCGTATTACAGATACGGACACGATTCGGGCCAATAGGAAGCTAGCCACCCAAGGATTCAACGGACCAGATAGTCCAGATGAGTACCCCTTCGCATCCACGGCCCAAGGCGGGCTGGGGGCGCAGATTCTCGGTGTTCCCATTGGGGAGCAGAGAATCCAAGGTGGTACAATATCAAGCTTTTATCAAAAAAATAACATCGGCAGTGGAGATATTTTCGACGTCGTCATCCAACGCGGAGATAGTCCAGGATAACAAGTCAAGGAGTGCAATGTCGACGAATTCGGTGCGTGTTATGCCTTTAGGCGCACAGGTAGTCTTTTTCTCAGAACCAACGAATAATCTGCCGGATTGGGAGACCGGAAGCGAGGCTGCGGTCTCCAATGAGACTTCTATCCTTATTGCAACGCGAGAGGATATCGCGGGGGACGTGGAATATCAAGTTTCTGAAGGGGCACGTGATTCAGACGGAAAAATTCTCGTCTATGAATGCGATCTGGACCTCGGAACTGGGACGGTTAAATACGGGAGTATTTTGTCAAATGAATTATTCGTCGCGAACCTTCAAGCGTCAGGTATTCGTAACGTTCAAGTCTTCGCAGATTCGACGACCGCTCCGTCTTCGATCGAGGTTTGCATCAACTGACTTATAAGCGAGCTCCGGGCTATCCATCTGGGCCGACTTGGCGTGGTTAGAGTTGGTGCCGCCGCCAGGGCCATGCGGTGCGGGGGTTCTCAAGGTTGATTGGGTAGCTTAAGTTTCCGGGTGGGATCGGACGGGCCGTCTTCGGCAGGGGGTTCGCTACGAGGTTCAGGTAGCGCAGGCGTCGTGGCCGATCGCCACTTGCAGCACGCGAAGGAACAGCAGGCCGCGACTGCGGGGCGTGCGCCGATTGAATCTGAAACAGAACTTGTCCAGGTAGCCGTCTAGTAGTGCTTTGTTAGGCTGAAGTTACGTTGGTTAAGACAGGAAGATCCCCGGGTTTGCGGGGATCTTCCTGTCTTCGTCTCTGGGGTGTCTGGCTACTTTCCGTGGTGGGTGGCGTGCTCGTGGATGAGCGCGGTGGCTTGGTGTTGGGTGGGTGTGGGGGTGGCGAGGAGTTCGAAGGTGCCGTTCTGGCCGGTCATCGTCATGGTGTTGCGGGTTCTGGTGGCCAGGTGGCACAGGAGGTCTTGGTAGGAGCGGGCGGGGGTGCCGTCATCGAGTTTTTGGGTGCTGGCCTTGCGGGTGGCGGTGGTGGAGCGGCTGACGGCGGTGACGGGTTCTTCCGGGACGGGCCGCCCCGAAGTTTACTTTGCAACAGGCACGGGACCGTCTCGGGTACGGAAAGCTATTTCCCGGGGAAGAAGCACCCCAATGACCATCGTGGACGATGCACACGCCGTACGGGCCGTTCTACCAGTACGCGTTGACACCATGGACCACGCAGGCAGTTCACTAACGCTTCACGGTGAGGGCTGGCATCTCTCCATCGAGTGCCCTGGCACCCTGGATGATGTTGACCTTTCCGTGGTTGATTGGTCAGCGGTGATCGGGACCAGCATTGTTGCCGTGGAGGGGCCAGGAGACTTATACGAACCCGTCTGGGTACTCTCCACCGGGGCCCGGTTGCTGTTACGAGCTGATGAAGAAAACACGCCCTGGTACTTCAGCGCCGGCGACGTTGAAGTAGACGGCCCCAGCTGGCATACACACGAATCCTGGCTACGCGGAGACATCCAAGACATCGAACTCTAACCACCACAAACCAAACCCTACCCCCTGCAACAGCCCTCGCACCTGAGAGACCAAAACAGGACAGGGATAAAGCAAGCACAATGTCGGCAGGGAAGCACTGTTGGCAGCAGTGCTTCCCTGACAGATCTAGGGCTGCTGCGTGCCGTCTTGGTCTACGACACCGGCGGCCGTGAAACGTCCACGTCTTTTGATGGGAAGTTGCTGGCCGCGGTGGAGCGTGACCTGAACCGCCACTCCGTGGTCATCACTGACTACACCGCCGGTGACGGGCTGGGGGTGGAGCACGTGCCTGGCTTTGACCGGCGCGGACTCCTGACCTCCCGCACCCGCGGCACCCAGCGAATGTGCTGGGACTACGACGGCGACGGGAACCGCACCCGCTTAACCGACACCCACGGGACCACCACCACCTATGTTGAGATTGGTCCACTTTGGATGAGACAGGACAGTGGGGCGGCTCACAGGAAAATTCGTGCCATTCGGGCTTACCTGGTCACTACCACATTAGTAAGATTATGACTATGACGAAACGTTCACCCCTGGCGCTTGCCGTGCTTGCCTTGTTGATGGAAATGCCCATGCACCCGTACCGCATGCAGCAGCTCATCACGGCGCGCGGCAAGGACAAGGTGGTCAACGTCAGTCAACGCGCCAGCTTGTACAGCACCATCGAACGGCTCAACCGTGACGGGCTGATCCGCGTCGCCGAGGTGGAGCGCGACGGCTCCCGCCCCGAACGCTCCGTCTATGAAATTTCCGACGCCGGACGCGCCGCCGCCCGCGGCTGGCTCACCGAGATGCTGTCCGTAACCAACCACGGCTTTCCCGCATTCCCTGCCGCACTGGCTCACGCCCCGGTGCTCGAACCGGACGAACTGGCGCCCTTGTTGCGAACGCGCAGGGAGGCTGTGGCCGCTGAGGCGGCCGCCCTCCGGGACGAGCTGGCTGCCGCAACCGGCATCCTGCCCCGCGTGGTCATGCTCGATGCCGAGCTCATTGTCCGCACCCGGGAAACGGAACTGGCATTCCTCGATGATGTGCTGGCCGGGCTGGACAGCGGGGACATGGCCTGGAACCGCGCGTCGCTCGCGGCCCTGCCCCAAGGCATTGAACCGCACCACCGCTGATCGGGCCGCACCGGATCCACGCACCACCATCGCTGATCTCGCCCGTCCAGATCCCCACACCACCATGAATCTTTTTGCACCACCCACCCGTTAGAGGAAACTGCATGAAATCTGCCCCGCCCGTTGGCAAGGCCCGCACCATCGCCCTGATCTCCCTATTCATGGCGTCGTTCATGGAGCTGCTTGACGCCACCATTGTCAACGTCGCCCTGCCCGACATTGAGCGCGCCCTGGGCGCCCAAAATGCCGAGCTGCAATGGATGGTGGCCTCCTATACCCTCGCCCTGGCCATTGGCTGGAGCGTCCCCGGTTTGGTGGACACGGATGGGTTTGCCCGGGTTCCCGATTGTAGGAGACTACTGTTATGGGTTCCACTCGCAGGAGCTTTACCGAAGAATACAAGCTTGACGCGGTAGCGTTGATTACCGACGGCGGCT
>JBBSSM010000083.1:0-6047 GCA_038242155.1 Actinomycetales bacterium | reverse complement strand
TGCAACAAAGACCGCATAATAAACTGAGCCCGCTCAGTACCACGATCCTCAATCAACGCATCCAAAGACTCCAACCACTCAGCAGTCTCCTCCGGATCACGATCAGGCAACTGATTAGTCAACCCACTGAGGATATGGGAACTTTCGTCTCCTGCAGCCACGTCAAACCTCTTTCAAAAAGCAGTGTGTACGCCCTGTGCTGTGGCAACGGGCGTGTGTACCCCACACTCTAGACCGCCGCTGTGCCCAGTGCGTAGCCAGCGCCATAGCATGAACAGCGGCCAAGGTTCCGTACCCGCAAAGTTTTGGGGGGCTGCGGCATGGAACGTAATGTAAATCACGGTCTTCTGGTAGTTGGAACGCTAAATTTGTTGCTAAGGGCGGATAAGTGGAGGCAAACTCACCTCACCCCCTAGACTGGAACTTACCAACCAACAACCAACGCATGGGCGTTGATCGCAGGAGGAAAACCGTGAGCGAGGCCGACGCCGGCACCGATGTTAAGGTCGCAGGCATTTTAGGGTTCAAGGATGACGATCTTATCCAGGAACTCGGATACGACGATGACGTCGACTTTGGGTTGCGTGAGAGCATTGAGGAGCTCATCGGCTCTGACATGTTTGATGAACAAGACCACGATGTGGTTGACGCCGTCGTCCTTTGGTGGCGCGGCGATGACGGGGACCTGGTTGATGCGCTCGTGGATTCCCTGACAACCCTCGACGAGGGCGGGGTTGTCTGGATTTTGACACCCAAGCAGGGCCGTGAAGGTTACGTCCCGCCGTCGGATATTCAGCAGGCAGCTCCCACGGCCGGATTGCATGTCACCACCACCGCTGGTGTCAGTGCCGATTGGGCTGCAACCCGGCTAGTTCCCCGCAAGCGCCAGTAATGGCCGACGGCGGCCCGCGTCAGCTCCTGGGTGTCGGGGACACTGCTCCCGACTTTTGCCTGCCAAATCAGTTTGGTGAGCCAGTCACCCTTTCAGCGTTGCGCGGGTCCGCCGCCGTCATTGTTTTTTACCCCTTTGCGTTTTCCCGAACCTGCACCAGTGAACTGGGCCAGCTCAGGGACAGCGCGGAACAGTTTGCCGAGGCAGGGGCGCACCTCCTGGCCATTTCCGTTGACACAAAGTACTCCCTGCGGGCGTACGCCACGGCGGAGAGCTTTGGCTTTAATTTGCTGGCGGATTTTTGGCCCCACGGGGCCGTGGCGCAGGACTATGGCGTCTTTGACGCCGGGCGCGGCATGGCCGGGCGGAGCACCTTTGTGCTGAGGGCAGATGGAACCGTTGCCGATTTCTTCAGCACCGGCACCGGTCGGGCCCGTCCCCTGGCACGGTACTGGCAGGGTCTGGAAAAGCTGTGACCACGAATAATGACCGCCCCGGAATTGGCGAAACCGGCTTTGTGCAGAACCCGCCCGCACCCGGAACGCCCCTGCCGGCGTCGGACCTTGCCGTGCTCAATACCATCGCCGAGACGCTTCAAGGCAGGCGTGTGGCACTGCTAAGTGGCGCAGGGCTCAGCACTGACTCGGGCATTCCTGATTACCGCGGTCCCGGTTCAGCGCCGCGCAACCCCATCACGTATCAAGAGTTCATGCGGGACGCCGAGTTGCGCCAGCGGTATTGGGCCAGGAACCACCTGGGCTGGGCGCACATGCGCCAAGCCGCACCCAACGCAGGCCACTACGCCGTTGCTGCCCTGGAGCGGGCGGGGCAGCTTACGGGCATCATCACGCAAAACGTGGACAGATTGCATCAAAGCGCCGGCGCCCGTCAGGTGGTGGATCTGCACGGGCGCTTCGACCAAATTGTATGCATGGAGTGTGCCACCACGTACTCCCGCGCTTTCCTTGCCATGGTTCTAACGGAACTAAACCCGGGATTTTTAGAAGCAGTGGACGCAGCCGGAGGGGTCGTTGCCGCGCCGGACGCCGATGCCGGGCTGGAAAGCGCCCAGCTTATCCGCAGTTTCAAGGTGGCCAAATGTCCGCTGTGCGGCGGAATGCTCAAGCCCGACTTTGTATTTTTCGGTGAAAATGTACCCAAGGACCGGGTGGAGCGCTCCTACGCCATGGTGGATACCGCCCAGGTATTGCTGGTGGCAGGATCATCACTGACTGTCATGAGCGGGCTGCGTTTTGTAAAGAAGGCGGCCAAGGACGGCAAGCCTGTCATCATTATCAACAGGGGCGAGACGCGTGGAGATGAGCAGGCGAGCATCAAGTTGGAAGCGGGGGTGGGGGAGAGCCTGGCACGCTTGGCAGAGCTGCTGACATCCGATTGGCGCAATTACTAAATCATCATGTACAGTAGTTTCTCGTTGGTCAGGCAAGCAACTGCAAAGTTTCAATGCCTTGAACAATAGATGGGTCTTTAGCTCAGCTGGTAGAGCGCCACGTTTACACCGTGGATGTCATCGGTTCGATCCCGGTAGGACCCACACTCGAAACCCCTTGTTTATGCGGCTTTTAGCCTTGTGAACAGGGGGTTTTTCTTTGTCTTTGGCAGTTGTTGCAGTGCGGCGCGATTTCATGGTCCTGCCCACGGCACTTACGGTGTAACGCAAAAAGGTTCCCCGCCACAGCTATTGGGGGACGCTGTGGTGGGGAACCAGTACCTAAAAATATAGTCCGTCACGGCGGGGGATGCAAACCGAGGCACTAAGTTTGCAGATCTGGCGCCCTGGAAAGCGGACATTAAAGTGGAGGACCCTCCACTGTGGCTATTGGGGGACGCCACAGTGGAAGGTCTGCTCAAGAATATACAGGTTGGTTTTTCAAAACACAAGGCCGGACGTTCTACCTCTCGCAAAAATGCTGCTTCCAGCTTCTGAATCCTCGCCCTGATCAGTACCCCCTGTGCGTCATCATGAACGACGCCGTTGCCCCTCAGCTATGCGCACTGCCAGCGCCCAATATGGCGCATGGCGAAAGGAAGCTTTGGGCATGCGCAGGCCAAGCCCAATGGCAATGCGCTGCAACTGTTGCTGCGCAGCTCCAGGGGGCCAACACTGCGCATAGGAAAACTGACGTGGAGTATGCGCGCCCATAACCGTCATCCGCCCGCCGTCATCCGCCCGAGAATCCAGCCAATGACTGGTTGCTAATAAAAATGGTGCGGATCGACTACGTGCAAGAGTTCGGCATTGTTTTGATACCGCCGTAGATTTTCAATGAACCGTTCAGTGATGAGCTGGTTCTCCGTCAGGCTCAGGGCAGCGGAGTGCGGGGACACCAACACCCGGGGATGTTCCCATAGCGGGCTGGTTACCGGAAGGGGCTCCACGGCAAACACATCGAGGCAGGCATAAGAGACCTGCCCATTGTTCAGGGCGGCTAACAGGGCCTCCTCATCAACGACGGTGCCGCGCCCCACATTGACAAAGACGGTCCCCGGCTTCATGGCTGCAAAAACGGGTGCACTAATTAAATTCTCGGTGTCAGCCGTGCCCGGGAGGATGGTGATGAACGCATCGGCATTGGCCACCAACCTGGTAAGTCCGGCGGAATCACTCACCTCCAAAATGCCGTCGATCGCTGTCACGGTGCGCTTGGTGCCACTGACAGTCATGCCCAGGGCCCGGGCCAGACGGGCCGTTTCCAAGCCGATCTCCCCCAGCCCGGCAATGACAAGGTGTGAGCCACGAACAAGGTGCGGCACAGTGAGATACTCGGGCCAGTGCCTGGCCGCCTGGTTGACAGCTAATTCGGCCACATGTTTGAAACCGTTGAGTACCCCCATTAAGGCAAACTCAGCCAACGGCACTACGTGGACACCGGCAGAACTGGTTATTATTAAGCGCTTAAGCTGGGCCGGAGACAGCTGGGCCTGGCGTACGGTGCCGCCGGCACCTGCAGCGGTGGCGTGGATCCACCGCAGCTGCGGGTTGGCTGCAACCTTTGCCAGGCCTTCTGCATTGTTATTGGGGAAGCCATACAAGATGTCCGCACTCAACAGCATCTGCCAGTAACGCGCTTCCTGCTCCTGTGTGCGTTGAAAACGGGGATCGCCTGTGTGATCTGCGGGATACCGCTCGGGCGGCAAAAGTTCGGGCTGATACAACACTTCAGTAGCTGGATGGGCGGCCCGGATGGCCGCTACAAGACCCTTTTCCAAGGGAACGGCAATGGCAACACTTAGACTCGAGGCTTTCATGTGCCTCATCCTAGTGATCCTGGTGTGCCCGCGTTTGCTTACCCAGCCACTGACGTTAAATTCTTTGTCACAATGACTCGATCATGACAGACGCTGGGGAAGCGGCTTGCACACCGATAAGCTATAGAAAACTGTTTCGTTCTCTTTGGAGGTAGTATGTCTGCACAAACCGACACTGCACAAACCGGCACTGCACAGATTGGTGTTACTGGTCTGGCCGTCATGGGCGCCAACCTGGCCCGCAACCTGGCCCGCAACGGGTACACAGTGGCTTTGCATAACCGTTCAGTGGAAAAAACCAATGCCCTCCTCGCCGCCCACGGTTCAGAGGGTGCATTCGTGCGCACGGAAACCTTGGCGGAGTTGGTGGAGTCCCTGGAAAAGCCCCGCCGCGTACTCATCATGGTCAAGGCGGGCGGTCCGGTGGATTCAGTCATTGACCAGCTGGTGCCCCTCCTGGAAGAGGGCGACATTGTCATTGACGGCGGCAACTCCAACTTTCAAGACACCCGACGCCGGGAAGCAGCACTGGCACAAAAGAACCTCCACTTTGTGGGCGTAGGCGTCTCCGGCGGTGAAGAGGGCGCCCTGCTGGGCCCGTCCATCATGCCCGGCGGTTCCAGGGAATCCTATGACGCTCTGGGCCCGCTGCTGGAAAAGATCTCCGCGAAGGTCGACGGCGAGCCCTGCTGCGCCTGGATCGGCACCGACGGCGCCGGGCACTTTGTGAAAATGGTGCACAACGGCATTGAATACGCCGACATGCAGGTCATTGGCGAGGCCTACGACCTGCTCCGCAGCGCAGCCGGCATTGAACCGGGCGAGCAGGCAGAAATCTTCACCCAGTGGAACGAGGGCCAGCTCGCGTCCTTCCTGATTGAAATCACGGCCGAGGTGTTGGGCCACGTTGACGCCAAGACCGGCAAACCGCTGGTTGACGTCATTGTTGACTCCGCCGGTCAAAAGGGCACGGGACGCTGGACCGTCCAGTCCGGGCTGGACCTGGGTTCACCCATCTCCGCCATTGCCGAGTCCGTCTTTGCCCGCGGCCTGTCCTCCCAGCGCGACCAGCGCGCCATTGGCCAGGAAGTGCTGGCCGGGCACGAAGTTGCCGTTGACCTCGGTGCGGACTTTGTCGAGGATGTCCGCCAGGCACTGTACGCCTCCAAGCTCATCAGTTACGCCCAGGGCATTGACATGCTCACCAGCGCTGCTGCGGAATACAACTGGGATTTGAAGCTCGATGAGATCGCCTCGCTGTGGCGCGGCGGCTGCATCATCCGCGCGGCGCTGCTCAAGGACATCACCAAGGCCTATGCGGCCACGGACAAGCCCGCCAACCTGCTGTTCGCCCCGTCGTTCGCAGCCGAAATCGCCGAGGTCCTCCCGGCCTGGCGCCGCGTGGTCTCCACAGCGGTCCAGCGGGGCATTCCCGTGCCGGTGTTCTCCTCCTCGCTGGCGTACTACGACGGCCTGCGCCGCAAGCGTCTGCCCGCAGCACTGACCCAGGGCTTGCGCGACCTCTTTGGCGCCCACACTTACAGCCGGGTCGATGAAGAAGGCACCTTCCACACCCAGTGGAGTGGCGACAAGTCTGAGATCAGCGCAGTGGACACCCACTAGTCCAGGCGCTTAAGGACGACGGCGGGCGGCCCCGGTGGCGGGGAAGGGGGCGGGCCGCGGGGGGGGTTAAGGGCGAGGGGTGGGGGGGGGGAAATACACAAGGGCGGGGGGAGGGGCCGGGCGCGGGGGGGGGGTTTGGGGCGGGGGGGGGGGGGGGGGGGCGGGCTGGGCGGGGGTGGCCTGGGGGAGGGCCGGCCGAGCGGGGAGGGGTTCGCCTCCTGATTCCTTGCCGATGGGCGACCGCAACTGGGGCGGCGCCTCG
>JBBSSM010000082.1:0-6305 GCA_038242155.1 Actinomycetales bacterium | reverse complement strand
GTTGCCTCATCCAAAATCACGACGGCGGGCTGCACCAGCAGCAACCGTGCAATGGTGAGGCGTTGGCGCTCACCGCCGGAAAGCCTGTAGCCGCGCTCCCCCACGACGGTGTCCAAACCATCGGGCAATGCCTCGGCAAAGGTTTCCAGGCGGGCCCGGCGCAACACATCCCACAGCTGCGCGTCGGATGCGCCGGGCTTGGCCAGCTGCAGATTGGAGCGGATGCTTTCATGGAATAGGTGCCCGTCCTGGGTCACCATGCCCACGCCTGCGCGCAACCCGTCAAAGGACAGGTCCCGTACGTCCACCCCGCCCAGGCGCACGCTTCCGGAATCCACGTCGTACAACCGCGACAGCAGCTGGGCAATGGTGGATTTACCCGCTCCGGAAGAACCCACCAAGGCCACTGTCTGGCCCGGTTTGGCACGGAACGAGATGCCGTGGAGGACGTCCTCTCCGCCCCGGGAATCCAACACCGCCACATCTTCCAGTGAGGCCAGCGAGACCCGCTCCGCTGACGGGTAGCCAAAACGGACATCTTTGAACTCAACAGCCAAGGGGCCGGCAGGCAGCATCCTGGTCTGGGGCTTCTCGGCAATGAGCGGCTTCAAATCTAGGATTTCAAAGACCCTGTCAAAGCTCACCAGCGCGCTCATGATGTCCACGCGGGCGTTGGCCAAAGCGGTGAGTGGGGCGTAAAGGCGGGTCAAAAGAAGTGCCAGCACCACGACGTCGCCCGCGTTCAACTGGCCGCCAATGGCCAGCGAACCACCCAGGCCATACACCAGTGCCAGGGCCAGGGAGGAGACCAGCATGAGGGCCGTGAAGAACACGAACTGCATGATGGCCGTGCGCACCCCAATGTCGCGGACCCGGTTGGCGCGGGAGGCAAACTCGCGGGACTCGTCGGCCGGGCGGCCAAAAAGCTTCACCAGGGTGGCGCCGGGGGCTGAGAAGCGCTCGGTCATTTGCGTGCTCATGTCAGCATTGAGATCGGCGGCCTCACGCCGCAACCCTGCCAGCCGGCTGCCAAAGCGGCGGGCCGGCAGGAGAAAGATGGGCAGCAGCACCAGGGCCAACAGGGTCACCAGCCAGGAGGTGTTGAGCATGACAATGAGTGTGAGAATCAGCTGCACGGAGTTGGAAACAATGCCTGACAGGGTCCCGGAGAAGGCCTGCTGCGCGCCAATGACGTCATTGTTGAGCCGGCTCACCAACGCACCCGTGCGGGTCCGGGTGAAAAAGGCAATGGGCATGCGCTGCACATGGTCAAAGACTGCCGTGCGCAGATCCAGGATGACGCCTTCACCCAGGTTTGCTGAAATCCAGCGGATAATCAGCGACAGCCCGGCGTCGAGCACTGCCACAACGGCAATCAGCACGGCCAGGCGGACCACCACATCCAGGGCCGTCTGGGCCACAATGGCGTCCACCACCTGACCGGCCAATACCGGCGTGGCCACGGCGAGCGCTGCGGAAATGACCGAAAGCACCACAAAGACCAGCAGCGTGCGGCTGTAGGGCTTGGCGAACGCAATGGTGCGGCGCAAGGTGTCCTTGGAAATGCCGCCATTGGACTTGTCCGTGCGCATGGTGCTCCACAATGAGCTCCATGCTGCGCCTTCCATACTCATGCGCGTGCTCCTTCAAAGGTGTAATTGGGCAAGCTACAGCCTAGCCCCCTGCCATGGCGCAGGATTTCCCCGCTTCCTCCCGGGGGCTGCCGCGCTTAAATCGAAGGTGACCCACACCACAACTTATACAATTGCGTCATACAAGGGAATATTGTCCCGGTCCCCCTTGCTTTCCAGTGATAGCGTCCTTCGAACACCCATGCACCGCATCCGCACCGGCATCCACGGCAGCCCGCCGGGGCCGTCGATCCGCTCAGCAAAGGAATTCCCTCATGAACCGTCGCAGCTTTGGACTTGTCAGCCTCCTCGCAGCAGCCTCGCTGGCGCTGGCAGCCTGCGGCGGGTCCGGTGATACTGCCGCCGGCGGGGACACGTCCCTGAGCAGCATTAAAGATGCCGGGGAAATCGTGTTCGCCACGGAGGGCACCTATAAGCCCTTTAGCTTCCACGAAGGCGGCTCAGGTGAACTCACCGGGTACGACGTCGAAGTGGCCAAGGCCGTTGCCGACAAACTGGGCGTTACGGCCAAGTTCGAGGAAACGCAGTTTGACTCCATCTTCGCCGGTCTTGAAGCTGAGCGCTTCGACGCCATCGCCAACCAGGTCACGGTGAACCCCACACGCCAGGAAAAGTATGAGCTGTCCAGCCCGTACACCGTGTCCAGGGGCGTGGTGGTGACCAAGGAAAGCAATAACGAGATCAGCACCGTCGCAGACCTGAAGGGCAAAACCACCGCGCAGTCCCTAACCAGCAACTGGTACGCGCTGGCAACTGAAAATGGTGCGAATGTGGAGGCCGTGGAGGGCTGGGCACAGTCGGTGTCGCTGCTCGAGGAAGACCGGGTGGATGCCATTGTCAATGACAAGCTCACGGTATTGGATTACTTCACCGCGAACCCCGGCTCCGGGTTGAAGATTGCCGCCACCACGGAGGAATCCTCGGATTCCGCCTTTACCTTCCACAAGGGCGCCACGGCCCTGAACGACGCCGTCAACACGGCCCTGGCGGATTTGGCCGCCGACGGGACGCTGACGCAACTAAGTGAGAAGTACTTTGGCGAAGACTTCAGCAAGTAGTCCCGGCAGCGTAGTGATTTAGAGTTCACCCATGGACTTTGACCTATTCTGGAGCTCCCTTGGCCCCCTGGTGGAGGGCGCCATCAAGGGTACCATTCCGCTGACCCTGGCCTCCTTCGCCGTGGGGTTGGTGATTGCGCTGGTGGTTGCCGTCCTGCGCATCAGCTCCAACAAGCTGGCAGCAGGTGTGGGGCGCTTTTACGTCTCGGTTGTTCGCGGCACTCCCCTGCTGGTGCAATTGTTCGTCATTTTCTACGGCCTGCCGGCAGTGGGGGTGAAGCTTGATCCGTGGCCCAGCGCCATCATTGCCTTCTCCCTCAACGTGGGCGGCTACGCGGCTGAAATTATTCGTGCCGCGATTTTGTCAGTACCACGCGGGCAGTGGGAAGCCGGCCACATGATAGGCATGTCCAAAAATCAAACACTGCTGCGGATCATTTTGCCGCAAGCCGCGCGGGTCTCCGTGCCGCCGCTGTCCAACACCTTCATCTCACTGGTCAAGGACACCTCCCTGGCGTCCCTGATTTTAGTGACGGAAATGTTCCGGGTGGCGCAGCAGGTGGCCGCGTTCAGCCAGGAATTCATGCTGCTGTACCTGGAGGCGGCAGGTATTTACTGGATCATTTGCCTAATTTTGTCCACTGCCCAGACCCGGGTGGAAAAGAGGTTGGACCGCTATGTCGCCCACTAATCCGGTCCTCCAGGTCCGTGGCCTGACCAAATCATTTGGCCCCAACACCGTTTTGCGGGGCATTGACCTGGACGTCCCCCGCGGCAAGGTGGTGGCACTGATTGGCCCCTCCGGTTCGGGCAAGACCACTGTTTTACGCTGCCTCAATGCCCTCGAAACGCCCGACGCCGGCACCGTCACCGTCGGTGCTCGGGACGCAGGTACGCCCTCAACCGCACAGCACGGCACGGCGGGGGCACTCACGGTTGATTTTTCCGCACTGTCCACCAAGCGCAAAGTCCGCACGCAGCAAGTGGCCCAATTGCGTGACCGCAGCGCCATGGTGTTTCAGCAGTACAACTTGTTCCCGCACATGACGGTGCTGCAAAACGTCACTGAAGGGCCGCTGCAGGTGCAAAAGCGTCCCCGGGGCGAGGTCATGGAAGAAGCTGAGGCGCTGCTCAAGCGTGTGGGCATGTTGGAAAAAAAGGATGCCTACCCCTTTGAACTCTCCGGCGGGCAGCAACAACGCGTCGGTATTGTGCGGGCCCTGGCACTGAAGCCGCAGCTGTTGTTTTTTGACGAGCCCACGTCCGCCCTGGACCCGGAGCTGGTCGATGATGTGCTGGCAGTCATTAGGGAACTGGCCGAGGAGGGCTGGACCATGGTGATTGTCACCCATGAACTCGCCTTTGCCCGGCAAACGGCCGATGAAGTGGTGTTTATGGATGGCGGCGTTGTGGTGGAACGCGGCCCCGCCAGCCAAGTGTTGCGCAACCCGCAGGAACCACGCACCCAGGCATTTGTCCGCCGCCTGCTGCACGAGATCTAGCCTTCCCTGATGTAGCTCTTACGCGCATGGGGAGTGCGCCCCATAGCTATGCGTGCGGCCCTGACGTAACTTGGTACACAGTTGAAGCAGGCATGACACACCACGTATCAGGGATAAATTTATGAGCGAAGCAGCCCAGCCGCGCCCCGTTGTACTACGCCGCGTGCAGCTAAGCACCACCGCGTGGCAACTGCTATGCGAGTCCACCAGCGCCACGCTTGGCCTGCCCCTGGAAGCTACGGAGGGAGCCGGGTCCGGCGCCGTGGTTGACCAGATGCCCGAGGGTCAAGCGCCACGGGATGCGGCGTCCACGGATGCGGCGTGGGCGGAACTTCATGCGCTCGACATGTCCCCCCGGCCCGGTGAGGTCAAGCGGCAGTGGACGGGCGCCGTCGCACTTCTTCTTACGGCCCCCATTAAGGTCACAGTCCGCGCCACCTACAACGGGGTCAGCACCACCAGCGTTTTGGGACTGCAGGCCGGGCGCGGGCTGGCGGCCCACCAGCGCCATGCCTCGGAGCAGGACGGGCAGGACACTGTGATTACCGGCAGCGAGGACAGCATGGAGATCACCTTGTTCGATGAGGAAAAACTGTGGGGAGCGACGGCGCGGCTGCTCCCCCCGCTGGAGGTGGTGCGTGCGGGGGCCGCGCCGGCTCCCATGAATTCCCAACCGACCGTGGTCATTGCTGCCGGCACACCGGCGGCAGGGATAACCGCCGTCGAGCAGGCGAATGTCACGGTGAGCGTCGTGACGGCCATCCCCGGCATGGCGCAGCGCCTTTGGGCCGGCATGTGGAGTGTGCGGGACGGCAAACTGCTCTCAGTCACCACCGGCACGAAGGACCAGCCGGAAGTGCGGCTCACCGGGGTTCCCGCCGGCCATATTGCCAATGAGTTGTTATTTGCTGTGGTCGGCGCGCATGAGGCATTGACAGCTGCCGGCAAGGCCGCCGGTGCGGGTGCTGCCCCGTGAGCGCCGGAATGTACGGCCTGGACCCCGCGGACTGCCGCGAGCTGGTCAAGGTGCTGCACCGTTCAGCGCAGCAATTGGAGCAGGCAGGCACTCAAATCAACGGTGCCATTGCCCGCACCGGATGGCACGGGCCTGACAGTCAGCGGTTTAAATCGCAATGGCCTGCCAACCGGCGGCGGCTCAACCATACTGCCAGGGATCTGGAGGGTGCCGCCACAGCACTGCTGCATGAAATTGCCGAACAGGAGCGAGCCAGTGCCGTGGACGGCGGCGGTGGAGGTGGGCTCTGGGACACCGTGGTGGACGCCGGGGCAGATCTTTGGGAGGGCTTCACCGATGCCGTGGACACCACCGGTGACTCGATCCGGGACGGGCTCAGCTGGCTGGGCGGAGAACTTGCGCAGCTTCCCCTGATCCAATCCAAACAGAATTTTTTGGGGCAGTTGGAAGAGTTGGGCAGCATGGGGTTTGCTGCGCTGAGTGGGAATCCGCCTTCGTTGTCGGCCCTGATTGCGCAGCTGGCACTCACCGCGGGTACGGGAATTGATTCCTGGGTAAGCGGCGCTACCGGCGGCGAGGTCAATTTGCGTCTCTTCGAGGACGGCAGCCCCCACGCGGGAACCCCCATTCCCGTGGGAGAAGACACCGACAGGAATGCCCTGACGCTTCCCACCTCGGCCAGTGCCATTTTTCAGGGAGTCATTGATGCCTATGACGCAGGCGGTGTTGCGGGCACCGAGGACGGGGAAGTACGGATTGTGGAGGTGCAGCAGCCGGACGGCAGCTCTGCCTATATTGTCAACATCCCCGGCACTGAAGACTGGGGTGCAACCGGCGGGGACCAGGGCCGGGATCTCACCAGCAACCTCAGGGTCATGGCTGGCCAATCCAGTTCCGCGCAGGAAGCCGTGGCCTTGGCCATGCAGCACGCGGGCATCCCCGCAGGTGCACCCGTCATGCTGACGGGCCACAGCCAAGGGGGCATGCTTGCCATTGCACTTGCTTCGGATCCCGGGTTCATGGCACGTTACAACGTGACCAACGTTTTAACTGCGGGATCGCCCGTGGACGGCGTCAGCGTCGATCCCCGGGTCAACGTTTTGCAAGTCCAGCACGC
>JBBSSM010000081.1:0-6743 GCA_038242155.1 Actinomycetales bacterium | reverse complement strand
GTCACTGGTGGCCGTGTTCCCCGCGAGTACATCCCCAGCGTTGACCAGGGCATCCAGTCCGCACTGCCTGACGGCGTGCTGGCCGGTTACCCGATGGTCGGCATCAGGGCCACGCTGCTTGACGGCGCGTCCCACGATGTTGACTCCTCCGAAATGGCCTTCAAGATCGCCGGTCGCATGGCGTTCAAGGAAGCCGCTCGGTTGGCCAACCCGGTTCTGCTTGAACCGCTGATGGAAGTTGAAGTCCGCACCCCTGAGGAATACATGGGTGAAGTAATTGGTGACATCAACTCACGTCGCGGCCAGATGCAGTCCATGGAGGACGCTAGCGGTGTCAAGGTCATCAAGGCCCTGGTACCCCTGTCCGGCATGTTCGGTTACATCGGTGACCTGCGTTCCAAGACCCAGGGCCGCGCGGTGTACTCGATGAAGTTCGACAGCTACTCTGAGGTTCCGAAGGCAGTAGCCGACGAAATCATCCAGAAGGCTCGCGGCGAGTAGTCGCCGTTTTGCCTAGTGCCTGTGCTGGTTTCATACCGGCCCAGGCACCAGGTGGCACGAAATTTCTTAAAAATCAAAAGCCCCCAGTAGACTTACTTTGGATTTCAGCAGCGAACAGCGCCGCTGAGAGTAAGTCATCTGAAAACGTTCTAGGAGGACCCCGTGGCGAAGGCAAAGTTCGAGCGGACTAAGCCGCACGTTAACATCGGTACCATTGGTCACGTTGACCATGGTAAGACCACGTTGACGGCTGCCATTTCCAAGGTACTTTACGACAAGTACCCCGATCTCAACGAGGCGCGTGATTTCGCTACCATCGACTCGGCTCCCGAGGAGAAGCAGCGTGGAATCACGATCAACATCTCCCACGTTGAGTACCAGACCGAGAAGCGCCACTACGCACACGTAGACGCCCCCGGTCACGCTGACTACATCAAGAACATGATCACCGGTGCTGCCCAGATGGACGGCGCCATCCTGGTGGTTGCTGCGACTGACGGCCCGATGGCCCAGACCCGCGAGCACGTTCTGTTGGCCCGCCAGGTTGGCGTTCCCTACCTGCTGGTTGCACTGAACAAGGCCGACATGGTCGACGACGAAGAACTCCTCGACTTGGTCGAAATGGAAGTTCGCGAACTCCTGTCCTCACAGGGCTTCGACGGCGACGAGGCACCTGTTGTGCGCGTTTCCGGCCTGAAGGCCCTGGAAGGCGACCCCGTATGGGTCAAGTCCGTTCAGGACCTGATGGACGCCGTTGACAACAACGTGCCCGACCCCATCCGCGACAAGGACAAGCCGTTCTTGATGCCGGTTGAAGATGTCTTCACCATCACCGGTCGTGGCACCGTTGTTACGGGCCGCGCCGAGCGTGGAACCCTCAAGATCAACTCTGAAATTGAGATCGTCGGCATCCGTCCGGTCCAGAAGACCACGGTTACCGGTATCGAAATGTTCCACAAGCAGCTCGACGAGGCATGGGCCGGCGAGAACTGTGGTCTGCTGCTCCGCGGTATCAAGCGCGAAGACGTAGAGCGTGGCCAGGTTATCGTCAAGCCGGGTTCAATCACCCCGCACACCGATTTCGAAGCCAACGTCTACATCTTGGCCAAGGATGAGGGCGGGCGTCACAACCCGTTCTACTCCAACTACCGCCCGCAGTTCTACTTCCGCACCACGGATGTTACAGGCGTCATCACCTTGCCTGAGGGCACGGAAATGGTTATGCCTGGCGATAACACCGAAATGTCAGTCGTGCTGATTCAGCCGATCGCCATGGAAGAGGGCCTCGGCTTCGCTATCCGCGAAGGCGGCCGCACCGTTGGTTCAGGTCGTGTCACCAAGATCCTCAAGTAGTCTCTGACGCACTTGTAGTTCTTTAGAAAGGCCCCGGCTTCGGCTGGGGCCTTTCTTGTTTTAACGCCGCGGAAGAAACTGCCCTGGTCTACTTGCAGGATGGGTAGTTATCCCCATTTGATGGAATTAGCGTCTTAACAGAGTAGGCATTGCCCTAAGCTGGGACCCAATGACCAGCAGGGGAGCCTTATGAAGTATCGTCCGGAACCAGCCGTACCACCCCTGCAGGCCATAGAGGACGCTTACGGTCGCGGGTATTTGGCCGGGCATTTAGCGGGGTGGCGTGATGCCCTGGCAGCTCAAAAGAGCGCCGCAGTTGCCGCCTCGCAGGCTGGTGCGGAATCGGTGCAGCAGGGGAGTACCCCAACTGCCCAGGCTGCCGGGTCTGCTCGGGCTACCCAGACTGCCGCGGGGCAGGTTCGCTCCACCGCCGTTGAAATCCCACCTGCACCTCCACACGCACCTGCTGCCGCCATGGTGTCCGGGTCTGTTCCCCTTCCTGCCGCCCTGCCTCCTGCCTCCCTGCCTCCTACCTCTCTGCCTCCTGCTGCCCGTCCAGTCCGGGTATCCCTGCCCTCCGTGCCCCTGCCCTCCGTGCCCCTGCCCTCCGTGCCCCTGCCCTCCGTGCCCCTGCCCTCCGTGCCCCTGCCCTCCGTGCCCCTGCGCTCTGTGTCCGCTGCCCCCGTTCCCAGGCCGCAACAGCTGCCTCGAGGCCTCGCAGGGGCCGCCGCCCGCAAGCAAAAACGGGAGACACAAAATATCAATATTGCTCTTTACGCAGCCAGCCTGTTGATGGTGGCGGCGGCGGCATTGTTCGTCGGCAGTAGTTTGCCAGCTGCGGCACGATGGGTCGGCGTCTGGTTGGGCACAGCTGCATTCTATGCGGCGGGCCTCATCATCCACAGCAGGGTGGCCCGCCTCAAGCCTGCAGCTGTTGCCTTCACAGGCACCGCGCTGGCGATTATCCCTTTTGCCGGTATTGCAACTTACAACTTGGGCTTCTCCAACGGCGCCGGGGTTTGGCTGTTCACATCCTTGGTGGGCACCGTGGCTTATGTGGTGGCTGCTGTACGTATGCAAAGCCGACTCATTGTCTACACCTCCTTGGCTTTTTTGCTCTCGACTATTTGGTCATCGACTGCCGTACTTGGCGCCGCGTTGGCCTGGTATTTTGCGGCCCTCATTGTCCTTTCCGCGCTCAGCACCATACTGGGTCAGGTGCTGGCCAGGCGGGGCAAAGCGGGCCACCGCGCAGCTGCGTTGTACGCCAAACCGCTCACGGATCTGGGTCCGTGGTTTGCCCCCGCGGGCATCATTGCCTCACTGGTGGTGGGGTCTGCGCTCAATGCCGCCGATCACTTGCTGGTACTCGTGGCCGGTGCCATTTACTTTGCCGTGTTCTTCGCCATTCCCGCCCACGGCTCGCGGGCGTGGAATTACGTGGGACTGCGTGTCTGCCTGACCCTGGCTGCGCCCTTTATGGGGTGGTTGTTCCAACCCACATTGGTCTGGGTCGCCGGCGCCTTCACCCTCGGCCTGGCGATTCAGACTCTTCTCCTTGTGCTCGGCAGGAGACACGTACGCGGTTTGGCAAGCATTGCTACGTGGACGGGATGGGATCTGGCAGTGGCCGTTCCCGCTGTCGCTGTCGGAGGTATGCTCTGGACCCTGGGGCTAAACTTTGGTGGCACTTCCGCCTTCACGGTTTGGGGTCTGGCCGTGGCATTGCTGGTGGGTATGGTGACTGTGCCAGCACTACCACCTCGAGGGGAGTGGTTGCCCGCACCGGCCCTGGTGGCGGTTTTGGCAAGCTCGCCACTTTTCACGGCACTGGAGTGGACGGTATTGCTGGGTATTTTGCTGGGCTACTGCATTGTCAAATGTCTCACTGCCAAAAATGGGCGCTGGAAACAAGCGTGGCTGGTGGGTGCACGTTTGGTCTTGAGTGCCTTCATTGCCTCCGCCTTGGCCGCGTTTATTCCTTTACAACCCGGTAAAACGGCATTCATTGTCACTGCCGTGGCCGTGCTCGCTGCGCTGCAACTCATGCTCGACGCCGTGTTGGTGCGAACCGGCAAGGCTAATCCCTTCACGCTCGTGTCAGCATTCGTGTGGGCAGCAAGTGGGACTTTTCTGGTAATTCTCTTATCAGTTGCCGCGTCAAACAATTCCGTTTTCAGTGGCTGGGCTGTCGGCTCCGGCATTGAGTTGCGTGGGGAATTTCTCGTAGCGGTCATCGTCATGGGTTGTGCAGCCATGGGGTATTCGGCAGCCGCCCTGAGGTCACGCGCGGCTGGTTCGGCAGGGGAGGTAGTGGGTCCGCTGTATCTAATGGTGGTGTCACCCGCAATGGGAGCCGTTTTCCACGCGGGTGGCGCCAGCGTGGCGTGGGCCGTCACGGTGGGGTACCTGTTGGCTTTTGCCATCCGGCTGCGTGGCATTGAAGAGGGTTTGCATCGTTGGTGCTATTGGTGGGCCGCACGGCTTGGCTGCCTGGCCCTTACCGTGGCGCTGTTCCAGCTTTGGGCGGAGTTCGATCCAACGACAAGCATTGCTGGCACGCAGGTGGGGCTTGGACCAGTAATCACGGCGGCGATCTTGCCACAGCTTGTGATCTTGGCTGGGACAGTAGTTAAGCGCCGCCCTTACCCCTGGTTGAATGCTGACATAACAATAACTTTGGCCTTGGTCATTTTCAGCGCTGGGGCGTGGGCGCCGGGCTCGTCATCCGGATCGTGGATTGTTGTGGTGATGGTCCCGGCGCTGTCGGTGGTCCTGGCACTTTTGATGGTTTCCACGGTTCTCATCCCCCAGCGCATGCCCACCGCGCAATGGGCCGCGCCAGCGGCACTCTTAATCACGGCATTGTTCGTCAGTGACGACCCCGACGCCTTCACAACGGTGTTAGGGGTTATTGTCCTCACGGCGTCCTTCCTGGCGGCCAAGGCCGGGAACGTGTTGCTGCGAAGTTTTCATTTGTTGTTGGCAAGGGTTGCTGTCACGGCACTCGCTGGGGCCGTGGCCGAATTGCTGCATGGCAGCGTCACTGTAGTGTCTCTGGTGCTGTGTGGGGCATTGCTGGGACAGGTGCTGGTGCATTGGGTAATCTTAAAATCGGCTGTGCTCAGAGCCCGGGTAGGCCATCTGCAATTACTGGGGTGGAGCCTTTGGTGCGTGCTGGCTGCCCAGTTGGTTCTTCCAGTTGCCTACCTTGCTGCCAGTGGGGGATTCCGCGCGCCCGTCGCGGGAATGCGGTGGGTAATGGTTGTGGAGTGGGCAATTCTGGTGTTCACTGCCGTTGCTGCGCAGCTCACATTGAAGCAGCGCGGCGCAGCATATTTGTCAATCATTGCCGTAGCGGGGGCAGCGGCCGTCGTGGCCCCCACGGTGTGGCCCGGCGCAACAGCCATGACTCTTATGGCGCTTTGCGTAGCCATGATTGTCTGGCGAAGTTTTTCCACGCCCAGTACTCCGGAAATGCAGTGGTTCTGGCTTGTGGCCATTGCGGGGATGTTGTTCACTGCACACATTGTGGATTCAGCCGCCGCACCGGGTGTCTTCGCCAGCATGTGGCTGGTGGCAGGCGTGGCGTTATTGGCAGCCACGGAGCTCATGACATTGCCGTGGCTGACCTTGCCGGGAGCGTTGCTGGTGTTTGTCGCCGGCATCTTGTTCCGGGAGCAGGTGCTTGATTTGACGGACAGTACCGGGTTTTCAGCATTGGCGGGACTGCTGGTGGTGACGGGCACCCTGTACATGGTTCGGCTCATCATGGTGGACCTCGGTGCGGGGGTCGTTATTGCACGCAGCGGTTTGACGGCGTCGGCTCTCGTGGGGGGCGGCATATTTGCGTTGTGGAGCATGGCGGACCATGACACGGTTCTGCTCGGCGCAGCAGCCTTTACGGCCCTTGCCATTGCTGCCTGCTTCGAGGCGTCCACCAAAAGCAGGAGCATGGTCATTGACGGGGCCATTGTGGGCTGTGCCGTAGTTTGGTTTTGGGCCTGCTCCAGCTATATCGACCTGGGCGCTTTCTGGAGCGTGCAATGGTGTGCCATGGCGTTGGGCGCGCTGTCTGTCAAGCGTTACGTGAACCACCAGCAAATGCTGGGCAAGAAATTGCTCATGGGCGCTGCCGTCCTGGCCAGTGCCGGAGCCCTCATCACGATTTTCAATGGCGACACCTGGGAACAGGTTATTTCCCTGGTGATATTCGTGGTGCTCCTCATCGTTGGAATGAGCTTGGAAGAGCGGGTGTTTACGGTCTGGGGTGCCGTTGGTGTTGCCACTGCCGTGCTCTGGTACTTACGCGACTTCACCTACGTTCTGCTTGCATTTCTGGCGCTGTCGCTGATTGCTTTCGCCATTTGGAGGCTCACCCGCAGCAAGCCCGTGTCTTCGGTGGAGGAGTAGCTTACGGACACCTTGAATATGTGCCGCTGTGGTCGCCAGTGTCCGGTGCCACAGCCAGCCAATTGGCATTTGAGGCCATAATCTTGCATACTTAATGAGTTGTTCAAGTGCTTTTTCGTGTCCCGGTCGAGATAATGCTCGTCGCAGGGTCCAAGCTAAAGCCCAAACATAACCAATCCTTCGCATTTAGTGCGGGTACGTGCGTGATTTATCGCGACACGCCCGACCGCGGGGGGCGGAGCTTCGGCGGATTGAGGAACCCGGAAATATCCGGATTCAGTTCGTGCGACGCGTGGCTTGAGTGCCACAGAGGAACCAAGTAAAAGTAAACAGTGTTTACGTCAACAGCATCGCTTCCCTTCAGGATGCTTCGTTACAGGAAAGAGAGTCACGACGCCATGGCGGGACAAAAAATCCGCATCCGGCTGAAGTCATATGACCACGAGGTCATTGATGTTTCAGCCCGGAAGATCGTT
>JBBSSM010000080.1:0-6857 GCA_038242155.1 Actinomycetales bacterium | reverse complement strand
GGAGGGCCTGCCCCGTGGTCCCGGCGACGGTCCCATCCGAAACGTTCGCCATCCAACCAAGGTTCTGAACGTGGGGGGCGTAAATGGCAGTAAATGCTGGTGGAACCTTGGGAACCAACTCGATCGTCACGGCCTCCACCGCCCGACTTTGCCCGACGGTGCCGGCCGTGGCTCCGTCCATCACATACGGCTGCCAACCGACGTTTTGCACGTGGGCGCGATACCGGATGCTGTACTGCGAGGCCAGATCCCCCGTCAACCGCAGTTCGAACGCCTCTAGGCGCAGACCCTGCCCGGTCGTTCCAATCGGGGACGCCGACGTCGTCCATGGCTGCCAGCCAACGTTCTGGACATGCCCCCTCCACAAAATATCACCCGACCGGCGGTCTCCTGCCATCGACAGACGCAACGCCTCCATCGGCAGCGACTGGCCGGTTGTTCCTGCTGTGGCGTCGTCCGAAACGCTCGCCTGCCAGCCGACCGTCGCGACGTGTGCTTGATAAACCCCGAGGCACGTCATGTTGTAGTCGTAAGTACCGTCGGTCCATTGCGCGAGGTGAACGGCGCCGCCGGAGAAGCTGCGACTCACACAGAGATCGGATGCTTCACTGCCGAAGTCGAGACGGCCAGCCGGCGACCAGACGGGAACGCCGGGAAGTTGCCACGATCCGGTGATGGCCTCCCAACCACTTGAATAGGAGTAAATCCCGTACGGGTACCCGGCGTCCGCCAGTGCGGCCAGGAGCCCGGAAATGACGTACCGGTTCTCCTGCCGCTGGGCTGCCGATGAACTGGGCCAGGGCTGTTGCGGCCGGGGCTCGACGTCGACCCAGATTCTTTCTGGCTGCCAGCCCACCTCATTGAGGGAAGCGAGAGCAGCGAGACCTTCGGCATACCCCACGTTGCGCAGCCGGTCCGGCCTGGTGCTTGTGGGCCAGGGGCCGTCATCGCCGTAGGTGTTGTACTGGGTGGCCGTGGGGAACGTAGCCATGGCATAGGCCTGCGCCCTGACGCCGCGGTCGAGCACCCACTGGAACTGCCAGCCCAAGCAGGGGTTTTTAGTGAACGCGAGCCCCCTCGTCAGCCCCACGACCACGAACTCTGTGTTGTCCGGCGGCATCGGAAGGCCTCCTGGACACTGCGGCCACGAAACATCATGACCGTAGTCCGCTGCCGGGGCAGGTGGAGCAAACACCATGCCGAGCGCGAGCGCAAGTAAAACCGCCAGGAGCCGGAGCACGGATGCCCGGGAGCGGCGGCCAGGTCGAAAAACACCCAAACTGGCCATGAGGGCCCCCTATTCGAAGGATGACTAAATCATCCCACTCCATCGCCTCCCTTACCAGGTTCCGCGTTGACGCATAAAAACCTCCGCCTGGCCATATACGTTGCCCCATTTAATTTCATCCGTTTCGGCGCGGCGTCAACTCGGCTTTTGTGATGTCGGGCCACTGCGACGGCATTGGCTTTGAAATCATTGCAAATACGTTGGACGAGAAGACATAGGAATAATCCTTTCAGGGACTGTCCCACCTTAGTAATGCACCTCAGACAATGGGCAAACGGATCAGGTATGCACGGGTATCGACCCGGGCGCAGGATACTGACCGGCAGATCACCGACCTGCTCGGTGCCAGGGTGCGCAGCGATGACCTGTACACGGACAAGAGAGTAAGCGGTGCCCAAGCCAGTCGGCCCGGATTCAACAAGGCCCTGGAAGCCCTGCAGGAGGGCGCTACCCTGGTGATCACCATCTTGGACTGGTTTGGACCATGCACCGCCAATATGCTCAATCTTGCCAAGGCTTTTTGGGAGCGCGGAATCTGGCTGCAGCAGAGGATCACCAACAGCCAGATCGATAACGCCCGGCGCCTGATCAACGCCGGTCAGCCGGTCGTCAGGGTTGCTCGGGACCTGGGCATGTCCCGAGCAACCCTGTACCGGCGTATCACATAGGCCGAAGCACGCCGAAGGCGGATGCCCCGAACCTAGGGTCTCCAGCTGCCTTGAGAATTTCGGGGAATTCTACAGTGGTCCAGCCTGCAACTCCCAAGTCAAGGGCTAAACGCGCAATCCTGTTTCATTATTACTCAGACCCCCGAACTCCGCAGGGGGAACATTGGATTGAGAAAGTAAGAGCACCGCAGCCGTTAGATAAATATCCCATAGCGGCGGTGCTCTTGTTTTATGACTATTTGCGCGAAAGCACATCGCCACTGTTGAGGATCACAAGCTCTTGATCCTCGGTCAGCACATTCAGGTATCCGGAGTCGACGCTGAGAACGTAGCCAATGAGCATGCCGTCCGTGGTCTGGATGTGCTCCTGTGGAACCCATGGTGTTTGGACAAAAGCTGCAACAAGCAGCAACGACACTGCGGCCACGCTGCCAACACTGGCTGTGGCCACAGAAAACATGCGGCGCATCCAGTGCTTTACCGGGAGCCTGTGGATAAGTGCAAACACTCCAAAAACAACTGCTGTTGCCATCGGTAACCACCAGATCTGGAAACTAATCGTTAGGGCAATCAATGTGACCAGGCCCAGGGTGGTAGCCAGCAACACCGTTGCCCTGTGGCCGCCTGTGGACCACAAAAACGTACAAATGAGAAGTGGAAGAACACCCACCAGTAAAATTTCCACAAGGACGTGCCCGGCCATAAGAGATCCAAAGACAAGGGCTAAACCATCGCTCAAACTGAGCGTGGTGCTCACTGCAAAGGCCGTATTCCAGTCGTAGCCAGAGACCGCAAAGATTCGCAGAATCAAAAAAACGAAGCCTACAGCTGTCGCCGGTGCTAGGTCTCCGGAGGAGAAGCGTGGGCCCTCAGCCGAGGTGGTTGGTTCCCTGCTCGACCTTTGCGCATTCGCCTTCGCAACGGAGTGGTTGTCTTTATCAGCGATCATGGGATGAGATTACTGTGCAATGCCCCCGGCCTCCCAATCTGAGTTCCCAGAACAAGTGTTTCCGCGGGGGCCAAGCCAAAGCTAAGTCCTCCAGCGCTTTTGCATGTCCAAGTTGTAGCGCACTCATGGGCCAGCAATTTATCTCAAGGATCAACACCGAACACTGGTCAGCCATCAGTGCACCCCTGATCCGAACAAGCCGACCGGTATGAGATCAACTCCAAAATGTTGGCCAAGTCAATGAGTGTTCTATGGTTGACCCTAATGATCAATCCTCAACCGATCATTTTGAATCCCCCGGCCTCAGACCAAAAGGCCCTACTGCCGGCTGGACCGATCAGTCAGTGGCCGGGTTGGTCTCCTTGGGACATCCAGTAATCATTGACGGCCTGGACGGCCTGTTCCTTCGTCATCTCGGCAACGATTGCTACAGCAGTGCCGGCGGTGTGGGTGAAACCAGAAACCGTCCGGGGTACCAAAAGGCGGTTTTAATCTGCAGTTTCATTCCGCGGGTCAGAGTCGGCTCAAGCCAAAAATGGCTCGATTTCCCCTTACTGCTCCCCCATAAAACTGCTGCAAGCAAAAATCCTTCATACTTCCGCACAGCACCTACTGACCCTTTGCACGAACCTTCATTTCCAGACCACTCACTTACGCGGTGTCAGGGAAGGATCAGTGCAGGCCCATTGCGTTGCGGACCTCGTCCAGGATGTGGTGGACGGCGGCCTCTGCCATCACGGCGTCACCGCGGGCTACCGCCGCCGCAGCATCCTCGTGGGCCTGCAAGGCTTCGTTCCGTGGTTTGAAGGGCATCAAACCCTGCTTGGTCCGGCTCGTGAGCACCTCGGCCACCATGCCTTCGAGCGCCGTGAACATCTCATTCCCGCAGCTTTGGAGAAGCAGGCTGTGGAACTCGATATCCACTGCCAGGAACGCATCGAGTTCGCCCGCTTCTCCCAGCCGCCTCAGCTCTGCAGCCAGGAATACCAGCCTGGCCCGTTCCGCGGCGCTGGCCCGGCGGGCAGCGCCGGCAGCAGCTATGGGCTCGACGGCGATGCGTAGCTCCGTAAGGCTGCTGTATTGAAGATCGCTTTGGGCAGAGTTCAGGCGCCAGCGCACCAGCTTGGGATCAAAGACATTCCACAGGCTGCGCTCCTGGACCACAATGCCCACCCGCCGGCGTGAATACACCAGGTTCATGGATTCCAGGACCTTCACGGTGTCCCGCGAGACGGTGCGGGAAACCCCGTATTCCTGCTGGAGGCCCTCGAGGGTCAGCCGGCTTCCCGAAGGAAGGCTCCCACCCGCGATTGCGGAGCCAATCGCCTCGAGAACGCGTTCATGCATGGCGGGAGATGCCCCGCGGTCCTGCGCATCCGGTACTGTCGCCGTCGACATTTTTCCTTCTTTCCTCTGCGCTCGCGCGCCCTTTAATCGTACCGGCAACTTTACAAAGGTATGACCTGTGCCACCAAAAGATAGTATCTTTTGTCCAAAATGGTGGTACCTTATTTTTCAGCGCACTTAACTGTGAGACGCGCTACCTACTTTCCCCATCTGGCCAACGGCGTCTTTTTTGGAGTTGAAACATGCAGCATCAAGCCACGCACCTGGTGGTAATGGGCGTTGCCGGTTCCGGCAAGTCCACCATTGCGGCAGCCCTTACCCAAAAACTTAACTGGGCCTGCTCCGAAGCGGACGAGTTCCACCCTCAGTCCAACATCGACAAAATGACTCGGGGCATCCCCTTGCAGGACGAGGACCGCTGGCCCTGGCTGCAGGAAATCCAGGGCTGGATGACCGCCCACGCCGCTGCCGGGAAAAGCACCGTGCTCACGTGCTCCGCGCTCAAGCAGAGCTACCGTCAGCTGCTCGCCAAAGCGAACGGCCGGGTCCTGTTCATCCACCTCGACGGCGGCGCCGAGCTGATTGAACAGCGCATGCAGGGCCGCGAGGGCCACTTTATGCCACCCACGCTCCTGCCGAGTCAGCTGGCCACTTTGGAACCGCTGACCCACAAAGAACTCGCCGCAGGCAGCTTACATCTGAACATTCTGAACTCCCCGGAGGAGATTGTCACCGCCGTGCTGGCTGGTCTCACGCTGACCGGCGTCGCGCTTCCCGTCCAGACGGAAACCGGCGCCGTCTAAGCCCGCCCATCGAGCCGGCCCAATATTTCCCAATCCCCCAATAAATCCGTTCAAAGGAGAACCATGGTCATCGAAGGATGGACCCAAACACTGGGCGCAGGACCGCTGCTGCTCATTGCAGCAGCATCGATCGTCGTCCTGCTGTTCCTGATCATCAAGCTGCGGATGCATGCACTCGTCGCCCTGATCGTGATCAGCCTCGCCACCGCATTCGCCACCGGCATCCCCGCCAATCAAGTGGTTCCCGTGCTGATCAACGGGTTCGGCACAACCCTGGGCACCGTGGCGCTCCTCGTGGGCCTGGGCGCCATGCTCGGCCGCCTCGTTGAGACCAGCGGCGGTGCCAAGGTTCTGGCCGACTACCTGATAGGCGTGTTTGGCGAAAAGCGTGCCCCGTTCGCCCTGGGCCTCGCTTCGCTGATCTTCGGCTTTCCCATCTTTTTCGACGCCGGCCTGGTAGTTATGCTGCCCGTCGTGTTCGCCGTGGCCCACCGCTTGGGAGGGGGTGTGCTGCGCTACGGCCTCCCCGCCGCCGGCGCCTTCTCCGTAATGCACATTTTCCTGCCGCCGCACCCGGGCCCGGTCGCCGCCGCCGCCTTCTTTGATGCGAACATCGGCCTGGTTCTGGTCGCAGGCCTCATCACTGCCATCCCCACCTGGTATGTCACCGCCTACCTGTTTGGCCTGTGGACAGGCAAGAAGCTGGTCCTCCCGGTCCCGGCAATCCTGGGCCAGGCCAGCCCCGAAGCCGAGTCCAACCCGCCACGCTTCCGCACCGTTATCGGCCTGCTCCTCCTGCCGCTGGTCCTCATCTTTATGAACACCGGGCTGAACACCCTTGCGTCCTCCGGCGTATTGTCCGCCGAGACCAAAAACGAACAGTGGTTCCAAGTCCTGCGCACCCTTGGTGAAACCCCTGTCGCCCTGCTGATCGCAGTCCTGGTGGCCGTATTTGTGCTTGGCACCCGCCGCGGCAAGGACGCCGGCGCCATAGAGAAGCTGCTCGAGTCCTCCCTGGGACCGGTCTGTTCGGTCATCTTGATCACCGGCGCCGGCGGCATGTTCGGCGGCGTGCTCCGCGCCTCAGGCATTGGCGCGGCACTGGCCGACGTTCTGGGCAACCTGGGCATTCCGTTGATCCTGGCAGGGTTCCTGATTGCCGCCATCCTGCGCATTGCCCAGGGTTCCGCCACCGTGGCCCTGACCACCACCGCCGGTCTCATAGCCCCGGCCGTGGCCATTGCCGGCCTGACCGGCATGCAGGTTGCCGCCCTGGTTATTGCCGTGGCGGCCGGCTCCGTGGTGGTCTCCCACGTCAATGACTCCGGCTTCTGGCTGGTGGGCCGCTTCTTCGGCATGGACGTCAAGACCACACTGAAGACCTGGACCGTCATGGAAACCCTGATCGGTGTCATGGGCTTCGCCATTGCTGCGGTGATATTCCTGTTGGCCGGTGCGGTGGGTTAGCGCTGCACCTGACAGCCACGGCTGACTGAAGTACGACGACGGCGGGGCGTCCGGAGAAATCCCGGGCGCCCCGCCGTCGTCGTAATCCTGAGGAATTAGACTGCGGCAACTCCGGTGGCCAGTTCCAAGCACCCTGATTGGGATCGGCTCCGTTCAGCAGGGTCAGATGCCTCTAACCACACTCCCCCACTCCTCCACTCCTCCACTCCTCCAGTGCCATGCATCCCTTACAACCGTCACGGTCTATACCCCTGCCAAGCCCCGGGATCGGTGGAGCGTTTGTTGGACTCGTGCCATCGTTTGATGACGGGTAAATTTGCGTAGTAGTTTGCTTT
>JBBSSM010000079.1:0-7041 GCA_038242155.1 Actinomycetales bacterium | reverse complement strand
CCGCCTCAAACTCAACCCCGCCGACGCACGGTAGGACTCACGAAACCTCAGGCCTCCTCTTCATGCCCCTGGATCACCGCAGGCCTCGCCCGAAACCGCGTACGAAACTCAACCAATGGGGTCGTAGCCCCAGGGCACTAGCGTCTTGGTCACTCTTGCAGCATGCGTCCAGTCTGCACCCGTAGACTACACAGCGACACAACCGCTCCCACTGACAGAAAGGACCCGTGATGCGCATTCGACATGAACTGCTCGCCATGCGGCCTTCTCTGCGCTGGAGCAGACTGGTCCTCATTGCGCTCTGTCTTATTAGCGGAATTCTGGGCATGCACGTGATCAGCAGCATGCCGACGGGGTCCATGGCCCCAGCCTGCATGGTCAGTGTGGGCACGGCATCAAACATGATGACCCAGCCCGCCCCCGTTGCCACCCAGGACGGACATCATGTGGATATGGCGACCGGCGGGGCCTCCATGCTGGAACCCAGCCAGTCCGGGGTGCTTTGTGAATGCTCCCCGACAGCCTGTCACGCATCCATGGACATGCATCAGGGCTGTGTGCCCTTGCCAGGATCAACCGTGGTCAATGTTTCCCTCCCAGGAACCCTCACCTATCTGGCAGCAGGGGCGGCCTTCCTTGCGACTCCTGGTTACAAGTCCGCGGATCGCAGTCCTGATCCGCCCTCCCTAACTCAGCTCTCTATCAGCAGAACGTAAACCGATGAATCAACCCGTGGAACCTCCGCGGGTCTCATTGACGCGCCCTCGACAACGAGGGCGCCTGCAGATATTGACAAGTTTGAGTAAAAGGAAACCAGTCATGATGAAAAAATCACTAACCGTTACAGCCACCCTCTTTGCCGCCCTGCTCGCCCTGGCCGGATGCTCCACAGCAACAGACGGCGGGTCAATGCCCGGCATGGATCATGGAAGCTCAAGCGCTGCCACACCATCATCAGTCACGGGCGCGGAGCATAATTCCGCCGATACGATGTTCGCCCAGATGATGATTCCCCACC
This sequence comes from Actinomycetales bacterium, assembly GCA_038242155.1. Taxonomy (GTDB): domain Bacteria; phylum Actinomycetota; class Actinomycetes; order Actinomycetales; family Micrococcaceae; genus Specibacter. The sequence continues at coordinate 6,023 of JBBSSM010000079.1, read as the reverse complement.
ACGCCCAGGCCGTGGAGATGAGTGACATCATGTTCGCCAAGACCGGGATTGATCCGCAAATCACGGCACTGGCACAGGAGATCAAGGCAGCCCAGGACCCGGAAATTTCGAAGATGACCAGTTGGTTGGAGGGCTGGGGCGAGCCCACGGCCATGTCCGGTAACCATTCCATGGACGGCATGATGAGCCCCGCGGACTTGGATAAGCTCACCGCAGCCCAGGACACGGAGGCCAGCAAACTGTTCCTGACCCAGATGATCGCCCACCATGAGGGCGCTGTCGAAATGGCCAAAACAGAGATCACTGACGGCAAGAACGCTGACGCCATCACCCTGGCCAAAAGCATTGTCGCCTCCCAGGAAACCGAAATCAAGGACATGAAAGACTTGCTCGCCACCCTCTAGGGGCTGCTCAAGTCTTTTCTTTTGCGGTGGTGGATTTGAACATCTTCGGACCCACCGCCGCTTATCCATCTCTTCCCTGCGCCCCTTTGGAGTTCCCTGTGCAACCCGGTTTTTCCCTTCTTCCTATCCGCCGTTCCGCCGTGGTGGCATTATTGGCCCTTCCGCTGTTTCTGGCTGGATGTTCCACCATCAACCTGCCCGCCGTTGAGTCCACACCCGCAGCAACCGCTTTTGGGCATGTGCACGCCATTAGCGTGGACCCGATCACCAACAAGATCCTGCTGGCCACCCATGACGGTCTCTACGACGCGACCACAAAGATGTCGGTCAAGATCAGCGAGACCACCATCGACCTGATGGGGTTCACCGCGACAGCTGAAGCGGATACCTTCTACGCCTCCGGCCACCCCGGTCCTGACTCTTCCCTGCCCAACCCGGTAGGACTCATTCAATCCACGGATGCGGGAAAAACGTGGGAATCGGCCTCCTTGGGAGGTGAATCAGACTTCCATGCACTTACCATCAGCGGCGGCTCACTGGTGGGCTTCGACGGTCAGCTGCGTACCAGCCCCGACGGAATCGCCTGGACCACGCCCCCTACGACATTTGTACCCGCCGTTCTGGCAGGCAGCCCAGCGTCCACGGTGGTGTTGGCCACCACCGAGGACGGGGTGCAGCGATCCACTGATAGCGGAAATACGTGGCAGCCCGTACTGAACAGCCCGATCATTCAGTTTGTGGCCTGGGCCTCCTCCCCCAAGGAAGCCCCTAAGGAAGCCATCGGTGTCGCCCCTGACGGCAGCGTCTTCGTCTCCACCGATAGGGGGCAGACGTGGGCCGCCACGGGAAAGATCAATGGACAAGTCGAGGCAATCACAGCAGTGCAAGGAAGTCCAGGGAACCCATCGATCTGGGCCGCCACCACCACCGAAGTTCAAATCTCCACCGATGGAGGAATGACATTTAACCCTGCGTAAACGCATCTTGCGTCAATGGAGCACGGGTCAGCACTAGATTCCCATTATTTGAAAAACGCTGACAGTTGCCATTCAAGGACAGCTCCAGTTCCAAGGAATCGGAAAACTTTCCCTCTTGGACTGCGCTCTGCAGCCCATTCGTCGACGTGGACCGTCGTGAATGTGTCTAGAGTCCAGTCGGCGGTCGATCCCAAAAACCTGACCCGTTCTGGTCGATGTGACATGAGTAGTCCCTTAATGACATTATGTGCGTATGAATGCAGATAAGAAGTCTTGCACCTTGGATGTGGACAGCCAATATGTGGAGTTGGCGGTGGAGATCTTTGCCATGTTGGCTGATGCCACCAGGGTACGGATCATTCTGGCCCTTCGTGAGGGTGAGATGGCCGTCGGGGCGCTTGCGGAGATGGTGGAAAAATCCCCGGCATCGGTCTCGCAGCACCTGGCCAAGATGCGTCTGGCTCGCATCGTGTCCACCCGACAGGACGGGACGAAGGTCATGTACCGGTTGGAGAACGAACACGCCCGCCAACTGGTGGCCGACGCCGTTTACCAGGCCGAGCACGCCCTGGGCGGAATGCCCGCACACCACCGCTCAGACCAGAGGACGCCATGAGCCTCACCGGACAGGCGGACCACCGTCACCACGATGATCAAGACCACGACCACGTGCACGACAGCGGCAAATCCGACCATGACCATGACCATGACCATGACGGACACTCCCACAAGCACCACACTGGGTTCAAGGGGTGGCTGTTCGAATTGTTCGTCCCGCACACCCACGACTCCGCAGACTCCATTGACGACACCTTGGAATCCAGCGTCCAAGGCGTCCACGCCCTGAAGATCAGCCTCTTCCTATTGCTGGGCACCACGATCCTGCAGTTCCTGGTGGTGCTCATCAGCGGATCCGTGGCCCTACTGGCGGACACCATCCACAACTTCTCCGACGCACTGACAGCGGTCCCGTTGTGGATTGCGTTCATCCTGGGCCGCCGCGCCGCCACCCGACGCTACACCTACGGATATGGTCGGGCCGAGGACCTCGCTGGCCTGTTCATTGTCGCCGTCGTCGCTCTTTCTGCCGTCGTCGCTGCCTGGCAATCCATCGACCGGCTATTGAACCCGCAGCCTCTGCACAACCTGTGGTGGGTGCTGGCTGCCGGGGTTATTGGCTTTGCCGGGAACGAGGCCGTGGCGATCTACCGTATTCGTGTGGGGCGACAGATCGGTTCCGCCGCGTTGGTGGCCGACGGCGTCCACGCCCGAATCGACGGGTTCACCTCGCTGGCCGTGGTGCTCGGCGCCGGCGGCGTCATGCTGGGGTTCCCGCTGGCGGACCCGGTTGTGGGCCTGGTCATTTCCGCGGCCATCATTGTCCTGTTATGGGGCACGGTCAAGAGCATTGGCCGCCGGCTGATGGACGGGATCGAGCCCGAGCTTGTGGACGGGGCGGAGACAGTCCTGACAAAAACCCCTGGTGTTCTGTCCGTCAGCAGCCTTCAGTTGCGTTGGGTGGGTCACCGGCTGCAAGGAGCCGCTACTGTAGTTGTCGCCGACGCCGCGTTGTCCAAGGTGGCCGAAACCATCCATGCCGCCGAACACCGGCTAAACCATGCCCTGCCAAAGCTTGACGCCTTTACCATCAAGCCGATGGCCTCCCCGGAGGCGACACACCATGCCGCGATCCACCAGCCGCATGGGCACTAAGAAGCACCAGGACGCGGGCACTGCAGCCGCCGGACTAGAGGTGCGGGCCCAGATCCCCGGTTACGGCAGCTTCACCATTACCGGGGAGGCTCTGGTCATGGTCAGGGTGTTCGGCGGAACCCTGCACTGCTATGTAGGAAGTGGCGGTTGCCGCAAACAGGGACTGTACTTCTCGCGAACGGAACCAAAGAAACTACTTCGCTGCCCGCTCAGTGGCCCGGGAGCTATCCGAGACAGCAGCCGGGATGACCGAGCCTTGCCGCAGCGCGAAGAAATCGTCATCAGCGTCAGTCATGAGCTCGCACCCAAACTCGACGGTGCGGTCCTGGACTTTGGTACCTACAACAAGATGCAACGCTTTGTATGGGTGGTTATGCCAGCTATGAAGGGACCCGCCTGTACCTGTCTACGTTCCATCGGGCCCGCGGCAGGGAAACGTTCACCCTGCCTAGATGACCAAGGAGTAGGTCTCAGCGACATCTAAGCGGACGAGCCTGCGGCCCAGAAACCGCCCGTATATGAAAGAATCGGCTTAGGAAAAACAAGCCACTAACAGATGTGCCCCACGGTACCCCTTGAAAAGAGCTAGGCCTGGCAGTGCCCACGCGCCGGTAATTAGTCCGGCAATCGGCCACCTTAAGTGCTATCAGGGGTGACAGCACGTGGGACGGCAACCGGTGACGATGCAGCCCAGCGGCCTGCACTCTGTCGTGGATCTACCTGCAATGGGCAAAACACTATGCGGTGCCCTTCTCTTCTTGCGACGCTCCTTCTTGTTGCTTTTGCCAGGGCCAGCGTCCTGTGATCTCCAGTTCCAGGGACCAGCTGAGGAAGGTTCGAATGAGCACGATTGCTGCCAGCACAGCGACGCTTTCCATTGTGGGCGTGACTGCTACCGTGCGGATAATATCGGCCGCGACCAGGAGCTCAAGGCCGAGAAGAATGGACCGGCCAAGGAACCGCCGGAATTGCCGATAGACGTCGCTTTCGCGGCGAATAAGCCGGGACACAGCGAAAAGAGCGGCAAACAATGTTCCGATAATGACGGCCGCCACGCCAACGGCATCGACGACACGGCCGGCTGATTCAATCAGTTGTTGAAAACCATCCATGTTTGTCTCCTTTTCCGGACCCAAGGGCCGCTCCTACGGTACATTTGAACGCTTCTGCATGGAACGTTACTTGCCGACAAGCGGGAGGGCGCGGCAATCGGCCAGCGAGTCGGAACCTGGAACTGCCAGTTGAGCCTGAAGGAAGCCGCCCGAATTTTCGGGCTACCTGCAGACGATTCACCGCCACGTCCGAAGTTGTCCCCAGACGACCGTTCATGAAACGTCGTTCATGAACTCACCTCCGCGTACTTCCCGCTGCCGTTCAGTGCCGCATACAGCGTCTGCCGCGAGACGCCGAGATCCCTAGCCACCTTGGCCTTGGGCACACCTTGGGCAACCCGGTCTCGCGCCAGCTGGATCTGTTCCGACGATAACTTAGGTACCCGGTCGTAGACGCCGTTTCTTTTGGCGATGGCGATGCCTTCGGCCTGACGCTCTCGGATGGTTTTGCGTTCCAACTGCGCGATGGCAGCCAGGACAGTGAGCATGAACTCCCCCTGGGGCGTGTCAGTATTCAGTGCCGGGTTATCAACGAACTCCAGGGCAACGCCCTTGGCTTTGAGTTGCTCAACGAGAACAAGAAGATCCGTCGTGGACCGTGCCAGACGATCCGGTGACTTCACCCGAACCTTGTCCCCGTCGCGGACGTAGATAAGCATCTCCTGGAGCTGGGCTCTGCCGTCCGTATTCTTCCCGCTGACCTTCTCGGAAAACAGTCGGTCAACATGGCCAAGTGCCTCGAGCTGCCGTACCTCATTCTGATCGGCGGCACTAACCCGCACGTAACCAACAACCTGCCCTTTGTGTCCAGTCATAACTTAGATCCTTCGTCAGTTATGTCTAATTATAACTGAACTAGACCCTGATTGACACTTGTTCTGGGGGCATCTGACCTGTTCGTTCGGGTACACCCGATGGACAGCAGGTTGCCGCAAGAAACGACTCGTGCAGCCGTCACGATCGTAGACGACATCCATACCATGGGTGTAGCGGTGGCGACATCACCCCATCGAGGTACAGAACGCGCAGACCCGCTTCGATTTAGTTGCGTCAAGGTGTTTCCTAACGGTGAATACGCCGATCCAACTTTAGGGTTCCGAGATGCTTACCATTTCACATATAAGACATTCGCCCACGTTCCACAGGAGAAGGTCACAAAGCCGGAAGGCCCCCGCCCGCCGACTCGATCATGCCTATGAGACGAAAAGGTGCTCTGGTCTTTCCGCGTCCCAGACCAGAAGGTTCAGCACTTCGAACGGGGATGCGCCGCCGGTTTCAGAATGCTGCTTGCGGAGCCTCATAATTCTCCGCTCAATCGAGACCGACAAAACGGCAACCACAAAAAAGTCCCAGCCGCTCCCTTCAGCGCCATCCCATTGCTGTCATCTAATACCTCGGCCATCCGCTGGGCGCCAAGAACCCTCTCCCCCGCAGGACCAATCGCCGACACCTCCACCCACAGCTTGTCGGCCCTGCCACCTGCCGCGTTGAGATCTTTCATCACCTATGAGATTTCCCCTGCCTGCTGCACGCAGTTTGGTGCGCCTGTCGTTGTTGTGCCCTCAACTCCCCATGGTCTAAAGTTAGTAAAATTTCTGCGGATCCCACTGCGGACCCCAAAAGTCATTCAGGGTGCAGGTCGGGAACGTGCCGCTGCAGCCACCGATGTCAAGATGCCTCTAGATGAGTAATTCCAAGGTGTCAGTGGTCGTAGGCTGTGAGTGAGCGGCGGATGGTTGCCCCGATTTGGTCGTTGTGCCAAACCGCGGCGGTCATGGCCAGCAGGCGTTGGATGATGCGGGCGGCAACGCCGGCTG
>JBBSSM010000078.1:0-7110 GCA_038242155.1 Actinomycetales bacterium | reverse complement strand
GAACCCTCCGGCACCCCCTTCAATTCCATGATCCAGCTGGAAGCCGACCAGGGCATCCCGCGTAACCCCTTCATTAACGCCGGTGCCCTGGTGGTCACCGATAGATTGCTGACCCTCACGGGGGATGCGGCAGCCTCCGTCCGTGGACTTATGCGCTTGGAGTCCGGCAACCCCGCCCTGGACATTGACCCCGTGGTTGCCGCCTCCGAGGCAGATCATGGCCATCGCAACGCCTCCATGGCGCATTTACTGGCCAGTTACGGCAATTTAGAGAACCCGGTGGATGAGGTATTGGCCAATTACTTCAATCAATGCGCGCTGGAAATGAGCTGTGAGGACCTGGCCAAGTCTGCCTTGTTCTTAGCCCGGCATGGGGTCTCCGCCGGCGGTACGCCCTTCCTCAGCCCCAATCAAAGCAAGCGTGTCAATGCCGTCATGCTTACCTGTGGCACCTACGATGCCGCGGGGGAATTTGCCTACCGTGTGGGCTTGCCCGGAAAAAGTGGCGTGGGGGGCGGAATCGTAGCCATTGTGCCCGGCCGGTGCTCCATTACCGTTTGGGGCCCGGCACTGGGCCCGAACGGAAATTCCGTGGCCGGCATCGCAGCCCTTGACCAATTCACGGCATTGACCGGCTGGTCTATTTTCTAAGCCCCGTTGACTGCGCGGTAGGGTTTTCTCATGCCCACTCCAGCCCCCACAGTTGTCCTTCGGGCACTTAAGCCACTCCCCGCAGATGATTGCGGAACCTTGCTGGCCGCCATTGCCAAGTTGCAGGTGGGTCCCGGGCAGGACAGCTTCGTCGGGGAACCAGCCGCCATGGCCGCCCACGCACTGTCCGACCCTCAGCGCCACCCCTTTGCCATCACCGTCCCGGGAAGAGACGGCGGCGTTGTTGGCATGGGAGTTTTACACGCAGGTGCCGCCGCCGAGACCGGTTGGCCTGACAGCGGCAGCGCTATCCTGCTGCGCGGGTTTCTCGTGGACCACCGTACCCAGCGGCGCGGGTATGGCACTGCGGCAACAGTTGCCGCCGTCGAGCTTGCCCGGGATCTAACGGCTTAATTGCAATTAGCGGCCACAGGGGTGGTGCTCGGGGTGAATGAACGCAATGCGGCCGGGCGAACCGCATACCTCAAAGCAGGTTTCACCGACTGCGGACGCTACTTCGGTGGTCGCTCAGGCCCCCAGCACATCATGCACCGGACGTTTTAACACACTGGGAAGCCGCCACGCTGCCACACTGCCACGCCGCTATAGTGTTCGCACGCGTTACGGGCGTCAATACATGTTGACTGACAAGCCGATAGTCAACTAGAGTTGACGCAAGGAGGGTGTCATAATGAAAACATTGCTTGGCAATACGGAAGGCCTGGGGCCGGCAGAGGCGCTGTACGCCGTCGCGGCCGCACGCAGGGAACTGGCGCGGACGGAGTCTGAAATGGTGGCCCGGGCCCGGGCTGCCGGACTCTCCTGGGAAGCCATTGCGCTGTGCCTTGGGGTGAGCAAGCAGGCAGTGCATAAAAAATTCGGGAAACGTTAGGCACCGTACTCAGGCAATTGCCAGCTTGGCTACGTAACTTCGCATTTGTTATCCAGTGCATTAATTACTAAGGGAGGTTCCCATGGGACTCGGCGATAAGGTCAGCAACAAGGGGCAGGAAGCTGCCGGTGAAGTCAAAGACTCGGTTGGTGGCGTTACCAGTGATGAAACACAACCGACTCAAAGCGCTGCGGATGAGTCCGCCGCCCGGGCCAAGGAGACAGGCGAAAACATCAAGGACGCCGCTCAGGAAGCCAAGGATAAATAACCCGTAAAGCGCGCAGGAGGAGGGCCGGAAAGTTCCGGCCCTCCTCCTGTTTTTATGCAGGCCGCGAATTAGCAGCCGTAGTAGAGCTCAAACTCGTACGGGTTCGGTCGCAGGGAGAGCGGCTTGATCTCGTATTCGCGCTTGTACTCAATCCAGGTATCAATGAGGTCCTGGGTGAACACGCCACCGGCCTGCAGGAACTCATTGTCGTTCTCCAGTGCGATCAGGGCGTATTCCAAGGATTCGGGTGCCTTGGGAATGTCCTTGGCCTCTTCCGGAGGTAGCTCGTAGAGGTCCTTGTCGATCGGAGCCGGGGGTTCAATCCGGTTCTTGATGCCGTCAAGGCCAGCCATCAACTGGGCCGAGAAGGCCAGGTACGGGTTGGAGGAGGCGTCCGGTGCGCGGAACTCCAGGCGCTTGGCCTTGGGGTTGGAGCCCGTGATGGGGATGCGGATACCGGCTGAACGGTTGCCCTGCGAGTACACCATGTTCACCGGGGCTTCGAAGCCCTTGACCAGGCGGCGGTAGGAGTTCACCGTGGGGTTGGTGAAGGCCAGCACAGCTGCGGCATGCTTGAGCAATCCGCCAATGTACCAGCGCGCCATGTCGGACAGGCCGGCGTAACCTTTTTCGTCGTAGAACAACGGCTCACCATTGCTCCACAGCGACTGGTGGCAGTGCATGCCGGAACCATTGTCGCCAAAGACGGGCTTGGGCATGAAGGTTACGGACTTGCCGGCAGCCCAGGCAGTGTTCTTAATGACGTACTTGAACTTTTGCAGATCATCGGCCGAATGCACCAGGGTGTTGAACTTATAGTTGATCTCTGCCTGGCCCGCGGCGCCCACCTCATGGTGGGAGCGTTCCACTTCCAGCCCTGCTGCGTCCAAGCCAATACACATGGCGTCGCGCAGATCAGCCTGGTGGTCAATGGGGGCTACGGGGAAGTAGCCGCCCTTTTGCGGAGTCTTGTAGCCGAGGTTTCCGCCCACTTCTTCCCGGCCGGTGTTCCAATCGGCCTCTTCGGAGTCAATCTTGTAAAACGACCCCTGGGGGCTGGACTCGTACTGCACATTGTCAAAAACAAAGAACTCGGCTTCGGAGCCGAAAAAAGCCGTGTCGGCAATGCCGGTGGAGGCCAGGTAGGCTTCGGCCTTCTCGGCCACTCCGCGCGGGTCGCGGTGGTACGGGTCTCCGGTGCGGGGGTTGACGATGGAGAAGTTCAAGGCAAGGGTCTTCTCCTTGCGGAACGTGTCCACAAAAGCAGTTTTGGGGTCCGGGATCAATTGCATATCGGATTCTGCAATGCCTTGGAATCCGCGAATGGAGGAACCGTCAAATAGTTGACCTTCAATAAAGAAATTAAGGTCAACTGTTTTTGCCGGGACATTGAAGTGCTGCTGTACCCCGGGCAGGTCAGTGAATCGAATATCGACGAATTTTACATTTTCGTCCTTGATGAACTGGAGGACTTCTTCCGCGTTCTTGAACATCTTTGCTCCTTGGCGCTGGGGGATGGTGGCCGGCTGGATGCGGCTTGGGTGCCTGTGCAACTAAATCCAGCCTAAAACGACGCCATTACTGAACAGTGTCGGAAATGTTTCCGGCACGTTACACACACTTCCGCACCTAATCCATGCCTGGCTCTTGCCAGGCGGCGGTAGGCTTGAAGGGTGGTAAATCGTAAAGACTTAGGTTCCTGGCTCAGTGGCCCGGACACGTCCAATATATCGAAATTTCCGGGCCAGCGTTTGGGCCTCCCCGAATCAGGGTCCCGTTCCATGGCGCGGGCGGGCCGGCGAATCGTGGCGCTCTGCATTGATTGGGGGTTGGCTTACCTGGTAGCGGCGGCGTTTTTCGACGCCCACCCCAACGCCATTTTGGCTGTCTTTGCCGTGGAACAAATACTTTTGGTGGGAACCATTGGGTACAGCATTGGGCACAGGATCATGGGAATTGTCGTGACAAGGCTCGACGGCGGTACGCCCGGCTTCCTGGCGGGGAGCGTGCGGGCCCTGTTGCTGTGTCTGGTGATCCCGGCCGTGATTGTCGACGCCGACCATCGCGGACTGCACGATAAGGCCATGAAAACAGTTTTAGTTCGGCGCTGACCGGGCGTGGCGCAGCGGCGGGCAAAAGAAATGGCCCAGCAGCATAGCTGCTGGGCCATTTTGCTACCCTGGAGTCTTTAGCGTCCGCGAGCTGCCTTGCGGTCGGGGCGGGCCTTGTACGGGTCAATGCCCTTCGGGATGGGGAGCTTGGTGCCCATGGAAGTGATGCGCTTGTTGACGGCGCTGACCTCAACCTTGGTCAGTTCCTTTTTCAGCTTGCCCATGACTTTAGTGACCTTGGCAACGGAAACCTGGCCCTCGCCCTTCCCCGTCTCAATGACGGTAATGGTGGCGTTGGGCAAAATACGGTTCAAACGACGTCGTTCGGCATCCACCAAACCCTTGACACGGTTGCTGGGGCCCTCGGTGACCAAGACAATGCCAGGCCTGCCAATGGCACGGAAAACCACGTCCTGCGTGCGGGGGTTTACTGCAGCAGGCTGTTCCTCAAAGATCCAGCCCTTTTTCAAGGAACTCAGCGCGGCACCTGCAGCGCCGGGCTTGCCTTCAATTTGGGCATACGCTGCACGTTCAGCACGCCGGGACATGAGCAGCAGTGCACCCAGCAGACCCAACGGAATGCCAATGAGCAAACCCGTAATCCAGTTGCCGGGGGAGATCAGCAGCACCACGAGCATGGAAACCAAAATGAGCCCAAAGAAGGCGCCCAACATGATCCAGGTAACCATGGGATCGTAGCGGCGGGTCATCTTGAAGATGTCCACCATTTGCTTCATGCGTCCGGGCTTTTTAACCTTCTTGGGCTTGGCAGCCTTCGGGGCACGGGAAAAGCGGGAGCGCTTGGGTTCGTCAGCGATGCTCTGTGCAGAGTCAGGGGTTTTGGCCATAGTGATTCAATTCTAACCGGTTGTGACTGTTAAGTTCGTTTGACGGTTTTTGTGGCTTTGAATGGTGGGTTTAGCTGATTCTGCCACCCTGCCCGTGGCAACGACCTCGTTCCTGCGGGCCTTGGAATGCTTGCGGAGGCGGGAGAACCTGCTTGACAATACCTGGCACGAGCGCCATGCCAACGACATCACCTTGTGGAGGCGAAGTGCAGGGTATGAAAATTTTGCTGCCAGGCCCCGCGCCCTGCGGAATGCTGCCTTGGAACAGGGCTGGAATTCAGATATTCCTGACCCATTGATAAGGGGAGTTGGTCTGGAAGCCCCAACACTTTTTTAATGGATTTTCTGTGCAGGGAAACTCATACGTAATTATTGCGGACATTCCCGCCTACAGCTTCTAGCTGTAAATAGCTAACATCCTAAGTTTTTGCTGTGTGGTTAATACCCGTACGTATCCAATTTTATGTTTGCACCGTACCGAAAGTTAGCCCTGTACGCGGACAGTCGCAGCCACTTTTGGCACTAACTTTTGGGATGGTCATTTGACGCGGAATCACTCCATGCTGTCGTTTTCAGAAGTCGTCTGCACAAATTTCAATACCCGCCTGCACGGCCTTCATATGCCCGTAACCGGAACGTTCTGCGGGACAACAGGGGCAACTAAATTTGCGTATGCCCGTTTATGACCGTCCGGGGTCAGATCTTGATCTATTCTGGCTTGCTTCTGGTGTAGCGTAACCAATCGGCGCAGATGCGCCATCGATTGGGGAAAATTTTGGGTTCACCATGGGCACCACTCATTGTTGTGCACGCCATCGCAGCAAGCTATTCGCTTATCTTTGGCCTGTTCCAGCTGGTGCGTCGCTGCAAAGGCGGTCCCCTCCACCGCTTCGTCGGACGTACATGGGTCGGCTGTATGTACATCGTTGTTCTCACATCATTTGGCATCTACACCATCGATGGCGGATTTACATGGCTGCACGGCCTTTCCATCTTTACGTTCTGCACGGTCACTATTGCTCTCCGGGCGGCAATCAAAGGCAAAATCCAAGCACACAAATCATTCATGACAGGCAGCTACTTTGGTATTGCCGGTGCCTTCATAGGTGTGATCGTCGTGCCGGAACGTCGCATTCCTCAGATGGCTATTCACAATGCACCGGAACTGACCCTATGGATACTGATCCTCCTCGCTTCGGCTGCGTTCACGGTATACGGCGCCTTCCAACTGAAAGAAATTAGAAAGCTGGCAAACGCACGCTCATGACCTGCCGGCAGGTAGCCTTCCTTGACTGAATATTTTAGGCACCGGGATCTTACCTGCCGTTGGTTTATATAATTCAGCATGCGGAACCTGACTTGATAAGCGGACCACAGGTACATCGCGAGAATTGCAGCGACGTCAAGTAACTCACTGCGACGGGATCTACCAACCAAAGCGGGCTAAAAAGTCCTTCGGAACTGATCAGCAATACCGTTCCGCAAGCCGGTCGTGGACTGGCCGCCGATCTATCAGATCGAGGACGCATGTCATCAGCGGCAGTCCGTTCCACAGGGGAAACTTGACAGGCCACTCGTGGTGTCTTTTATCGATACGGGTGCTACGGGATGTATTCCACGTCAGCGAAGACTCTAACTTCTTCGCGAAGTTGCTCGACAATAATGGCGCCCTCTTGTTTCCACGCGGTTTCGTTTTCCGATGAACTCCAACCGTTTTCATACAAGTTCTCTGCATCCCACGCATCGTACCAAGCGCGAAGTCGACTCGTAAGTTTCGGTGACAGCCCGAAGTCTGCTGGCGCCATGGTGTATTTGCTTGGCCGCTCGGCAGTACTGTTCTCCCACAGTGGCCACCGGTGGCCGTAATCGGGAAAAAGGCGTATTACGCGGCGGGCGGATTCATCTGACATAACCGAATCTCAACTTCCCTTCAACCAAATACTGGTCACCCGACAAAAACGGGCGACCAGGGGTGGCCTTGCATGTGGCCATCTGATAGGAACCTACACCACGGACACGGACACGGACACGGATCCGAGGACCGAAGCCTGACCCGAACTGAACGGCTTTCAAAGTTCTGTCAATGAATTGTTCGCATCCGCGCCAAGTGAAAATGCGGTGAATGCCCCACTGCCCCGCAATTTGGCGCGCTACCAGACAAGACTGTCTACTCTCTCGCTATGGGATTCGTAGTTGGGTTCTGGAGGCTGGGCAGCTTCCTTATTCAGGAGGTCAGAAAGCGGGCAGGTTTCGATGTCTTTCGTCCTCCAATGAACCAGAGAACAGGACCAATAAAAGGCAGTAGAAACACGATCACGGCCCACAACGCGATTCTGGCAG
>JBBSSM010000077.1:0-7318 GCA_038242155.1 Actinomycetales bacterium | reverse complement strand
CACGGCGGCGGCGTCGGAATCCTCCCCCGGGAGCACCTGGTCGCGGCTGGAAATCAAGGTGACCTTGGAACCCAGGCCGTTAAACGCCGAGGCGAACTCGGCCCCCGTGACACCGGAGCCCACCACAATGAGCTCCTCGGGGAGTTCCTGGAGGTCATAAATTTGCGTCCAGTTAAAGATGCGCTCGCCGTCGGGCGCAGCGGTGGCCAGTTCGCGCGGGTGCGCACCCACCGCCACCAAAATGGCATCAGCCTTGACGAATTCATGTGATTCTCCACGGTCCACTTCAATGGTGCGGTTATCCAGGAGCCGGCCCGTGCCAATAATAATTTTCACGCCCTTGGCTTCCAAGGCGCGGCGAATATCCAGTGACTGGTTCTTGGCCAGGTGCAGCACGCGCTCATTGATGGCGCGCAGGTCGGCGCGGATGGCCTCCTTGGGGTCACCGGCGGCCTTGAAGCTGACACCCAGCTCGGCGGAATCCACATTGCGGTTCATGGCGTCGGCCGTGGCAATAAGGGTTTTTGACGGCACCACGTCCGTCAGGACGGCCGAACCGCCCACCCCTGCGCGTTCCACAATTGTCACCTCGGCACCCATGGAGGCAGCAACCAGGGCGGCCTCATAACCACCGGGACCACCGCCTAAAATTGCGAGGCTGGGAAGGGCAAAGGGGGTAAATACATCTTGTTGACTGGTCACACTTGTTCATTCTTCCCTAGGCGGCGCTTTGCTCCAAGTCCCAGCAGCATCCCGCACCCGGCACTTGGACGGTATGTTGGTTCCGTGACTACTGAACAAGAACACCTGGCAACCGATCCGCACCAGCTCGCAGCGCAGGCCGCGGCCCACATTGCCCAGCACACGGGCGTGGCGCAGCATGACATTGCCGTGGTGCTGGGCTCCGGCTGGGGGGAAGCAGCCGGCCTCATTGGCGAGGTCACGGCAGTGCTCGACGCCGCAACGGTCCCGGGATTCTCCGCCCCGGCCGTGGTGGGACACAAGGCGACATTGACCTCCATCCGCACCCCCGGGGGCAGGAACGTGCTGGTTTTGGGTGCCCGCACACACTTTTATGAGGGCAGGGGCGTACGCGCAGTGGTCCATGGCGTGCGTACTGCGGCGGCCGCCGGGGCCAAGACCATGGTCCTGACCAATGGGTGTGGCGGACTCAATGAGGCCTGGACGCCGGGCACCCCCGTGCTCATCAGCGACCACATTAACCTCACAGCCGCTTCCCCACTGGAAGGCGCCACGTTTGTGGACCTGACGGACCTGTATTCGGCCCGGCTGCGCGGCCTCGCCCTGGGAGTGGATGCCTCACTGGATCAGGGCGTGTATGCCCAGTTCACCGGCCCGCACTACGAAACACCCGCCGAGGTGCAGTACGCCAAGGTCATTGGCGCCGATCTTGTGGGCATGTCCACGGCATTGGAGGCCATTGCCGCACGTGCTTCGGGCATGGAGGTGTTTGGCATTTCACTGGTCACGAACCTGGCGGCCGGCATCAGCGCCACACCTCTTAGCCACGAGGAAGTCCTGGCAGCCGGCACTGCCGCAGGCCCCCGCATTTCAGCGCTGCTGGCCGGCATCATCGCCAAGCTCTAGGACTTCACAACGGCTGCGGATACATTGGTTGCGTGAAACACGTTCAAAAGAGCACATCTCAAACAGTTACCGCCCTGGAAATTGCAGCACTGCAGGAAGCCGCCGGGGTGTGGGCGGCCCACGACCCCGACCCCGCCACGGCCACCGCACTGCAGGCCCTCATTGACGACGCCGACCCCACGGAGCTGGCGGACAGTTTTGCCGCTGACCTGCACTTTGGCACCGCGGGACTGCGCGCCGCCATGGGCCCGGGCCCCAACCGGATGAACAAGGTGGTGGTGCGCCGTGCCGCTGCCGGCGTGGCCGCCCACTTGCTGGCTTTGGCCCAGAAGCACGACGGCGGCCCCGTCCCGGTGGGTGGCGCCTACTACCGCCCCCGTGCCGTGGTGGGATTTGATGCCCGCCACAACTCACGCGAATTCGCGCAGGAGACGGCGGCCATTTTCACGGCCGCCGGCATTGAAACCTTCCTCATGCTGGCGCCGCTTCCCACCCCGGTGCTTGCCTACGCCGTGCGGTCCCTGGCCTGTGAAGCAGGGATCATGGTCACGGCAAGCCACAACCCCAAAGCCGATAATGGCTACAAGGTGTATCTTGGTGGCCGGGCAGTGGCGGATGAGGCCCGGGGCGTGCAGATTGTGGCCCCGCATGATGCCTTGATTGCCGGGCACATCAGCGACGTCGCGCAGGGCACCGAATTTGGTGACACCTCCGGCATTGCCCTGGCCGACGACGGTTGGACGGTGCTGGGCCAGGACCTGGTGCAGGACTACGTCTCGGCCGCAGCGGCGCTGGCAGACGCCCAAAAATTTCCGGAGCGGAGCCTGCGGATCGTGCACACCTCCCTGCACGGGGTGGGCCATGAAACGGCGCTGGCGGTGCTGGAGCGTGCAGGATTTACCGACATCCATGCCGTGCCTGAACAAGCGCAGCCGGATCCCGAATTTCCCACCGTCGCCTTCCCCAACCCGGAAGAACCCGGCGCCATGGACCTGGCCTTTGCGCTGGCCCGTGACGTGGACGCGGATTTGGTGATCGCCAATGACCCCGACGCCGACAGGGCGGCCGTGGGTGTCCGCGACCCGGCCACGGGGCAATGGCACCAGCTCCATGGCGACCAGGTGGGTGCCCTGCTGGGCGCCCACCTGGTCACGCGCGGCGGCACGGCAACGGGAACCGCTGGCACCGCAACCGGTGCTGGCACGGCGGCGCCGGTCTTCGCCAACTCCATTGTGTCCTCGCGCCTGCTGGCCAAGATTGCCGCAAAAGCTGGTTATGAACACATGCAAACCCTCACGGGCTTCAAGTGGATTTCCCGCGTTCCGGGTTTGTCCTTTGGTTACGAGGAGGCGCTGGGCTACTGCGTGGCACCGAACCTGGTCCGGGACAAGGACGGCATCTCCGCCGGTTTGTTGATTGCCGAGCTGGCGGCAGGGCTAAAAGCCGCGGGCCGGACCCTCTTTCATGTGCTCGATGAGCTGGCCCTGGAGCATGGCCTGCATGCCTCAACTCAAATCAGCATCCGGGTGGAGGACGCCGCCGACATTCACGACATGATGTCCCGCCTGCGCACGCATTCCCCCACTTACTTTGATGACTCCCCCGTGGCGGTGGCATTGGATTTGGCGGTGGGCACTCCGGAGCTGCCACCCACTGACGGACTGGCGTTTTTAACGCAGAACAGCACACGCGTCATTGTCAGGCCCAGCGGCACCGAGCCCAAACTCAAGTGCTACCTGGAAGTCATTGTCCCGGTGGCGTCGGCGGCGCAGCTGGTCCCGGCCCGGGATGTGGCGCAACGGGCGTTAGCCGCCGTCGTGCTTGATGTGCGGACGGCGCTGGGTCTGGAAAACATTTAGCGCCAGGCCCACGTGCATGCTGGTGCCCTAGGCCAGGGACACTCGTTCAAACTTTCGTTTCCAGCGCAGTGCCGGCA
This sequence comes from Actinomycetales bacterium, assembly GCA_038242155.1. Lineage (GTDB taxonomy): Bacteria > Actinomycetota > Actinomycetes > Actinomycetales > Micrococcaceae > Specibacter. Next base: position 3,774 of record JBBSSM010000077.1, on the reverse strand, counting down.
GCTCCACCCAGCGGTAGGACGCTTCCGTCACGGCAAAGGTGACGGCGAGCGCACAACCCAGCAACACCACTTGGTTGCCAATGAAATGGGCCAGCGTTTCCAGGGCAATGAGGTTCCACAGGTACAGCCCGTAGGAACGCCTGCCGAGGTAGCCCAGCAGCGGGCCGCTGAGCATCCGCGTGGATAGCGCGGCCCGGTCACCGGTGCTGCGGGCAATGATGGCGCAGGTGGCCAGGCTCAGCAGTGGAACGGCGGCAAGGTACGTGACCGCGCTGCCCAGGCTGGGCGGAACTGCCAGCAGGAGCAGCAGCAGGCACCAGGCCATGGGTGAGAAGCGGGCCAGCCCCGCGCCAAACCGGCCCCGGGTGCGGCGTTCGGCAATGGCCAGCGCCGCGCCCAACAGCAGCGGGGCTATCCAGGTCCACGTCCGGTAAAAGGAAAGGAAACCCACCATGAAAAAAGCCACCACACCCAGCAAGGTAAATACCACTACGGCGCTGTACACAATGCCCAGCAGGCGCCGCTGGAGCGCCGGCACGCCCAGCAGCAACACCAGCAGCAGCGGCCAGATGAGATAAAACTGCTCCTCCACTGACAGTGTCCACAGCGGCGTCATGGAATGCGGAATCCCCAGCCCGGCGAAATCTGCCCAGTTAAACACGTAGAAGAACGAGAGCACGGCACCCACCACCGCCCCGTCCCGGTCCATGTGCAGCTCCGTGCCAAAGAGGAATGTCAAGGCGAGGCTGAGCAATAAAAACACGTACAGTGCCGGGAGCAGCCGCAAGGCGCGTCGTGCGTAAAACGCCCCGAGCCTAATCCGGTCCGTGACGTCATATTCCTTCAGCAGCAAGGTGGTGATGAGGTATCCGCTGAGCACAAAGAAGACCAGCACACCAAAGGCACCACCCTTGAACCCGCCAGGGACGTAGTGGGAGGCGATGACGGCGATGATTGCCACGCCGCGGATCCCATCGAGGGCCGCATTGCGTGGCTTGGTACGCAACTGCGCCGCTGCTGGCTGAACGCTCACATCATCTCCCCCGTATTGCAGCGCGGCGCGGATCGCCAGGGCCACCAAAAAGTGCTTTCACTGTATCTTGCCAGCCCGCAGCCGTCCGCCAACGTGAAGTGCAGCTCATGTGACACCATGGACTTACTAGCCACACCACGGAAGGTTTGTTCCATGACGTCCAACTCCCCGTTCACTCCCAGCAGCTCCAATGGCCCTGAACCCAGTGAAAATTTAGCTGCCTTCATTGACCACACGCTCCTGGCACCGGAGGCCAGCCGCGCGGACATCCTCCGCCTTTGCGCGGAGGCCGCGGAACATCACTTCAAGTCGGTGTGCGTGAACCCCCTCTGGGTGGAAACCGCCAAGAAGGCACTCTTGGGAACCGGGGTTTTGACCTGCACGGTGATTGGTTTTCCGCTGGGCACGCACAATACCGATGTGAAGGTTTTTGAAGCGCGCGGCGCCACCATGGACGGCGCCGAGGAGGTGGACATGGTGATTGACATTGCCGCCGCCCGCGCCCTGGACAAGGACACCTTGATCTCGGATATTTCCGCCGTTGCGGAGGTGGTCCATGCCGAGGATGCCGTGCTGAAGGTCATCATTGAAACCTCGCTTTTAAGCGATGATGAGAAGGTGCTGGCCTGCCGGGCAGCCGTTGAGGCGGGGGCGGACTTCGTGAAGACCTCCACCGGTTTCAATGGCGGCGGGGCAACAGCCCAGGACGTGGCCCTCATGCGCCAAACGGTGGGCCCCGAGCTGGGGGTCAAAGCCTCCGGTGGCGTGCGGACGCGGGAGAAGGCACTGGAAATGATTGCCGCCGGAGCCACCCGGATTGGCACCAGCTCAGGGGTGGCCATTGTTACCGGCGGCGCAGGCACCAGCGGTTACTAATTCGTACTAAGATCGTGGGTAGATCACCGCGTCAGTTTACCGGCGCACTTACTTTGCTCCCCACTTGTCGGGGTAGGAGGAACCATGTCCAATAGCAGTTACCGGCGCGAGAACAATCTTGTGCAGTCATCCATTTTGTTCGCCATTTTCCTGATTTTGTTCCTGGCCGGAATTTTTTCCTTCTCCTTCTGGAGCCTGGAAAACTTTGCCCACGCCTTCATCCCCGGTGCCCTGGGCATTGGCCTGTGCTCCCTGGCCTTCTTTGTGCCCATGACCATCATTGGCCGTTCAGACACCGCAGGCGAATAACGCCGCACGTGCAGTGGAAGATCCGCAGACGGGGAAACCTCATCTGCGGATCTTTTTTATGCCCGTTTTCCGCCGCGTGATTTCACCGTGCAGCTGCCCCCCTGTCCGCTAGGAGTGAACGCGGTCCCTTGATTTCTGCAGGCCCAGGGTGTTCTATGGGGTTTAGGCGAGGTCGAAGGGTCTCCCCCGAACGGTGGGTTAGGCAAGCTACGCTGCCAACCACGTCGGAGGGTAATCCTCTTGCCGGAGATATGACACTGATGTCTTACGCACAGTACGAGAAGGAGAACAGCATGATCAGCACTGACAGCCTTTCTGCACTGCTTTCGGGCGGCGGCAACGTCGTTGGCGCCAGCGGGGAAAAGATCGGGTCCATTGGACAGATTTACCTCAACGACCACACCCAGGAGCCTTCCTGGGTCACCGTTAAAACAGGGCTCTTCGGTACGTCCGAGTCTTTCGTTCCCCTTCAGGATGCCACCCAGCAGGGTGACGACATTGCCGTTCCCTACGGCAAGGACAAGGTCAAGGACGCCCCCCGCGTAGCACCGGATGGCCACTTGGAGCCGGACGAGGAAAGCCGTCTCTACAGCTACTATGAACTCTCCGAGGCCGGCACTGGCAACTACAGTGAAACCACCACGACCCGCAGCACCTCCAATGACACCTCCGCACAGGGCACTGCCGGCTATGACAGCTCACGGGAGACCGTGGGACATGACACTTCCGGTCCCACCACCGACGATGCCATCACCCGTTCTGAGGAACAGCTCCGCGTCGGCACCCAGCGTCAGGAGTCCGGCCGCGCCCGGTTGCGCAAGTACGTGGTGACCGAGAACGTCACCACCACCGTCCCAGTCCAGCACGAGGAAGTCCGTCTGGAACGCGAACCCATCACTGACGCCAATGTCGGGGACGCGATGAGCGGAGCAGACATCAGCGAAGAGGAACACGAAGTGATCCTCCACGCCGAACGCCCCGTGGTGGAGAAGGAAACCGTCCCGGTGGAGCGCGTGCGCTTGGGCACGGAAACGGTTACCGAGCAGGAAACCGTCACCGAGGAAGTCCGCAAGGAAGAAATTGAACTCGAGGGTGACGGCAAAACCCACCGCGACGGCAAAAACCACCGCTAAGCGGCGTCGACGGCTTCGGGGGAAACCACGAAGAAGAGTTCTTTTCCCGTGATTCCCGCACCGCTTCGGCGGCCGCGGGAATTACGGGAAACCGGTAATCGGTACGTCAGCAGATTTAGTGATCTATCAGCGATAGGGACATGTCATGGACGAGAGAAACAACGCGGGGGCAAGCACCCCCAGAGGACTCAGGAACGACGTCGTTGCCGCCGAAAAAGCCCGCTTTGGCGGCATTAAGTGGGGCTCGGCTTTCTTTGGCTGGTTGACAGCCATTGGAATGACAGTATTACTGAGCGCCCTCGCCACAGCCATTGGCATTGGTGTGGGGGCCGCCAACACCTCCAGCACCCAGGATGCCGCAAACCAGGCAACAGAAAACGCAGACACCCTGGGAATCATCGGTGGCATTGTGCTGGCCATCAT
>JBBSSM010000076.1:0-7367 GCA_038242155.1 Actinomycetales bacterium | reverse complement strand
CGGGACGGATTTGATTACGATCACCCAGTATTTGCGTCCCTCGGAGCGGCATTTGCCGGTGGATCGCTGGGTGAAGCCGCAGGAATTTTTGGAACTTAACCAGGAAGCGGAGGAAATCGGCTTCCTCGGTGTCATGTCCGGCCCCCTGGTGCGTTCCTCCTACCGGGCGGGACGGCTCTGGGCCACGGCGATGCGTAAAAAAGGTCTTGACATCCCTGCGCACCTGGCCCACATCGCCGACGGCATCGAAGACTCCGGGCACACCCGCCAAGAAGCCGCCTCCCTCATCAGCGTCGACTGACCATGAACGATCACGGGGTACCTGCCGCAATGCCTGCGACCATGCCTGCCCGGGTGGAAATTATTCCCACCCAGGGCATTGTGGATGCGGTGCTGGCGCAGCTGCCCCGCAGCACCACCATCACCGTCACCTGTCTGCCGCACCACGGCATTGCCCGGACCATGGCGGTCTCCGTGCAACTTGCCCAGAGCGGATACACAGTGGTGCCCCACCTTGCGGCCCGGGCCATTGGGTCCAGGGAGCAATTGGCCACGATTGTCCGCCAGTGCAGTGCAGAGGGCATCCACGAGGTGTTTACGATTGGCGGTGACAGCGCTCAAGCCGCAGGTCCCTACGCCTCAAGCGGCCAGCTGATGGTGGACGTGGCCGCGTTCAGTGGCGGCTCTCTAACGATGGGTATTGCCGGGTATCCCGAAGGACATCCCAGCATTGCTGACGAGCTTTTGCTGAAGTCATTGTTGACCAAAGCCGAGCTGGCAAGCTACATCGTCACGCAAATGTGTTTTTCCGCAGACCCCATTGCCAGTTACATGGCAAAGGTACGACGCGCAGGCATCATGCTGCCCGTGTGGGCGGGTGTTGCCGGCACTGTTCCCCGCGCCAAACTCATTTCTTTAGCGACAAAGATTGGTGTGGGCAGTTCCCTGCGCTTTATTAGCGGCAAGGGTGCGCTGGGGCTGCGTCTGCTGGGCGGCGTCAGTTATGACCCGCAAAACCTGACCGCCGACCTGGCTGCCCTGCCTATTCCGCCAGCTGGCATCCACCACTACAGCTTCAACAGCCTGCTGAACTTCGCGCCTACGCCCGCATAACGAATTCGTGCGGTTCAGTGTCGAAGCGGGTGTTGCTGGAATTCCTGAATGGTCCTTTGCCAGCTGATCTCATTGTCTTCGGCAGCGTAGACGCTGGTGGGTTCAGTGATATCCGCCGCATCCCAGTCATCATCAAACTCGGGGTCGACGTAGCGGCATTCTTCCGCTTCATTTCCCTCTTCACTGTCCGGATTTTGAGGTGGTTGAGCGAGGTGCTTTTTGAGCCACCTGGGGTAGGCCGGCGGTTGCGTGTAATCGGGTTCTGGCGGGTAATACTTGCCGGTGGGCGAGGTCCAGGAGATGCGGCTGTCGGACTCACGGTGAGGTGTCCACCCGCGTAGCCGCAGGCTGGCCCGTTCTGGCTCGTTAACCGAGCGTGGTTGACCATGCCGGTTTTTGTCGTCCTTGAAGTGCTTCATGTGGTGGTGGCGTTTGCAGAGATGTTCCAGATTTGCAGGTGTGGTTTTCCCACCCTGTGCAAACGCTGTCATGTGGTCAACTTGCGCGGTGGCTGCTTTGGCGAGGCAGCCGGGGAACTGGCAGTATTCGTCCCTGATGCGCAGCATGGTCCGCAGGGACTTGGTCATTCTGTACTGATCGACTGCCGTATCCAGGGGTTTGTTCGTGACTGGATCCACCATCAACCTGTACAGGCTGGGAGATTTCTCGGCCAGGCGTTTAGCGACGTCCACGCTGACGGGACCGGCCCCTTCCATCCATGCAGGCTCGTTGGTAAACCCAAGCAGTGACATCAGCGGAATCAATACCACGGGCATGACCTGCGGCAGGGGCGGGAACCGCTCTGCTTCCACCACACCATGCCGGGCAGAGTTCTCCCCTGGACTGGGGGCTAGGGAGATGGGTTGATAACCTGGGGCATTCGCTGTGTCATCCGCCACCCAAGGTTCGGTGTAATGGGGTGCTGAATAGTCGGGGTCGTCAAAAACAGGGATCTGCCCCTCCGCAAGAGTGAAATCCTCCGTGCCCGGGTCCGGGGGCAGGTCAGTGGCCAGCGGTTCAGTCGCTGGGGGTGGGAACCACTCGTCCGTGGCGTCCGTGGCGTCCGTGGCGTCCGTGGCGTCCGCTGGTGGGGGACACTGAACACCAGCAGACCCCAGCCCACCAGCCGTTTCCCTGCCGTCCCCCCGGCCGGTGGTGACCGCTGTACCGGCATTACTATTTGCGGGGGCGGGGCTGTTAATGTGATTTTCAGCCATGGTTTGGCCCAGCAGCAGGGCTGCGGCAATGTCGGCGCGGAGTTGAGTCAGGGTGCGGCTTTCATGGGGGCCCTGCGCTGCTTGAGCGGTGAGGGTGCACCGGTCCCAAACCGCTTCCAGGGCAGGGGACGGGGCGTAAAGACTGAGCCATGACATCCCGTCCGAGCTGCGGGTCAGTCCAAGCCGGCGGTCTTTGTATGCGCGTTTTGTCCGCGGCGGGATTGTTTCGGGGTATTGCCTTTCCCGCAAGCGGCGCGCTTTTTCCCGGAAATTCGGCAGCTTGCTGCCGTCGGCCTTCCCTAAAAGGGCTTGCTCAAAAGCGTCAATGATGGACTGCTCCACACCGGCAGCCCGCAGGAGCTGGCACTCCTCGACAATGATGACAGCGTATTCCCAGCCCAATGCCCCAGAGGTCATGACAGCTAAAGTCGCGGGAAGCTTACGAACCAAGGAGGTGGCGTGATTGACTAATCGGCTGGCAGCACCCTCGGAAACCCCTAAAATCAGGGCCAGTTCAGCACGGGTTTGCTCCAGCAACATCCCACGCTGCCACGGATTCAGGTTCAACAATCCGCCCTCAGCCGCTGTCACAGTTTCCAACTGTTCCACTGAGACGGCAAGCAACGCCGCGCACCGGTTTTGATGCCTGCGCAAGGCCCCCGCGGTACCAAGGCAATCATTCATCAACACATGCACGGCATCGAGTGAAGACCACGACCCCGCCTCACCCGGCACAGGCAGCGGAGGCAATCCAGAAAGGGAATCCAAAGCACCATTGACTAAGTCAGCAGTGGGAAGAGGGAGTCCATCGATGAGGTCCGCCACACTTGCTGTGGTGGATGAATCGTCCCTGTCCAACGGGAAATCCTGAAAACTACCCATATATGTATTCTAACAATTTCCTTCCCGCAACACCAGACTTTTACGGTATTTAACCAAGAATATTTGCGCGTTGGGAAGTTGGTTTCCCCCGTATTCAGCTGAGGTGGCGACGGCAGCAAAAGGAGGTGCCGCCGTCGTACTTTTCGAGAAAGCCCGACGGCGGCACCTGAGTCCTGCAGCAACTACCAGGAATGAGCCACGTCCACGACAATACGAGTGGTATCACCGGGCCCCGCCAGCACCAGCACCTGGAAGGGCAGAAGCGCACGCACACCCAAACCCAGCGTGGTGCGGCCTTCGAAACTGGTGGCCCAGGCGACTTGCCGGAAGGTGGCATAACAAGCCACATTGCTGACTTCATTCAGATTGGACGGGAGATAAGTCGAGGCGCCGCCCACGTACGCCGGTGCATCGACGGTTATTTGAAGAAATGCTCCGCCACGCAATGGCACGTTGAACCCACTGCCGTCCATCGTTACGGAGGGAACGTAGGCCACCGTGTATCCGTTGGCCTGACCTTGCAGATCAATGACGAGCCGATCAAAGCAGGCGTGCTGCCCGGTACGAACATTGGAAACCGTGGCACTGGAAGCAACACCGGCTGACTTGGCAACCGAGCCCCACGTGATGCCGCAATAGGGTGCGGCTTGAGCCGGCGCGGGCCCGGCTATGAGAAATGCAGCCAACAACCCCACTACTGCCAGGATGGATCTAATTAATTTCATGCGAACCAGCTTCTTAGGACGGGAAAAATACCCACATACGGGAGATATAACGCTACGACCCGCCACTTTGCATTGCACGGGTATTAAAAAAATTGCTGCGAACCGTTACCGCACCCAGGAACGCAGGCGTAATTGTTATGCAGGCACCATTTTGAAATTCCCTCATCACCCGCCGTTAGACTCAGGCTCATGGTTGCAACCCAACGCTTCACTTCCCTTCGCCGTGGCTTATTCCTGGCGGCAGTCTGCGTGACTGCGCTGGGCTTGGCGGTGCACTTTCTGGTCCCCGGCGACCTTGGTCCGCTCTTTGCCGATGCCCTCTATACGGTCCTGGTATATCTGCTGCTGGCACTGCTGTCCCCAAAGACTGCCCGGTACCTGGTGGCGGTGGCCGCCTTTGCCATCAGCGCGCTCATTGAGTTGGCCCAGCTGACCGGCCTTCCAGCACAGCTCGCCGTGATTTTCCCGCCGTCGCGCCTGGTCTTTGGCACCACCTTCTCCGCACCCGACCTGCTGGCTTACGCAGTGGGCGCCCTCATGGTGTGGGCCGTGGACAGTGGGATATTGCGACGTCGGCAGCAGTTGCGTGCGGCACACCTGGAATAGCGGCGGCGCGGGGTCGGTTTTACCCCTGGGTGGCAACAATCCGGGAGGCAACAATGCTTGATGTGGTGGTCATTGGGGCAGGGCAGGCCGGGCTTTCGGCCGCGTATTACCTTGCCCGGCAGGGGCTTCGGCCCAACATTGATTTTGTGGTGCTGGACGCCAACCCGGCGCCCGGCGGGGCCTGGCTGCATCGCTGGAGTTCGCTGACCTTGGGGGCAGCGCATGCCGTGCATGATCTGCCGGGCATGAAATTACCGCCGTCGGATCGTGCCGAGCCGGCGTCCGCGGTGGTGGGCCGTTACTACGGTGATTATGAGAAGACCTTTGGCCTGCCCGTGCGCCGGCCGGTCAAGGTCCACGCGGTACGTGCAGGTCCCGTCGATGCCACGCACGACGCCGTCACCTCCTCCTCTTCTGGCCGGCCTCTCGTCGTGGAGACCGATCAGGGGAAGTTTGTCACCCGTCTCGTCATCAATGCCACGGGCACCTGGGACAAGCCGCACTGGCCGCACTATCCCGGCGTCGAACAATTTACCGGACGGCAGTTGCATACACGTGATTTCCGCTCCGCGGCCGAGTTTGCCGGGCAGCGCGTTTTAGTCGTGGGTGGCGGCACCTCCGCCGTGCAGTTCCTGTTGCAGCTTGCGGCGGCCGGGGTTGAGACGGCGTGGTCCACGAGGCGGCCACCGGAATTCACGTCGCGGCCATTTGATGCGGACTGGGGGAGGGACGTGGAAGCCCGGGTCAATGCGCGCACCGCGGCCGGGCTGCCACCGTTGAGCGTGGTGGGTGTGACGGGGCTGCCGCTCACGGAGCAGTACCGGGCCGGTATTGCCGCCGGAACGCTTGTCTCCCGGGGACCTTTGCAGCGGCTCACGGCCCATGGTGCGGAGTTTGCCGACGGCGGCTTTTTCGCTGCGGACGCGATTCTCTGGGCCACTGGTTTCCGCGCTGCCATGGATCACCTCACGCCGCTGAAACTACGTGAACCAGGCGGCGGCGTCGTCCTGGAAGGCGTAAGGGTGACCCGTGAACCGCGTCTGCTGCTGGTGGGCTATGGGGCGTCGGCCTCCACCCTGGGAGCCAACCGGGCAGGACGGGCGGCAGCAGTGGCTGCCCTGGAACGGCTCAGCCTCCCTGCCCCTGCTTGAACCTTCGAAGACGTCAGTGAGTCAGCCCACTGATGGAAATATCCACAACCGGCTGTGGGTTGGCGCTAATGAAAACCTCTTTTGAAAGGCATCATGTTATGACTTTGCCCCTCTCCATCCTCGATCTGGCCCACGTGGGCGACGACGGCATTGCCGCGAGCTTCACCTCCTCCGTGGAACTTGCGCAGCAGGCTGAAGGGTGGGGGTACACGCGCATTTGGTTTGCCGAGCACCACAACATGCCTTCCATCGCGTCCTCCGCCACGAGTGTGCTGATTGCCCACGTCGCGGCCCAGACCAAGAGCATCCGCCTTGGCGCTGGCGGCATTATGCTGCCCAACCATTCGCCGCTGCAAATAGCAGAGCAGTTTGGCACCTTGGAAACCCTGCACCCTGGCCGGATTGACCTGGGTTTGGGCCGGGCGCCCGGCAGCGATCAAAACACCATGCGTGCCCTGCGCCGCGACCCTGCAGCCGCTGACACCTTCCCCTCCGATGTGCAGGAACTGCAGGCCTATTTTGCTGGCCAAACCCGTATTTCCGGCGTCAATGCCTATCCCGGCAAGGACACCAACGTGCCGCTGTACATTTTGGGTTCCTCACTGTTTGGGGCGCGGCTGGCAGCAGCACTGGGATTGCCGTACTCCTTTGCCTCGCACTTTGCCCCGCAGGCTTTGGAAGATGCCGTACGCACGTATCGGCGCGAGTTCAAGCCCTCGGATGCGCTCGCCGAGCCGTATGTCATTGCCGGCGTCAATGCCATCGTGGCTGACACCCAGGAAGATGCCGAGCAGTTGTCCCTGGATGCCCGACGACGCCGGGTGGCCTCCCTGGTGGGCCGCGGGCAAACGTTTACAAATGCGGAAATGGATCTGCTGCTGGATTCCCCGGCCGGCCACCAGGTGGACACCATGTTCCGTTACGCGGCCGTGGGCACTCCAGACGTGGCGCGGGAATATTTGCAGGACTTCGCCACGACGGCCAATGCCGACGAACTCATTGTTGCCACGCAAGTTACCGACCGTGCAGCCCGGCTCCGCAGCTTTGAGCTCCTGGCTCAGGCTATGGAGTTGAAGTTGCAGGCGTAGCGTCAACGACGTGGTGGCGGTCGGCAAGTGAAATGCTTACGGCTGCCACCAGTGTTCCAATGACCACGCCCACCAAGGTGTCCGCCACGCGGCTAAGGGCGGCCGTTGGCTCCAGCGCGGAACCCAAACCAGTGATGATCAAGGCCACGGGAGTGACGGCAATGGTGTTCAAGGTGTAGTTTTTCAACACCAAAAGTTCGGCCAGCACTTGGAAAACCACTATGCACAGCACCGACGGCCAAAAACCCAGCGAAAGCGAAAGTAACACCAGGGCCACTGCCGCGCCCACCACGTTGCCTACCAAACATTGGACGCTGCGTTCCACAGTCACCGCGTAGTTCATGCCCTGCAATGCGGCTACGGCACCCATGGTGGCCCACCACGGGTGATCAAAGCCAAGCCCTATGGCGGCCCATCCGGCAAACAGGGCGGCAGCGGCAGTACGGGCGGAACGGAAAGCGCTGGAAGCCGAGCGGAGATCCGGAAGGGCGGCTGCGAAAAACGTGGGCGGGGTTGCCCACACGGTGGCACCGGCGCTGCCGGCCCCATACGAGGCTTGCTGGCCTGACCCTTGCTGACTTGGGG
>JBBSSM010000075.1:0-8536 GCA_038242155.1 Actinomycetales bacterium | reverse complement strand
GGTGCATTGGGGAACCTCACCGACAGGCTGTTTCGGCCGCCGTCGTTTGGCATGGGCCACGTGGTGGACTTCATTTCCTTCCCCAACTTTGCCATTTTCAATATGGCCGACATGGCCGTGGTGGGCGGCGTGATCACCATCTGCATACTGACCCTGCTGGGCATCAATGTGGACGGCCGCAAAATTCCAGCCAAGGCTGCCGCCAAGCCGGTGGCTGCTGACCAGGAGTCCCAGAATGACTGAATCGTTTACAGTACCTCCAGAGGCAGCTGGCAGGAGGGCCGACGCCGGACTGGCGGCCCTGTTGGGCATCTCACGGTCCGCAGCGGCCCTGCTGTGTTCTGAGGGCAATGTGCTGCAGGACGGTTCGGTGTTGGGAAAAAGTGAGAAGTTCCGGGCCGGGGCCAGCGTCCAAGTGACCATCCCCGAGCGCAGGGATCCGCTGGAAGTGCTGGTGGAGCCGGTTGAGGGTCTGCATATTCTCCTGGATGATGACGATTTTGTGGTGGTCGACAAGCCCGTCGGCGTTGCCGCACACCCATCCCCGGGCTGGGTCGGACCCACGGTGGTGGGGGGATTGGCGGCCGCGGGGTTCCGCATCTCCACCTCGGGGGCGCCGGAACGTGTAGGCATTGTGCACCGGCTCGACGTTGGCACCTCCGGTGCCATGGTGGTGGCCAAGACCGAGCTCGCGTACACCCACCTCAAGCAGGCCTTTCGTGAGCGCACGGTGGAGAAGGTGTACCACGCAGTGGTGCAGGGACTGCCTGACCCGTTGAAGGGAACCATCGACGCCCCCATTGGCAGGCACCCAGGTCATGACTGGCGGTTCGCCGTGCTCGAAGGCGGACGGCCATCCATCACCCATTACGAGGTGTTGGAAGCATTTGGCAAGGCCGCCCACGTTGAGGTCCACTTGGAAACGGGGCGCACCCATCAAATCCGGGTGCATTTCTCCGCATTGCGCCACCCCTGCGCAGGGGACCTTACCTACGGCGCCGACCCGGTCCTGGCTGCCGAGTTGGGTTTGACCCGGCAGTGGTTGCACGCGCAGAAGTTGGGATTCACGCACCCGTCGTCGGGGGAATGGGTCAGTGTCACCAGCCCCTACCCGCAGGACCTCAGCTATGCCCTGGATCACCTGCGCGGAGATCACTAGTCCCCACGCCCTCCCCGGCTCCAGCCGCTGGCGTGTCTGCCGCCTGTGCCCCTCGGGCGTGTGGGCCCGCGTCTGCGGTCCCGGGGCGACGTAGGATGGTGGGGTGGCTAGTTCATCGACTGACAGTTTTGTCCATCTTCACACGCACACTGAATACTCCATGCTGGACGGTGCTGCGCGCCTGACGGAATTGTTCGAAGAAGCCAACCGGCTGGAAATGCCGGCCCTGGCCACCACCGATCACGGGTACTTGTTTGGCGCCTTTGATTTTTGGCGCAAGGCCACCGATGCAGGCATTAAGCCCATCATTGGGGTGGAGGCCTATGTCACCCCGGGAACGGCGCGCAGCGATAAAACCAGGGTCAAGTGGCGCACTGATGAATCGCAGAAGAAAGATGACGTCTCAGGCGGCGGTTTCTATACGCACATGACGCTTTTGAGCTATAACAACCAGGGCATGCGCAACTTGTTCCGTGCCTCCTCCATTGGCTCGCTCGACTCGCCCATGGGCAAATATCCGCGGCTTGACCGCGAACTGCTCAATGAATATCACCCGGGTCTCATTGCCACCACCGGTTGTCCCTCAGGTGAGGTGCAAACGCGGCTGCGCCTCGGCCAATACAACGAGGCCAAGGCTGCCGCCGCGGAGTTCCAGGACATTTTCGGGAAAGAAAACTACTTTTGCGAGCTCATGGATCACGGGCTGGACATTGAGCGCCGCGTCACCAAAGACCTGTTGCGGCTGGCCAGGGAACTGAACATTCCCCTGGTCGCCACCAATGATCTGCACTACACGCATGAACATGACGCCAAAGCCCATGAGGCTCTGCTGGCCCTGCAATCGGCCTCCACCCTGACCGAACCCACCTATGATCAGGGCGGGAAACGGTTCGCCTTCAGCGGCAGTGGCTACTACTTGAAGTCCGCGGCGGAAATGCGGTCGCTCTTTTCCGAACTTCCCGAAGCCTGCGACAATACGCTGCTCATTGCCGAGCGCTGCGACGTCTCCTTCAACACCAATGCCAACTACATGCCCAAGTTCCCCTGCCCACCCGGGGAGGATGAAACCTCCTGGCTGGTCAAGGAGGTCGACGCCGGCCTGGCGTACCGATACCCCGCGGGGATCCCGGACGACGTGCGCAAACAGGCCGACTATGAACTTGACGTCATTAACCGCATGGGCTTCCCCGGCTACTTTTTGGTGGTGGCTGACTTCATCAACTGGTCCAAGGACCAGGGGATCCGGGTAGGCCCCGGCCGTGGTTCAGGAGCCGGCTCCATGGTGGCCTACGCCATGCGCATCACGGATTTGGACCCGCTGCGCCACGGCCTCATTTTTGAACGCTTCCTAAACCCGGAACGCGTGTCCATGCCCGACTTTGACGTGGACTTCGATGACCGTCGCCGCCACGAAGTCATTAAGTATGTGACGGAGAAGTATGGCGACGAGCGTGTTGCCATGATCGTCACGTACGGCAGCATTAAGACCAAGCAGGCGTTGAAGGATGCCTCCCGCGTCCTGGGCCACCCCTTCAGCATGGGCGAAATGCTCACGAAGGCCCTGCCCCCGGCCGTCATGGCCAAGGACATCCTGCTCAATGACATTGAAAACCCCGAGGCCAAGCGCTACAGCGAGGCGGCGGACTTCCGCAACTTGATGAACACCGACCCCGAGGCCGCCAAGGTCTTCGAGCTCTCCAAGGGATTAGAGGGCCTCAAACGCCAGTGGGGCGTGCATGCGGCCGGTGTGATCATGAGCTCGGACCCCATCATTGATGTCATCCCCATCATGCGCCGCATCCAGGACGGCCAGGTCATTACGCAGTTTGACTACCCCACCGCCGAGGGCCTGGGTCTGATTAAGATGGACTTTTTGGGGTTGCGAAACCTCACCATCATCACCGATGCATTGGAGAACATTAAGGCCAACAAGGGCACCGACCTTGACCTTGAGCAGCTGCCGCTCGACGACGCACCCTCCTACGAGCTCATGGCCCGCGGTGACACGCTGGGTGTCTTCCAGCTCGACGGCGGCCCCATGCGCGGGCTGCTCAAGCTCATGCGCCCCGATAACTTTGAGGACATTTCCGCCGTCCTGGCCCTGTACCGGCCAGGACCCATGGGCGCCGATTCACACACCAACTATGCCCTGCGTAAAAACGGCCTGCAGCCCATCACCCCCATCCACCCGGAACTGGAAGAACCGCTGGCTGAAATTCTGGGCGGTACGTACGGGCTGATTGTGTACCAGGAACAGGTCATGTCCATTGCCCAGAAACTGGCAGGCTATTCGCTGGGCCGGGCAGACATCCTGCGCCGTGCCATGGGCAAGAAGAAAAAGTCGGAGCTGGACAAGCAGTACGCCGGCTTCCACCAGGGAATGATGGACAACGGCTATTCCGACGCTGCCGTTGCCACGCTCTGGGCCATTTTGCTGCCCTTTTCCGACTATGCCTTCAACAAGGCCCACTCGGCGGCTTACGGTGTCATTAGCTACTGGACGGCGTACCTTAAGGCCCACCACCCGGCTGAGTATATGGCAGCGCTGCTCACCAGCGTGGGGGACGACAAGGACAAATTGGCGCTGTACCTCAATGAGTGCCGCCGCATGGGCATTACAGTGCTCGCCCCGGATGTCAATGAATCGGCATTGAACTTCACCCCCGTAGGCGGTGACATCCGCTTTGGCATGGGCGCCATCCGCAATGTGGGCGCCAATGTGGTCAATGGTCTGGTGGAATCCCGGCAGGAGCGCGGCAACTTTGAGAACTTCGCCGACTTTTTGCTCAAGGTCCCTGCGGTGGTGTGCAACAAGCGCACCATTGAGTCGCTGATCAAGGCCGGGGCCTTTGATTCCCTGGGGCACGCCCGGCGCGCCCTGGCCATGATCCATGAAGAGGCCGTGGACTCCGTGATCACCATTAAACGCAATGAGGCCGTGGGGCAGTTTGACTTGTTTGCCGGCCTGGGCGGGGAGGCGGAACCGGAGTCGGCACTCACCACGGAAATTCCCGACCTGCCCGAATGGGAAAAGAAGGACAAGCTGGCTTTTGAACGGGACATGCTGGGGTTGTACGTCTCCGATCATCCCTTGCGGGGTTTGGAAGGGATTCTCAGCCAGAATGCGGATCTTTCCATCACGCAGGTGTTGGCCGACGACGGTCCCCAGGACGGCCACATCATCACCATTTCCGGCATGATCACCAACCTGCAGCGGCGCATTGCCAAGAGCAGCGGCAACCCCTATGCGCGTTGCGAGGTGGAGGATCTTGGCGGTTCATTGGAGGTCATGTTCTTTGGCCAGGTCTACGGTCCCATTGCCAATGTGCTGGCCGAGGACTTGATTGTGGTGGTCAAGGGGCGCCTCCAGAAACGCGACGATGGCGCCATTACCCTCAACGCCATGGAACTTTCAGTCCCCGACCTCAGTGAGGGGATGTCGGGACCGCTGGTAATTTCCCTGCCCGAGCACAAGGCCAATGAACACGTGCTGGGCACGTTAAAGCAGGTTCTGGCTGATCATCGCGGTACCACGGAAGTAAAAATGCACTTGGTGGGATCACGCAGCGTGAAGGTCATGAAACTGCCGCTGCACCATCGCGTCCACCCCACACCTGCGCTCTTTGGTGACTTAAAAGTCCTTTTAGGTCCCACATGTTTGGAGGGCTGAGCGTACCGCCGGGCACGGCAGGGTGTCACGATGAGTGAACAATACCGGATCCACCGTCCCCGGACCGAGCTGTCCCGCGCCCTGCGCATTGCCGGCATGGTTGGGGGAGTGGCGGGGGCCCTGTGGTTCCTCCTTGCCCCCGGTGGTGCCCTGCATGGGCAGGGGACAGATTCCAATACGTGGTTTGCCCGCGATGCGGTCTTGGGAATCCTGCTCTGTGTCGCTGGTGTGGGCACTGCCGTGCACGCCATGTTGGCGCGGCAAAAAACTCTCCGCGCAGCACATGAGCGGCAGGCAGGGGCTTTCCCCGTGATCCTGGGCCTGGCAGCCATACTGGGCACCATCGTGGCATGGCGCATAGGGGTTTTTGCAGGTGACCTGTTCCAAAGCTCGCCCGGCACTCTCGCCAACCCCAGCATCGTCTTTTCGCTTCGCTCCGGAGCTGTTTTACTGTTGTGGCCACTGGCGAGCATGATGGTGGTGTTCGTTTGGTCCATGGTTTCGTACTCTTTTGACAGTTCCCCGACCCCGGAGGTTGACAGCACCCTGGCTTAGCTGCAGTAAATCCCACCAGCTAAGGGTAAACTCAAACGCTGTGAGCACTCTTGAAACCCCCTCGCCCAACACCGTGGAAACCGGTGCCTCCCACAACGGCGGCACGATCGCCCTGCGCCGCATTGATTTGCGCGGACAGGTCCTGGATTTGGCTGCCCTGAAGGCTGCCGTGCCGCGCACCGCGACAGCCACCCTCACCACAGCAGAATCTGCCGTAACCGCCATCATTGCCGACGTCCGCCACCGCGGCCACGCAGCTTTGGCAGGTCTGGCGGAAAAGTTCGACGGCGTCACGCAAGTTCATCCCCGCGTCCCGGCTGCCGTGCTGGCCCACGCCCTGACCACACTGGATCCGCTCGTGCGGGCTGCGTTGGAGGAATCCATTGCCCGTGCCACAGCCTTTGCCCACGCTTCCAAGCCGGTCAACGTGGACTTTCCCGTCGCCAGCGGCGCGGTGGTGTCCTCGCATTGGAAACCCGTTCGCCGCGTGGGACTGTACGTCCCCGGCGGACTGGCCGCCTACCCGTCATCAGTGGTGATGAATGTGGTGCCCGCACTCGCTGCAGGTGTCAGCTCGGTGGCCCTGGCCTCCCCACCGCAAAAAAACAATGCCGGCTGGCCCGATTCAACGGTGCTGGCAGCTGCGGCCCTGCTGGGCATTGAAGAGGTGTACGCCATGGGAGGCGCGCAGGCCATTGCCGCCTTTGCCTATGGGGTGGCGGGCGGAAGCAGCGTCAACGGCGGCGGGGACACCATTGAACCCGTCGACGTCGTCACCGGTCCGGGCAATATTTTTGTCGCCACCGCCAAGCGCCTCGTCAAGGGGGTGGTGGGCATTGATTCCGAAGCCGGCGCCACTGAAATTGCCGTGCTAGCCGACGCCACTGCCAACCCGGCCTTCGTCGCCGCGGACCTGGTAAGTCAGGCCGAACACGACCCCAATGCAGCCGCCGTGTTGGTGACGGACTCGCTCGAGCTGGCGGACGCCGTCGCACGTGAATTGGTCAAGCAGGTGGCGCACACCACTCATAGGGAGCGGGTCGAAACGGCGCTGGCGGGACCACAGTCAGGCATTGTCCTGGTGGACACCATTGACCAGGGCGTGGATGTGTGCAATGCCTACGCGGCCGAACACCTTGAAGTGGTGACAGCCGATGCTGCCGGGGTGGCCGCCCGGATCACCAGCGCCGGTGCCATCTTCGTGGGCGATTACAGCCCCGTCAGCCTGGGCGACTACTGTGCCGGATCCAATCACGTGCTGCCCACCGGCGGCACGGCCGCCTTTTCCTCAGGTTTAAACGTCACAACCTTCCTGCGCGCCGTGCAGCTGATCAGCTACAACAAGGATGCCTTGTCAGAGGTGGCCGGGCATGTCATCAACCTGTCCCGGGCCGAGGGCCTGCCCGCCCACGGGGATGCTGTGGCGGTGCGGTTCCTCTAGGAGGCGACGGTCTTTTTTGCCGTGATGCTGCGGCGCCCAGCAAATGACACCGTTGTCATTCGCTTCGACCCAGCCTTAGACTGGGACACACCATGAGACGGAGGATAACGCATGTACTGCCCGTTTTGCCGTAATCCAGATTCCAGGGTCGCTGATTCCCGGCTCGCGGACGACGGCTCCGCCATCCGCCGCCGCCGGCAATGTACCGAGTGTGGCCGCCGTTTCAGCACCGTGGAAACCGCCAGCCTGTCGGTGACCAAGCGTTCAGGCGTGGCCGAGCCCTTCAGCCGCAGCAAAGTCATCAGTGGTGTGCGCAAGGCCTGCCAGGGCCGGCCCGTGACGGACCATAATTTAGCCACGCTGGCGCAGGAAGTTGAGGAATCAATTCGTGCCAGCGGGGCAGCGGAAATTGCCGCAAACGACGTCGGCCTGGCCATTCTTGCGCCGTTGCGCCGCTTGGATCTAGTGGCATATTTACGCTTTGCCAGTGTTTACCAGGCGTTTGAATCGCTGGAGGACTTTGAGGCGGCCATTGCACAGCTGCGCAATGACGCCCAACAGCCACAGGCAGTGGGCCACCGCTCCGCAGGAGTCTAGCGGACCGCAGGAGTCTAGCGGGCCGCGAAAAACTCAGCCCGCCGACTCCTGCCGCCCGGCACGCCGCTGTGTCCCCCCGCCGCTGCGGTCATCGCTCTCCAGTGCGCAACCACAGGCCGGACGGGAGGGGTTACTTGGTGATTTTGAAGTGGACGGCGGCCTGCAGCGCGCCTCCCACAATGCCGGCGTTGTTGGCCAGTTCGGCCGGGATGATCTTGGTGCGCAGGTTAAGCTGCGGCAGATAGTCATGGCTGCGCTTGGAGATGCCGCCGCCAACGATGAAAAGTTCGGGGGAGAACAGGAACTCCACGTGCGAGAAGTAGCGTTGCAGGCGCACGGCATAATCATCCCAACTCAATCCGTCACGTTCCCGTGCACTGGCCGAAGCCTTCGTTTCGGCGTCGAAGCCGTCCAGCTCTAGGTGCCCCAGTTCCACATTGGGAATGAGTTTGCCGTTGAAAATGAAGGCTGAGCCTATGCCCGTGCCGAGGGTTATCACCAGGACTGTGCCCTTTATTCCCTGGCCCGCCCCGTAGCGGGCCTCCGCCAGGCCCGCGGCATCGGCGTCGTTGATGACCTGGACATCACGGCCCAGTTCCTTGGAAAAGATGGCATCGACGTCCGCGTTGATCCAGGACTTGTCGACGTTGGCCGCGGAGAGCGACACGCCGTGGGAAATGATGGCGGGGAAGGTGATGCCTACCGGGGCATCAGCGGCCGGGGCATATTCGCGTCCGGAGAGCTCATCCACAATGGCCTTGACCACCTTGGCCACATTGTGTGGAGTGGAGGGGGAGGGGGTTAAAATCCTGAAGCGTTCGCCCAGAACTTTGCCTGTCTCGAGCTCTACTATGCCGCCCTTAATGCCGGTGCCGCCAATGTCAATGCCGATAACCGTTGTCTTTGCGGAATGCTTTTTGGACATGCTTACTCCAGAGGTAGTGGATTGTTCAGGGCGGGGTGCCGGGGCTACGGCAGGGTCAGGACTTCTGCACCGGTGGCAGTGACCACCATGGTGTGTTCAAACTGTGCCGTGCGCTTGCGGTCACGTGTGACAACTGTCCAGTCATCGGCCCACATGTCCCAGTCAATGGTACCCAGTGTCAGCATGGGT
>JBBSSM010000074.1:0-8683 GCA_038242155.1 Actinomycetales bacterium | reverse complement strand
TGCCGTACGGGAGAGCTTGGAGGGCCACCAAATGGCCTTACCAATGTCGTAGGTCAATGCCGGTACCAGTACTGAGCGCACCACGAAGGTATCCAGCAACACGCCGAACGCAACAATGAAGGCAATCTGCACGAGGAACAAAATGGGGATCACCGACAGGGCGGCGAAGGTGGCTGCGAGAACCAAACCGGCGGAGGTAATGACTCCTCCGGTAATCACCAGCCCGCGCATGATTCCCTCACGGGTCCCATGTTTGATGGATTCTTCCCGGACCCGTGTCATGAGGAAAATGTTGTAGTCAATGCCCAGCGCCACCAAAAAGATGAATCCGTACAGTGCCACGGCAGGATCCGCTCCCGGAAAGTCCAAAATGTGGTTGAAGACCAGGGCGGCAACACCGAGGGCTGTGCCAAAGGAAAGCACTGTGGTCAGGATCAAGAGCACCGGCGCCACTACAGAGCGCAACAGCAGCATCAGGATGACCAGGATAACCACCAGCACCACGGGAATGATGAGGTTCCTGTCGTGAATGGATGCGTCATTGGTGTCGATGGCCGTTGCCGTGACACCACCTACCAGTGCATCCGGAACCACGGGCACCAGTTCGGCGCGCAATTGACGCACCACGTCGGCAGCCTCATCGGAGTCGGCGGCGGCGGCGAGCGTGCCCTCGAGCATCACCTGGCCATTGACTGCCGTAACCACCGGTGCGGGAGCCCCTGGCGGACCGAAGCCCTGAACGCCGTCGGCCGTCATGGGGGCGGAACCATTGGGCGAGTCCGCAGCGATGACGGAAACGCCGTCGATCCCGTCGTGGGCGAGAAAAATATTGGCTGTATCCTGCAGTGACGCTTCAGGAACAACGACGACGACCGGACTGCCGGTGCCGCCTGGGAAATGCTCACCCAGGACCACTTGACCATCCCGTGCTTCGGAGGCGCCAAGCACCAAATCGGACTGCGGCACCCCGCTGGCATTGAGCTGGGTGGCGCCCAAAGCACCAATGACCAAGATCAAGGTGGTGAGCACCCAAATGAGCCGGGGGCGGCGTTGAATGAGTTTTGAAAGTTTAACCCAGAGACCCTTGCTGCGCACTCCGTGCTCTTCCGCCACGACCTCGGGCTCGTATTTGGGCCGTGCCGGCCAAAACGCGGAGCGGCCAAAAGCGAAGAGGATGGCGGGCAGAAGGGTCAGGGCGGAGAACATGGCAAACACAATGCCAATGGCCGCCACGGGGCCCAGGGAGCTGTTGGACTTTAAATCACTGAGCAGCAAACACAACAGACCGACAATTACGGTACCCCCGGAGGCCAAAATGGGTTCGAAGGATTTTTTAAGTGTTTGTTTGCTGGCCTCCCACTTGTCTTGGGTGTTGCGAAGTTCTTCGCGGTAGCGGGATACATACAGCAGTGAGTAATCAGTGGCCGCACCAATGACTAAAATAAACAAGATTCCCTGGGTTTGCCCGTTCAACAGTAAAATTTCTGCTTTGGCGAGCCACCAGACGGACAGCAGAGCCACGCACAGGGCAAAAAGACTCGTTGCCAGCACGGCCACGGGAAGCAACAGGGAGCGGTACACGCAGACTAAAATCACAAACACGGCCAGCAGGGCAACACCGAGCAGGATGCCGTCAATACCGGAGAACCCGGCGGATAAATCTGCTGTCAGTCCGGCCGGACCCGTGACATAGACGGACACGTCATCGTCTGCCTCAGCTTTAAGGGTGCTGCTGATTTCTGCCACGACGTCAGCAATTTCAGTATCCGTGGAGATGGGCACAAAAGCCTGCAACGCGAGGCCGTCCTCGGAAGGGATGGCCGGTGACACTTCGGCGCCCACTCCGGCAATCGCCGTCAAAGCCGCAACGGACTCCGACACGGCAGTGATTTGCTCCGGGGTAAAAACAGTTTCGCTGTCCAAGACCACGATGGCAGGAATTTCGTCTGAATCGCGGAACTCGCCCAGCAACTTTTGAACCTGGGTGGCGTCCGCTGACTCCGGGAGGTACGTGGTCTGGTCATTGGAGGAAACTTCACTGACCTTGCCAAAGTACGGCCCGCCCACGCCCGCGCCGGCAAACCAGAACAAGATGATCAGGGCGGGCAGGAGGATGCGGACCCATTTGGCCGGCTTGCCTCTAAGCGTGGTCCGGCCACCCTGTGCGCCGACGGTGGGCTTGCTGGTCTTCATGGATCCTCCGGGAAAAGTCTGCCGCCAGCCAATAAGCTAGCCTAGCTAGCAAATAACTTAGCATGAAAATTGCGATGTTGCTTTTATTTTGCATGGGCTAAAATCATGCCATGGCAACCATTGATGAGAAGTCCGATTCACACGCATCGAACCTCTATGACATCAATGCCAGCGACCCCGAAGGCCAGCTCGTGGAGCGGGCGTCCATGGATCCGGAAGATATTCATCACGTGGGTGAGGTGATGGCGGCGCTGGGCCGGCTCCGCAGCGCTGAAAATGAACTCTCGGAAGCTTCCATGAGATACATGAAGCTCAATCAATCCGACATGCGCGCCCTGCATTATTTGATAGTGGCGTCCAATACACGGGAAATTGCCACACCCGGTGCCATTGCTGCGCACTTGAAAATCTCAACGGCGTCGACCACCAAGTTGCTGGACAGGCTGGAGAAGGCAGGGCACATTATGCGTCAGCCACACCCGAGCGACAGGCGTGCCTTGGCCATCACCATTACCGCCAAGACCAAGACAGCGGCCATGGAAACCGTGGGCAAACAACAGGCCAAACGCTTTTACGCTGCGGCGCGGTTAACACCTGAGCAACGGGACGTGGTCATTGGCTTCCTTGACGATATGACGCAGGAAATTTCCCTGGGCAATGAAGCGTGGGCGCAGCCCGGTGCCCAACCGGGGTAAATAACGCCCCGGCTACGCCACGTCCATGATGGACGCCACCCGGCGGACTCCCGCCTGAATTTGCGCCGATGACGCCGCGCTATAGGAGAGCCGGATGTACGGTGCCGCCGGCTCGTCCAAAAAGTACTGTTTGCCGTCCCCTATGAGCACACCCGCGCCAAGGGCCGCCGTCGTCAAGGCCGTGGTGTCGGTGCCCTCGGCCAACTTGACCCACAAATGAATGCCACCGACGGGGGTGATGGGCACCCGTGCTATCGGCATGGAGACGGAGATTTGCTCGATCATGGCGTTTCGGCGTTCCAGCAGGCCTGCACGCAAGCGTTTTAAGTGCCGCGGCCACGCACTGGAAATTAATAGGCCCAGGGCAATTTCCTGCGTCAGGGGAGGCACGCACATGTCATCGGCAATGCGGGCAGTGCGCAGCCGCTCAGCGGCCGGTCCCCGGGCAGTGAGGGCGCCCACCCGCAGCCCGGGCGCTGCCGGCTTGCTCAGGGTGGCAATGGAAACCACGTGTCCATGCGGATCCTGGGTAAACAAGGGCGGTGGGACCACACCTTCCAGGGATAAGTTCCGGGCCCAGTCATCTTCAATGATGAAGGCGCCGTATTGCTTGGCCAGCGCCAGCACCGCAACGCGCCGTTGGGGACTCAGCACGGCGCCGCTGGGATTGGTGCAGTACGGTTGCAGGTAAATCAGCTTGGCGCGGGTGCGTTCCAAAGCCTGCGCCAGTTTTTCGGGAATGATGCCCTGGGCGTCGGCGGGAACTGCTGCCATGGTCAACCCCGCCGAGGCAGCAGCCAAAGCAGCGCCCGGATAACTGGGGCTTTCAGTAATGAGCGTGGCTCCCGGATCAGCCAGCGTGCGCATGGCAAACACCAGGGACTGCTGGCCCCCGGGCATCACCAGCACGTCGTCCTGCTCGGCATCCAGCGCAGCGGCAAAGGCGCTGCGTAGTTCAGGCAGACCCATGGGCGGAGCCATGGTCCACGCGCGGTGACTTTTCGCGCTCCGGACGCCCAGCGTGCGTAGTTCATCAAATGGTTGCAGGTCAGGGGCCAAGTACCCCCACGACAACTGCACCTGATCAACTGCTCCGGGGGCGTTTAGCTTCCCGGCCCGGACAGGATCAACCCGGGTGCGCCCCAGAGCCGAGGACTGCCAACCAAAGTCCGGCTCCGCAGGGAGCCCGCGTGCTGCCACGAACGTTCCCCGCCCAGGCTCAGCCCGGACCACACCCAGCGCCGCCAGGGCCGCAATGGCCTGCGTAATGGTGACGGGGCTGGCACTGTAGCGTTTGGAAAGTTCCCGCACCGAGGGCAGCTTCTCCCCCGCAGCCATGACAGCCGCCTGCTGTCTAAGCAGTTCCGCAATGCTCGTTGCCCTGTTATTACCTTGCATAGGATAACTACATAACGTTACCGTGCCGTACGCAAATGCGTCACTGCGCATTGCAGATACCCGCCGGTGTGCCACCAGCCCGTGGGCATGCCAAACTTAAGCCATGGATCTCATGGTTGGCAATGAGCTTGTCATTCCGGCAAGGGAACTTGTTTGGCGCTTTTCGCGCTCCTCCGGCCCCGGCGGGCAACACGTCAACACCTCCGACAGCCGGGTTGAGCTGCTGTGGAACGCACAGTCCTCCACGGCACTGACACACATACAACGCGAACAACTATCGTCTGGTCTCGGAAAGCGGCTGGTGGGCGGAGTGCTTACCATTACAGTCTCCGAGCAGCGCTCGCAGTTGCGGAACCGGGAGATCGCCCTGGCAAAGTTGCGGGATGTTGTGGCGTCATCCTTAGTGCCGCCGGGACCCGTGCGACGCCCCTCAAAACCCACGCGGGGCTCCAAGCGGCGACATCTTGCAACAAAAAAGCGCCGCGCAGAAATCAAGTCTCTGCGCCGACGTCCCACTGACGGCTGACTGCGTCCGCTAGTCACTGCTCAGGCGGCGCAGTGCACTGCCCTTGTGCGCGGCTAAATTGTCAGTTTTTTCACTCTGCACCTCATACTGCGGCTCGTCCCTGGACGCCCTGCGCTGCCGTCCCATAAAGTCAAAATCCGCCGTGTGAACCTTTCGAACATGGCCTCTGACCCGGCCTGCTTCGGAATTCCACGACACATGGTCACCAACTGAGAACGTGTTCGACACCGTGAATCCTTTCGTAGTTGTCCATTCAAGCACGCGTCCGGTGGATCCGCCCACAGGTCCTTTTATGTACGGTGCCTGGAACCACCTGACCTTGACCGTTGCAATGCAGGCCTCATAGGCTCACAGCAGTGCCCGTATCTGCCACGGCAGGCCCACGTGCCACAGTTCAACGAGGAGAAACCATGGCCAGGATTTTTAGCGAAGCAGCCGAGGCACTAGCGGATGTGTTGCGTCCGGGCATGACTTTGGCTGTGGGTGGCTTTGGGCTGTGCGGAATCCCTGCTGACCTTATTGCCGCGGTACGCGATTCCGGTGTCCAAGGCATCACTGTTGTTTCCAACAACATGGGTGTCGACGGCAAAGGGCTGGGGGTGTTGCTTGAAGCGGGGCAGGTCAGCAAGGTCATCGCCTCCTACGTGGGCGAGAACAAACTTTTCGCCGAGCAGTACCTGGCTGGGAAGCTTGACGTCGAGTTCACCCCGCAGGGCACCTTGGCTGAACGGCTGCGCGCCGGCGGTTCCGGCATTCCTGCCTTCTACACTAAAACCGGCGTCGGCACGCTCGTCGCCGAGGGTAAACCCCTGGCAGAGTTCGACGGCGAAACGTACGTTTTGGAGCGCGCAATCACCGCCGACGTCGCTCTGGTCCACGCGCACACGGCCGACACCGAGGGCAATTTAAGCTACAGGTACACCGCCCGGAACTTCAATCCCGTCGTCGCCACCGCAGGGCGGATCACCATTGCCGAGGCTGAAATAGTTGTCCAGCCCGGAGAGCTGAATCCCAACCACATCATCACTCCCGGGGTCTTTGTCCAGCGGCTTGTTCAAGCCGCGGCCCGGAACAAGGACATTGAACAACGCACTGTGCGCCCGCGCACCACCCCCGCAACCGACGTCGTCCCGGCCTGAACAGCCCTAGACCTGAACAGCCCTAGACCCGAACAGCCTTAGACCAGGAGAACATCATGGCTTGGACAAGAAATGAGATGGCAGCCATCGCTGCCGAGGAACTTTCCGACGGTGATTACGTCAACCTGGGCATTGGGATTCCCACTTTGGTGGCCAACAATCTGCCCGCCGGCGTCAGCGTGACCCTGCAAAGTGAAAACGGCATTTTAGGCATGGGCCCCTTCCCCTACGAAGGCGAGGAGGATGCCGACCTGATCAACGCCGGAAAGCAAACCGTCACGCTTTTGCCCGGCGCCAGTATTTTCGATTCAGCCACTTCCTTTGGCATGATCCGGGGTGGCCACGTCAAGGTCGCCATCCTGGGGGCCATGGAAGTCTCCGCCGCCGGGGACCTGGCCAATTGGACCATCCCCGGCAAAATGGTCAAGGGCATGGGAGGTGCCATGGATCTGGTGGCCGGCACCCCGCGCGTCGTCGTCCTGACCGACCACACCGCCAAGGACGGCTCCCCCAAGATCGTCAACGCCTGCTCGCTGCCACTGACCGGCCGTCGGGTGGTGAACCGCATCATCACCAACCTTGCCGTTTTTGACATTGCAACCAACGACGGCGGGGCCCCCACCCTGGTGCTTACCCGGCTGGCCCCTGAGGTCACCGTGGAGGACATCACGGCGGTGACCGAGCCCACCTTCCTTGTCCGCCTCGAGGCCGCGACCTAAACAGCGGGGAAATGTGGGGCCGGGGCTGGCTTTATCCGCCGATCCTGCTGACCGTGAACGCCGACAGGAAGCCCAGGGCTGCGATGAGACCTGTGAGGACATGGTGTTCTTCGAAAGCCTCGGGAATCATGGTGTCGGCAATCATGGCAAGAATTGCCCCCGCGGCAATTGCGGTAATAAACGCCACGAGTTCAACAGAGGCGTTTTGCAAGCTGAGATATCCAAGGAGGGATGCGACGCCTGAAAGAAGGGCAATACCTCCCCAGACACCAAAGACGAACTTGGCGCTGCGGCCGGACTTCTTCATACCGGCGGTGCTGGACAAACCTTCCGGGACGTTGGAAATGAAGATTGCTGCCAGGACCGCCGTGCTCACTGTTCCTCCCGACACCAGGCCCAGCCCAAGAACCACTGATTCGGGAATGCCATCAAGCAGCGCCCCCACGGCAATGGCGGTACCACTGCCGGGTTCCTCGCTTTCAGAGGCCTGCTTTCCACCGGACCTTTTTCGGTGCTTGGCTCCGTGCCGGGCGAGCAAAGCGTTCGCGGCGACGTAAACCACTGCACCGGCCAGGAAGCCGGCACACGTTGGCAACAGCCCGCCACCTTGCTCCGCCTCATCCACCAGGTCGAACGCCAGAGCCGAAATTAACACCCCCGCGCCGAAGGACATGATGGAGGAGACAATTTTTGGCGACATGGTCCACTTCCATGACACCGCCGCGCCCACAACCAGAGCGCCACCCGCCACTGTTCCCCATACGAGGGCTTGCATCCACAACGGCATTTAATTACTCCTTCAATCCCGGCCCAATAATATTTTCAAGCTTCACCAGTGCGTGACGTGGAAAACTGAGTTCCATGCAGTGCCCCGCCTTGGACACCCACGCTGGCGGCCGAGGTAGGCAAAGCAGCTTTCGGCAACCATTTTGCCACACGGCGACGACGACGGAAGTGAAGGGAAGCGGGGGTAGGATTCGGCTGTGGCGCGTTGAATGCCCCGTTGAGCGTCGTTTCATGCCGCGTCAGTGGCTGGCCGTATTGGTTTACGTCTTGGGGCGGGCACGTAAATGAATGCGTTTGCCCTCCTTGCTGAAAATTGACAGGATTTCCGCCGGTCCGGTGCCGCTTGCCGACATCCAATGCGGGATGCGTGTGTCAAACTCGGCCGCTTCGCCCGGGCCCAGGGTGACTTCCTGTTCACCGAGGACGATCCGCAGGCGCCCCGATAATACGTAAAGCCATTCCTGGCCGTCATGGACCTTTAAGTCGGTGACTGCAGTGATTCCAGCGCGGGTGGCAGGCAGCGTCATTTTGTACGTCTGCACAGGGCTCGCAGTTGGGGACAATGTCTCGTATTGAACCCCGTCCACGCGTTTTGTGGTGCGTGGAACCCGAGGGTCCGGCGCGGCACGCGGTACCAGATCGTCGAGTCCAAGTCTCAGGGCCCCCGCGATGGGAACCAGCAGTTCCAGGTTGGGTGCGCGCTTGCCTGCTTCGAGCCGGGAGAGCGTGCTTGAGGAAATTCCCGTGACTTCCGACAGCTCCGTCAGGGTCATGCCGCGTTTTTTACGCCAGCTTTTTAAACGCGGACCAATGAGGGCTAAAGAGTCTTGAATCATGTCATCCATTTCTTGCCAATTCAGCAATGATACTTGCACATAGGATAGCAGGAGCGCACGCTGGAAGCATGAGAAAAAGTGCAGAACCGACCGCCGTCACCACAGCCACCCCGGAAACTGGTCATCCGGGAATTTCAGCAGAACACTGGGACGTCATAGTCATTGGTGGTGGGGCTGCGGGGCTCAGTGCCGCCCTGATACTTGCCCGCGCCCGCCGCCGTGTCCTTGTCATTGATGCCCAAGAGCCGCGCAATAGATTCGTGCGCCCGTATGGTGATTTGAGACAGTGTTTAGGAGAATCTGTTTCATGTCTAATCGTCGTAAGTTCAGTCCGGAGTTCAAAGCCGAGGCTGTTGAGTTGTTGATTTCCTCTGGCCGGCCGATCGTGCAG
>JBBSSM010000073.1:0-8728 GCA_038242155.1 Actinomycetales bacterium | reverse complement strand
AGTTCGGCCGGGCATAACGCCGTAGTCGCTGCGGCCAGTTGCCGCCGGCCGGTTCTTCTGGTGCCGGAAGATCGACCCTTTTCGGAACAGCTCGCATTTGCGCGATCACTGCACAATGTTGCGGGCATTGAAATGCTTGAATCCTGGCAGGCGGCAGCCCATTGGCCGGAGATACTAAAGCGCACGGCACAGGGCGATCCCGAAGCGCTCGCTAATGCTCTTTTTGTGCGTCCTGCAGAGTTCGAGCAAAGACTATTTGACCTTGTTCAAATGTGTGCTGCCGGAACGGCTGAAACGGCAAAGGTTTAGTAGGCGGCGGAACTGCGCGCTGCCCCTACTTCCTGAGGCGTCGGGGCCCGGTGAACGGTCAGCTCCGGTTGGGATGCAGACCAGGAAACCAGGCCTCTGCGTGCGAACTCCTTTAACCAGCCCTCCATGGGCCAAACGTCCCACTGGGCCCGGAAACGACGTGCGTTGTCAATAATTTCAAAAAAATGGTTTAGCGGCGGGGCGTACACGCCGTGATGCTGATGGAACACCGGATCAGTCACAAAGCGCATGGGGATCCCTGCATCTCTCACGCGAAAAGCAAAATCGGTGTCCTCGGCGCCATAGCCGCTGTACCCCTCATCGAACCCGCCCACATGGGCAAATACTGACGCCTCCATGGCAAAGCCAAGCGACCAGAACATTTCATGGCCGGACATGGTTGTTTCCGTGGGTAGCCCGGTGCGTGTGTGATGTTGAATCGAACCAGCGAACAGCTGCTCTTCAACCATGACCTGTGCGGATTCCAGCGGTTTTTTCAAGTACCGCGGCTCGGCCATTGCGAGCACCCGTTCCTGCTTCAGGGCGTGAATGAGGGTAGTGAACAACGTGGCCGCAGGAATGGAGTCCACATCCAGGAAAATCAGGTTTGTGGTTTGAGCAGCTGCAGCAGCTACATTACGTGCACGCGCCAAGGGCAACCCCGCATCCCCGGGCAATGAAGAGATATGCACAATACGCAAAGGTACGGAGCATTTCATGGAAGCAGGGGACGGATCGTCCATATAGACAATCACCACCTCCGCGGGCCGATGATTGGATGATTCAACGCCCATCAATAAGCGTCTTAAATGATCTGCCCGGCCATGGACTATCACCAGCACGGAAAATTCGTCCATTGACTAAAAGCACACTCCTTCGTTCCAAGCTCATCGACGGCCCGATGCCGCAAAATCCATCATCACATGGTCAGCAACGTCTTTGACAGCCAAACCCTTACACAGGGGCAACCAAGGACACCAATACATTAGGAAAATATAAAAGCGACTAGTCCTCCAACGGGTGACTCTTGCACGTTTGTGCAATGAGCTTGAACGCGGGCCGGAAAAGCGGAATGGTGTGGTGGTGCACATCACACCACTTATTCATCCTGGTGTGAAAAAGAATGGCATTTCCTCATGAAGGAGGCGGCCCCCAGCGCGCAAATATGTTGCATTCTTACCGCACGTGTCCCAGCAACTTTTCAGTAGCACGCCCAGAAGCGTGCATTAGCCCTTGGAGCTCTAGTGCCTCAATCGTCCAAAACGCTCGGCTGGCTTGCCGCGCCACCACCTTCGCCTCTTCGCAGTGATCCTGAGATTAAGCGCGTCTATCCGCGTCTGCGCCTACAGGTATTCCTTGGCATTTTTATTGGCTACGCAGGCTTTTACCTCATCCGCAATAACATCCCTCTCGTAGGCGCCCTGCTGATCGATGAAGGACGCCTCGATAAAGTAGGTGTTGGCATCATCGCCAATGCTGCCCTGATTGCTTACGGGTTCTCGAAGTTCCTCTCCGCCACGGTCTCGGACCGCTCCAATGCCCGTTATTTCCTGCCCATTGGACTCCTGCTATCCGCGGTCGCCAACCTGGCGGTCGCGTTCGTTCCAGCTGTTTCCGCGTCGCTGGGGCTGTTCGCAATCGTGATGTTCATTAACGGCTGGTTCCAGGGAATGGGTTGGCCCCCGTCCGGCCGGGTTCTCGTCCACTGGTTCTCCACGAACGAGCGCGGTATTAAGACCTCAATTTGGAACGTCGCACACAACGTTGGTGGCTTCGCCGTCGGCGTGCTGGCCGCACTGGGCCTGTCGTACACCAACAACGATTGGAAGGTGGCGTTCTGGCTGCCCGCCCTGGTGGCGATCGTGGTGGCCGTTGTGGCTTTTGTGCTTATCCGGGACACACCGGAGTCCCAGGGCCTTCCCGCCATCGAGACTTTCCGTAATGATCCGGCAAAAGTTGAGGTGGACGAGGAAGCTGAATCCAAGCTCAGCATGTGGTCCGTTGTACGTAAGCACGTACTCGGCAACCGGACAATGGTGCTCCTGGCACTGGCGAACGTCTTCGTCTATGCCCTGCGCTACGGCGTGCTGACATGGACACCGATTTACTTATCCACCGTCCGGGGTGCATCCCTGACGGGCGGCATCGCAGGGTTTTCACTGTTCGAACTTGCCGGGATTGGTGGAACGTTACTGTGTGGTTGGGCGTCTGACAAGATATTCCGCGGTAACCGCTCAATCACGGGAATCGTTTTCATGGCGGCAGTTGGTATTGCCGTCGCCGTGTACTGGCTGACGCCGCAGTCGGCTCCGTTGTGGGTCTCACTCGTCGCTGTAACGTTCATTGGCGGGCTCATTTACGGGCCTGTCATGTTGATTGGCTTGCAGGCCCTCGACCTCGCGCCGCGCCGTGTCGCTGGCACGGCGGCCGGGTTCACTGGTCTCTTTGGCTACGTTCTTGGTGCGACTCTCGCGTCGTCGGGTATCGGTCTCGTCGTCGAAAATTTTGGCTGGAATGCCGCTTTTATAATGCTGATTGTCTTCGTGGGCATTACCATTATTTTCTTTGCGCTTATCAATAAGGACGAGAAAGCGGCGATCGAGGATCACCGGCGACGGTCGGAAGCCACAGCCTAATTCATCTTCCACGCTTCCCACCACGAACGAACGGTTCCCTGCGTGTTCCTACAGGATTCACGCGGGGGACCATTTCGGTTACATTGTTTTGCGGGCCAACGACGGCGCTTGGAGCCGCGGAGGTTTTTGAAATCGCCAACTAGTGTTTGTGTCCGTCAGCTGGATGCCGGCGGCAAAATTGTAGCCAGAGCAAAATGGCTTTTCAATAACGGAGAATGCGGTGTAGGTCTTGGGATTGATGCTCCTGGGATGTCAAGACCGCAAACCCCATTGGTCTGCCTTGACCAGTGGTCCTTTACCTGCACGTACCCGAGAGTTCCTTGGCTGTACCGGGCTCGCCTGTCCGCGCGGAAGACAGCGTCGGGGTGCAGCTCGCTTAGTCGGGGAGGTTACCGAAGGTTGACAGCTGTTTCCGGACTTCCATGTCAATAGTGACGCTTGCACGCGGGCTATCATCAGGAAATTAAGCGTGGGTGCTGAGTTGAAAAATACGAGTCTGCGCGCAACGGATAGACTCCTCTAGTGCATAATTTGATCCCGGAGCCCATTGCAAACGTCGCCCGTAAGACAGTCGTCCGCTCAATACTGGCTTTTGGAGCGGTCCAAGGCGCTGTCATTGCGGGACTTGTTGTTTTGGACATAGTTAAAAAGCGCGGCAGGAGCAAGCGCAAGGGCTTCCCGCGCCCGGGGACTTTTAAGGAGAGCATCTCTGACACGGAGGTCACCACCTACACCTATGGTGCAGATCTGTACCGGGACATGCTTCAGGCAATTGGGGATGCTCAAGAGAGCATTCTGATGGAAACTTTCATTTGGAAGAACGATGCAACCGGGGCGGATTTTAAGAACGCCATTAACGATGCCGCAGCCCGCGGTGTGAAGGTGTTTGTCATTTATGACGGTTTCGCCAATTTGGTCGTGCCCCAGGCATTTTTCCAGTTCCACCCAGACGTTCATGTTTACCGTTTTCCCGTGGTTCGCACCTCCATGCTCACCAAAACTTTGCGCAGCACCGGTCTGGACCATCGCAAGCTTCTGATTGTCGATGGTGAAATTGGTTTTGTGGGCGGTTACAACATTGGTTCGCTGTATGCCACCGAATGGCGTGATACCCATCTCCGCCTGGTGGGGCCTTCCGTGTGGGATCTGCGACAGGCATTTGTAAACGTCTGGAATGAGCACAAATCCGGCTCCGCACCGGAGGTTGTGCACACCAGCCCGGACGTGTGGGAACCCCGGATCCGGGCGGTTAACAATATTCCGGCAAATCTTGTCTATCCCATCCGTGGGGTTTACCTGGATGCGATCACCCGGGCGCAGGACCATATTTACGTCACCATGGCTTATTTCATACCGGATCAGCAGATCCTGCGGGCATTGCTTGCCGCCAGCCGGCGCGGCGTTGATGTGCGTATTATTCTCCCCGAAGATTCAAACCACGTCCTCTCTGACTGGCTGTCCCGCGGGTTCTACCGCTCCCTGCTGCAAGACGGCGTCACCATTTTGTTGTACCGCAACGCCATGATCCATGCCAAGACAGCAACCATCGACGGCAGCTGGTCAACGGTGGGAAGCGCCAACATCGACAGGCTGAGCCTGACCGGCAACTACGAGATCAACCTGGAAATTCATGATGCCGGCTTCGCGTCCGACATGCAGAAAATCTTTGAGTTCGACAGCCGCAACTGCAAGGTCCTGACCATGGAGGAATGGCAACACCGTTCCTTCATTGCCCGGTTCAGCGAAGTGGTCCTGGTCCCTCTGCGCCCCCTGCTCTAGGCTGCTGTTCCCCCTGCCCCAGCGCATTCTTCGCCCAAGCTGGGCCACGCCTGAAACCTCGGCAACTTGGCAGCCGTGATTTTGCGCAGTGAGGCAATCGGAAATTTACCGGCTGCCAGCAAAAACACAACATCCTGTGATTCTGTGTAGGGGCAAAACGCAGCGGGGATCATTTGATTCCATACATAGAAACCAGGGAGCCACCATGCAGCTTGAAAACAAGGTCGTTGTTGTCACCGGAGGAGCCTCCGGCATCGGTGGAGCTATTTCCCGAGTCCTAGTGGCCCGTGGAGCCAAAGTGGTTGCCGTTGATGTCAACGGTGAAGCTGGCGAGATCCTGACGCGGGAACTTGGTGCGGGCGTCCGGTTCTTTTTGGGCGACGTCAGCGACAAAACAGTTGCGGCCGCAGCCATTGAGCTGGCCGACACAACCTTCGGCGGACTGGATGGCCTCGTCAACAACGCCCATGCATCGCGGCAGGCGATGTTCAATGACCTGACGGAGGACCAGTGGGACCTTTCCTTTGACACGGGATTCCGTGCCACCCGCCAGTTCATGGTCGCTGCCTACCCACTGCTGGCCGTCAACGGCGGGTCCGTGGTGAATTTCGGTTCGGGCTCGGCAATCGTGGGGCAGCAGACCCAGGCCGCCTATGCCTCGGCGAAGGAAGCGATCCGTGGGCTGTCCCGTGTCACAGCCAACGAATGGGCCAAGGACAACATTCGTGTCAATGTTCTCTCCCCGATGGCACTTACCGCAGGGGTGAAGGCGTGGAGCGAGACATTTCCTGAGATGTACGAAGAATCCCTGGCCAAAGTCCCGCTGGGCCGCTTTGGGGATCCTGAGGCGGATGTGGCCCCAATTGTCGCGTTCCTGCTCTCTGACGATTCACAGTATATGACCGGTCAAACCTTAATGGCCGACGGCGGCGCCAACAAGATCTACTAGACCGTCCGTGTACAGCGATGCCGCGTACCAGGCGGCGTCCAATGGCATCAGTAACTCGTCCAATTAACGGGCCATGGTCAGGAACGGCGTGAAGTCTGGATCCTGTTGGGCCACATGGGATAACAGCGGCGCGTAGCCGCCCCGGGTAGGAACCATGCTGTCGACTTCCACCGCTACCCAATGAAAGTCCACTCCCCTGCAGAGATTATCCACTTGGTATTTCAACTGCATGGTTCGTTCCATGGGTGACAATAATGAGCGCGTGATTGTTGCGAATAGTCCTGATGCTTTTGCCCTTCTTCTGCATGCCAGGCACCAAATTGGTTTGCGGCGGCACCCATGATCTTGGCATCCACGCTTCCCTCCTGGTCCCGAGCCTGGGCTTCCCGGCACTCGCTGAGACAGGAAGTCAAAGGGATTCAGCTCTTCGATCCGTCCTGGTCGTCCTGGTAAAGGGTTTCGGCCAAGGCGATGGCGGTGTGGGTTGCCGGGTGGAAATCGCGGGTACGCCACAGGAGATAGACAGGTAAGGGCGCCGCGTCCCTCAACGGGCGGTAGGCGATGCCGGTGCGCTGGTACTGCGAGACGGTGGACTCGGGGGTGATGCCGATGCACCGACCGGTGGAAATGGCGATGAGCCAGTCATCAACGTTGCGCGTGTGCTTGATGGCGGGATGCTCGTGCTCGGGCCAAAGATCGAGGGTGGTTGTGCCGGTGCGGTGGTCGATGGCAAGGGTACGAGTCGGGATTTCGTCCAGGCGGATATGCCGGCGGCGTGCCCATGGGTCATCGGCGGCCATCACCACAAAGCGGCTTTCGTAACCGATCAGTGCGTGTGCCCACGGTTTCAGGTCCAGGGGAGCACGAACGATGGCCAGGTCGCATAACCCTTCGGCCAAGCCGCCGGTCCGGGTGTTGTGGCGGATCAGGCGCAGCTCGGTCTCGGGGTAGTGTACTTGCCAGCTGCGCTGAAATTCTGCAGTTCGGCGTCCGAAGGCCGACCATGCATGGCCGATGCGGTGGTGGGAGCTACACTGCGGCTGCTGCGATCCAACAGTCTCACTCCAAGGAGGGACTTGAGCCCGGCCAGGGTCCGGGAAACTGCCGCCTGGGAAACCTCAAGCTCAAGGGCAGCATCGGTGAAGCTACCGGTGTCGATGATGGTGACCAAACACCGCAGGTGCTTCAACTCCAGTGACAGCATGTTCCCCCAATTTCCATGTATACGCTTTGCGTATGCCCCGGCTGGTACCGGCATGGGGAGTATGAACCCCAATTCCAATGGACCTCCATCCGCGCAGCAAACCGGCGTGCCTGGCGGACCCGCTATCTCCCGTGCCAAGGGGAGCCGGGGCGGGGTGGTGCTGATGCTGGGCAGTGGCTTGTCCAACCAGACCGGGGCCTCGATCGCGGCGCTGGCCTTCCCGGCACTTGGCCCAGCAGGGGTGGTGGCCGTTCGCCAGTGGGTGGCCGCCATCGTCTTGGTCACGGTGGGCAGGCCGTGCCTTTGGCGCTTTACCGCGTCCCAGTGGCGCGTGGTCCTGGGCCTCGCGCTCGTGTTCGCCGTAATGAACTTTTCCCCGTATGCGGCGATCGAACGGATCGGCCTCGGTCTGGCGGTCACCTTGGAATTCCTCAGCCCGCTGGCCGTGGCCCTGGCCGGCTCCCGCCGACTCACCAACCTGTTCTGCGCGGTGGCGGTGTTGATGCGCCCCACTGGGTCCACAGACTACGCGGGCATTGGCCTGGGGTTGCTGGCTGCGGTGTGCTGGGGGTGCTACATCCTGCTCAACCGCGAAGTCGGCTTCCGACTGCCCGGGCTGGAGGGATCCGCTGCAGCCGCGCTGGTCTCCGGAGCCCTCTATCTGCAGGTCGGTATCTGGGTACTGTGGCAGCATCCACCGACCATTGCGGTTCTGGGTTATGCCTTGGGTGCCGGTGTACTTTCCTCGGCTGTCCCGTTCCTTGCGGACCTCTTGGCATTGCGGCGGGTTCCGGCCCACACCTTCGGGATGTTCATGAGCGTCAACTCTGTATTCGCCGCGCTGATCGGACTTGTCGTCCTTGGCCAGCACCTGGACACCACGGCCTGGCTGGCCATCGCCGTGATCGTCGGCGCGAACATCGTGGCCCTCTCCACCGCGCGCCATTCAAACCACAGGAGCACGCCGTGACTGGTCTTTGCCCTGGCGATGAAGGCCGACCACAGCTGCGAAAACCGTCATTCTGAACTAAGAGTCACACTTTTGGCAGGACATTAATACACGTCCAAAAAACCGGTCGATGGTGGACGTTGTATTATTCGTCGTCCGTGAATTCGGCCGGATCACGCAGCGGCCGAAGAGCCGCATCGAAGGGCATGGTGAAGGCGTACCTGCCGCGGACATTGATGTGCGCATCTCTTAGAGGAGGCAGCCTTGCCACGTGGGCGTCATCTACCCGAAGCCCCTGCCCCCTCAGGACGGTCGGGGCCGCGTCGATGTAACGGGTGTTACACAGGATGACTGCGTTCAACACGAGCCCCAGGGCACGGAGTTGGCCCTCCTGGCCCTCGCGGTCCCGCTGGCGCAGTTCCCCGCGCTGGCCGTAGAAAATTTTCCGGGCCATGCGGTGACGGGATTCCTGGACGGTGAGTTGAACGTGGATCAAGCGACGATAGCTCTCATCATCCCGGTCATACATGGCCAGCAGATGCAGGGTATTTGCGGCACGGCCATAGTCGGCGAACGCTGCCCCGAGCGGGGTGGGGTTGCCGTCGCGGCCCAGCATCCGCAACAGGTCATAGCCCGCGACCGAACCGCTGTGCAGGGATCCCACCACGCGCAGCGTGTCCGCCCATTGGCCTCGGATGCGTTCGGCGGAGAGCTTGTTCGTCGCGACGGCGTCCAGGGAACCATAATCGGCAGCCTGACCACCAGGCGGGGTGAGGTACCACAGACGCTGGTCGGGCATATCGGCCAGGCGATGACTGAACTGGTAGCCCAGCAGGCGGAAGAGCCCGAAGACGATGTCGGAGTAGGAGGCAGTATCCGTCGCGATCATCTGCGGTGCTGGT
>JBBSSM010000072.1:0-9194 GCA_038242155.1 Actinomycetales bacterium | reverse complement strand
TCCCCCAGCCTGGCCTCCACATTGCGGGCCAATGTGGTTTTACCAACACCCGGCGAACCCAATATGGCGGCACCGTAAAAACGCTCATCCGATAGCTGTGCCGCTACAGCATCCACCGTGTCATGACGCGTCAGTGCGGACCATTTTTGCCTGTCTTCGGCCCCCATGGTGCGGCGACCGGATCGTACCTGTATTGCGCTCTCGGCCGATGAAGCAAAGCCGCCCCCTACGCTTATCATTTGATGCAATCCCACATTCACGATTCCCCTGTGCTGGTGCCTGCGTGCACGATGGCTAAGTGTAAATACCTTAATTTCGGTTTGGGCGTGATTATACAGACAGATTCACAAGATCGGCGCGTTATTTGCCAAAGCACTCAGGTCAGCGGATGGTGGCGCGGCAATGGGCTTCGTGTTTGGAATTCAAGGGTCAGGCCGCTTGTTTGTGTGATCTGATGGAGCACATCCACGTTCGGTGACGAAGGTTTACCAGGAGAAGAACATGAATTATGTAGCACCAAGCGCTGATGTCTCAGAGCGGGCTGTTCTTGGCGAAGGCACTAAAATTTGGCATCTTGCGCAAGTTCGGGAAGATGCATCACTGGGAGAGAACTGCAGCATTGGCCGCGGCGCCTATGTTGGCCCTGGTGTGCACATTGGTGATAACACCAAGGTGCAAAACTATGCGCTTATTTATGAGCCGGCCGCATTGAGCAGGGGGGTTTTTATAGGACCTGCCGTGGTCCTTACAAATGACACCTACCCCCGGTCAATCAGCCCCGAGGGTGTGTTAAAGAGCGCCCAGGACTGGACGCCGGTGGGCGTTACCGTGGAGGAGGGTGCTTCCATTGGTGCCCGTGCAGTTTGTATAGCCCCGTTGACTATTGGCCGCTGGGCCACGGTTGCCGCTGGCGCTGTAGTGACTAAAGACGTGCCTGCTTTCAGCCTCGTGGCCGGCGTCCCTGCCCGGCGCCTGGGGTGGGTGGGCAAGGCAGGTTTTCCGCTGGAGAAAGACGGTGATTTTTGGGTCTGCCCGGAAACCGGAGCCAAGTACGTGGAAGATGGAACTTCTTTGACGGAGGCAACTACGCCACAGGCTAGCGGAATTTCTGCTGTGCTGCGTTAAAACCGTCAGTAATGAGAAGTTCCACGGCATCCGCTGCACTGTCCAGGAGAAATGGGAGCGTCTTGTTTTCCACTGTGGAAAAGTCCCGCAGCACGTGGCTGGCAGCATCCGCGCGGCCGGGCGGGCGGCCCACACCTGCCCGAACACGGTAATAGTCTTTACTGCCCAGAGTCCGGGAAATGTCACGCAGACCATTGTGTCCGCCCTCGCCACCGCCGAACTTTGCCTTCACCGAGTTGAAAGCAATTTCAATTTCATCATGAACTGCAATGACATGATCGGGGGCAAGGTTGTAGAACTTGGCCAGTGCCGCCGTCGGACCTCCGGCAAGGTTCATGAAAACTGTGGGCTTGGCCAGGATGAGCTTGTGCCCGCCCATGGCCAGCCGCCCCGTGGCAACAAGGGCTTTGGATTTATGGGTCTTGAAAGTGGCGCCAAGGCGGGAGGCAAGTTCCTCAACCACCATGTGGCCAATATTGTGCCGATTACGGCTGTAGCCGGGCCCGGGGTTCCCGAGCCCGACTACAAGCCAAGTATCACTCACGAGTGATGGTTACTCTGCAACTTCGGGTTCAGCTTCAACGGTCGGCTCGGCGAAGTGCACCATCAGCATGACGACGTCGAGAGCCAATTCGGCATTCTCCGGCAGGATCAGGTCGGTGGCGTAGATGTGCTGGCCCACCTCGCGACCGGTGATGTCAACGTCAATGCGCACGGGCACGTTGGTGGCGTCGGCGGAGAGGCTGATGGTCATTTCCTCCTGGTTGATGACGACGGCCGGAGCCGGCTCACCCAAGAGGTGCACGGGAACGTCAACAATGACCTTCTCGCCCTTCTTCACCGTCAACAGGTCGATGTGCTCAACGATCTGCAGTACGGGATCGCGCTGGATGTCCTTCACCAGGGCGAGGTGCTCGGCGCCGTCGACCGTGACGGTCAGCAGGGCGTTGGAGGCGCGGATGGCGCGCATGGTGGAGCGCTCCGGCAGCACGATGTGCAAGGGGGCTGCACCATGGCCGTAAATTACTGCGGGGATCTGCTTGGCGCGGCGGAGGCGACGTGCTGCACCCTTGCCAAATTCGCTGCGGATTTCAGCTGTGAGATTCAAGTCAGTCATGAAAAAAAAGCTCCTTCATATCTTTCGTGGTGGGCGTGGACTAAACAGGTCAACACCGCAACAAAAAATGTCAGGAGCTTGACCCAGTCGATCACGGATACCCACAATGGGGCACCCCTCGCCAAGGTTTACTGGATAAGTTTAGCAGAACGACGGCATGCGCAAACGTCAGTGTGGCGTGGCCGTGATCATGGCAAGAGCCTGACGGACCCAGCCGACCATGATGTCGGGGCGGCTGAGCACCACCTGAGCCGGAATCCGAAGACACCACCGGCCCTGCAGGACCAGCAGATTGTCCCGCTGCAGGTCAGCAGCCCACCCTTTCTCAGTGTTGTGGTACCTTTCACCGTCGGTTTCCACGCATAAAAGACCCTCAACCAGCAGGTCAATATGACCCACATTTTTCACATAAAACTGGCCCTGGACGTTAAAACCCGCCTTGCGCAGGTGGTACCTAGCGACGGTTTCGGCAATCGACATTGACTGCGGGTCGATCATGTCGATGATGGCGCGGGCACGGGTGTCCTCGCGCCGGATGAACTCCGCACGCAGTTGGATAATGGTGCATTCCTTCAGCACCACTGCAGATTCCAAAACAACCAGAGCCTCCACCTCGGATCCGCAGCCCACGCATTGCCGCAGGATGTCCAGCAGGGTCTGCTGCCCGCTGACCTTGTGAACCACGCATCCCGGAATGGGCCGGCCGTGAGCTGCCGCCACATGATGCAAAGCGGGTGCCTTAATAATCCATAGTCCCAGTTGCTTAGCCTTGGTGAAGCAGGTCCGCCGTGCTTGGTACGTGGCCAGGTGGACATCCAGCGGATCGGCATTGGGCAATGCATAATAACCGCGGGCAATACGAAGAACACGGCCCGATTGCTCTGCCTGCCCTATGCTTCTGACGCTGCATCCCCTCGCCAACAGATCTTTGCGCCGCGCGACCCTGCCGTACCAGGCAATTTCATCTGCCACTGACCGTTTTCCCATGTCTGCGCCGCTCATAACACTCAGTGTGGCCACACAGCGGCAGTTGCGGCAGCCCCGTCGTCGTGCATGGGGACAAATTACCTGGCAAGTCCTGCTGTGGAGGAAACACGGTGTTTCACTATGCACCCAACCCGTGCAGCAGTTGAGCGCATAGCATTCACCCCCGTACCTCTATGCTCCGAACCCGTGACGGGTTGGGCGCATATGCACGCCATGCGCCGAACCCGACGGCAATCCGGCGCATAACGGTACGGGCGGCGGGCGGCGGCCGGGGGCACGGGCACTTAAACGCCAGTGGCCGCCAGGGGGGGGGCGGCCACAACAGACGTATTAATTAGGCGTTGCCGTCAAACAGGCTCGTGACCGAGCCGTCTTCAAACACTTCCTTGATGGCGCGTGCCAGCAGCGGTGCAATGGACAAGACCGTCAAGTTGGCAAAGCGCTTCTCGGCGGGAATGGGCAGCGTGTCGGTGACCACCACTTCCCGGGCGCCACAGTTGGCCAGGCGCTCGGCCGCGGGATCGGAGAACACGGCGTGCGTGGCGGCAATAATGACGTCCTTGGCCCCGGCGTCCTTCAGGACACGCACGGCGCCGGCAATGGTGCCGCCGGTGTCGATCATGTCATCGATCAACACGCAGGTACGGCCCTTGACCTGACCCACAACAGTCTTGGAGACGGCCTGGTTGGGCACCGTCAAATCACGTGACTTGTGCACAAACGCCAGCGGGGCGCCACCCAAACGGTCAGCCCACTGCTCGGCGACCCGGACGCGGCCGGTGTCGGGGGAAACCACGGTTACGGCGTCGTCGCCCACAATGGAACGGATGTGATCGGCCAACAGGGGAATGGCGAACAAGTGATCCACGGGGCCGTCAAAGAAACCCTGGATCTGCGCCGTGTGCAGGTCCACGCTCATGATGCGGTCCGCGCCTGCGGTTTTGTACAGGTCCGCCACCAGCCGGGCCGAGATGGGCTCGCGGCCGCGGCCCTTCTTGTCCTGCCGGGAGTACGGGTAAAACGGTGCCACCACTGTAATGCGGCGGGCCGAGGCACGCTTCATGGAATCCACCATGATCAGCTGTTCCATGAGCCAGTTGTTCAGCGGCGCCGGGTGGGCTTGAATAATGAAAACTTCCTTGCCCCGGACGCTTTCCCCGGAACGGACGTAAATTTCACCATTGGCAAAATCGTACGCCGACATGGGCAGCAGCTCGGTCCCCAAACAACGCGCCACCTCCTCGGCCAGCTCTGGGTGTGCACGGCCGGAAGCTAAAACCAGCTTCTTGTCGACGTTATGACTTAGTTCACTCATAATTTTCTTTCCGTGGTGGGGTACGTGAGAAGTTTTAGTGGGATGCTGCGGCGGCCCGCGCGGAGACGCTGCCGGGCCTGTTCGCCTCTGTCCAGCCCTCGGCGTTGCGCTGCGGGGCGACCGTGAGCGTCAATGCTCCGGCCGGGACGTCCCTGCGCACAATGGCGCCGGCACCTGTGAAGGCGCCGTCGCCAACGGTGACGGGAGCGACAAACACGGTGTTGGATCCGGTACGCACGCCCGAACCAATGACGGTGCGGTGCTTGTTTTCGCCGTCATAATTGGCCGTGATGTTTCCGCAGCCAATGTTGGTGTCCTCGCCAATGTCCGTATCCCCCGCGTAGCCCAGGTGGCTGAGCTTGGAGCCGCGGCCAATGGTGACGTTTTTGGTTTCATAAAACGCCCCAATTTTGCCATCGGCACCGAGCACGGTGCCGGGGCGCAGGTAGGTGAAGGGACCCACGTGGGCGCCCTCGCCAATGATGGCGCCCGAGCCGTGGGTGCGGGTGACGTGCGCACCGGCGGCAATGTGCAC
Source organism: Actinomycetales bacterium (assembly GCA_038242155.1). GTDB lineage: Bacteria > Actinomycetota > Actinomycetes > Actinomycetales > Micrococcaceae > Specibacter. The sequence goes on along the minus strand of JBBSSM010000072.1, from coordinate 4,115 downwards.
ATCCGTCAGGGTGGAGTCGGGACCCACGACGGCGTCCCGCGCCACGGTGGTGGAGCCGTGCAGCTGGGTGCCGGGCAAGATGGTGACGTCCTGGTCCAGGGTCACGGTGGAGTCGATCCAGGTGGTGGCCGGGTCAATGATGCTCACACCTGCGCGCATCCACGCTTCGACGAGGCGGCGGTTGTGTTCGGCGCCGAGAGCTGCAAGCTGGACCCTGTCATTGGCGCCCTCCACCTGCCACCTGTCGGTGGTGGTCACGGCGGCAACCCGGCCGCCGTCGACCCTGGCCAGGGACAGCACGTCGGTGAGGTACATCTCGCCCTGGTTGTTGTCCGTGGTGACGCTTTGCAGCGCGGTGCGTAAAAGGGCTGCGTCAAAGGCGTAAATGCCGGAGTTGACTTCGCGGATTTGGCGTTCGGCATCCGTGGCGTCCTTGTGTTCGCGAATGCCCAGAACAGTGCCGTCCGCGTCGCGCAGGATGCGCCCGTAACCGCTGGCATCCCCCAGGACGGCCGTGAGCACGGTGACGGCATTGCCATCGGTGCCATGGACGTCCACCAGTTCGGCAAGCAGTTCAGTGGTCAGCAGGGGAACATCGCCGTAGGTGACCACCACCGTGCCGGCCAGTTCACCCTGGGCATCCAGCGCTTTCAGGGCCTGCTGCACGGCGCGGCCCGTTCCAGGAATGTCATCCTGGTCCACCAGCTGCGCGGCGGGCTCCAGCCCGGAAATGTGCGCGGCGACCAGCTCGCGTTCGTGGCGCACCACCACTGCCAGCTTTGCGGGATTGAGGCCCTTGGCGGCAGCAAGGGCATGGCCCACCATGGAGACTCCACCAACGGTGTGCAGGATCTTGGGGGTGCGGGACTTCATCCGGGTGCCAGCACCTGCGGCCAGAACTATGACTGCTGCAAGGTTGTTGGTGGGGTTGTCTTGGGGGCTCACTAAGTGGCACTCCTGCCCGGACTACTGTCCGTTTTTCTTAAGGTACGCAATGGGAATCAGTTCCATGGTACCCGCTCATCAAGGACAATTATTGGCCCTGCCAAGTGAGTTCCGCCCATAGGATTCGAACCTATACTCCACAGCTCCAAAGGCTGGGGTGCTGCCATTACACCAGGGCGGACCATGCGCTAAGACTCACATCATCAGCACACGAGAATACAGTGTGCCATGGCCATGGCCTGTTGCGCGAGTTGAACGCACCCCGGAGCGCGGTGCGCAGGGAAAAAAGACGCTCCGGGGTGGCAATAATCACATTATTGCAGTGCCTACTCCAGCACCTCTGACGCACCGAGCCATTCCAATTCCAAGCCCTCGCGTTCACTGGCCAGCTTGGCCAGTTTGGCGTTGAGTTCCTTGAGCGCGTCGTAGTCGCCCACACTGGCCGCCATTTGGGCGTGGACCTTGGCATCGGCGGCGGAATTTTTGGACAGCTGACGTTCCAGGCGGTTCAACACCTTGCGGGCATCACGCTTTTGCCCCTCGGTGGGGCCCGACGGCGCTGCAACAGCGTCAGCCGCGGGGCCGGACGGAGACAGTCCGGCAGCCTCACGCAGCTCCAGGTACTGGTCCACGCCGCCGGGCAGTCCGCGCAGCTGGCCGTCACCCAGCAACGCCATTTGGTGGTCGGTGACGCGCTCCAGCAGGTACCTGTCGTGGGAAACCACCACCAGCGTGCCCGGCCAGCCGTCAAGCACATCCTCCACAGCCGCCAAAGTGTCGGTGTCGAGGTCATTGGTGGGCTCATCAAGCATGAGCACATTCGGCTCCCCCACGAGCAGGCGCAGCAGCTGCAAACGCCGGCGCTCACCGCCGGAAAGGTCCTTCACCTGGGTCCACTGCTTGTCCTTCGTGAACCCGAGCTGCTCCACGAGCTGCCCGGCGGTCATGTCCTTGCCGCCCACCTCAAAGGAACGCTTTTCCCGCTCAATGACCTCAATGACGCGCATGTTCAGCACGTCATCGAGTTCCTTGACTTCCTGGGTCAGCACCGCGGTTTTGACGGTTGAGCCGCGCTTGACCTTCCCGGACGACGGCGGAACCTCACCATTGAGCAACTGCAGCAGCGTGGTCTTGCCGGCACCATTGACGCCTACCAGCCCCAGTCGCTCCCCCGGGGCCAGGCGCAGCGTGATGTTGTCAAAGAGCTCCTTCTCCCCGTAGCTCAGAGAGACGTGCTCCAGATCAATGACGTCCTTGCCCAGGCGTGCAGTGGCCATTTTGGACAGCGCCACCGTGTCGCGGAGTTCGGGCACGTCGGCAATGAGGTCATTGGCCGCTTCAATGCGGAATTTGGGCTTGGCCGTGCGGGCCGGGGCGCCGCGGCGCAACCAGGCCAGTTCTTTTTTGACCAGCTGCACGCGCTTGGATTCAATGACGGAGTTCATCCGGTCACGCTCGGCGCGGGCCAGGACATAGGCGGCGTAACCGCCGTCGAACGGGTCAATGATGCCGTCATGGACTTCCCAGGTGCGGGTGCACACCTCATCCAGGAACCAGCGGTCGTGGGTGACCACCACGAAGGCGCCCTCGTTGGCCCGCCAGCGCTGCTTGAGGTGCTTGGCCAGCCAGGCCACGCCCTCCACGTCCAGGTGGTTGGTGGGCTCATCGAGCATGATGACGTCGTCATCGCCAATGAGCAGCTTGGCCAGGGCCACGCGGCGCTTCTGCCCGCCCGAGAGCGAGTGGATGTTGGCGTGCCAGTCGACCTCGCCCACCAGAGCGCCCATGATTTCGCGGATCTTGGGGTTGGACGCCCACTCGTGGTCCGCCGCCTCGCCCACAATGGCGAAGCCCACCGTATCGTCTCCATCGAGCACGTCCGTCTGGTCCAGGTAGCTGACCTGCACCCCACCACGGACCGTGACGCGGCCGGAGTCGGCGGTCTGCCGCCCGGCCAGCAGGCGCATCAGCGTGGATTTGCCGTCGCCGTTGCGGCCCACAATGCCAATACGGTCACCCTCTTCCAGTCCTACACTTACGCCATCGAGGACGGTCCGGGTTGCGAAGGAAATGCTTAGGTTTTCCCCGCCCAGCAAATGAGCCACGTGGTACCACTTTCTTGAAGATTTTTTGTAACCAATTAATCGAAAATTTATTTAGGACACAATATGGGCGCCATGCACGGGCCCCTCCACGGGCCAGGCAAGATGTCCCCGGTCAGCGAGCGCCGCAGCAAGTTCCTGCGCATGCCCGGCGTCGGCCGCCAAAAAAGCCAGCGTGGGCCCGGAGCCCGACACCAGCTGCGCCAGGGCACCCAGTTCCTCTCCGGCGGCTAAAACGCCAGCCAGCTCCGGCGCCAATTCCAGCGCGGCGCTCTGCAAATCATTGTGCAGCCACGGCGCCAACGCTCTGGCATCCCCTGCCCGCAGCGCCGTCAGCACCTGCGCTTCCGCCTGCTCCGGCTCCACGGTCCGGGTTCCGGCGGCCTCGCGGAGCCTGTCCAGCGTGCCGTACACCACGGGCGTGGAGAGCCCAAAGTCCGCAGGCACCAGCACCCAGTGCAGGGGCGTGGGGGCCAACGCGGCCGTGAGCTGATCCCCCACCCCGAGTCCGACGGCGGCGCCCCCCCACAGCGCGAACGGCACGTCGGCGCCCAGCCCGGCACTCATGTGTGAGAGTTCCTCGCGGGTCAGGCCGGTGTGCCACAGGGCATCGCAGGCCACAAGAACTGCCGCGGCATCGGCGGAGCCGCCGCCCATTCCCCCGGCAATGGGGACGTGCTTGGTGATGTCAATGTGCAGGCCACAGGGGTTTTCAGCAATGCCCGCCAGCACCAGGGCTGCTTTGACCACAAGGTTGCGCCCGTCCAGCGGGATGGCCGCCAGCTGTGCAGGGTCCAGTGAGCTGTCGGCATTAATGGAGACGGTGATGTCATCGAAGGCGGTGCCGGGACGTGTGGTGACGAGAACCTCCTCGTAGCGGGACACGGCCAGGTACGTGCTGGCTACCCCGTGGTAACCACTGGGGCGCAACGGACCCACCTGCAGGGAGACATTGATTTTGCCCGGAGCGCGGACCAGGATGTGACGGGGGACGGCTTCCCCCGCAGCACCGGCGCGCAGGTCCACGTGCAGTTCGCGGCGGGAACCGGGGGCGTCAGTGGTATCCAT
>JBBSSM010000071.1:0-9414 GCA_038242155.1 Actinomycetales bacterium | reverse complement strand
GCGGGTATCAGAGGGGGCAATGACGGCGTCCACGTACCCCAGTTCGGCTGCCTGGTACGGGTTGAGCAGCTCATCTTCGTAGTTGCGGACAATTTCACCGCGCCGTGCCTCAACGTCCCCGCCTTCTGCCGCAACGGCTGCCAGATCGCGGCGGTACAGGATATTGACGGCACCCTGAGCGCCCATGACCCCAATTTGGGCCGTGGGCCAGGCCAGGTTCAGGTCGGCGCCGAGCTTTTTGGAGCCCATGACAATGTACGCTCCGCCGTAGGCCTTGCGCGTAATGACGGTCAGCTTTGGCACGGTGGCCTCGGCGTACGCGTACAGCAACTTCGCACCGCGGCGGATAATGCCCTGGAATTCCTGATCCTTGCCGGGCAGGAAGCCAGGCACGTCCACCAAAGTAATGATGGGGATGTTAAAGGCATCGCAGTTGCGGACAAAACGCGCTGCCTTTTCCGAGGCGTTAATGTCCAGGGTGCCGGCGAACTGCATGGGCTGGTTGGCAACAATGCCCACCGTGTGGCCCTCAATGCGGCCGTAACCAATCATGACGTTGGGTGCGTACAGTGCCTGCATTTCCAGGAAGTGCCCGTCATCCAGGATCTGCTCAATGACCTGATGCATGTTGTACGGCTGGTTGGCGGAATCCGGGATCAACACATCCAGGGCGAGGTCGGCGTCGTCGAGCTCCAACTCCTGCTCGTGCTCGCTCACAGGGGCCTCAGCCAAGTTATTGGAGGGCAAAAAGTCCAGGAGTTCGCGCACAAATTCAATGGCGTCCCCCTCATCAGTGGCCAGGTACGTGGACGTGCCCGTGGTGCTGTTGTGCTGGCGCGCACCGCCCAGGGTCTCCATGTCCACGTCCTCGCCCGTGACGGTCTTAATGACGTCGGGCCCGGTGATGAACATGTGGCTGGTTTTATCCACCATGACCACATAATCAGTCAGGGCCGGGGAGTACGCAGCACCACCGGCGCACGGGCCCATAATGAGGGAAATTTGCGGGACCACGCCCGAAGCGTGGACGTTATTGCGGAAAATATCGGCAAACATGGCCAGCGACGCCACGCCCTCTTGAATGCGGGCGCCGCCGCCGTCGTTAATTCCCACCACGGGGCAGCCGTTGCGCAGCGCAAATTCCTGCACCTTGACGATCTTTTCACCATTGACCTGGCTCAGCGAACCGCCATAGACACTGAATTCCTGGCTGTAGACAGCCACCAGGCGACCGTCCACCGTGCCGTAACCGGAGACGACGCCGTCGCCCAGCGGCTTTTTCTTTTCCATCCCAAACGCCGTGGAGCGGTGCACAGCCAATGCATCAAACTCCACAAAGGAGTCTTGATCGAGCAAAAGGTCAATGCGCTCGCGGGCCGTATTGCGGCCCTTGGCGTGCTGCTTGTCCACTGCCGCCTGACCCGAGGGCAGCTTTGACTGAGCCGAACGCTCCTTGAAATCGGCAATTTTGCCTGCTGTCGTGGAAAGATCGTGGCTCATACATACTCCGGCTCGGTAGGGCGAAAAAGCGGCGCCCCTTCATGGGGAACACACAAAAAAGCAAAGTCTACGTTCAGTCTAGTAACGCCTCCACGGCTTTCCTGTGTAGAAACCCTACAAAGTCGCACAGAATCACTGGCAGGTTCCCGCGCCGGGACCATGCGTGTCAGTGGCGCGGGATAGGCTTAATCCCATGAATGGCCTCTCCCCTGCACGGCACCAGTTATGAACCGGCCCAGCCTGAGCGTGCCGCACCTCAAAGCTGCGCTGCTTTATCCCGAGGGAGCCTTTGCCCGCGTGGACTTTGTGGAGTCCACAGGTTCCACCAACACCGACGTGGCAACTGCCGCACCCGAACAAAACTGGCCCGACCTGTCAGTCCTCATTGCCAATGCGCAGGAGGAGGGGAAGGGCCGGCTCGGCCGGTCATGGGTGGTTCCCCCCGGCGCCGCCATGATTTCTTCGGTGCTGTTGCGCCCCGACACTTCCGGCGCACCCTTCGCCGCCACCGGCTACGCTTGGCTGTCCATTGTGGCCGGGGTGGCGCTCTGCCGGGCAGTGCAGTCCGTGGCCGGCATTTCCGTCGAACTCAAGTGGCCCAACGACGTCGTCGTCAACGGCCGCAAGCTCGCAGGCATCCTGGCCCAGGTGGTTCCTGGTGGTGCCGGCGCTCACTTTTCGCCCGGTGTGGTGGTGGGGGCGGGGCTGAATGTGGATGTGCAGCGGACCGAACTGCCCACCGAGCGCGCCACCTCCCTTTTGCTCGAGGGCGCAGACGGGACGGGATTGGACCGCCACGCACTCCTGCCGGCGTACCTCAACGGCTTCGCGTCCCTGTATCGGCAGTTCCTTGCGGCGGGCGGCGATGCCCTGACCCCGCTGGCGGAGGGACCCACGCTGCTGGAGCTCGCCACCGGCCACATGAGCACACTGGGCCACAAGGTACGCGCGGAATTGCCCGGCGGGGTCATCTTGGTAGGCACGGCCACGGCGCTCGCGGACGACGGCGCCCTGCTGCTCCGCGATGCCCACGGCACCTCACACAAGGTCAGCGCAGGGGACGTGGTGCATTTGCGCCGTACCGGTGCCGACGGGACGGTGCACTATGCATAAGTGGCTTTTGACCGGTGAGCAGGTGGAAATCCGTTGCAGGCCGCACGCCCGCATCTTGATTTGGCCCATCACGGTGGGCTTGTTCATCATCTTGTGGGGCTCGGCAGCCCTGGCTAAATTACAACCGGAACCCTTCGAGGACTGGGCCGCGGGCGCGGAGCCCCTGCGCGGCACCGCCATTGTGGTGCTTTTGGCGGTGGTGGTGTTTTTGCTGGCGGTGTACCCCCTGCGGCGGGTGTTGCGGTGGAACTCCACCCGCTACGTGCTGACCAACAAGCGGCTGCTGGTGCGCCGCGGAATGCTCCAACGCAGCATGGAAAGTTATTTCCTGGAACAAGTGCAGGAAATCCGGCCCGTCCAAAACTGGCGCCAACGTTTGGTGGGCTCCGGGGATCTGCATTTTCACTTGCTTTCGGGGCAGGTGCGGAAGGTGGCGGAAGTTCCCGTGCTCAGGAGTTTTAATGGTGAGGCGCAACAGGCGTGGAGTGTGATTTCCCGAAGGGCTGGACAGCACTCTTTACGTCAGGGGGACTACGCTGGTGGGGAAAGTATGAGCGAAAAGGAGCTGCGCGAGCTTGGAAGAAGTAACTGATGTACCCGAGCCCTCGCTGGTTCCTGCCTCGCGCAACCAAACCAAGGCCCTTGAAGCCCAGCTATTAGGCGGAGAACGCACCCTCAAGCGCAGGGACGTGGCAGCCGGAGCAGGAGTTTCCTTGTTATCTGCCCGCAAAATCTGGCGTGCCATGGGCTTTCCCAATTTAGGGGACGACGACGTTGCGTTCACCGAACGTGACAAGGAAGCGTTGAAAACAGTTGTCACCATGGTGCGCGAGGGCCTGCTGACGGAGGAAACAGCCATTTCCGTCACCCGCTCCATAGGTCAAATGACCGACCGCATGGCGGTGTGGCAAATTGAGGCGCTCGTGGAGGACCTGGTGGCCGAGCATGGTGTCAGCGATGCCGAGGCCCGCCTTGCAGTGGTTTCCGAGCTGCCCAATCTCATTGCCCCGCTGGAGGAATTGCTGGTTTATTCCTACCGTCGCCAGCTCAATGCCGGTGTGCAGCGTCTTGCCGTTCGTGCCCAGGAAGGTTTGGCTGCCAGCGAGCTGGGGCGTGTGGGCGGCGAGGACGATGCGCCGCTGCCGTTGGCCCGCGCCGTGGGGTTTGCCGATCTTGTCAGCTACACCTCACTGTCCCGGCGCATGAACGAGAAAACACTGGCCCGGCTGGTGCAGCGCTTTGAGAACATTTGCGCCGAAATCATTAGCGTCGGTGGGGGACGGCTGGTGAAAACCATTGGCGACGAAGTGTTGTTTAACTGCGAGACCCCCGTCGCCGGCGCCCAAATTTCCCTGGCCCTGGCCGAGGCCATGGCGGCCGATGATTTCCTGCCCGAAGCCCGCGTGGCCATGGTGTGGGGCCGGGTGCTTTCCCGCCTGGGTGATATTTATGGCCCCACAGTGAACCTCGCCGCCCGCCTGACATCGCTGGCACAGCCCGGGACCGTCCTCATTGATTCCGTCACCGCCTCCGCCCTCGTCAATGACGACCGTTTCATCCTCACCCAGCTGCCCGTGGAAAACGTGCGTGGTTTTGGTGAAATTGCCCCGGTACTGCTCCAACGCGGCGAGGGCCAGGGCCTGATCGTCGACTGATACGGCGCCCGTTCCCGTCTTCATTCCTGTCCTGGCGCCCCGTTCCCCCTGATGCACCCGGTAGACGGGGCGCGGTGAGCGGAACGGGGCGCCGCAGGTGAATCCGCCGGAAGATGTCAGCGCGCTGACGCTTATTGGACGCAATCTTGCCGGATACGATGGGGAAATGATTTCTCGACTTATTTCCGTGCACGACACCAGCCGTTCCGCGTCGAAAACACACTTCCCTATACCTGTGAGCTCTGAGGGCTTATGGGTGATGGATGGAAACTCCACCGAGGGAAGTGCCATCAGCATTGCCGTCGGGGCCAAAAAGAGGCTGACAGATGGCATCCCGGCGCTGACGGAAACAGGCGCCCGCGTGCAGTTTGGGGATAGGTCATTTGTGGTGACTAAAGCATGAGTGCCACAGGTGCCGGGGCATCGGGTGTACGGCTGAGCTTCGGCTTTGGCACCGACAGGGGGCTGCGTCGGGAACTCAACGAAGATTCCTTTGTCGCCGCAGCTCCCTTGTTTGCTGTAGCTGACGGCATGGGCGGGCATGAGGCCGGTGAGGTCGCCAGCCGCGAGTGCATCAATACCTTGAGCAGTCAAAGCGTATTGGCAGCCGGTTCCCGGGAAGCTACTGCAGCGAAAATGCATCAGGCGCTGCAACTGGCTGACACCCGCATCCGCGAACTGACCAATGCGCGAGCCGGAACCACCGTGAGCGGCGTCGTGTTGGTGGAGGAACGTGGCGTGCCCTACTGGCTGGTTTTCAATGTGGGGGATTCCCGCACTTACCGCTTGAGCCAAGGGAATTTCATTCAGGTCAGCGTGGACCATTCGGAGGTGCAGGAACTGGTGAATGCATCCCTTATTACACCTGCGGAGGCTCTGACCCACCCAAGACGACACGTGGTGACCCGTGCGCTGGGTACCGGTTCTGACACCGAAGCCGATTTCTGGTTGGTGCCCGTGGAGGAGGGCGACCGGATGATGGTTTGTTCCGACGGACTCTCCGGTGAACTCAGCGATGAGCAAATTCACCGCGCGTTAAGCACGCTGCGGCACCCGCAGGACGCTGTGGATGCCCTCATTCAGTCAGCGTTGCGCTCCGGCGGACGGGACAATGTCACGGTGGTGGTGGTCGATGCCAGCAATGTCAGTGGCAGCGCGGGCGGGGAGACCCTCACCACCGCCCAAATTCCGCAAACTGCCGCCGAGGGCACCTGACCCTGCATGGAACCTGTGGGGCAAGGTCCATCGCAACGTTCCAGTGCAACCGTGCGCGGGAACGACGACTTTGCGGGGAGGAGTTTGCCCATGGCGAGCCCAGCACTGCTGCAGAAGATGATGGGGACGCATACCCGGAGTTCGCCATGGCCGCCGAAGCAGCCGACGCTGAAGCACGTTCGACGGGCACCGGCAGCACCTCCCGTGTTGTCTGGGTATCGAGTTGTGTTAGTGCTGGGCTCTGGCGGATTCTCCGAAGTGTATTGTCGTCGGCCCATCCCTATCATTGTGACCAACTTTACGGCGGGAATTACCGACGCCGGGCACTCCTACCTGGCCATGGAGTACTGCTCCCGCTCCAATGAGAACCGGATATTCCCCGAGGAGGCGCAATCACGGCGGTGAACGTTGCACCACTTTAGGTACAGAAAGCGCCGCCGCCTAATCCCTCGGCCCTCCTGTGGCCCCATTTTCAAACCAACCCGAAGCACCGGCTTCCCGCCAGGGGCTGCGGGTCGCGTTGCTTAATGTGTGGTGTGTGAACTGGTGATGCGCATGTCGGTGGCGTGGGGCAAGATAGAACCGTGAACCGCGACAATGCAGAGACCCAGCCCAGCCCCGCCGGTGACAGCCCTGCCGTGCCGGCCAATGCCGCCGGTGACAGTCCCGCCGTGCCGGACAATGCCGCCGTGCCGGACAATGCGGACAGGGAGCGCCACGACGTCCTAGTTGATCTCGTCCAGAAATATCGGGCGGCCTACTATAACGATGACGCCCCGCTTGCCTCGGACGCCGAATTCGATGCGCTGTATAGCGAATTGGAACAACTGGAGGCATTGCACCCCGAGCTTGTCACCAATGATTCTCCGACCCAGCTGGTGGGCGGGGAAGCCTCCTCGGCGTTTGCCGCCGTCGAGCACTTGGCCAAAATGTACTCCCTGGAGGATGTTTTCACCCTGGCGGAGTTGCAGGCGTGGCTGGAGAAGGCAGCAGCTTCCGTGGAAAAACGCGGCGGGCAGGCACCGAAGTGGTTGACGGAGTTGAAAATTGACGGCCTGGCCGTAAACCTGCTGTACCGGGACGGGGTGCTGATGCGGGCCGCAACGCGTGGTGACGGGACCACGGGCGAGGACATCAGCCACAATGTCGCCACCATCAAGGACATTCCGCAAAAGCTCCGGGGCAACGATTTCCCGGCGGAAGTGGAAATTCGTGGCGAGGTGTTCATTGCCTCCAAGGATTTTGCGGCCCTGAATGAGCAAATGGTCGCCGCGGGCAAGGCACCTTTTGCCAACCCGCGTAATTCCGCAGCGGGTTCGCTGCGTCAAAAGGATCCCGCCGAGACGGCCAAGCGGCCCCTGAGCATGTACGTGCACGGCATTGGTGCCCGGGACGGCTTGAACACTGCCACGCAATCGCAGACCTATGAGTTGCTGAAATCCTGGGGACTGCCCATCAGTCCGTATTACCAGGTACTTGATACCCTGCCCCAGGTCATGGATTTCATTGCCGATTTTGGCGCGCGCCGGCATGACTTGATCCATGAAATTGACGGCATTGTGGTCAAGGTGGACGACCTCGCCACGCAGCGCGAACTGGGGCATACCTCGCGTGTGCCGCGGTGGTCGGTGGCCTACAAGTACCCGCCGGAGGAAGTCCACACCAAGCTGCTGGATATCCGGGTCAATGTGGGACGCACTGGCCGCGCCACCCCCTACGCCCTCATGGAACCAGTGAAGGTGGCCGGCTCCACCGTGTCCATGGCCACCCTGCACAATCAGGCAGTGGTCAAGGCCAAGGGCGTCATGATAGGGGATGTGGTGGTGTTGCGGAAGGCCGGGGATGTCATTCCGGAAATCGTGGGACCTGTTATGGCGCTGCGCGAGCTCCAGGATCCGCCCGTGCGTGAGTTCATCATGCCCGCGGACTGCCCCTCCTGCGGCACTGAATTGGCGCCTGCCAAGGACGGTGATGTGGACATCCGCTGCCCCAACACCCGATCGTGTCCCAGCCAGCTGACAGAGCGGGTGGCGCACCTGGCCGGACGCGGGGGATTCGACATTGAAGCTCTGGGCTACGAGGCTGCCCGGGCGCTGACCGCCGGACCCGGCCCCGACCCTGCCGACAATGGCGGGATGATTATGCCCGCCGGCCCCGGCCCCTTGGCCAGTGAAGCGCAGGTGTTCAACATAGCGGACCTTGACCTGTCCGGCGTCGTGGTGTGGCGTGAAATCCGCACCAAAGGCGAGGGTACGGGCACCTTCGCCCAGGTGCCCTACTTTTACACTCGGGCCACTGCCAAAAAGCCGTCGGTTCCCTCCAAGAACACGGAAAAGTTGTTTGCGGAGCTGGAGAAAGCCAAGCAGGCGCCGCTGTGGCGGGTGCTGGTGGCGCTGTCCATCAGACATGTGGGGCCCACGGCATCGCGGGCCCTCGCCGCCCGGTACGGTTCCATGGCCGCCATTGAAAACGTGCTCAGGGCCGCGGATGCGCGCGAACAACTGGCCAACGTTGACGGTGTGGGTGCCATTATTGCCGAGGCATTGATTGAATGGTTTGCCGTGGATTGGCACCAGGAGATCATTTCATCCTGGTCGGCATCCGGGGTGGTCATGGCCGACGCCGTCGATGCATCCGTCCCGCGCACCCTGGAGGGTCTCACCGTGGTGGTGACGGGCAGCCTGGCCTCACTGAGCCGCGATGAAGCCAAGGAAGCCATCATTGTCCGGGGCGGCAAGGCAGCTGGCTCGGTATCCAAAAACACCTCCTACCTGGTGGCGGGGGAGGCGGCCGGGACCAAGCTCGACAAGGCGGAATCGTTGGGTGTTCCCGTGCTGGACGACGAGGGTTTCCAACGCCTGCTCGCTGAGGGTCCCGCAGCATTTGAGCAGTAAGACAAGCAAAGGATATTTATAATGGCGAACACCGTTACTGTTGACGAGCTTCTGGAAGTTGCCCTCAGGGCCGCCGCCGCAGGAGCCGCCGTGCTGGCTGCACGGGACCCGGCGGCTTTTGGCGCCACGGAAAAATCCTCCGACGCCGATTGGGTCACTGCTTTTGATGTGGCCGCGGAGAACGCCGTCCGGGCAGTCATTGCCGATGCCCGCCCGTACGACGTCATTACCGGGGAGGAACTGGCGCCGGCCCTGCCCGCGGAGCCTTCAGGATACCGGTGGAGCATTGATCCCTTGGATGGGACCATGAACTTCATTCGCAATATCGCCTATTACGGCACCTCCGTGGCCGTGATGGGGCCCGACGGTGCCTGGCTCGCCGGGGTGGTCGACGCCCCGGCCCTGCGGCGCATTTACTTTGCGTCCCAGGGCGGCGGGGCGTGGCTGGATGAAACCCGGGCCGACGGCGTCCAGGGCGTGCGGCGGCTCCGGGGCCCCGTCGAAGTGCGTGGCGGAACACTGCTGTCCACGTCCCTGAGCTACGAGCCGGGCGTGCGGCGCCGACTGGTCTCCGAGCTCAATGACCGGATGGATAACTTTGGCGATTTCCGGAGACTGGGCTCCGCCGCGTTGGAGCTGTGTGCTGTGGCCGAGGGATCGGTGGATGCGTATTTGGAATACGGCCTCTTTGAGCATGATTTTGCCGCCGGGGCACTCATTGCCGGGGAAGCCGGAGCCTGGGTGCACCGCCCCGTGTTGAGTCCCGCAGTCGATGGACTGCCTGGCCGGGAGGAAGTGCTCGCTGTCTGGACGGGCGCCTGTGTCCCCGGGCTCGAGGGCAACTTCGCACCGAAGGAGTAGGCGCCCGGGCCTCCCTTTCCGCCCTTTCCTCCCTCCCTCCCTTTTCGTTGAAACAGCAGCTGATGCACTGATTTAGGCCGATTCGTAGCATCAGCTGCTGTTTCAATGAACTGGTCTCGGAACGTGAATCTTCGCGAGCGTATATGGTTGACTATTCCGACCAGCCCTGCTGGCGC
>JBBSSM010000070.1:0-9774 GCA_038242155.1 Actinomycetales bacterium | reverse complement strand
GGCAGGGTCAGGACTTCTGCACCGGTGGCAGTGACCACCATGGTGTGTTCAAACTGTGCCGTGCGCTTGCGGTCACGTGTGACAACTGTCCAGTCATCGGCCCACATGTCCCAGTCAATGGTACCCAGTGTCAGCATGGGTTCAATGGTAAACACCATGCCTTCTTCCAGCACAGTGGCATAGGCGGGGGCGGCGTCATAATGCGGAATAATGAGACCGGTGTGAAACGCCTCGCCCACCCCGTGGCCCGTAAAGTCTCTGACCACTCCGTAGCCAAAACGTTTGGCGTATGAGGAAATGGCACGCCCAATGACGTTGATTTCCCGACCCGGCGCCACCGCTCGGATGGCCCGGCGCAGTGATTCCTGGGTGCGTTCCACCAGCAGGCGTGACTCCTCATCGACGTCTCCGACCGGGAACGTCCAGTTGGTGTCGCCGTGGACGCCGTTTTTGTAGGCGGTGATGTCAATATTGATGATGTCCCCGTCCTGCACCACAGTGTTGTCGGGGATGCCGTGGCAAATCACTTCGTTGAGGGACGCGCACAGGGACTTGGGGAAGCGGCGGTAACCCAGTGTTGAAGGGTAGGCCTGGTGGTCAAGTAAAAATTCGTGCCCGATCTTGTCCAGGGCATCAGTGGTCACGCCCGGGACAATGTGCCTGCCCACCTCCACAATGGCCTGTGCTGCGATTTTGGCTGAAATGCGGATCTTCTCCAGCGTCTCGGCGTCCTTTACCTCGGATCCCTTAAACGGTGCCGGGGCAGCCTTACCCACGTATTCGGGACGCTCAATGGTGCGCGGCACGAAGCGTTCGGGGCTTATGGTTCCGGGGACGAGGTTGCCAAGGGGTGCGCTGGTGGCTGTTGCAGACATGCATCCATCCTAATAGTTTTTGCCTACGGTCATGCCCTAGCCAGTTTCTTGGCCACCCCCGCCGCGGCGACTCCGGCCTATGATGGCTTAGGTCCGTTGAATCCCGCACAACCCCCTTTGGAGGCAGCCATGGCGCAGTACTGGTACAACGTGGAAACACACGAGGTGGAAAAGGACGCCCAATCCGGTTGGCGGTCACTCATTGGTCCCTACGAGACCCGTGCGGAGGCCGAACAGGCGCTGGCGAGGGTGCGCGAACGCAATGAGGCGGCCGACGCGTTGGATTCCCAGGAAGAGGAAGACTGACCCCGGCACCCTTGACCCGGCACGCCGGACCCAATGCGTCTCCTAGAACGTGTGCTCGGGGCCGGGGAACACGCCCGAGCGCACTTCCTCGCCAAACTCGGCGGCGGCTTCGCCCAGTAACGTGCGCATGTGCGCGTACTGCTTGACAAACTTGGCCATTTTTCCTGTCCGCAAACCAGCCATGTCCTGCCATACCAGCACCTGGCCGGTGGTGGCGTTCCCCGCGCCAATGCCCACGGTAGGCACGTCCACCGCCGCATCCACGGCGGCGGCCGTGTCGGCGGGAACCATTTCCATCAACACACTAAACGCCCCGGCAGCTGTCAGGGCAACGGCGTCGTCAATGAGGGTCTGTGCCATGTCGCCGCGGCCCTGCACACGGTAACCACCTAAAATATGTTCACTTTGGGGGGTGAAGCCAATGTGTGCCATCACTGGAATGCCGGCCTGGGTCAGGGCTTCAACGGTGGGGGCGTAGTAGGCGCCGCCCTCCATTTTTACGGCATGCACCAGCCCTTCCTTCATGAGCCGCACGGACGAGGCAATGGCTTGTTGCGGGGACTGCTCATAGCTGCCAAAGGGCAGATCCGCCACGACCAGGGCACGCTTGGCACCAGCTGTCACGGCGCGGCAGAAGATGATCATCTCATCGAGGGTGATGGGCAGGGAGGTTGCATTGCCCAACACATTGTTGGACGCTGAGTCGCCAACGAGCAAAACCTCAATGCCTGCCTCATCGAAAATTTGGGCCGTGTACTGATCGTAAGCCGTGAGCATGGCAAATTTAGTGCCGGCCGCCTTGGCGGCACGAAGGTGATGGGTGCGTACTTTAGCTACCGTGGTGGGCAGGCTGCCAGCTCCTGTGCCATAGGGAGCCGCCGCTTCAGCAAAGTCGCGGGGGGTGCCGCTGGGGGCGTGGGAGGACGCAACGGAATGTGGGGTACTTGTGGGTGCCATGGATACAGCCTATTACTGATCATGCCGGGCGACGGCGGGCGGCAGGGCTGAGCGGGCCATATGGCCCAACACGGCAAGGTACTTAGTAGAGTAAACAATGCAGGGAAGACCCTGCACACCAATCGTTTCTGCTTGTTGCGGGGGCGGGTAGTTATAAGGAAGAGGTCCCCGCATGAACCGTCAACAGGAATTTGTGCTGCGCACCATTGAAGAGCGTGACGTGCGGTTTGTGCGCCTGTGGTTTACCGATGTGGTGGGCAGCTTAAAGTCAGTGGCGCTGGCCCCCGCCGAGGTTGAGGGAGCCTTTGAGGAGGGACTGGGCTTTGACGGCTCCGCCATTGAAGGCCTGGCGCGCGTTTTTGAATCCGACATGCTGGCCCAGCCCGATCCATCGACCTTCCAGATTCTGCCGTGGCGCGGCAATGGCAAATCCGAGCAGACCTCACGCATGTTCTGCGATGTACTCACCCCGGACGGTGAACCGTCCGCAGCCGATCCGCGCAATGTTCTCAAGCGTACGCTGGCCAAGGCCGCGGACATGGGCTTTACCTGCTACACCCATCCGGAAATTGAGTTTTATTTGCTGAAGTCGGACCGTCCCGGACCCGATGGCGTACCCGTTCCCGTAGATCACGCCGGCTACTTTGACCACGTACCGGGGGGAGTGGCGCAGGACTTCCGCCGCACAGCTGTCACCATGTTGGAAGACGTTGGCATTTCCGTCGAGTTCAGCCACCACGAGGGCGGACCTGGACAAAACGAAATTGATCTGCGCTACGCCGACGCCCTGCAAACGGCCGATAACATCATGACGTTCCGCACGGTGATCCGCGAAGTGGCCATTCAACAGGGCACGTACGCCACGTTCATGCCCAAGCCGTTTTCAAATCACCCCGGCTCGGGCATGCATACCCATTTTTCCCTTTTTGAAGGCGACAGCAATGCCTTCCACGAGCCCGGCGCGGAATTTCAACTCTCAAAGACGGCGCGGCAATTCATGGCAGGCATTCTCCGCCACGCCCCTGAATTCACTGCCGTAACCAACCAGTTTGTGAATTCCTACAAACGCTTGTGGGGCGGGGGAGAGGCTCCCAGCTACGTCTCATGGGGTCACAATAACCGCTCCGCCCTCATGCGCGTGCCGCTGTACAAGCCCGGCAAGGGCCAGGCCTCACGATTGGAATACCGGGGGATTGACTCGGCGGCCAACCCCTACCTGGCCTATGCCGTGTTGCTGGGCGCCGGGTTGAAGGGCATTGAAGAAGAATACGAGCTTCCGCCGGCGACCATGGAAGACATCAGCCAGCTCTCCAGCGCCGAGCGCCGGTTGATGGGTCACCTCCCCCTGCCCTCGAGTCTGCATGATGCCATTCGACAGCTGGAGGATTCATCCCTCATGCCGGAAATTCTCGGCGAACAGGTGTTTGAAAACTTCCTGCGCAACAAGCGTGAGGAATGGCAGGAGTACCGCCTGCAAGTATCGCCCTACGAAATCAACCGGTACCTGGGAGTGCTTTAAAGCTGCCATGAGCTCCCTGACCCGAACCCTCATTTCCCGCGGATTTTCCGATTTGGAGATGTGCGAGCGGTTTCTCGGCTTTGACGAGCTGAGCGGCTTGGACCGCCCAGCGCTGCTCGATGCGCTCGCCGTGGCCGACAACCCGGACCTGGCTTTGCAATCCCTGGTGCGGCTCCTGAGCGCGGCACCACGGGCGCGCAGCCTGCTCAGCTGCACGGATTCAACCACCGGAAACATCACCGCCAATGCGCCACTGTTCCGTCTCCTGGGCGCATCGGAGGCACTGGCTGATTTCCTCATGCGCCACCCCGAGCACCTGGACGTTGTGGACCCGGCAATGACGACCGCCCACGCTCCGGCCGACAGTGCGGTACTGCGGCACTCCCTGCTGGGCGCGGTCGGTGCCGATCCGGCGTCGAACGTCCCTGTGGCGCAGCTGACCGGAACGGATGCCCGCATTGCTTTGCGGACGCAATATCGCCGCCAGCTGTGCGAAATTGCACTGCGTGATCTTGGTGCCCCCTCCGCCCAGGACGCCATGCCCGCCATCGGCGCCGAGCTGGCGGATCTGGCGGGAGCGGCATTGGAGGCGGCCCTGGCGGTGGCCCGCGCCGAAGTGGGGGCCGCCATGGGCGCCCAACACGTCGCTGCCGTGCGTTTTGCAGTGATTGGCATGGGCAAATGCGGGGCACGGGAACTGAACTACATTTCCGACGTCGATGTCATGTACGTCGTTGCGCCGGAGACCTCTGCGCAGAAAGATTCCGACGCCGGTGACGCGGACCCCTTGGATGAATCAAACCTGGTGCGCGTCGGAAATGCAATGGCTGCGTCCCTGTCGCAGACCATTTATTCCCCGGACCGTGAGCCTGGGTTGTGGGAGGTCGATGCCAACCTGCGTCCTGAAGGCAAGGACGGCCAGCTGGTACGCACCCTGGACTCGTACATGGCCTACTATCACCGGTGGGCGCAAAGCTGGGAGTTTCAAGCACTTCTGAAGGCCCGGGCGGTGGCGGGGGATCGGGAGTTGGGACAGGAATTTGAAGACGCCGTTGCCCCGCTGATTTGGGCTTCCTCCGAGCGGGAGGGTTTTGTGGAGTCCGTGCAGGCCATGCGTCGACGGGTCACAGCCAATATTCGCGACGCCGAAGCGGAACGCCAGCTTAAGTTGGGCAAGGGCGGGCTGCGCGATGTTGAATTCACCGTGCAGCTGCTGCAACTGGTGCATGGCAAGGCCGATCCCAGCATCCGTCCACGGGCCACTACCGCCGCCATTGCGGCGCTAACCAAAGCCGGATTTATTGGCCGCACCGATGCCGCCCTGTTGTTGAACCATTACACGTTTTTGCGTGTTTTGGAGCACCGCATCCAGTTGGTGCAACTGCGGCGCACGCACACCATGCCCACCTCGGCGACCCAACTTCGTGCCTTGGCCCGGGCGCTGGAGGGGCCCTTGAGTACCAAGCGCCCCAGCGCGGATTCCCTGGAGGCCGCCTGGGCCAAGGTCAAACGTTCCGTGCGTTCCTTGCATGAACGCATTTTCTACCGTCCCATTCTCGCCACTGCCGCCCATCTGAGCGCCGAGGATGCCGCATTGACCTCCGACGCCGCCCGGGCACGCCTGGCCGCCCTGGGCTACCGCGACGCGGTGGGGGCCAGTCGTCATATTGAGGCGCTCACAGCCGGGGTCAGCCGCCGTGCGGCGTTGCAGCGGCAGTTGCTCCCCGTGCTTTTGGGCTGGTTGGCAGATGGCGTGGATCCCGACGCCGGGCTCCTGGCCTTCCGCCGCGTCAGTGACGCCCTGGGAACATCCCACTGGTACCTGGGCATGCTGCGGGATCACCAGGCAGCCGCCGAACGGCTGTGTCATTTGCTCTCCAGCTCCCGGCTGGTCAGTGACCTGCTTGAGGTTTCCCCCGAAGCGACAGCCTGGCTGGGTAATTCCAAGGAGCTGGTGCCGCTGAGTTTCGACGCTCTCTGGGGAGAACTGCGCGCTAAAATATCCCGCCATGGCGAACCCTTCGGCGCCATCAGGCTGGTTCGTCTGGTGCGGCAGCGGGAGATTTTACGCATTGCCATTGCCGACAGCTGCGGGCTGCTGCGTCAAGATGAAGTGTCATCGGCGCTCAGCGATGCTGACAGGGCCGCCGTCCTGGGAGCCCTGCACATTGCCGAAAATGAGGTCAGGGCGGATGGTGAACAGCTCACGAATGTTTTAGTGGTGGCCATGGGTCGCCAGGGCGGCCGCGAAATTGGTTACGGTTCCGACGCCGATGTGTTATTCGTTCACCGCCCCCTTGAGGGTCTCACCACGGAACAGCTGCAGGCGGCCCCGCAGCAGGCGAAAGCCATTGTGCAGCGTCTCACGGCTCTCCTGACGGCACCCGTTCGTCCGGCGATTCAAGCTGAGCGGGTGCTTGCCATTGACGCTGATCTGCGCCCGGAGGGCCGGAACGGGCCGCTGGTGCGGTCGCTGGAGGCTTACCGGGAGTACTACGCACGGTGGTCATCGCCGTGGGAGGCCCAGGCGCTGCTGCGCGCCTCTGCCATGGCGGGTTCAGATGAGCTTGCAGCGGACTTTGTGGCCATGGCCGACCCCGTGCGTTATCCCCGGCACCTGGCTGAGGACGATGCACGGGAAATTAAGCGCATTAAGGCGCGCATGGAATCCGAGCGCCTGCCCCGGGGCGCGGATCCAGCACGCCACGTCAAGTTGGGCCGCGGAGGACTTAGCGACGTCGAATGGCTGGTGCAACTGCTGCAGCTGCAACATGCCCATGCCCATCCCGAGCTTCGCACCACCGAGACCCTGCCCGCCCTGCACGCGGCCCGAAAATTGGGGCTCGTGGATGCCGGGGATGCACAACTGCTCGAATCGGCGTGGTGCCTGGCAGGGAAGATCCGCAATGCCAATGTCATGTGGACGGGCAAAAACTCGGATTTGCTGCCTTCTTCCCGACGCGATCTTGAGGCAGTGGCGCGTTGGTGCGGCCGCGAGCCCGGGAGCGCTGCTGCCTTTGAAGAGGACTACCTAAGCCTTACCCGGCGGGCGCGGGCAGTGTTTGAGCGTTTGTTTTACGGGTAGCTGCGAAACGGCTGAGCGCATACCCCACGCTGGCTTTGGCTATGCGCCCGGCGGGCACGACGGCGTTGCGCAGCAGCGCTGGAGGCGCAGATGCACGTGGCGTGTCGTGCGCATGGCCCAAGTTCACGGGGTGGGGCCGCACCAGGCATCGGCCCAAAATGCTCCCACGTCGCGGGAAACTTCCCAAGGCTGTAACGTCGAGGGGTACTTCATTCGGCCCAGGAGGGCCCAATCACAGTTGTTAGGGAAAACTTATGCACAAGCTTCCACCCGTGAGGCGGCGCAGGGGTGGCATTTTTGCCACCCTGGCCGCCTTCTTTACTGTCGCGATCATGTTCCTGGGCATGGGCGGCGCCGCTGCTCTGAGCCTTCCGGAGCCCCCTGCGGCGGCGCCGGCTGTCACCCAGCCCGCGGACGTTTCAGGTAAAAAGTTCGACATTGCCACCGACACCACTTTTGCGCCGTTTGAATTCCGTGACGGCAGCGGCGAACTTGTCGGCATTGACATGGATCTGTTGCGCGCCATAGCCGCGCAGCAGAACTTTGACGTGGAGATTAAGTCTCTGGGCTTCGATGCGGCCCTGCAGGCATTGCAGGCCAACCAGGTGGCAGGCGTGATTGCCGGGATGTCCATCACGGAGGAACGCAAGGCAGTCTTTGACTTCTCCGACCCGTACTTTGACTCCGGCGTGCAAATGGCCGTTGCCAAGAACGACAACGACACTAAGTCCTATGAAGATCTGTCCGGCAAAACCGTCACGGCCAAGCGGGGCAGTGAGGGTGAAACCTTCGCCAACTCCATCAAGGACCAGTACGGGTTCACTGTCAAGGCCCTGGCCGACTCGGCCACCATGTATGACAATGTCAAGGCCGGCAACTCCGTCGCAGTGTTTGACGATTACCCGGTTTTGGCTTATGGCGTGAGCCAAAACAACGGCTTGAAAATTGTCACCGACAAGGAACAGGGCAGTTCCTACGGTTTTGCCGTGAACAAGGGCCAAAACCCGGAATTGTTGGCTGCGTTCAATGAGGGGCTCGCCGAGCTCAAAGCCAATGGTGAGTATGACAAAATCCTCGATAAGTATTTGGCCAGTGCCGAAGTACAGGAGCAGGGCGGCTTCCTCCAGTTGGTGAAGGACAGTTTCCCGGCTCTCATGAAGGGCCTGTGGCTGACACTTGTCGCCACCGTGCTGTCCCTCATTGTGGCCTTAGTGCTGGGCATCTTGTTTGGTTTCTTCAAGGTTTCCGAGAGCAGGATTCTACGCGGGATTGCCACGGTGTACGTGGCGATTTTCCGTGGCACGCCGCTGCTGGTGCAGGCCTTCTTCTTTTACTTTGGTCTGCCGCAAATGACGGGCCAGCCCTTGGATGTGCTCACGGCGGGTGTGCTCACCCTGAGTTTGAACGCTGGCGCCTACATGACGGAAATTGTCCGCGGCGGTATCCAGTCAGTGGATCCCGGCCAGCTTGAAGCCAGCCGGAGCCTGGGTCTGGGGTACGTCACCTCAATGCGCCGGGTAGTGGTGCCGCAGGCTGTGAAGATCATGACGCCGTCGTTTATCAACCAGTTCGTCATCACCTTGAAGGACACTTCCCTGCTCGCCGTCATTGGTTTCGCGGAGTTGACATACCAGGGGCAGCAAATTTACGCGTCGAACTTCCGTACAGGAGAGACACTGTTGATTGTGGCAGCACTGTACTTCATTGTGATTACCATCTTGACTCAGTTTTCCAACGTCCTGGATAGGAAGTTCAACAAATGAGCGCCATGGAGAAGAACGCCAAGATCAGTGTCCGGGAGCTCAAGAAGTCCTTTGGCTCCAACGAAGTCCTTAAAGGTCTTGACGTTGACATTAGCGAAGGTGAAGTGGTTTGCGTCATTGGTCCCTCGGGTTCCGGCAAGTCGACCTTTCTACGTTGCCTGAACAAGCTGGAGGAGATTAGCGGTGGCACCGTCACCGTCAATGGCCATGACCTCACGGATCCCAAAGTTGATCTCAATGCCGTGCGGCAAAATATTGGCATGGTTTTTCAGCACTTCAATTTGTTCCCGCACATGACGGTGTTGCAAAACATCATGCTCGCGCCGGTGGAACTGAAGAAGCTGGACAAGGCCGGTGCCCGCGCCAAGGGCATGGAACTGCTCAAGCGGGTGGGCCTGGAAGACAAGGCCAATGCCCGCCCGGCTTCCCTGTCCGGCGGGCAAAAGCAACGCGTCGCCATTGCCCGGGCGCTGGCCATGAACCCGGGTATCATGCTTTTTGATGAGGCCACCAGCGCCCTCGACCCGGAAATGGTGGGGGAGGTGCTGGCTGTCATCCGCGATCTCGCCGCTGAAGGCATGACCATGGTGGTCGTCACCCACGAGATGGGCTTTGCCCGCGAAGTGGCCGACCGTGTGCTGTTCATGGATGCCGGCTTCATTTGTGAAGAAGGCACCCCTGAGGCTATTTTCAGCCATGCCCAGCAGCCCCGCCTGCAGGACTTCCTGGCCAAAGTTCTGTAGCGGTTCGTTTTTTAGCAGCAGTGGGTAGGCGGCGGGTTGAACAGGCCCGCCGCCTACGTACTTTTTTTACGGCGTAACCTCCCAAGAGTGTTCGACGCCGAGGTAAGGGTTGGGAGACCACGTGCACGACATGCAGGCAATACTTGAGGAAATCACGGCCAAGGTGGCGCCCCTGTGCGGCCAAGGTTCCGTGGCTGCCTACATACCCAGCCTCGGTGAGGTCTCTCCCCACCGCTTTGGTATTTGCGTAGCCATGGCCGACGGCGGTGTGTACGGTGCGGGGGACTGGCAAGAGCCCTTCTCCATTCAAAGTATTTCCAAAGTTTTTTCTCTGGCGCTGGTCATGTCCTATGACTATGACTCCATTTGGCGCCGCGTCTTCCGCGAACCCTCCGGCACCCCCTTCAATTCCATGATCCAGCTGGAAGCCGACCAGGGCATCCCGCGTAACCCCTTCATTAACGCCGGTGCCCTGGTGGTCACCGATAGATTGCTGACCCTCACGGGGGATGCGGCAGCCTCCGTC
>JBBSSM010000069.1:0-9952 GCA_038242155.1 Actinomycetales bacterium | reverse complement strand
CCACTCCTCCACTCCTCCAGTGCCATGCATCCCTTACAACCGTCACGGTCTATACCCCTGCCAAGCCCCGGGATCGGTGGAGCGTTTGTTGGACTCGTGCCATCGTTTGATGACGGGTAAATTTGCGTAGTAGTTTGCTTTTGCTTTCGTGGGTGGAATATGCCCGATTTCGTTATGGAGGCGCCGATGGGTCTGCCAATCGATGTAGTCAACGGCAACTGCTTCAAGATCATTGATGCCGCCGGATTTTCAGGAAAGGCCGGTGACGCGCATGGTGATGTTGATCCGGCCACGCTCCAGCCCACACCCGTGCGGTGCAGTACCCGGATACACCTTCGGGACTCCGTGGTAGGCGAAACGGGAGGGCCCGCCAAAGACGAACAAATCGCCCGAGGCGAGGTTGACGTCGTCGAATGGTTTAGTGCGGGTTTCTGTGTTGCCGAACCTGAAGCAGCAGCTGTCCCCGATGCTCAACGAGACCACCGGTTCCCGGGCAGTCTCGTCCTTGTCCTGGTGCATGCCCATGGTGGCGGCGTCACTGTAATAGTTCACCAGGGCCGCGTCGGGTGTGTAGCGGGTGCCGGCGGACGGGTCGCCGTAGGCCTCCGACATGGCTCGGCGGCCCAAACGGACCATCCAATCAGGAAAGTCCAGAACGCGGTTGCCATTCACATCAACGGCCTCACGGGTGTATTCATACGGCCTCCAGTGCCAGCCCAGACAAACGGTCCGCACCGACATTTGCCGGCCGTTGGGAAGCGTGGCTGCACGGATTGGAACCGGTCCCTGCGTCCATTCGCGGAAGCGGTTGGTGATCCACAACTGCTGTTCCAGACTGAGCCAGCCGGGAATGTGCACAGCTCCGGGTGCCACCGTCCGCGGGCCCGGCTCCCCGCCGGGCATGGTGAAAAGGGCGTCCATGCCACCTCCTGTTGTCATGAGTGTCAGAATACCGGCCGCCCGCGGGTGCTGGCGGCAGGCCCCTCCCATTGCTGGACCCGCAGCGCCGCCTCCCCGGCAAGCCGGCCCGGAATTGCCCGAAGCACGGCATCCCTGACCGCCACAGCCACCGGTTGTTCCCACTGGCCCACCTGCCCTGCGACCCTGGAGCGCCGGGCAATCCGCTGGCTGCGGGGGCGGCGGGACGAATCGTAGGCTCTGACCGCGGCATCGAGGGCGGCAGCGCCAGGGCTGGCTGCATCCGGGTTGCCAGTGTCCGGCCCGGCGGCACCGCAACCCCCGCCATTCATGGATTCCCGCAGTAAAAGCGTGATGGCCGCTGCGTCCTCAATGGCCTGCCCTGCACCCTGCCCCAGATCGGGCGTCATGGCGTGGGCTGCGTCACCAAGCAGGATGGTTCTCCGGCGCACAAATGATTCCAGCGGCCTGGCCAGGTCGCTGACGTCGTGCCGGAGCAGGGCCTCCGGATCTGTGTCTTCAAGCAGCTCCCGGATGGGCGCGTGCCAGTCCCCGAAGCTCTTCAGCAGCTCCGCGCGTCCGTCCACAAATACGGTTTCCGGGGGCAAATTTTGGGTGGCAAACCAGTACACCCGCCCGTCCGGGAGCGGCACAATGCCGAATCGGCAGCCGCGGCCCCAGGTTTCCCCCGCATCTCCATTAAGTTTCACAGGCCCGCGGGTGACTCCCCGCCACGCCGTGTACCCGGAGTAGCGCAGTCCGGGGTCCAGACCGAGCGCCGCCCTGGCGCGGCTGTTGATGCCGTCTGCAGCAATGACGAGGTCAAAGTGCAGGCGGTTGCCGGCAACCGTGAGGACGGGCGAGCCATCCGGAGCAACGGACGCCTCGGTGCCCGGACGCAAGGTTCCCGGGCGCAGTGCGGTGAGCAGCCCGCGGTGCAATTCGGCGCGGTGCACTACCCGCAGCAAGGCAACGGCCGCTGGCGGCAGGATTGTGAGCCAGCGTCCGGAGGGGTCACGCTGGCCCGCCCGGAACAAGGAGGCGTCCCCACCGGTCAGGGGACGGACCACCCCACCCAACCCGACGGCGTCGAGCGCTGCAAAGGAATTCCCGAACAGGGAAAGCCCGGCGCCGATGGCACCAGGCTGGTGCGCCCTCTCAAAAACAGCCACGCCATGCCCGTCGCGTTGCAATCCCAATGCCGCGACGAGTCCGCCGATCCCGGCGCCAACAATACCAATCTCCATGAGGTGATTCCCTATTCTTCGTGCCGGACCGTCGCTGCGTGGCTGGCGGAAGGCTGCTCCGTGTTGGGCAGGTTCCCATCCTGCCGCCAACGCCGTGCCGGTGTCGAATGGTCCTAAGGCAGTTCAGGGCGTCTGCTCTTCCGATGGGACCTCCCAAACGATGCCTTGACGGCCAACCGGACGCTGGCGGGCCCCACATGGTGTGCGTATCATCGCAGACATGAACGGCAATGAGTCCCGACCCAGCAGCCCGGGCGACGGCCGGGCCGCCAATCCCAGCCGCTATCTGTTCACCCTGACCGACGGCGGCGGCACGGTCCCACCTGAACTCGGCGTTGCCCGGCGGCTCATTGAGCGCGGACACCATGTCACGGTACTTGCCGACGTGTCCATGGCAGCGGAAGCGAGGCGCACCGGTGCCTCGTATTTGCCCTGGACAGTGGCCCCGGCGGGTGAGCTTCGCGACTGGCAACAACAAAGCCCTGCTCGCCTGGCCCGTGACATGGTTGAGCACATGATTACAGGGCCAGCCCCCGACCAGGCGCGTGACGTGGCTGGGGCATTGGAGGAAACCCGGCCCAAGCTGGTCCTGTCCTCCTTCTTCGCGTTCGGCTCCATGATCGCTGCGGAAGCGCAGAGGGTCCCCTTTGACGTGCTGCTGCCGAACATTTATCCGCTGCCGGCGAAGGGCTTGCCGCCGACCGGTGCCGGACTGGCACCGGCGCACGGTCCGCTCGGCCGACTGCGCGATAGATCGGTGAAAACCATCACCGCCAGGATGTTCGACAGGTACGCACTTGCGCCCATCAACTCCCTCCGCGCCGACAGCCGGCTCGACCCGATCACCACCACCTGGGACCAGATCCGGCATGCAAACCGCCAGCTCATCCTTACATCCCCAGCATTCGACTTTCCCGCTGAACTGCCGGAAAACGCCCGCTACATGGGGCCTGTTCTGGACGACCCGGTCTGGGCGTCCGACGCCGTCTGGACCGAACCCACTGGCGAGGGGCCAATTGTCCTTGTCGCCATGTCTTCTACTTTCCAAAATCAAATCGGGTGCCTGCAACGGATCCTGGACGCGCTTGGAACTCTTCCGGTGCGGGGCGTGGTGACTACTGGCCCGGCCATCCAAACGGAAACTCTGCGGGCGCCCTCCAACGTTTCAGTAATTGCCTCCGCACCCCACAGAAAGGTTATGCGCCAAGCCAGCCTTGTCATCACCCACGGCGGTCACGGCACTGTGATCAAGTCACTTGCAGCCGGGCTGCCCCTCGTCATCCTCCATCATGGCCGCGACCAGTCGGACAATGCCATTCGGGTGACGGCGCGCGGAGCCGGTATCGCGGTGCCCCGCCGTGCACCTGCCGGAAAGATCGCTTTCGCTGTCACCAAAATCCTTGGCTCCCCCTCCTACAAGGCAGCTGCAGAGAAGCTCGGCCATGCAGTGGCACGCGACGCCGCCGCTAACACCGCGCTGCTGCTGGACGAGCTGGAAAATTGAGTTTGGCCGGCTGGACCAGATCGTCGCAACTGGCGCCCAACGCCGAGAAACCACGTGCGGGCCGCAACATGAGCCACCGTACTCCCGTCAAGTCCGAAGCGGCGTCGATCATCGCTTCCTCCGGTCAGCCCGGCCATATGAAAAATGCGGGTGATTCCCTAAATTGATTGGCCTAGTTGCAATCAGGGTTGCCGGTGGGTACGCCCGATTCATGGAACGGCTCCCCGAAGGGCAAGCCTCGGCGGCTAACGAAACAACGAGTGCTTTGCTGCCAAGGCGTACTTGGCGGTGGTTCCTCTACCGTGCACGCTGGCTACGATTCGGGAAGTCATCCTCGTAGTCGTTCCACATGCCGGCCACGGCCTGCATTGCCCACAGCTGTTTCTCCACGGAGGCATTCTTGCCTTCGAAGTCCATGACAATGTAATTGACCACGAACCCGTCCTGCACTGAAGAGCCATACTGCTCGGCACCTTTTCGGGTGTTAAACCGGAAATAGTCCGCTTCTGCCGTGCTGTATGCCTCCACGCAATCACGCGGGGCTATACACGCCGTATCGGTGATGTCTTTTGCCTGCGTCGTGCTATCAGGTGCGTCGTACTTGGCGTTGACGACGTCGTGCAGGGTGAGGTTTCGTTGTGGATCGAAGAGGGAGCACGCGGAAATAGCTGGTGCGCTGAGTACAAGCAAGATGCCGGCTGCGGCAATCGAACGTGTCTTCATGCCTCAACTCTTGCAGTCTGGGAAGAGCAAAGCTAGCGGGCATGGACAAACTCTAGGGCAAAACGGCGGTGATTACCGGCGGTGACAGCGGGATTGACCGTGCGGTGGCCATAGCGCTTGCGCGAGGGTGCCAACGTCGTCATCTTCCATCTGAACGAAGACGACGCAAAGTACACTGCGCACTGGATGGAGAAAGCTGGTCAGTGTCAACCTGAACGTCCTCTGGACAGGCAGGGTTTAGGGCGGACAGGACGACCAGGTGGGTCGGTAGCCGGCCGCCTCAAGAAGTCGGTGCTGTTGGCTACGGCTCCGCGGCTCCCTGTTACTGATTCGACAGCTGTTGTGCACGGGGCAATTCTTGGGGAGAACTCTGCAGTAACGTAGTTCACATTGTGCGGTGGGCCCTCTGCCGTGCGCGGATCCACGGAAGGTGAAATCTTGCTGATCACCATCACCCTAGAGCCGGGGGCTGATTCCCTGCTCGACGCCACGGCGCTGTCCCATCTGCTGCGCAAACACCCTGGACGCCTGCAAACTTTTGAACTGCCTGTCGGCAATGCCCACGTGTTCTACCCGGAGTACTCGCCGCAAAGGACAACTGCGGCACTGCTTTTGGAAGTTGATGCCATCGGCCTGGTCCGCAACAAACGCTTCCGCGGCGACAACGGAGTGCTCGACTACTACATCAACGACAGGCCATACACGGCCTCCAGTTTGCTGGCCGTGGCCCTCGGCAAGGTGTTGCGAAACGCCATGACTTCCATTAGCGAGGCCTATCCGGAGCTGGCCAACACTCCGTTGCCGTTGCGTCTTGAAGTTCCGGTAGTCTCCACCCGCGGACGTGACGGGCACGATTTGGCCCAACGATTGTTCGCCCCAATGGGCTGGACAATTGAGCAACGCCCCATCCCTCTGGACGAGATTTATCCTTTATGGGAGGACTCCCGCTACAGCAGCCTGGTGCTCACCGGAATGGTGCCCCTGCATCTGGCGCTGCGCCAGCTTTATGTCCTGCTGCCCGTACTTGATGACAGCAAGCACTATTGGGTCAGCGATGACGAGGCCGAAAAACTGGTGCGCCAAGGGCAGGGCTGGTTACCTGAGCATCCCGAACGCACCTTAATTTCCCATCGGTATCTGGCCCACCAAAAGGATCTGGTGGCCGCGGTCGATTCGCGGATAGCGGAAGATACAGCTGCGCCCGCCGAAAACACCCCAAGACAGATCCCGAATCAAAGCGCTTCGCCCCCACCGTTGCGCGTGCAACGGGCCGAAGCAGTCATTGCCGCACTGAAGGATTGCGGCGCCCATCAGGTCGTGGACGTTGGTTCAGGGCCCGGTGCATTGTTGCGCCGGATGCAAAAAGACGGGTTTTTTACCCGGATCCTCGGCACGGATGTATCAGCCCGTTCCCTGGAACAAGCAGCCCGCTCCATGAACCTGGATGAGCTCGCTGACGCCAACAAAGACCGAATCACTTTGCTGCACAGTTCCGTGTTGTACCGCGACGAACGGATCGCGGGTTTTGATGCAACGGTTTTGATGGAGGTCATTGAACATATTGAACCGGGCAGACTTCCCGCGCTGGAAGATTCCATATTTTCCGGGGCTGCCCCGTCCACCGTGATTGTGACGACCCCAAACGCTGAGTACAACCACTTGTACCCGGCCTTGCCCGATGGAAGCATGCGCCATGATGACCACCGGTTTGAATGGACGCGGGCCGAGTTCGCACTATGGGCGGAAGGTGTTGCAGAACGCCATGGTTATGGTGTCGAATACCGTCCCGTGGGCAAAACCTCGGAGAGCGCCGGAGCCCCCACCCAAATGGCAGTTTTCCGAAAGGCAGCAGCATGAGCGAAATTCAGATTCCAGAGGTCGGTCTGGTGCTTCTTGTTGGCGCCTCGGGTTCAGGCAAGTCCAGATTCACGGCAAAGCACTTCGGTGACTTCGAGGTATTGTCCAGCGATTACTTCCGCGGGCTGGTCGGCAACGACATGAGTAACCAATCGGTAACCCCGGCAGCTTTTGAGGCATTGAACTTTGTGGCAATCAAGCGCTTGGAAGCAGGCTTGCTGACAGTTGTCGATGCCACCAATGTCCAGCCCTCCGCCCGGCAGGCACTAGTGGAAATAGCCCGGGGGCAGGACGTACTGGTTTCGGCGATTGTGTTGGATATGCCGCTGAAAATGTGTTTGGAACACAATGAAGGGCGTGATATAGGGGCAGTCCCACCATCAGTGATCAGCCGCCAGCACCGACAGCTGAACAAGTCCCTACGTGGAATGCGCCAGGAAGGCTTCCTGAGGGTTCATGTGTTTTCCTCTCAGGAGGAAGTGGACAGCGCAGTCATCCATCGGCACAAGCTGCTCAACGACTTCCGCGATCAACACGGCCCCTTTGATGTGATCGGAGATGTCCACGGCTGCCTTGATGAGTTGTTGCTTCTCTTGGCAAAACTCGATTATGCGGTGACCAGGGATGAAGCGGGGCGCGCCATTGACGCAGTGCATTCCGAAGGGCGGCGGATCATATTTGTGGGAGATCTGGTGGACCGCGGGCCTGACTCGGCTGGGGTCTTGCGGCTGGCCATGGGCTTGGTCGCCAATGACCATGCCCTGTGTGTGCCTGGCAACCATGAGGAAAAGCTGGTACGCGCGCTACGGGGGCGGAAGGTGGCACTAACCCACGGGCTGGATGCAACAATGAATCAGCTGGCCGAGCAGGAGGAGGGATTTAGCCGGAAGGTTGCCGACTTCTGTGACAGCTTGGTGTCCCATTTGGTCTTGGATGACGGCAAGCTGGTGATTGCCCATGCGGGCTTAATGCAGCGGTATCACGGCCGGGCTTCCAAAAGGGTGCGTGCCTTTGCCCTTTACGGACAGGTGAGTGGGGAAGTTGATGAGTACGGCCTGCCGGTGCGTTATCCATGGGCCAACGATTACCGCGGGGACGCGGCGGTGCTTTACGGGCACACCCCGGTCACTGAGGTGATGTGGATCAATAACACCGCCTGCTTGGACACCGGTTGCGTCTTCGGCGGTGAACTCAGTTCCATGCGTTATCCCGAACGTGAGGTTATCCAGGTCCAGGCGCTAAAGAAGTACTGTGATCCGGGCAAACCGCTGGAATCCCCACGTGGTCCGGAACGCAGCTCCGGCGTGCTGTCCATGGAGGACGTCTCGGGTTCGCTTTTCCTGAAGTCCGAGGCCCTGGGGACGGTACGGATCAGCGAAACCCAGGCCGCCGGTGCATTGGAAGCCATGAGCCGATTCGCCATAGACCCCCGGTGGCTGCGCTACTTGCCGCCAACCATGTCGCCGGCCGAATCCTCGTCCCAACCCGGTTACTTGGAGCATCCAAACGAGGCATTTGATTACTTCCGGCGGCAAGGCGTCACCCAGGTGGTCTGCGAGGAGAAGCACATGGGCTCTCGCGCGGTGATGCTGCTGTCGCGAAATCCCGGTCGATTTGACGCTCCCGAAGGCTGGCTGGGTGCACTGCATACTCGCACCGGGCGCCCGTTCTTGGAATCCGGGCAGGAACGGCGGATTCTGCTGCAGGCACATGAAGCCGTGGAACGCGTCGGGCTGTGGGACGAGCTGGGCAGCGACTGGCTGATTCTCGATGGTGAGCTAATGCCATGGTCGCTGAAGGCAGAGCCGCTGATCAAAGACACTTATGCCTCGGTGGGTGCCTCAGCGCTTGCGGCGACGGATGCCGCCGTCGAGGTGTTGGAACGTACCGCGAGCAACGGTGTTGACGTCGACAACCTGCTTTCCCGCATCCGTGCGCGGCGGTCGAATGCAAAAGCGTTCAGGAAATCCTACAGGCGTTATGTAGGTTCCACCGGGGAGTTGCGTTTCGCTGCTTTTCAAGTGCTGGCAGCCGAGGGAAAGAGCTTTGAGACCCGGGACCACGGGTGGCATCTTAATGTCAGCGAGAGGCTCGCTGCGGCGGAGCCCAAGCTGTTTGCTAAGACCCGCTATCAGCGCGTAGATCTAAGTATGGATCAGGATGTGGAGAGCGCGGTGCGCTGGTGGGAGGAGGCTACAGCCGCTGGTTCTGAAGGAATGGTGGTCAAGCCGTGGCACAACCTTGTGAAGGCGAAGCGTGGCTGGGTGCAGCCGGGCATCAAGGTACGCGGAAGGGAATACCTGCGGTTGGTTTACGGTCCGGATTATTTGGCGGAAACCAATCTGGAACGTCTCCGTCAGCGTGCTACGGACAAAAAACGCAATCGTGCCTTGAATGAATACATTCTGGGTCTTGAAGCATTGAGGTTGACGGCGACGGGAGCACCACTGTGGAAGATCCACCAGATGGTTTTCGGGGTTTTGGCTTTGGAATCCGAACCCTTGGATCCCCGGTTGTAGTGGGCAATGATGCAAATGCAGAGCCTGTCCCCAATGGCTGCGACATACCAGGTGACTCGCTGGCCGGCCCGGTAGGCTCAACACCTGTATCTAATTCCATCAATACCTAAGGACAAACCATGCCGCTTTCTCTCGACAAAATCAGCGCCCAGGCGCCAGGGTTGCTTTCGCTGGCGAAAACTGCCTCAGTGGCTGTGGATGTATCAGGGCTGAAGGGGCAAACGGCGAAAGTTGCCGTGGCACTGGATTACTCCGGTTCCATGCGCGGGGCGTACAAATCCGGCTCCATGCAGCGCCTGGTCGAAAAAGTGTTGGCACTCGCCACGCAGTTTGACGATGATGGAGACATTGACTTCTTTGTTTTCGACGCCAAGGCGGCCTATTTGGGTGAAATTGGGTTGAAGGACTTCGCCGGGTCCGTGGACCGCTTGACCCAGGGCCGACGCATGGGCACCACGAACTACGCAGATACATTCCTGACCGTCCGCGATCATTTCGGTTTCGCGCCGCCAGCGCCGCCCAAAAAGGGCTTCTTCGGCTTCCGCAAAGCACAGCCTGCGCAGACTGGCCCCGCTGACGTCCCCGTTTATGTACTGTTTTTGACCGATGGCGGACCCGACAGCAAGCCTGCGGCCGTGAAGGCACTGACCGAGGTTTCCACGGCTCCGATTTTCTGGAAGTTTTTGTCCATCGGCAAGGAGTCCATGGCGTTTCTTGAAAAGCTGGACACCTTGCAGGAACGCTTTATCGACAATGCCAACTACCACGCCCTCGGGGATGTGGACAGTATCAGCGATGCTGATCTTTTTGAAAAAATGCTTGATGAGTTCCCGGACTGGCTCAGGGAGGCCCGTGCCAACGGACTCATCAACTAATACCACTCAGACTGGCCCCCTGCAGACAGTCGCCAGCGAGGTGCAAAAGGA
The DNA here is from genome assembly GCA_038242155.1 of Actinomycetales bacterium. Taxonomy (GTDB): domain Bacteria; phylum Actinomycetota; class Actinomycetes; order Actinomycetales; family Micrococcaceae; genus Specibacter. The sequence goes on along the minus strand of JBBSSM010000069.1, from coordinate 258 downwards.
TGACATCATGAACAACTTCACGCGCTCTGTTTCGGCGCTGCCTGCAGGAGTGCTGCGCCTTTCGGCTTTCGCCGCAGGGCCAGGCGGCGGGAACCCTGCCGGCGTCGTGTTGGACGCTTTTGACCCTTTTATGGATTAAATCAAGCCCCAAGTGCTTCGAGTTGCCTAAATATTGATCGGGCGAGGAACCGTTTCAAGCATCTTTTGATTTCTCGGTAGCTCAGTCCCTCTGCGGTTCGTCGCTCGACGTAGGCCTTG
>JBBSSM010000068.1:0-10000 GCA_038242155.1 Actinomycetales bacterium | reverse complement strand
TGCACCATTGGATTCCTCATTACATAAAACAACTACATCATTACATGAATCGTTCTCGTGAAATTTTACAGTAGCAGCAACTTGGATGTCACTATCAACTTCAACCAGCAAGGTGCTTACGTTGCTGCCATTGTTTGTACCCTGGTTCACAACCGGAGCGGCAGGGGTATTTGTAACCTCTGAACCGTTAGAGATCGCATCGCCTACAACCTCAACAGCATTTCCTGAAACGTTTACGGGAACCGTGACAGGAGCGGCGATTTGGATGTCACCGAGCACCCCGTCCAGTAATCCACCACCGTTGCTGTCGTTGCTGCCGTTGTTTGTACCCTGGTTCACAACCGGAGCGGCCGGTGTATTGGCAGCGTCAGAACCATTAGAGGATGCATTACCCAACACCCCAACAGCATTTCCTGAAACGTTTACGGGAACCGTGACAGGAGCACCGACCTGGACGTCACCAAGAACCCCATCCAACAACCCTCCACCGTTGCTGTTGTTGCTCGAACCCTGATCCACAGCCGGAGCTGCCACGGTATTCGTAGCCTCTGCACCATTGGAGACCGCATTACCTAAAACACCAACAGCATTCCCTGAAACGTTCACGGGAACGGTGACAGGAGCAGCAACTTGGATGTCACCAACAACGTCACCCAGCAAGCCGCCACCGTTGCTGCCATTGTTTGTACCCTGGTTCACAACCGGAGCGGCGGGGGTATTTGTAACCTCTGAACCGTTAGAGATCGCATTACCTACAACACCAACAGCATTTCCTGAAACGTTTGCAGGAACCGTGACAGGAGCACCGATTTGGATGTCACCGAGAACCCCGTCCAACAATCCACCACCGTTCGTCGGGCTACCTGCAACTGACGTGGACTCTTGAGTAACCGCCGGAGCGGCCGCGGTATTCGCAGCATCTGCACCATTAGAGGATGCATTACCCAACACCCCAACAGCATTACCTGAAACGTTTACGGGAACCGTGACAGGAGCACCGACCTGGACGTCACCAAGTACACCACCCAGCAATCCGCCACCGTTGCTGCCGTTGCTCGAACCCTGATCCACAGCCGGAGCTGCCACGGTATTCGTAGCCTCTGCACCATTGGAGACCGCATTACCCAACACCCCAACAGCATTACCTGAAATATTTACTGGAACAGTCACGGGGGCACCGACCTGAACACCGTCAAGCAGCTCCCCTAAGAGGCCTTGAGAATTGGCCTCTTCGACATACTGAGCCTGCACAATAGCTGTAGCTTCCTGTGAAGCGGATTGATCTGCAGCATTTGCTGCTCCTGCGCCGAGGGCCAAAAGTCCTCCAGCAAAAACCGCTGCACTGAGCGATCGACGAATGACAGTACGCATAATAATTAACTCCTGAACTAAAATTTTTGACCTTGTTAGCTGATGCAAATCAAGGAAAGACCGTGACTTCCCGCAATACAGAACGGGAAACAATGGGTCATTTAGCCAGGTGTTGAGCCCGGATTCTCGGGCATGGAGGCGGGTAGCGGCCAATCAGCAACAAGCGGATTGGATGAGCTACCGGTGAGGTAAAAGTAATTGGAGAAGTGTTCGTAGGCCGCGGCGGTTCCGCCGGAGGTTGTGGAACTGGAGCCTGACGATGATCCCGAAGCCGGGTTAGTGGCCGCAGCCGGCGCACAAGGACCCACGGATTCACCGCTGGCACTTGATCCGCATGACACGGCTGAGGAATCAGACGAAGCGGGCGCTAGAAGCGAAGGAACGACGTCGGAAGAGGAGGGACCGGGTAAAGAAGGAACCGTGAGGTACCGGGCCAAAGAACTTTGAGTTGATACCAAGGTTTTGACGGACACGTCGGCGCTCTGAGGAGCCACAATTTTTTCAGTGGCCTCATCGGGGCTGACAGCGGAAACTGTCGCCAAGTCACCTTGTTCGACGCCAAGTCCTGCAGGCCCGCTGACTGGTTTTTCGCCAACACCGCTGGGTAATTGCGGGCTAGGAGCCTCATTGGGGGCAGTGGGAAGCGCTGGATTAACGACGCCGCCGGGCACTCCCGGAACGGCAGGCACCACTTGTTCAGCTACCTCCGTGACTCCACCCGTCACACCATCAACAACTGGTTTGACAGCACCAGTTACGGGCTCCAGCACGGGGGCAACGACGTCAGTAATGGGAGTCGTTATCTGCACAACCGCATCCACGGTAGGCGTTACAACTGCGCCGACAACATTTGTCACGGGCGGCACCACCGCGGTGGTTATGCCGCGTACAGGGGCAATGACCTGGCCTACAACGGGAACGGAAGCAACAGTTCCTTCAATTTGGTCAGTTACCGTAGCGACAGGAGCCACCACGCTGCCCACGGTGTTCTTGCTGGTGAGATCGTTGACGACTGGGACCTGATTGAGGGTTTGATCCACCAGATCGGTCACGGGAGTGAGAACTCCGGAAAGCAAGCCTTTACCCTTGTCGGATGCGTTGCTGGCTGCACTTGAAGTCGATCCCGAACTAGCAAATGCCCCGGTGGACCCCGAAACGAGCAACACGACGACAAAGAGGGCTGTCCCCAGGGCAATTCGCAAAATGCGCGCGAGAGGGGCGTTGACTGGCAAAGACATGAGCTTGCCATTCACAAAGACCACCCCCAGTCGCTTCTAACAGTAATTCGAGACCTAGCACCGCAACGTTGCGGTTCGTGAGACCACCGCGCTCCACTCACAAAGTGTGAGCTGAAACATAGCTTGCCTTTACTTTAGGGGCCGTTGCTCAATATGACAACGTTGCACCACATTATGTCTTTGCTGCGGCGCGCTGAAGCGCTTAAAAAACGACGGCGACCCTCTTCCGTTTGAAGAGGACCGCCGTCTGGAGTCTCTGGACTAATGTGCCACTGATGCGCCGCGGGAAACGGCGACCATGTCTTCGCGAGGCACCACCTTGACGCGTTCGCGCTGCACGGTGCCGGACTCGGTGGCTGCTGCGCCAAGTGCCTTTTCGTGGGCGTCGAGTTCCAGCCACCCTTCCCAGCTGGTGAACTGCACACCGCGAGCATCAAGCAGGTCAATGACTGCCGCCGGAGCCGCTTCCGCAGCGAACGGCAATTCTTCGCGGTCGGAGAGCAAATGAGTAATGGTCTCCAGCGCATCGCCCTTGGTGTGGCCAATGAGGCCAACCGGGCCACGCTTGATCCAGCCCGTGGCATAGATGCCAGGTACATGTGTGCCGTCGGTGTCCAAGACGCGGCCGGCGTCGTTCGCGACAACCCCGCGGCTGTGATCAAACTCCACATCGGCTACGGCCGAGCCAAAGTAACCCACGGAGCGGTACACGGCCTGCACGGGGTAATCGATGAATTCGCCGGTACCCCGTGCATTGCCCGTGCCGTCAAGCTCGGTGCGCTCAAACTTAATGCCGGAAACCTTGCCGTCCTCGCCGGTGATCTCCACCGGGTTGTGGAGGAAGTGTAGGTGCAGCCGGCGTGAGGCACCGGTGGTGGGGTCGGCGGCGTCGTCTTCCTGCTCGGCCAGCCAGTTGGTCAGCGTATTGACCATGGTCTTGACCTGGTTGTTGGTCTTGACGGCAACATCGGAGGCTTCGTCAAAGTCAAAGTCCTCCTCGTAGAGAACAATGTCCACGTCCCGGGAGTGGCTGAGCTCGCGCAGCTCCATGGGTGTGAACTTCACCTGGGCGGGGCCGCGGCGCCCAAAAATGTGCACATCCGTTACGGGCGAGGACTTCAAGCCCTGATAAACGTTGTCGGGAATTTCCGTCACCAGCAGATCTTCGGCGTGCTTGGACAGCACACGCGCCACATCCAAGGCCACGTTGCCGTTGCCAATGACGGCGACTTCCTTGGCGTGCAAGGGCCATTCACGGGGAACGTCGGGGTGACCGTCGTACCAGGAGACAAAATCAGCGCCGCCGTAGGAACCGTCCAGCTCAATGCCGGGAATGTTCAAATCCGCGTCCTTGATGGCACCCGTGGCGAAAATGACGGCGTCGTAATGCTTTTGCAGATCCTCAAGATTGAGGTCGGTTCCGTAGTTCACATTGCCGAAGAAGCGAATGTCGCCGCGATCCAGCACCTTGTACAGGGCGTTCACAATGCCCTTGATCCGGGGATGGTCGGGCGCCACACCGTAGCGAATCAAGCCGTACGGTGCCGGGTAGCGGTCAAACAAATCAATGCTGACAACCAGTCCGTCACGGACCTCGGCGCTTTTGGTCAGCATGTCCGCCGCGTAGACGCCTGCCGGGCCGGAGCCAATAACGGCAATGCGCAGCGGGCGCTCCTGCGTGCCGGGCGCCGCTGTTGAGTTTGATGACACAGCTGTGCTCATTTCCTTGGGGTCAAAGGGCCTATGAATAATTCTAAGAGACAGAACTGACAGTTTCCCGCGTGCCGTAGTGAGCTGTGGCAAGTTCTGCTGGCGCAAGCGGGCTTACGCGCACCACATCCCCGACGACGACGACGGCCGGGTTCCGTACGCGCGCCGTCTGGGCAAGCCCCACGATGGTTCCCAACGTGCCAATGGTGACGCGTTGATTCTTGGCATAACCGTTTTCAATGATGGCCACGGGGCACTCATTTCCGCGACCGGCCGCCGCCAGAATCGGCATGGAGCGGTTTAAGGTTCCCACGCCCATGAGCAACACCACCGTGTGGTCACTGCCGTGGGGCACGTGCTCAAGTTCCTCGTGCCCGCTGATCATGGTGAAGGCCTTGGCCAGACCGCGATGGGTGACGGGTATGCCCGCCGCCGCCGGAACGCTGACGGCACTGGTCACTCCGGGGACCACCTCAACGTCCACACCGGCGTCGCGGCAGGCAATGGCTTCCTCCCCGCCGCGGCCCAAAACGTACGGGTCCCCGCCCTTGAGGCGGACCACCCGGTTCCCTGCGAGCGCTTCCCTGACCAAAATGGCATTGATTTCAACCTGCGGCACCGGGTGATGGCCCGGGGTTTTGCCCACTTCAATAACAGCGACGTTTGGGCCCAGTGTTTCCAACAAGCCGCGCGGACCGAGCCTGTCAACAACCACGACGTCGGCCTCGGCCAGGAGCCTGCGGCCGCGCACGGTAATGAGGTCTTCCGCTCCGGGTCCGCCCCCCACCAGCGCTACGGACCCGCTGCCGGGACTGAGCTTGCCGCCCTCTGGATGGACGGGGCCGTCAGCAGTCCCCCGGTATCGACGCAGTGGCAGTTCACCGCTTTCCAGGGCCACCGCTATGGCGTTGCGGATAGCGACGGCACGGAGTGGATCTCCCCCGGCGTTGACTGCCACCTTGATGTCTTCAACTGTGGCAACCGCCGGTGTCCAAACGGCCGACTCCTGCGCGTCCGAATGGTTTACGCACCAAATGCGGTTGGCCTCGGAATCAGCCGCCACACGGGCATTTAGCTCTGGATTTTCCGTTACGGCCACCACATACCAAACGCCCTGCAGGTCGGCACTTTCATAGTTGCGCGCATGCCAGGTGATGAGCCCGGCATCCATCATTTCCCGTGCCGCGGCGCTGAGCCGGGGAGCTACGAGCGTGACTTGGGCGCCGGCGTCGAGCAATGCTTTAGCCCGGCGTGCTGCAACCGTGCCGCCACCGGCCACAAGGACGGGACGGCCCAGCAGCCGGAGCGAGGTGGGATAAAGATCAACAATTGCCATAAAAACGACCCTAAGGAACTGCGTTCCGGGTGAACAAGAGTTGCGTTACACCCGTTCACGCAGCGTCATGCAAGGACATAGTTTTGTTACCGCGTGCTTCCCGCCAGCAAACCGCGACCGCGCAGCAGCCGCTTTTCGACCGGCGCGAAGACCACCAGTTCCACAAGGATTCCCACGAACAAGATGATCAGGATTGCCGACATCACAATGCCCATGTCCGACAATTGGCGGCCCTGCTCCAGCAGCGAACCTAATCCAAAGCCCAGGGAACCTCCCATGGCAATGATTTCCGCTGCCATGAGTGAGCGCCACGAGAACGCCCAGCCTTGCTTCAGCCCGCCCACGTAGCCGGGAAGTGCTGCAGGCAGCACCACATTAACTGCCATTTCCCAGCGTGAGGCGCCTAGAATCTGGCCCACCCGGCGGTATTGCGGTGGAATCTGGTCCACTCCGGCAATGAGCCCATTGATGATGGACGGAATGGCTCCCATGAACATCACAAAGTACACGGTGGCATCGGTGAGACCGAACCAAATGATCGCAGCGGGCACCCACGCCACCGACGGCAGCACCTGCAACCCCGAAATCAGCGGCCCAAAAGCCCGGCGCAGCATCCGCACCTGCGAGAGCAGCAACCCAATGGGAGTGCCTACAAGAATGCTGATAGTAAAGCCCATGATGCCGCGCTGCAGGGAAGTCCACACGGCTTCCTGTCCCGAACCGTCTCCCCACAGCGCGCCGAGCGACCCCAAGACATCCAGGGGCCCGGGCACCAGGTCCCTGCGCCGCAGACCCAAAGACACGTAGAACTGCCAGGCCAGCAGGACCACCAGGAACGCGGCGAGCGGCAGCAGGATGCGCGAGGCATCAAGGCGCTTACGCACGGTAGTTTCGGACTGGAGGGAATCCAGCCCGGCTTCGAGTGTGCGCATTTCCTCGTCGGAGCCGCTCTTGATGAGGGGGGAGGTAATTGTCTCAGGCATGCTTGCGGATCTCCTGACGCAATCGTGCGGTGATGGCTGCAGTGAGCTCGCCGGCGGCGGCCGCATCGCTGCGGTGCTCCTGGGACACGTCCCACTCCGCCACCACGCGACCGGGCCGGGAGGAAAGCAGCAGAACGCGCTGTCCCAGCCGCACTGCCTCACGGACATTATGGGTGACAAAAATGATGGTCCTGCCCGTTTCCTTCCACACCCGTTCCAGTTCATTGTGCAGCAGGTCCCGGGTGATGGCATCCAGGGCCCCGAACGGCTCATCCATCAGCAACAGCGGCCGGTCCTGAGCCAGTGCTCTGGCCAACGCCACCCTCTGACGCATGCCCCCGGAGAGTTCATGCGGCCGCTTATTCACGGCATGGCCCAGGTTCACCAGGTCAAGCAGTTCGGTGGCGCGTGCCTTCCGTTCCGTGCGCCCCACACCGCGCAGCTTCAAAGCCAGTTCCACATTGCCGCGTGCGGAAAGCCACGGAAACAGAGAGGAATCCTGAAACATAAATGCCGCACCGGCTTCCGGCACTTCCAATGCTCCGGTTGTGGGCGCATCAAGGCCGGAAATAATGTTCAACAGCGTTGACTTGCCGCACCCGGAAGCTCCTAACAGGGCCACAAATTCACCCTGCTGGACGGTGGCATTGATGTCTTCCAACACGGGCGCTCCGTCGCCAAAGCTCTTGCCCAGGTTTTCCAGTACGACGGCGGGTATCCGGCTTCGGCTTTCGCCGCCCACGCGCGACGGGGCCGCGGCTTGCTGGTGAGTCATCACTTCGGTCATGGCCTACCCGTTTCCATTGCACCGGTTCGGAGTCCGGCGACATTTGCTGGTTCCTGCATGGCCTAGCCCAGCCCGGCAGCATCGACGTCTGGCTTGGATTGCTTCTCTAGAAGCGTGTTCAAGGTTTGGAGTTCAAAGATTCCACTCAAATTGGCGTCTTGACCCACACCGGCTGTGACCCCGTCCTGTAACAACTTGGGGAAAGTGCGGGCCAGCGGGTCAACTGTGAAACTAAGTTCCGTCAAGGAACGCTCAATAACGTCAGCGGGCAGTTCCTTGCCCGCGGCTGCCTTCAGGGCCGAGTTGACAGCTGCGGCCGCTTCGCCCGGGTGTGCATTGAGCCAGTCCACGGACTGCAGGTTTCCTGCCAGGAGCGCTTCCACAGTTTCCGGATGCGCTTCCAGGTACTGCTTGTTGACTATGAGGATCGTGGTGGCAAATTCGCCAGTGTCCCAAAGATCGGCCTCGTTGACCAGAACCTTGGCCCCGGCTTCAAGCACCAGCCGTGACGCCCAAGGCTCGGGCAGCCAGGCGCCGTCGAGCTTTCCCTCTTGAAACAATTTCAACGTGCTGGCGTTCTCGGTGGGATTAATACTCACATCGCCACCGCCACTGGGCGTGGTGGCCAGGCCGGCGCCTGCCAACCAGGAACGCAGGGCCACATCCTGGGTACCGCCCAATTGTGGAGTGGCTAAAACCTTGCCGCGGAGTTGCTCCGCCGAATCAATGCCGGGTTTCACCACCAGCTGCGCCCCGCCACTTGTAGCCCCGGCAACGATGCGGATGGACTCACCGCCGCTTTTTACGAAGGAGTTGATGGCCGGATTGGGACCAAGGTATGCCGCGTCAATGGCACCGGCGTTGAGCGCCTCAATGGCGGACGGGCCGGCGTTAAAAACTTGGGTGGTCAACTTCGTCTCACCCAATTTTTCATCCAGGATGCCCTGCTCAACGGCTATGAGGGCCGGAGCGTGGGTGACGTTGGCAAAGTAGCCCAGTTTGAGCTCGTCCGCGGGACCCGTGGCGACCACTGCCTGTTCCGGGGACGATTTGTTGTTGCCGGCAGTGACAGTTGCTACGGCAGCGCCGGCACCTATGAGCGCCACTACGGCCACGAGGGAGACAATTTCCACCGCGCGCAGCTTGCGCTTTTTTGCCGGACCGGCGGTGATCCGGGTGGTTTTCACGGAAGGGGCGGACGGACGATCGTGGGGGTGCTGTTCTGACATGAGAAATCCTTTTAAGGCGAAGTGACGGTGGGCTCAGCTACTGAGCGTGCAACATCGCCTCGTGGAGTGCTCCCACCGGCCTGAGACCGGGTAGGGGCGCACCCTTCTATCCGCTGCAGTGCCGTGGACTGCGTCCGGAAGATGAGATGTGACAATTAATCGCATGACCTTAGGCTAGGGACGCCTGCGATGCAGTCTCAACGCTTCCGACGTCCAAGGTCATTGGAGTTCATGCACCGTCATAAAAAATCATCCAACGATTTTTAGCTGCTGCCAGGTCTAAGCCGATGGAACGCTGAAAGTCTTGGCTGAGGTGTGCTTGAGCGGCATAGCCAAACTACGCAGCGCGGGCAGTCAATTCCAGGGGTTTTAGCATGCTTGCGCAGGGTGTCCCATCGTGCTTCCTTAAGCGTTCACGGATGAAACATCCACTGGTGCAAAAAATCAACAGGAAAGCTGACTCACGAGTTGCGGGTAGAACAAATATCTCATAGCAACGAAGGGGTACAACTCAGCCCATTTGTTAGCTCACGCTATCTACCTTAGGTCTGCCAGCAATCGGTTGTGGCCTCGGGACAGTTGTGAATCGCAAAGCACGTTTCCGCTCAATATTTCGGCGTTTTACAGGCTGAACGGTTGTCTTTTGGTGGACCACCAAGGGCTGCTTCGGAGCCTTTGCTTTCTTATAAGCACCAATCTTGACGGTGGTTTTGCGTTGCTGCAAAAGAGCTGCAGCCGTGGGCAAGTTGGGGAAATGTCCAGGCGTTTTATTGGGTACAAGGCGCAGCAAGACAGTGTTCTTCACCATAAAGGCCCGAATCCTCGGGCTAAAAGGCAAGACCTCTATGCGACGTCGGTGAACGTCCTGAAAAACCTGCAGCAAAAACTCGTCCACCCTTTGCGGCGTTACTTCCAGAGCGGAAGTTTTCACACTGAGCATCCACATCTGCCCATGCTCCATGTGATACCGGAGCACGAAAATGAGGTCTCCGTCTACATACTGTTCGTACTGTGAAGCCAAGGGATTATTCTGAACCTTCACCATCAAAAGAACCTATCTTTAGAATTTCTAATGGCATCACTCTAGTACACAGCTACCTATTGGCAGGGCTTTTTCGCTGATCGCGATCAAATGAAATTTAAACAGTTGAATTATTCCGTAAAATGGCTAAATAAGGCAGAATCCTGCTGTTGAGTCTGATACCCCGGAAACGTTGCAGCTGACTTGTCGCCGTAATTTATACCAGACCGGAACCACATGCCCGGCACCACTCATCAGGACCAGTGACCCGGCAGGCCGGGACGGAAAGGTCCAGGTGGACGTACTGCCCGGCCACCTCGAGTCC
>JBBSSM010000067.1:0-10432 GCA_038242155.1 Actinomycetales bacterium | reverse complement strand
GCCTTCGGCATAATCCTTCTGGGTAACAATAAGCACCGTCCAGCTGGCAGCTTTAAAGGCCTTGTCCCGACGCCTGTCGCTGATTTTCTGGAGCTCATCTAAATGGTGTGCGCCGTCGAACTGCAAGGCAATGTGTTTGCTTCCATATCCAGCATCGGCCGACGGTGCGTTGGGCCCGCCCCACAAGGTAAGCTGCAGCTCCGGCTCCGGCAGACCGCCGTCGACCATGGCCAGGCGCAGCAATGTCTCCGGCGCAGAGTCGGCCCCGACGCGCATGAGGGTCAACGCTTCGCGGGCGCGGACGACCCCCTGAAGGTTTGGGTGCCGGCCCACCGTGGCGTGCAGCGATTCGCGCGTGGCATACGGGACGCTTCGCCCCTCAAGTGCCGGCCGGGGCATGCGGATCAGTTGATCGCCCATGCACACCACGTCCCGCAGGGGAAGCATTCTGGCACGGTCCAGCCACGTGCGTGCCCTGGAGGTGAGGCGAAGCTCCCCCGCAATGTCCACCTCATCGGGGAACGTCAGCGCCGTATGTCCGCAAATTCCTTTTCGGCGTACTTCCGGCAATGTCCTGGGTTTGCTCAGATGGAGCGCAGTGGAGCCTGACAGCCACGGAGGCAGGAACAGCCCGTGCAGGCGTGCCGCCGTTCCGTGGGAAATCCAGGCGCCGGGAGTGCATACGCAAAGGGCTCTGGCCGCAGCGTCCAGGTCAAAATTCCAGTCGGCGCGGCGGTAGAGTCCCTGACTGACGTGGACAAAGGACTTGCCGCGCAATTGATCTGGCGAGAGCCCCATGGTGCGGGCCTCCACGGCGGTGAAAGGCCTGTCAGGGACTGCATTAGTGGGCTGAATAACTTTATTGTGGACCCCAAGCAGCACCTCCCGTGGCGGTTATCCACAGTCCTGGCAGGCTTTCCACACTTTGTCCCGCCGCGCACCCCCATTGGTGAGGGAGCGTGGGGGTGGGGGTGGGGTACCATTGCAGGAACATTGGGAAGTGGTGGCCATGGGTAAATTTTTCCGCGTCTTCGCTGCGGCGCTTGTACTTACCGTGGTGGTGTCAACAACAGCGTGCGCACAGCAAACCCCAAGCACCGCTCCAGCTGCCCCGGACGCCACTTCAGCTGCCCCAAGCGCCAGCAGCGAAATTGACCTCACCATTGAGTTGACAGAGGCCCCCGGCGCCGCTGCGCGCCAGTTCCGTCTTATCGCTGACGGGTCCACACCTGCCGCTGGCAGTACATTGCCGGACCCCGCAGCGGCGCTCGCCGCCGTGGAACAACATGGCGAGAAAATGTTCTTTCCCGTTCCGGCTCCCAACCGCATGTGCACCGAGCAATACGGTGGCCCGCAAGTGGCAGTCGTGACGGGGTCATTTAGGGGTAAGGCAGTCAATGCCACCTTCAAGCGCACCAATGGTTGCGAGATTTCAAGCTGGCAGGCATTGGCTCCGCTCTTCGGGTCCTTGGCCGGAGCCGCCGGCGCCATTTAAACCTTGGTGGCGCACCTCAAGTATTTGTCCTGCCATGCCCGACGGCGGCCTTCGCGTGAGCCGCGTTGGCCGCCGTCGTGCATGGTGCCCGTAGGTGGTGGAGGGGACTACCGGAGTTGGCCTCCGGAGTGGGGGGCGTCAGGGAACACTGTCACTGCTTTTTTGTCCTTAATGGGCTTGTCCTTGTTGGGGCCTTCATTGCCGGGGGCAACCACGGCACCGCTGGGTGAAATGATCAGCGATACGAAGGTCTCCGTGCCCGCATCGCCGAAGGAAATCCGGCCAAGATAGGAGCCTGCCTCCAGACCCATCCAGCTCAGCGTCACGTTGCCCGATTTGCCGTTGGCCAGCTTCAGCGGGTTGGGTGAGACCGTGGCATTGCCCACGTTGTTGCCCAGCACCGCCGCATCAACCGTGGCCTTGACGGGGGCGTCACCCGTGCTTGAGTACAAATTGGCAAGCACCGTATAAGTGCCAGGAGCCGGATTGCTCAGGGACAATGTTTCGCTGGAGGAACCGGTACGAGCATCACTGAATTGACCGGTTGGATTAAACACGATCATGTCAAAATCAACATTTGGATCGGAAGAGATCACTTGGAATTTTGCCAGGGAGGTACCTTCCGGCACCGTGATCTTCTGGATGAAGTTGGACTGATCCGTGCCCACCACCAGCGGACCGGGGACCAGTTCAATGGGCGTTGAGTCGGCCTTTGACAGCCCGGCCAAGGTCATTTTCACCGGCGTGTTGGTTCCTGAAACGACTGGAATGGGGCCGCTGCCGGTGGCCTGGGTCGAGGTAAGGGCCACCTCGGGGGCCACCAGCGCAGGGAGTGGCCGGACGGCAACAGGTGAGGAAACAGTACTGCCGGCGCCCTGCCAGACCAACGCGCCGGTGGCGAACTTGCTCAGGGCAGCCGTGGAGTTTTCAAAAGTGACTTTAAAGGTGCGTTTCTCGCCAGCCGCCGAGAAATTCAGCACCGACGGGGTGACTTTGACGTTAACGCCGGGCACAGTGGCAGTGGCCCGGTACAGCCCCGCCGTGACGGCTGTGACGGTGCGGGTAACAGTGACCTTGCCGGCCAATGAACCCACGGCAAAGGAGGCCAGATTCATGTCACGAGGTGCGGTGCTGCCAAGCTCGCCCATTCCCAGGTCAACGCCCGTGCCCTGAATAAATTTTAAGTACTCCGTGTCGCCGGCATCGTAGACGAGCCCCGGGGTGAGGGCCTTCACCACGGCGGTGTGACCGGCGCCCGTGGCAAACACATCGGTGTTTTTGCTGCCATCGGCATTGAGTACATTACTGGTGGTGGTCATCATGGCCGACTTCATGGAAGCGGGGGACCATGTGGGGTTTTTAACCTTCAACAGTGCTGCAAAACCCGCCACGTGTGGTGACGCCATGGACGTTCCGCTCATCATGCCAAACTGCTCACCGCCGGCAGCGACGGGGGCCACGCCTGCAAGCACCGCAACACCGGGTGCGGCGAGGTCGGGCTTGAGCAGGTCCGATCCCGCAGCCCCCAATGGACCACGGGAGGAGAATCCGGCAACTTGTGGTTGCGGAGCAACGGGCAAACCAGTGGTGTCGGTATTGGTAAGGGCAACGCGGATCTCGGGATTAGCCGTGATCTTGTCTTTGATTTGCTGTGAGGCCGGCGGATTCACATGGACGGTGGGGACAGTGTGCAGATCCACGTCCTCGGAGGAGGCGGTGACATTGGTGAGGATCATGCCCACGCCGCCGGCGCGCTTAACCTCGGCGCTTTTGGCTGTCCTGTCAATGACGCCGCGGTCGCACACCACCACCTTGCCGGTGACCTTGACGCCATCCAGGGTGTTGGGTCCGCACAGCTCGGGGTTGAGGGCGCCTGGAGCGGCGGCGGTCGTGGCCAAAACTACCGGGCTCGGTGGCAGGCTGGCACTCATCAGGCTGGCGCCACGGAACTTGCTGCCATCGGAAAACTCCGCGGTACCTTGGAGTTCGGAGGAAAAGGAGGTGGCAGCCACCGTGGTCACCCAGGGAGCGCCGTGGTTGACTGTGCCTGCAGTGGGTCCCGAGTTGCCGGCGGAGGCTGCAACAAAAATTCCGGCCGACGTCGCCGACAGGAACGCCAGCGACACTGGATCCGTGGTGGTGGAGGTGCTGCCGGAAATGGAATAGTTCAACACGTCCACGCCGTCAAGGATGGCTTGGTTAATGGCGGCCACTGCGGAGGAGGAGTAGCAGCCTCCCGTGCCCGGATCGTTGTCTTCCCAGCAGATTTTGTAGACCGCGAGCTTGGCAGCAGGTGCCACCCCGCCGCCCACGCCCAGATTGCGGCCGCCAATGCTGGTTTCCACATTGGCATTGCCGGCAGCCGTGCTGGCGGTGTGTGTGCCATGGCTGGATACGTCCACGGGGGAGAGCACTTCAACAGGTGAGCGGTCTTGGGGTGCTACATACTTGGTGAAGTTTTCGGCGAAATAATGTGCGCTGAGCACCTTGGAATTGCAGGCAGTACCGTCAAAGTCGGCGCCCGTATCCACGCCGGGCTGACAAGCACCGGTAAAAGTGTCGCCATTGGCCTTCAGCATGGCAATTTGGCCATCATCGGTGCGGTAGGGCACACCTACCTGGGGTTCACCCGTCAGCGGCGCCACCTCATTGCCGGCAAAAAACGGGTTCGACGGCGTATAGCCGCTGTCAATGACACCCACGACAACGCCCTCTCCAGCTTTGTCCTGGCCACCAAACGCGGTGTTCCAGCTGCCGTCCTTGCCGCTCAAACCAAGGAAGTCAGTGCTGGAATAGTCCGGCGTGTTCTCAGTATCCGGTGCCACCGCAAGAACCTTCGGGTCCTTGGCAAGCGCCAGCGCCTGCTCGGCAGAGAGGTCCGCTGAGAAGCCATTGAGTGCTGCCGTGAAGGTGCGTTTGACCACCACGTTCTCGGCCTGGGTCACCTTTTTCTGCTCGGTTTCCAAATGCGCCCGGTATTTTTGAACCTCGGGGCGGGCGGCATCAAGTTTTTGACCCGCCTGTGGTTTGGTGGGCGCGAGGCCTGCGGTACCGCCGTCGTACATGGCAATGGGCTGCTCGGCCAGCACCACAATGTAGCGCCCGGCCTGGTACAGCAACTGATCGGTGTTCGTTGCTTTGAGCTGGGTTGGCTGCGTCAGGATTGGGCGGCTCTGCCCGGCCGGACCCGCCGAGGCCGGCAGGGCCCCCACGGAGAGCAGCAGCAGCGGCAAGCCCGCACCAATGGCAGCGGCTCTGAGCAGTGCGGGACTGCGAAAGAAAATTTTTCCCGTTCGTTTCATGGTGCGTCGAACCTTTCAACTGGGCCACCCTGGGCGGCACTGCCCGGGGATTGAACTTGATGCGCCCGGCATGGTCCCGGTGAAAGGGGTGCATGGCAGTCGCCGTAGTCACTGCAGCGACGCTACCCACCTGCGCCCCTTATGTGAGCTACAACACAGCAACAAGGGTGAGGACTAGTCAAAAGGACAGTCGAAATTGCCCATGGTGAGCCCAAAGTACGACGCCGGGCCGGCACCAATTGGTGTCAGCAGCCCGGCGGTGTGAGGTACTGGTAGGTCAGGGCGAGGTCATAGCTGGCCATGGTTTGGGCAGCTGTTCGTTCCCAGCCGTACGTTTCCGCATAGACGGAAGCGGCCCGGCCCATGTCCGCCCGGGTTTGCGGGAAGTCATGGAGGGAGGCGATGGTCTGGGCCCATAGTCTGGCTGAACGGCCGTCAACCAGAAGGCCGGTGCGGCCATCGCTGACAGCGCAGGGCAGCCCGCCGACATGGGTGGCAATGACGGGCGTGCCGCAGGCCTGGGCTTCCAAAGCCACGAGGCCAAAGGATTCGCTGGCGGACGGCACCGCGACCACGTC
Organism: Actinomycetales bacterium; assembly: GCA_038242155.1. Lineage (GTDB taxonomy): Bacteria > Actinomycetota > Actinomycetes > Actinomycetales > Micrococcaceae > Specibacter. Next base: position 5,057 of record JBBSSM010000067.1, on the reverse strand, counting down.
GGCACTGCGGTACCAGTCGGCCAGCTGCTGCGGGCCTACTGGTGGCAGGACTACGGCGTGCGCGGACAGGCCGGCGTCGGCAATCATGGCGGGCAGGTCATACTTGTCACTGCCGCTGCGGGCGCCCAGAAAAGTCAGCCGAAGCTCAATGTCGGGGCGCTCAGCCAGCAGCAGCGCTGCGGCTTTGACCAGCACGTGGGGGCCCTTGAGCCGCTGCAGGCGCCCGGCAAAAACCACGTGGAATTCATGTAAAGCCACGCCTCTTTCCTGCCGTGAACGGTCCCGGAAAGCAGGCTTGAAAACTTTCAAGTCAACGCCGGGAGAGACTATGTCAATGCGCTGCTCGCAACCGTCGTAATGGCGTTCCAGCTCGGCAGCTTCGGCAATGGTGTTGGCAATTAAGCGCGTGGCACCTGCCACAATTTGCTGTTCGCCCTCCTCGCGGATGCTTGGTTCGGCGCTTTGACCGGGCTGCAAATGATGGTTCTTGACCCGTGCCATGGTGTGCATGGTGTGGACCAGCGGCAAATCCAGTTGCCGGGCCACTAAAAGTCCCACCATGCCGGACACCCAATAATGGGAGTGAATGGCATTTACAGGTCTTGCCCCGTCCGGGCCGGCCGTCAGTGTGAGGATGTGGGCGGCAACGGCGTCGGCCATGTCATTGACCAGCTCCGGCAGCGCTTCTTTGGAAACCCTGCCATAGGGCCCGGCGGAAATATGGTGGACGTTGACGTGGGGTGTCAAGGCTACCGTGGCGGGCTGCCGGGCGGAGGTGCGGCGGGTGTAAATGTCCACGAGCACGCCGGCTGCAGCGAGTTTTAGGGCCAGCGCCTGAACATAAACATTCATCCCCCCGGCATCCCCCCCGCCAGGCTGCTCCAGCGGCGAGGTATGGAGGGAAAGCATGGCCACCCGCCGGACCTGATGCATGGTTTCCCTCCTCAAGGTGGTGACGGGCTAAAGCCCCGACACTAAATTATTGAACTAATCTTGCCATTGCCGCGCCGCCCAACCTACCCGCGTCCCGACGGGCCGCTGGGAACCCCCACCGGTAGCAAGTCCCGCGCCCGCAGGTGGTGGGCGCATGCGTTGCCGCTGGGGCAGACAAAAATGGCCTAAAATAAGTGGGTGAGCCACTTAGTTGCACCAGTTCCAGAAGCCATGCCCGGCACCGAACGGCAAGCCATCATTGACCTGTCCGCGATTGCCAACAACATCCGGCATTTACGCGGCATTGCCGCACCTGCCCAGGTCATGGCCGTGGTGAAAGCGGACGCCTATGGCCACGGGATGATTCAAGTGGCCCGCACAGCCATTGAGGCCGGTGCCCACTGGCTGGGCACGGCCCATGTCAGTGAGGCGCTGGAACTTCGCGCAGCAGGGGTGCAGGCACCCATTTTGGCGTGGTTGCACACCACTGCCACGGACTTCCACGCAGCAGTGGCACAGGACATTGATCTGGGTTGCTCGGGATGGGAACTTCAAAGGATTGCCGCCGCCGCCCGCGAACTGCAGCGCCCGGCGGGCATTCACTTGAAAATTGATACCGGGCTGGGCCGCAATGGCTGTTCCCAGGAGGACTGGCCGGCATTGGTTGCCGCCGCCATGAAGTACCAAAGTGAAGGCCTGCTGCGGGTGGTGGGCGTCTTTAGCCATCTGGCGGTGGCCGATGAACCGCACCGTCCCGAAACCGATGAGCAACTGGCCCGTTTCCGGGAGGCGGTAGCGCTGGCCGAGGAATTGGGTGCCACCTTTGAGGTGCGCCACATTGCCAACACCCCGGCCACCCTGTCCCGTCCCGATACCCACTTTGACATGGTCAGGGTAGGTCTGGGCGTCTATGGACTCTCCCCGTTTACCGACCGCACCTCAGCTCAGTTGGGCCTGGTCCCGGCCATGACGCTGCAAACGCGCATTGCCCTGTGCAAGGATGTGCCTGCCGGGCACGGCGTCTCCTACGGTCTTAACTACGCCAGCCCCGACAACACCACCCTGGGCCTGGTGCCGCTGGGATATGCCGACGGCGTCCCGCGCATTGCCAGCGGCGGACCCGTCCGCGTCAATGGCACCACCTACCCCGTGGTGGGCCGCATTGCCATGGACCAAATGGTCATTGACCTGGGTCCCGACGCGCGGGACGCTTTCACAGCGGACGGGCCAGGGGTGGTTGCAGGGACTGCGTTGGGAGCCACCGCGGAACTGTTCGGCAACGGGCTCGACGGCGGACCCGTTGTGGAAGAGTGGGCTGCCGCCGCCGGAACCATTAATTATGAAATTGTCACCCGCATCAGTGCCCGCGTGCCGCGCAGCTATGTTTGGGGGATGCTGTGAGCATGTGGGAATTTGCCACCGGCACGGCCGCGCAAACGCAGGAGTTGGCGGGCAGGCTGGCGGGGCTGCTGCGCGCAGGAGACCTCATTATCCTCAGCGGTGAGCTCGGCGCCGGAAAAACCACCTTCACGCAGGGCCTGGGGCGCAGCCTGGGCGTTCGGGCAGGAATTATTTCCCCCACCTTTGTGTTGGTGCGCATCCACCCCAATATGCCCGACGGTCCCAACCCCGGCGGCCCGGACCTGGTGCATGTGGATGCCTACCGTCTGGCCAGTCCCGGTGAAATCGATGACATTGATTTGGAAAACACCATGGACAGCGCCGTCACGGTAGTGGAGTGGGGCGTGGACCGGGTGGAGCACCTGGCCGCCAGCCGGCTGGACATTGAGCTCGTCCGTTCCAGCGGCGGGGCCAATGTTCGCTTCGGTCCAGATCTCAATGCCACCTTTGATACGGAAACCAACGACGACGAACCCCGCACCCTACGCTTGAGTGCCCGCGGTCCCCGGTGGGCAGAGGTTGATTTTTCAGTCCTGGGCCGGCCACTGAACCCCACAGAACAGATGTAAAACACGTGCGAATCCTGACCATTGACACCTCAGCCGTAGCCAGTGCAGCACTGCTGGACCTCCATTTAGCGGACCCCGCACGCACGGCCTCCGTGGTGGCTAATTTTGCCGTGACTGACACGCGCAGCCACGCCGAGGTGTTGGCACCCGGGGTGATGTCATTGTTTACCGATCCCGTCAGCGAGGGGCCCGGGTTGGCTGCCATTGTGGTGGGTACGGGACCCGGGCCCTTTACGGGCCTGCGGTCGGGCATTGCCATGGCCCGCACCCTGAGCTTTGCCTGGAATGTGCCGCTGCTGGGCATGATGAGCTTGGATGCCCTGGCCCAACAGGTCTTTGACACCCCCCACTACCAGGAAGGCCGCGCCGTGGGTCCCCTGGCAATGGCGGACTTTGTGATTGCCACCGATGCGCGCCGCAGGGAAGTGTATTGGGCGCGGTACAGCGCCAACGCCCAGCTCCTTGATGGACCCCATGTAGGTCCCGCCCATGAGATAAGGAACGTGCCGGTCTTTGGTGCGGGCGCCGGACTGTACCGTGAAGTGCTCGAGGCCAACAACTGTCCCATCCATGTGCCCTTTGCCACCATGGTGCCCACGGCCGTGGAACTGGGCCGCGCGGCGGCCCGCAAGATCAAGGCTGCCGGCTCACTGGAGGCAGCCGGGTTGCTGGATTCCACCCCGCTGTACCTGCGCGAATCCGACGCCAAGGTGCCCGGACCCCGAAAGCGGGCCCTGTAAACATGGCCGACACAGCAGGCTCCATGGCATTGCGGAACATGACGGTGACCGACCTGGACCTCATCACCGGCCTGGACGCCCAATTGTTTGGCGCCGACTGCTGGCCGCGGCACATGTTTGAAGATGAGCTCTCGCAACCGCAGACCCGGCGCTACATTGTGGCCGAAATTGCCGGATCCGACGGTGCTCCCGTAGTGGTGGGTTACGCCGGGCTCATGTGCCTGGCGCCCATTGGTGATATTCAAACCATTGGCGTCCTGCCAGCCTATGAAGGCCGTGGCTACGCCCGCGCCATGCTGGCCGAGCTCATTGCCGAGGCAGCCCGCCGCGGCGCCGACGACGTGATGTTGGAGGTCAGTTCCGTCAACCCGCGGGCGCAGGAACTGTACCGCCGCTTTGGTTTTGAGCACATCCATACCCGGCCCCGCTACTATCGAAACGGCTCCGACGGGCTAATTATGCGCCTGCACTTAAACCCGCCCTCCATCCACCACACCCTCGAGGAACCATCATGAGCCAGCCGTTGATATTGGGCATTGAGTCATCATGTGATGAGACGGGCGTGGGACTGGTCCGGGGCACCACCTTGCTGACCAACACCGTCTCCTCCTCCATGGCTGAGCACGTGCGCTTTGGCGGGGTCATCCCTGAAATTGCCTCGCGGGCACACCTGGACGCCTTTGTACCCACGCTCCAGCAGGCGCTCGCAGAGGCCGGGGTGGTACTTGCCGACGTCGATGCCATTGCCGTGACCGCCGGACCCGGCCTGGCGGGTGCGCTCATGGTGGGTGTCAGTGCAGCCAAGGCATTGGCGCTCGCTACGGGGAAGCCGCTGTACGCCATCAATCACCTGGTGGCACATGTGGGAGTGGGGTTGCTGGATGAAGCCATTGCTGCCCAGTACAGCAATGGCGCCCTGCCCGAAAACCTTGGTGCGTTGCTGGTATCCGGCGGACACACGGAAATCCTGCGGGTACGCAGCATTGCCTCCGACGTGGAGCTGCTGGGAGCCACCATTGACGACGCCGCGGGTGAGGCCTTTGACAAGGTTGCCCGGGTGCTGGGGCTGAGCTATCCAGGGGGACCGGCCATTGACAAGCTGGCCCGGGAGGGCAATGCCAGGGCCATCCGCTTTCCCCGTGGGCTGACCATGCCCAAATATATGGGCACAATTGATCAGCCCGGCCCGCACCGCTACGACTTCTCCTTCTCCGGACTTAAAACCGCTGTGGCACGCTGCGTGGAAGGATTCGAGGCCCGTGGCGAGGAAGTCCCGGCCGCCGACATTGCCGCCTCATTTCAGGAAGCAGTGCTGGATGTCATCACCGCCAAGGCCGTGCTGGCGTGCCGTGAGCAGGGCATTGGCACGCTCCTGCTGGGTGGGGGAGTGGCCGCCAATTCCCGTCTGCGGGAG
>JBBSSM010000066.1:0-10458 GCA_038242155.1 Actinomycetales bacterium | reverse complement strand
CTGTGCTGAAATGAAGCGCATTTTGGAGGACAGCTGCATGTTCATCTTGCGCAGGTACTTCAAGCCGGCCACTGCCGCAGGGTTCAACGCGACAATGGCTTCGCCAAACATGATGCCGTTTTTCGTGCCGCCAAAGGATAAAACGTCCACCCCGGCGTCGGAGGTAAATTCTCGCACGGGGACCATCAAATGCGCTGCTGCATTGGCCAGCCGGGCTCCGTCCATGTGCACCTTCATGCCCAACGCATGCGCATGGTCGCAGATGGCCCGCACCTCCGCCGGGGTGTAGCAGGTGCCCAACTCGGTGGTTTGCGTGATGGAAACCACCAGCGGCTGGGCGCGGTGTTCATCGCCAAACCCCCAGGCTTCCAAATCGATTAATTCCGGCGTCAGTTTGCCATTGGGGGTCGGCACTGCCAGCAGCTTCATGCCGCCTACGCGTTCCGGCGCGCCACCTTCATCCATATTGATGTGGGCCGTGGCAGCGCACACCACAGCACCCCAGCGCGGCATCATGGACTGCAATCCCACCACATTGGCTCCCGTACCGTTGAAAACGGGGAAAACCGCCACTTCGCGCCCAAAGAGGGCACTCATTTTTTTTTGGAGTGAAGCGGTATAGACATCCTCGCCATACGCCACCTGGTGCCCCCCGTTGGCGTCGGCCAGGGCGGCCAGGACTTCGGGGTGGATGCCTGAGTAGTTATCGGAGGCAAAACTGGTCAATGTCGAGTCATGCAGGGGTTCCAAGGCGTGCTTCACCGGGACCTTTCACGTTAGCTGTTGTGCTCAAGAATAATGCGGGCGCCGTTGATTTCCGCAGCCGACCCGGCGAACAGTGCCGCCGCGGCCCGGCCCAGCTCCGCAACATCGGTGAATCCGGGGAAGGTGCGTGCCGGGAAACGGGTGCGCAGGGAGTCATCCACCAGCGCCTTCACCACCCACACGACACCGGCCGCCTCACTGCCGGCAAAACCGGCAGCCACGGCCTGGGTCCAGGTTTCCGCCGTCGCCTTGACGGCTGCATAGTTCGCATTGCCCGGGGTGGGGGCCGTGACGGAGGTGGAGGAGACAATGGCCAGCCGCCCCCGGGCAGAAGAGGCGAGGTCGGCGTGGAATTCGCGGGTGGTGTTCCGCAAGGTGGTGAGCACACTGTGATGCAAAAAATCCCAGTCGTCATTGCTTTGATCCACGAGTGCACCGCCGCCACGCCAACCCCCCACCAAATGGATGAGCCCATCCACGGCGCCATGCTCGCGCCGAATCTGCGCGCCCAGGGCCGCCACCTCCTCACGGCTGCCCAAATCACAGCACAGGGGGACGGCACCGCCGGTGAGTTCCGCGGCCGCCCCAATGCGTCCGGCGTCGGACCCCACCGTCAGCACCCGCATTCCCGCGTCAATAAGGGCGCGGGCCACGGCAATTCCAGCAGGGCTGCTGCCACCCGCCACCACCACCAAGGGGATCATGTCACTTAGCGTACCCATTTACGCGGCACTGGCGCCGGTGATGCCCGCGGTGGACTCAATGACGCCGCGCATTTTTTTCTCCAGGGCCTCATAAAACATGGACAATGGGAACTCGTCGTCGAGCACTTGATCCGTCATCTCCCGCAGTGGTGCGGTCAGGGGCAGGGCCTGCGGGCCCTGGGCCCACACCGAGGCGGGATGCGGGGTCACGGTGGCGGAGACCAACTGGTATGCCGCCAGCCAGTGCGCCAACTTGGGCCTGTCGATGGAGCGCCAGTAAAGCTCTTCAATTTCCTCGCCCAGGGCCATGACCACCTGGGGAACCTCCGCCCAATCAAAGGTCAGTTCCGTATCGGTCCAGTGCAGCACGCGGTGTTGGTGGAGCCAGGCAAACAGCAGCTGACCGCCCAGGCCGTCGTAGTTGCGCACACGGGATCCAGTAATGGCAAAGCGGAAGATCCTGTCAAAGATCACGGCATATTGCACCAGCTTGGCGTGTTTGCGCGCCTCGGGGGAGGCCTGCTCATCGTGCTCCACCGCCACCGATTCCCGGTAAGCCACCAGGTCACAGCGCAGCTCTTCCAGGGAGTACAAAAAATACGGCATGCGTTGTTTAATCATGAACGGATCAAAGGGCAGGTCCCCACGCATGTGAGTCCTGTCATGAATGAGGTCCCACATGATGAAGGTTTCCTGCGTCAGGACTTGATTGTCCAAAAGTTCGACGGCGTCAACTGGCAATTTCAAACGTGTCGTCTGTGCTGCTGCATGCAGTACCCGACGGAAGCGGGCCGCTTCGCGGTCTTGGAAAATGGCGCCCCAGGTAAAAGTGGGGGTCTCCCGCACGGCGACGCTTTCGGGAAACAGCACGGCAGAGTTGCTGTTGTAACCGGACGTGAAGTCAATAAAACGCAAGGGGACAAAGAGTTTGTTGGAGTATTTATCCGCTTCCAGTTCCGCAATGAACTCAGGCCACAGGACCTCCACCAGCACTGCTTCCACATGCCGGGACGTGGAACCATTTTGGGTGTACATGGGAAAGACGACCAGGTGGCCCAAGCCGTTGACACGGTGTTCCTGCGGGTTGAACGCGAGCAGCGAGTCAAGGAAGTCGGGCACTCCGAAACCAGCCGCGACCCATTTGGCAAAGTCCGTCACGGCCAGCTCCATGTACCCGGCGTTGTGCGGGAAGTGGGGAGCCAGCACCGTCATGGAGTCCGTGATTTGGGCGACAAGCTCGGTGGCGAAAGCGTGGGCAGCCGCATCCGGCACCGAGCCGTCCTTGACTTGAAGTTCCTGCAGGGAACCCACGGCCTGCTTAAGTTCCAGCCATGCGGGATGCTGGGCAAGTTCGCTGACGTTCTGGGTGGGGGCGCTGTTGGTGCCTTCCAAGGTGATGGACACGGGGTGTTCCTTACTGCTCGACACGGACCAGCCGGTGAATGACCGGGGCTTTGGCCGAGCGTAGCAATGAAACAGCAAAGCTTATGCGCCCATATGCTGAGCATTAGAGATTCGTATGCTTAGCCTTCAGTTGGCGCCTCAGGCGACAGTTCCCGTGGCCCTTCGCGCAAAGTCAGGCACACGGAATTAATGCAGAAGCGTTCATCCGTGGGGGTGTCGTAGCCCTCGCCAGTGAACAAATGCCCCAAATGCGAGTCGCAGGCAGTGCAGCGCACTTCAACGCGCGCCATGCCCATGCTGCGGTCATGGAGATACCTGACAGTGCCATCGGCCAGCGGGGCAAAGAAGGAAGGCCACCCGCAGTTGGAGGCGAACTTCTCGCGGGACGTGAAGAGCTCGGCACCGCAGGCACGGCATTCATACACGCCCTCTTGGGTGGAGTCCCAGTATTCGCCCGTAAAGGGTCGCTCCGTCCCGGATTGGCGCAACACCTGGTATTCGGCGGGGCTCAATTCTTCACGCCACTGGGCATCGGACTTCACAACGGTGGGGGCGGCAGAGTTTTCAGAGGTAGTCATACTCTTCACCAACGCTTAAGAGTCCCCAATAAATCCCGAATCGGAGTACAAATGCAACACCGGCAGCCCCAGCTTCCGTTGCGCCTGGTGGGCCCAGTCCTGACGGAAGGTATCGGCGACGGCATGCGGGGTGGTGACCACCACCGCTTGCCGGCCCTGATGCTTGGCAACTGCCGCCACCAGGGAGGCAACGGCGTCGCCCTCCGCAACCTGGCCTGTTACCTTCGCGCCTGAGCGTTCCAGCTCCGCCAAGGACGCTGCCAAAATATCCCGGGCCTCATGCAAGACCGTCTCCGGCTTTGGTTTCTCACGTAGCTCGCGGAGCGCCGCAGGCAAATCCAGCAGGGTCAGCTGGTCTATGACGTCGACGAAAAGATTGCGATGCGTCTCGGCTGGCACCAGGAGCACCAGTTCCACGTCCTCGTCGGCGCCGTAGAGGGCTGTGATGTTGGCAACATCCACGGCAGTCAGGGTTTCTTCGGTCAGGACAATAATTGACTCGCTCATGCCCCCAGCCTAGGGCAGAGCGGCCCGAAGGCAATGCCTGATGCCCCGGAAAGGCGGAGAAAGTCGTGTATAACTGCAGCGCGCCGCTCGACGCACCCACGCTGCCATGGGCACAATGGAGGCATGGCATCTTCGGATCAGCACTCACGTTCATGGCTTAAGTGGGGTGCGGTGGGTGCTGCCGCAGCCGGTACCACAGCCGCCGTGGTAGTCACGGCAACTTCGGCCCTGGCAGCTTACTTCGCCCGACGCGTGGTGATTCCGGAAAAACGCCGCAGCGACAATGTGGCCATTCTCGCCGTGATTTCCCAGGGACCCACCTCTGAAGTGGTGCTGGAAGCCACCCCCGACACCATTGTTGACGGCCACTACGGACTGTATTTCAACGGCGGCGAAGCCCATGCCGTGATAGGACGCATTGTCTCCTATATCCCCCGGGAGGGCAGCGTCACCCGCGAGCTGATGTCCGTCTGCGGCGGGGAACTGCGCAGCGCCACCTCCGGTTCGTGGTCAGGGAATTTACATGCCCATCCGGCTGAAATGGGGCTCGACGCCGAAGATGTCATCTTATCCCTGCCCGGAGGCCCCGCACCAGCCTGGTTGATGCCCGCCCCCGACGCCGGACATACGTGGGCCATCATGGTCCACGGCCGCGGCGCCACCCGCAATGAAGGTTTGCGTGCCGTTCCCACAGCCCATCGTCTGGGCATGAACGTCCTGCTGATGTCCTATAGGAACGACGGCGAGGCCCCCGCTGCCTCGGACGGTCGGTATGGTCTGGGGGTCACTGAGTGGGCTGATGTTGAAGCGGCCATTGATTTTGCCGTCGCACAGGGCGCCAAGGACGTGGTGTTGTTTGGGTATTCGATGGGCGGAGCCATTAGTTTGCAGGCAGCCGATCTGGCACGCAACCGCAAGCATGTGCTGGCCCTGGTCCTGGATGGACCGGTCATTAGTTGGGTCAATGTATTGGCCCATCAAGCGCAACTCAATCGCTTCCCAAATTTCATTGGCCAATACGCGCAGGTCATGCTTACGCATCCGCTGGGTCGACGCATTACCGGCCTTGCCGCGCCAGTAAATCTGAAGGACATGGATTGGGTTGCTCGAGCCGTGGAGCTACGCACTCCCGCGCTGATCCTGCACAGTATTGACGATGACTTTGTGCCGTATGAGCCCACCGCCGAGTTGGCTCGCCGCAACCCGGAAATGGTCACCTTTGAGCCCTTCAGCAAGGCCAGGCACACCAAGGAATGGAATGTTGATCCGCAACGGTGGGAAAGCGCCGTTGAAACGTGGTTGCGGTCCCGTCTGGGCCGCCATGCACTGCCGCGGGATACGGCGGGCGGGAGCAGTTGGCTTGGGCAACCCTGGCCGGGGTGACGCCTCAGTTATTTGCCGCCGCGATGACGGTCAGCGCAAGCCGGCAACCTTGGCAGAGTTCAAGACAAGTGTGGTGAGCAGATCCAATGCTTCAGAGGGTATTTTCCACCGCTGCCAGTACAGTTTCACGTCGCTGCTCCAGTCCTCGCCTAAAAATACCAGCGACCCATCCCCTGGTTCTTGAACTTCCGGAATCATCCCCCACCCCAGTGAGGCTGCTACGGCCGCAACATACGCCCGCGAGTCTGGAATAAAGTACTCCACCGAAAATTCCTGCTCCGCCTGGACCAGGGCCTGGCGCAGCGAATGCTGTAAACCATCGGTCTTATCGAAACTCACCGTGGGAGCTGCCGCCAGTTCTGCTGCGGGAGCAACCCCTGGCAGCCAGCGGTCCCTGAAAGCGGGACTGGCCATGGCCCAATAGCGCATGGTGCCAAGATATTGGGCTGAGCACCCCTGCACCGGAGTGCTTTTGGTGGTCACCACGCCCATCACCTGACCGGAGCGGAGCAATTCAGTGGAGTGTTCCTCGTCATGACGCGAAATCTCGCAGGTCATCAGGTCCTGCTGCGCCAGGGCTGCAAATACCGGCGTGAACCAACTGGCTAGGGAATCGGCATTGACGGCAATACTGATTCCTATCCGCCGGGGCTGGTCACCGGGTTTTTGTTCCAGGCCAAGTGCCCGGTGAGCCTCGGTTGACAGCATCTGAGTTTCGCGCGCCAACCGCAACAACACATTTCCGCCACTGGTGGTCCGGATGGGTTTTGAACGGACAAACAACACGCATCCGGCCTGCTTTTCCAACGCTTTCAGCCGCTGGCTCACTGCAGAGGCAGTGACGTTCAGCTGGTGCGCGGCGCGTTCAAGGGTGCCGGCTTCAATAACGGCCCTGAGTGTTTGCAGCTGCTCCGCGGAGAATTCCATAATTAGAGATCCTAATGGATGATTATAATCTTTAGCTAGACGCGCCTTTCCTGACACACCTACTCTCTATTAATGATGTATTTCCCCTTCCTCTCCGGCTTGGCCACGGGCATGACCTTGATTGTTGCAATTGGCGCCCAAAATGTTTTCATTTTGCGCCAAGGGTGCCGCAGGGAACATATTGGCACTACTGTTTTGATTTGCTTGCTCTCGGATGTTGTGTTGATCTTGGCCGGGGTCGCAGGATTCGGAGCCTTGCTCGCTCTTGCCCCCTGGTTCACCTCCGTTGCCCGGATAGGCGGAGCCGGCTTCCTCGTCGTGTATTCGTTCTTTGCTGCCCGGCGTGCGTTGAGCGCGTCTTCGATGGACGCTCAGACGACGACGGCGGCAATACCCCAACGCACTGCTGCCCTGACTGCTTTGGCACTGACGTGGCTCAACCCCCACGTGTATTTGGATACGGTGGTCCTGCTCGGTTCCATTGCCGCAAGTCAGGGAAACACAGGACGGTGGATCTTTGGCGCGGGCGCGGTGCTGGCAAGTACTGTCTGGTTTTTTTGCTTGGGCTTCGGGGCACGCTATCTACAAAGATTCTTCACCAACCCCAAGTCTTGGCGGGTGCTTGACGCCAGCGTCGCCATTCTCATGCTGATTCTTGCCGCGTCATTGGTGGTGCCGGTTTTTGCCTGAACATTTTCGCGTGACGGGTCTGGAACCTTTAGCGGCCCGCATCCCAAAATCCTGCCCCAGCAGGCACGCATTGTGCCATGAAGAAAAAACCTCAAGGAGTCATAAGTTGGTGGAAACAAATACCGCAGCCATTGCAGTTCGTCTCGAACCCGATGTGCGTGTCTGCTTTGTCGGAGATTCCTTCGTGGCAGGGGGGGTGATGCACAGCCTCGGGGTTGGGCCAGACGCCTGGCTGCGCACAGCCACCACCAAGGGCTGACAATGACCTCGTACAACCTGGGCATTCGACATGACACCAGCGCCGAGCTGCGACGTCGCCTCTTGGCAAAATGTGCGCCCCGGCTACCCCTGGGGTACGCGCCGGAGTGGTATTGTCCTTCGGTGTCAATGACACGGTCCATGAAGCGGGGGTGCCACGCGTCGCCGCTGGGGCCTCGATCGCCAATTTGCAAAACCCGCTGGAACAACTCCACACGATGGATTGGGCTGCGCCGATTGCGGGCCCTCCCGGCGTCAGTGATGCAGAACATAATCGGCGGATCGTTGCCCTCGATACCGGGCTTGCCGTTGAATGCGCCCACCCCGGAGCCGGGGATATGAAGCCCTGACCACACTGCCACGGCCAGCTTGGGATAAGGGGCTCACTGCCCTGCGGGCCGAACCCCCAATAATGAGAAAAAACCCGATCCGCAGCTCCGAACTTGATAGTGGTTTGACGCCACTGCTCGTCACAGGGTGGCGCCCATTCTTGGGAGCGTCGGGATAGCTCCGAGAAGGCCCGGGGAACTGACCCTCTATATGCACGGTCACCTATATTCACGGCAACGAAGAACATGTTGGTCTGTCGGTTCCAACATGACTAAATCCCCAGCCGTTGATGACCAAGGGGGTGTTGTCAGCGGCATTCGATAAGCGCCAGGGGATCGCCAATGGGGACTGGACCAGCCCAGAGAATGAGCATGGAGGTCGGTCGTGACGATAGATCTTGAGCCCTACTGCAGGACACGCCAACGAGAGTTTCACAGGAGCCTATTTCCCGGGAGGTTTGCGTTGATCAAGGACCATGACCACGTCGATATTTTCATCGGTGTTGAACAAAGTCAAAGCCAACCCACCGAACAACGCGCACCCCTAGACCCGCGTGAACACCTCAGGGCCAGCATGGCTGTGATCGAGATTCGGGGCGTCCCCATACAGTGCCAAAAACGGCCTAAACGCTATGGGGATCGGGTCCATTCCATGGTTCCTTCCAAGAAAACGACAAAATTGGAGGAGATTGCTACGGCCCCGCACCCATCGGAGGCTGACCGGTCATCAGTGGTGTGCTGTCCAGCAGCCTAGAATGGTTGTCGCCATTTCATAGGCGAATTTGCTGGGGGTCACCTGATCTGGACCCACAGTTGAACTAAGCGTCGTTGCATCAACGTGTAGCGTCATGTTGTCCTTGGCAAAAATGACAGTCCCGGAATCAGACTGGTACCCCGGCAATCCCAGATTGGCCAAACCCTTGATGGGTGCCGCCTTGTGGGAACCGGCGAGCTCTTCTGCCAGCGCGCTCGCTTCGGCGTCGTTCACTGATTCCGTTACTGACATGACAAACCTACCCTCAGTGAGTGGGTAGGTACAGGAAAAAGTTTTGCCGTCCCAGTTTTCTGAGGTTTTGGGCAGTTCGCTCAGAGACAGAATGTCGCGCACGCCCACCTTCGCGACATCGGCACATACCATTTCTGCAGCCGCCGAAGGCCCCTCGGCTTGGACGGTCAGGACACCTGTCATGCCTTCCGTGGTGCTATGGAAAGGGTAGGAACCAGCCTTTTTCGGGGCCTCAAAATTTGCTACGCCACCAGCTTCGACAGTGACTTTAAAACTGTTTGAGTCATCAGCAACAATCACCACCGTCGTGGCATCCATATTCATAACAGTAACGGTGGCACCTGGTGGAAGTGGCTTGGGATTATGGAACATTCCGTCCTGAAGGTGAATCATGGACTCCATTGATCCCATAGCGTCCATTGAATCTATAGACCCACTCTCCGGTGCGGGGCTGGACATGGCCGAAGCACCTGGCTCGAGAGGGGCTTGTGCCCCTGTTGTAGCGTTCATGCCGCACCCTGTCAGGGTGAGTGCGCCGGCCAGCGCCAATGCTGCGGCAAGTCTGGGTTTTTTGTACACGTTCTTCCAATCCAAACCTCTCAGGAGCAAGGGGCCTGTAGGTCCTGGGTTTATTAGCCAGCGTGGGTGGACACAAGGTGTCCGTAGACTATGAAATTCTCGGTGAATTCCCCGGAGCTGGCTTCATAGCCGCCGCAGGTGATCAACCGGATCTCGGCGCGATCGGTGTTGCCATAAACGGCCAAAGTGGGAAAGGTATTCTTTTTGAAGATTTCACTTCGATCCATGGTAAAAACGGCTACGCTACCGTCGTCCCGGGTGACTGAGAACTCTTCGCCTTCGGTGAGTTCATGCAAACGGAAAAACACGCCTTCGGGATTATTGGTCGCGTTGACGTGACCGAGGATGACAGAGGGGCCGAGCTCGCCGGGGGTGGGGGAGTACTTATACCAACCGGCGGGGGAGCCTACGGCTTCCGGAGGTACTTCTGCCTCACCATTGGCTTCGCGTGCCAAGGTCATCAAGTTCGTGGTCAAACCAATGTCCGGGATTGTCAATGAAACCGGGGCCGAGGCGGGAAGCACTTCTCCCTGAGCGACTGGGGGAGCGGGTGTTTGGACTGCGGGGGGACTCGAGGGAGCAACAGTTGTTGTCGGGGCAGTAGTGGTAGACGCAGCCGGGGAGGTTGCCGTGATTTGTTGTGCCGGGGTTGTGCTGGCTGATGGTGGGGCGGTGGCGGGCGCGCATCCGGCAACACCAAGGGCAAGGGTAACCAGCAGAACCGCGGCCACCGCGGAGCCCAAAGAGCCTCCGCGACGACCGTTGGTTTCTATCATGGTGAAATCAGCCGCTACTTAACCGAGGCGGTCTTTTTGCGGTTCATGGCCAGAGCAGCGCCTGCTGCAAGCACCAGAGCACCTCCGCCGGCGAACCAAGCAACGTCAGGTGAAGTGGAAGCATCAGCAGCTGCTACCTGTGTTGTGACACCCGTTCCGGGGGCTCCGCCGGGCATGGCTGCCATCTGTGAAGCAACCAGTGTGCCGCACAATGCCGGTGACGTTGCAGCTAACGGCAATGAGGGAACCAGATCGCTCTTGGCTTCCTGGCCTGCAGCTGACAACGTAGCCGGATCCAAACCATGGACTACAACCACGCCAGTGCCGGCCTTGATGGAGTCAATGGTGGCAGCATTCATGGTGAAGGTGCGCTCGTACTTGTAGTTGGCACCCATACCGCCAACGGCAAGATCCAAAGCGGCCTTGTCACTGGTGTCACCGGTGGTGGAAAGCGTGGTGCCAATCTTGCCGTACGAGGGCTGACCTTCGGTGGTGCTGATGACACCATCGCCATTGGTATCAGCACCTGGAGCCGGGCAGGTCCCTGCACCT
>JBBSSM010000065.1:0-10577 GCA_038242155.1 Actinomycetales bacterium | reverse complement strand
ATTGGTCTGGGCCGCATTGGCGCCCTCATCACCGAGCGCGCCAAGGCCTTCGGCATGGACATTGTGGCCTATGACCCCTATGTCACCTCGGCCCGCGCCGCCAGCCTGGGCGTGCAGCTGCTCTCGCTCGATGAGCTGCTGGAACAGTCGGACTTCATCACCATTCACATGCCGCGCACCCCCGAAACGCTGGGCATGATTGGCACGGAAGCTTTTGCGAAGATGAAGAAGAGCGCCTACGTCATCAACGTGGCCCGCGGCGGCCTCATTGACGAAGCGGCTTTGAACACTGCCCTGCGCAATGGCGAAATTGCCGGCGCCGGCATTGACGTGTTCGTGAAGGAGCCCGCCACCGACGTTGATTTCCTGGAACTGGACAATGTCATTGCCACCCCGCACCTGGGCGCCTCCACCGAGGAAGCACAGGAAAAAGCCGGCGTCTCCGTGGCCAGGTCAGTGCGTTTGGCGCTGGCCGGCGAGCTGGTGCCGGATGCCGTGAACGTCGCCGGAGGCGTCATTGCCGCCGACGTTCGTCCGGGCATTCCGCTCATTGAAAAGCTGGGCCGGATCTTCACGGCCCTCACCCATGCCTCGGTCACGCAAATTGACGTGGAGGTGGCCGGTGAAATTGCCGCCCTGGACGTGAAGGCTTTGGAGCTGGCAGCGTTGAAGGGTGTCTTCAAGGACGTTGTTTCCGAGCAGGTTTCCTACGTCAACGCCCCGGTTTTGGCGCAGCAGCGCGGCATTAAGACCAACTTGATCACCACGGCCGAATCCACTGATTACCGTAACGTGCTGACCATTCGCGGCGCCCTGTCCGATGACTCCCAAATCACCGTCTCCGGTACGCTGACGGGCCCCAAGCAGATCCAGAAGATCGTGGCAGTCAACGGCTACGAAGTGGAAATCCCCATGAGCGACCACCTCCTGGTGATCTCCTACGCAGACCGCCCGGGCGTGGTGGGGACGCTGGGTCGTCTGCTGGGGGAGAACGACGTCAACATTGCCGGCATGCAGGTTGCCCGCCAGACCGAAGGCGGCCAGGCCCTGGCCCTGATCACCGTGGACAGTGCCGTACCGCAGGTGGTGCTCGATGCCATCAAGACGGCTATTGGTGCCACCATGATCCGTGAGGTGGACCTGGAGGACTAATCCCCACCCCTTCCTCGGCGGCGGCACCCAGGGCGGGTGCCGCCGTCGTGCTTTCACGAGGAGACGGGTCCGTGGACGGTCACGAATCGATGTTTGGCACTGGTTCGCGGTAAATTCTTTAGGTGACATCAACAGACTCGGCCAAGACGCCCTATTACCTCACCACTGCCATCACGTACCCCAACGGTGTTCCGCACATTGGGCATGCCTACGAGTACATTGCCACCGACGCCATGGCACGTTTTAAGCGCCTGGACGGCTTTGACGTGAAGTTTGTGACGGGGACCGACGAGCACGGCATGAAGATTGCGCAGACGGCCGAGAAGGAAGGCATGACGCCCAAGGAGCTCGTGGACCGCAATGCAGCGGCTTACCAGGACGCTCATGCCGCCCTGGGGATTAGTTACGACCGTTTCATCCGCACCACCGACGACGATCATTACGCCGCGTCCAAGGCCATCTGGAAAAAGATGGAGGACGCCGGCGACATCTACCTGGGCAAGTATGAGGGCTGGTATTCGGTCCGTGACGAGGCATACTATGGCGAGGATGAGACTGAACTACGCGCGGACGGCCTGCGTTATTCCAGGGTCACCGACACCGAGCTGACCTGGACTGCGGAGGAAAGCTACTTCTTCCGCCTCTCCAACTATCAGGACAAGTTGCTGGCGCTGTATGAAAACCAGCCCGAATTCGGTGCCCCACGGACCCGCTTCAACGAGGTCATCAGCTTCGTCAAGGGCGGACTGGAAGACCTCTCCGTCAGCCGCACCACCTTCGACTGGGGCGTTCCGGTTCCCGGCAATGACAAGCACGTCATGTACGTGTGGGTCGATGCCCTGACCAACTACCTCACCGCCGTGGGCTACCCGGACGTGGAGTCGGAGTCCTTTAAGAAGTACTGGCCAGCCGACCTCCACATTATTGGCAAGGACATTTCCCGTTTCCACGCCGTGTACTGGCCGGCCTTCCTCATGTCCGCCGGACTGGAACTGCCCAAGCGCGTCATGATCCACGGCTTCCTCAACAACAATGGCGTGAAAATGTCCAAGTCGTTGGGCAATGTTGTGGCCCCGGCTGACTGGGTGGCCCAGTACGGCCTGGACCAGGTGCGCTTCTTCCTGCTGCGCGAGGTGCCCTTCGGCGCTGATGGCTCCTACAACCACGACGCCGTGGTGGGCCGCATGAACTCAGACCTCGCCAACAACCTGGGCAACCTGGCGCAGCGTTCCCTGTCCATGGTGGCGAAGAACTGTGCGGGTGTGGTGCCCACTCCGGGTGCATTCACCGAGGCCGATGAGAAGATCTTGGCTGCGGCACACGCGTTGCTGGAGCACTCCCGTGCGGCCTACCAGGTGCAGGACTTCCATGGCTCGCTGGAAAAGATCTGGCACGTGCTTGGCGACACCAATGCCTACTTCGCCGACCAGGCGCCGTGGGTATTGCGCAAAACTGATGTGCCCCGCATGGAAACGGTGCTGTACGTGACCCTGGAGGTCCTGCGCATGGTGGCCCTCTTGGTGCAGCCCGTCATGCCCGACGCCGGAGCCAAGCTGCTCACGGTGCTGGGTCAAGGCACGGACGCTGATGACGCCATGCGCTCCTTTGCCGCGTTCAATACACCCCTGGTGGCGGGAACGGCACTGCCCGCTCCCGCGCCCATTTTCCCCCGTTACGAGTAGTCTCATTTCGAAAGGGACGGTGTTCGCGGTTAACGCTGGTGTTCTGCGGCCAGCTTTAACCGCGAACACCGTCCCTTTTTTGAGATTACAGTTGTCGCAGCCCGGCCTGGTGGAGCAGAGCAATGAATTGTTCCCGGTTCAGCATTTCGGCCCACGTCCAGCGGACAAAGCGCACGCCCTGGGCCCGAATCTGGTCTTCGCGCTTCTTTTCCGCAATCACCCGATCCTGGGTGGACTGGTTCCTGCCCCACCCGGATCGAAGGTATTTTTCCCTGCCGTCAAACTCCCCGGCCAGGTTCAGCTCCCTGAACCAAAAGTCCACAAACGCCGCGCTGCCGTCCCGAAGGAGGAACTTCTTTTGCAAAACTGGCACCGGGAAACCAAAAATGTGCATCCGTGCCCGGCTCATGGATTCCCCGGCAGACCCCGACGGACCGGACGCAAAATTCATGACCGTCAGGGCGCGGACCTGGGCGGCCCTACTGGGGAGCTGTCCGGCAGCGGCCACGAGTTCCTCCCTGTACAACGGCATCCCCTGCGGATAGGTGCTTTGCCACACTGGTCCGTCCAAGAAAAATTCGCCTCCAGGCTGTGTGAACCTGTTGAAAACGTATTTACTGCTGGCGGGACGCAGGCTGGAGTCACATACCGCCACCGCGTGGGCAAAGTCCAGCTTCGTGATGAGGTGCATGACTGTTGTGAGCTTGTCTGTGAGGAGGAACGGTCCGCATTGGACAATGCCCTCGGTCACTGAACCTCGATGGCGGATCACGCCGTTTTCATTCCGTCCCCCCCGCGGTTACCTCCGTCATAACGTGCATTTGCCGGGGTGTTCCGACGATCCACAAGCCCCACAACAGTGCCGCCGTGGTGTAGCCAAGGACCGGTTGCCTGCGCGTCAGCTGTTGAAATGCCAAAGTCTGCAGACCGTATTGCTGGACGGGTTGAAGTTGCTGCCATGTATCAGATTCCACATAGACGCCCCGACGGATCCGGTGCAGTAGGCCCTTGTTGCATAGCGCGACCAAGCCGCGACGGTCCTGCCCGACGTTTTCCATGTCGGACGGCAAGATCAGTCGTGGCAGGTCCATGCGCTTTAGGATTTCACTGTACCGGGGGCCGCGGAAGACGCATTTTGGGAACTGTGGATAACCTCGCCACCCGAGGGATGAAAAAGGACGGCGCTTGCATAAAAGGCGGGCAGTGGAGCACCGTCCTAATGCGCAAACGCCGTCCCTTTCGGACCTGGTGAATTAGTCCATGGCCAGACCTGCCACGGGGGAGAGCTTGGCGGCACGACGCGCCGGCACCACCGAGGCCAGGAGCCCGGCTACGGCAGCCACCAGAACCACCGCCCCCATTTGACCCCAGGGGATCACGGCCGTCACTTCAGTGAACGTGCCCAGAGCGGCCTGCGCACCCGCCCAACCGTAAATGGTGCCGAGCACGGAGCCAATGATGGCAGCCACGGCCGCAATGAGGACAGCTTCCAAGGCCAACATGGCGCGCAACTGTCCGCGGGTCAGCCCCAGCGCCCGCAGGAGTGAGTTTTCCCTGGTGCGCTCCAAGACCGACAGGGACAAGGTGTTGGCTACGCCAATCAAGGCAATGAATACGGCCACGGCCAGCAAGCCTGTCACCACCAGCAGCAGCAGGTCAATGACCTGGTTAAACGTCACCTTCTCCAGCACCGCACCTTCGACTTGATGCGGCTGAACATTCAAAACCGTCGCCAACTCGCTCTGCAGATCAAGGATCGCGTTGGTGTCCAGTGAGTCATCGATGGAAATCCACAGGGGTGCTGCAGTTTCCTTGTACAGCGGATCACCTGCCGGCAGCGGGGCGAAGGTTGCCAAGGACACAATCGCGTTGTAGCTCTCCTGGGTGGACGGGACTGCCGCGAGATTGGTGCTTTGCGTCCCTGTCAGCACACTTACTGATTCCTGCTGGTAACTCTTGGGCATGACTGCGGAGGTAGGACTTGGCCGATTGGCGGGATTGGCCAGCACGGTCCGGGCGTCGGCGTCGGAAATTCCATAGGCATCCAAGGTGGTGCCGCCGGTTTCCACTGTGCCCACCAGTTCCAACCGGGCCAAATGCTCCACGCCAGGAAGCTGCGCCGCCTGGGCCAGTGCACTATCTGCCAGGCGCGCTTGACCGGGAATGTTGCGCACTAAAACGTCCACTGGATAACTGCTGTCCAACTGGCTGTCAAAGGCGTTGCGGGCCGTGGCCGCGCCCGTCATCATCATGGTGACAAGAGTCACGCCAATGAGCAGGGCCGAGGCGGTGGCCGTGGTTCGGCGTGGATTGCGGACGGCATTCGCCGCGGCCATCTTTCCGGGCACACCGGCGGGACGGGCCAGGATTCCTGCCAGGGAAACCAATCTGGGGACAAACAACGTTGCTGCCATGAGGAACCCAACAAAGGAAGCGGCGCCTGCGGGCACTGCCAACAGCAAATTCGCGCTCAAGCCGCCCGCTATAAGCCCGGCACCACCCACCAGCAACAACACCATGCCCGCAATGAGGCGGCCGCGGCCACCGGCAGTGCGGAGGGAAACGTCGTCGGCGGGGCGCAGTGCTGCCAGCGGTGCCACGGCAGTAGCTGCGCGCGCCGGTACCAGGGCCGCCAGCACCGTGAGCAATGTGCCCACAACCAGACCGACAACAATGGCCGACGGCGGCACCGCCAAGGTCGCGAAGTTAAAGTCGGGGTTTTGGTTCAGCAATGCTAAAACAAGCGCCATGGTGCCAATGGCGGCGCCAATGCCCAGGACCGACGCCACCAGGCCCACTACGAGCGCCTCAACTATGACGGAGCGCCGAATTTGGCGGCGGCTGGCACCAATGCAGCGCAACAGTGCCAACTCACGGGTACGTTGGGCCACCAGTACCGAGAAGGTGTTGGATACCACCAGGGCAGCAACGAGCAGGGCAACACCGGCGAAGGCCAGCAGCACAATGGTGAGCTGATCATCACCACCCGTGAAGGAGGCCACCAGTTGCGTGGTTTTTTCATCCCCCGTCAAGATGGCAGATTCCGGGCGGTCCAGCGTTGTTGCCAGGGCTGCTTTGGCCGCTGCCACGGTGGTGCCAGGGGCAAGGTTTAGGGAAATGCTGTCAAAGGAAAGGTCGGCGGGGCTCAGCCGTTCCACCGCCGTGCGCATGCCCACAAACTGCGCCGAACCCTGGTCCAGCGGATTGGCGGAAGTGCCCATGATGCCGGCAACCGTGGCTGTCACTGCAGAGGCCGCCAAGCCTTCTTTTGACGTGGCTTCGGCAAGACCTGTCAGCGTGAGCGTACTGCCAATGCTCAGGGAGTTCCTTTGCGCAGTGACGGCGTCCACCGTCACCTCGGCGTCACTGGCGGGCCAGGCGCCGGAAAGAAGCTCAATGGGTTCCAGCTCCGGCGCATCGGGGCGGCTGCGAAAGTTCGCCCCCAGGGAAGCCTTCCCCAAATCGGATTGCGCGTACACCGACAACTGCGGGTAGGACTGAGCCACCACAGGTGACGCGGCCACCTTCTCGACGTCCTGGCGGGTCAGGGGGAGTTCATGGGCCGGGGAAATGACCAGCTGGGCGGCGGCATAGGACTGCCCAATGCTTGACTTTAGCGACGCCTTGGTGGAGGCATTGACCATAAGAGTGGCGGATAGGAAGGCCACGGCCAGGAGCACTGCCAAGGTGATGGCAATAAAGCGCCGGGAATGGGTTTTTAGTTGACTGAAGGCTAGTTGCAGCACTTTTTACGCTCCCAGCTGGGCCAGCGATGCCAGCACCGAGTCGGCAGTGGGGTGGAGCAGCTCGCCCACCAGTTCGCCGTCGTTCATGAGAACCACGCGGTCAGCGTAAGAGGCGGCCACGGGATCGTGCGTGACCATGATGATGCTCTGGCCCATCTCCCGGGAGGACCGTCGCAACATGCCCAGAACCTCGGCACCTGACCGTGAATCCAGGTTCCCGGTGGGCTCATCACCAAAGATGACGTCGGGGCGGGTCAATAGCGCACGCGCCACGGCCACCCGCTGTTGCTGCCCGCCGGAAAGTTCATGCGGCTTGTGTTTGAGGCGCTCGCCAAGCCCCAGGGTGCCGGTAATGGAGGCAAACCATTCCTTATCCACGGTGCCCCCGGCCAATGCCACGGGCAGCGTGATGTTGGCTTCGGCGCTCAGGGTGGGCACCAGGTTGAACGCTTGGAAGACAAAGCCGATCCGGTCCCTGCGTAGTTGTGTGAGGGCCTTGTCATTGAGGGCCGTCAGCTCCGTGCCGCCGAGGTGGATGGTGCCCGCCGTCACGGAATCCAATCCGGCCAGGCAATGCATGAGGGTTGATTTACCGGAACCGGAGGGCCCCATGATGGCTGTGAACTTCCCGGCCGGGAAGTCCAGATCCACCCCCTGCAAGGCCGTCACCTCGGTGTCGCCCTTGCCGTACGTTTTGTAAATTCCGCGGGCCTGAACTGCCAGTGTTTGATGCGTCTGCTGCGTTGTCGTGGTCATGGTTTGAGCCTATTGAGGCAACCGCGACGGCGGATCGGAGCGTGGGTGGACTTCCTCCCCACGTTTGAACCACACACCTCCTACCCAGGGAGGAGGCAGACCTTGCGTACCTCTTCCCTGGGATGGCGTCGGGAAGGAGAATTTATGCCATGGAAAAAGCCGCAAATGCCGAAGATAATGCTGTCGAGGCGTATTCGGAGCGGGTGGTCACGGCTGTGCTGGGCTTTGCGGAAACGGCCAGCATTGCCCTGGGTGACGCTCTTGGCTGGTATGCCGCGCTCGCAGCAGGCGGCAGTGTGGGCATGTCTTCCGCGGAACTGGCAGCACAAACCCGTACCCAGGAAAGGTATGCCAGGGAGTGGCTGGAACAGCAGTCGGTGGCAGGATTTGTCGAAGTTGTGCCGGAGCTGCCTGCAGGATCGTCAGCAACGCAGCAACGGCGATTCACGCTTCCGGCCGGTGCCGCTGAGGTACTTGTGAAGCAGGATTCACTGGTGGCACTGCTGCCCATGGTCAGAATGCTCAGGGTGGGTGTGGCACAAATACCGAATTTGCTGGGAGCCTTCCGGGATGGCGGCGGTGTGCCGTGGGTGCACCTGGGGGCGGAAGCGCGGGAATCACAGGCGGAGGGCAACAAACCATGGTTTGAGCAGCGGCTGGCCTGTGCCCTGGCGTCGGTGGAGTCCGTGCATCAGGTGTTGTCCCGGGCGGATGCAAAAATCACCGACCTCGGCGCAGGTTGCGGATGGTCCACCCTGGCGCTGGCACGGGCCTACCCCGGGGCCACGGTGACGGGAATTGATATTGATGCCGCGTCGGTGGAACAGGCCACGGCAAATGCCCGCCAGTGTGGCCTTGCGGGAAGGGTGAGCTTTCACGTGGCTGACGCCGCGCATTCCGAAGGGGCCGACCAGGACGCAGTATTCATTTTTGAGGCGCTGCATGACATGCCCTTCCCCGTCCAAGTGTTGGCGGCAGTGCGGCACATGGTGAAGCCCGACGGCGTCGTGGTGGTCATGGATGAGGCCGTCGCGGACACCTTTGCGCCGGAAGGTGACGTGCTGGAGCGCCTCATGTACGCCTACAGTTTGTTCATCTGCCTGCCGGACAGTCTGGCCACGCCCGGTTCTGCGGGCACGGGGACCGTCATGCGCCAGCCGTTGGTGGAGCAGTATGCCCAGCTGGCCGGTTTTTCTCGGGTTGAGCGGTTGCCCATTGCCGATTTCTCCGTGTTTCGCTTCTACCGGCTTTACCCCTGAGTTGACGCGGGTTGACGGGGGCGCAGCCGGTGCCGCCAAAACAGTTCCGGAGCAATTTTCAGCGTGGGGAGACCACTCCTGTTTCATAGGCAATGACTACCACCTGGACGCGGTCGCGGGCATTTAGTTTTGCCAGAATGTGGCCCACGTGGGTTTTGACTGTGGCTTCGGAGACAAAAAGCTGCGCGGCAATCTCGGGATTGGACAGTCCATTGGCTATCAACACAAAAACCTCGTGTTCGCGGGCAGTCAGCCGGGCCACTGCTGCGGCATGGGCGTCATTGGCTGGACTGGGAGCCGAGAGCATGGGTGCCACATGGTCCAACAGCCGCTTGGTGGTGGAGGGGGCAATTACTGCATCCCCTGCAAACACTGTCCTGATGGCGCCCAGCAGTTCTTCCGGCGGGGCGTCCTTCAGGAGGAAACCGCTCGCCCCGGCCTGAATGGCGGCCAGCGCATACTCATCCAGGTCAAAGGTGGTGAGAACCACGATCTTTAGCTCGGCCAACCCCGAGCCCCGCGGCGCCAGCTTGGTGCGTTCCATGAGCTTGCGTGTGGTCTCCAATCCATCCATGCCGGGCATGCGGACGTCCATGAGGACGACGTCGGCGGCCGTTGCCGAGAGTCCGGCCAAAGCCTCAATGCCGTTGCCGGCCTGCAGGACCACCTCAAGGTCCGCTTGGGAATTAATCAGCATGCCCAGGCCGGAACGCACCAATTGCTGGTCGTCAACCAGGGCAACGCGAATGGGGGAGGGGGATGTCATGGGTTTAATGCTCCGTGTAGGGGATGAAAGCGGCGATACCAAAACCGCCGCCGGCCAAGGGCGCGGCCGTGAGGGCGCCGTCGTAGAGTTTAATGCGCTCGGCCATGCCCTGCAGGCCGTTTCCTGCAGGCTCCGATGCGTGTAGGGGTGAAAGGCCGGACGTGGCTCCGCGGCCGTCATCAATGACGGCGATGTCCAGACCGCGGGTTGTCCACGCCAGAGTAACCGCGGCGGTGACGTGGGGGCCGGCGTGCTTCATGACATTGGTCAGGCCCTCTTGCACCACGCGATACGCGCTCAACTCAGCTCCGGGCGGGAGTTGCCGTCGGGCATCGCCGACGACCGTGTAGTTGACGGCCAGCCCGGCGGCGCGAATGCCCAGCAGAAGCTCGTCCAGGTCACCAAGGCCGGGCAGGGGTCTTGTGGAAGCCTCCGCGTCCCCGCGCAGCACGCCCAGAAGGCGACGCATTTCCTGGAGGGAGGATCGCCCCGTTGCAGCAATGGTTTCCAGGGTTTCCGGTGCAATTTCCGGGTTGGCCACTGCTGCGTAGCGGGCACCGTCCGCCTGCGTGATGATTACCGACAGCGAGTGGGCCACAATGTCATGCATTTCCCGTGCAATGTGGGCTCGTTCGTCACTGGCCGCCAATTCACGCTCGTGCTGGGCTTCGACTTCCAAGCGATAGGCGCGGTCTGCGAGCGCCTGTTCCCGGAGGCGCTTGGTACGGGTCAAATCTCCGGCAGTCCAGCTGAACAGGACCAACATCCATGTCATGAGGAGTATGACTATGGCGTAGGGCAGCTCACCCAAGGAAAGCATGCTCAGCTGATAAAAATAGCGGGAGACCATTAAAACCCCGCCCACCAGGGCCAGGGCCAAGCCGCCCAGACTTGCCCACCGGGGCCCAAAGGCCGCCAACGCATAAACAATGAGCGGCACCCCTATATTGGCCGCCAGGGGTTCTACATTGAGTGCCCACTGCAGGAGCGAAGCTGCAGCAATAAGGCCGCCGGCCCAAACCGTTCGGGTGCGGCGCCACGCCAAGGGGACAACGGAGGCCGTCGCCAAGGCGGCGGCTACCCAGGAATCAAAGGCGGACCGCTGATAGCCGCCGTCTATGACGCTCAAGGGGGTCGCCGCCAGCCACAACACAGACATAAGGACAAAGTCCACGGCGAACCGGTGCCGCAGGAACCAGTCGTAGGTGGCTTGCAT
>JBBSSM010000064.1:0-10713 GCA_038242155.1 Actinomycetales bacterium | reverse complement strand
CCCCGCGCCCCCCCCCCCGGGGGCTCTCCCTCCCCCACAACCCCCCCCCCCCCGGGGGGGGGCGCCCGCCGTGGGGGGGGCCGCCCCCCCGCCGTCGCCTTTTTTGCTTGCCTACCAGCTCTAGCGAGTGCCAGCGGTGAGGTCGCTGAGAATCCGGTTCAGGACCAGATGCGTTGCACCGTAGAGTCCTGAGTCGGGGCCAGTGGTGGCTGCGCGGATGTCCAGTTTCTGGGTCATGAGCGGGTGGCAGCCTTCGTAGATGCGGCTGCGCACGGCGGCGATGAACAACTCACTGGAGGCCATGCGCCCCGTCAGGAACAACGAATCCGGGTTGAAGAAGTTCACAATCGTTGCCAAGACTTCGCCCAGGTGCGTGCCGGCCGTGCGCAGTGCTGTGGTGGCGAGGGGTTCGGCGCTGTGTACGAGCGCCAAGACGTCGGCCGTGGTGGAAACGTCCAGCCCCAGACGCTGCAACTGACGTACCAGGCCTGCACCGCTGGCCACCGTTTCCAAACATCCCATGTTTCCGCAGGAGCACGGATTGTCTTTGGCGCTCTCCACACGGGTATGGGTGACGTCGCCAGCAGCCCCCGTGGCACCGCGATGCAGGTGCCCGCCCACGATGATGCCCGCACCGATGGCTGTGCCGGCCTTGACGGTTATGCTGTGCTGGGCAGGACCCAGACTGGCGTGGTGCTCGCCCAGTGCACTCAGATTCGCGTCATTGTCAACGACGACGGGCAGGCCCAACTTGTCCTCGAGCCACTCCCTGACTGGGAACCCTGCCCAAGCTGGCATCCGGGACGGCAACTGGACTGTACCTGCCTCCACGTTTACGGGCCCAGGCAGGCCGATTCCCACTCCGCGCAGTAGTTGACGGTCCAGCCCGGCATCACCGGATATGTGGGCCCATGCTTCCTGAATGGCTGTCAGCGTGGCTTCCGGGCCCTGTTCAATACTGACCTCTACCGAATGCGTGGACATCAGTTTTCCCGTGAGTGAGAACCTGCCCAGACGGACGTGTCGGCTGCCCAAGTCAGCGGTGAGAATTTGCCCGTGGTCTTCTCCCAAGCGGAGCAGACGGGGTTTACGACCGCCCTTGGACACTCCCGTGCCGTCCTCGACCAGGATGCCAAGGTCGGTCAGTTCGGCAATTCGCAGCGACACAGTTGACGGGGCCAGCTTCAAAATCTTAGCCAACTCTGCTCGTGTGGTGGCCGTTCGGTGGGCCACGAGCGAAATGATTTGCTGCGACTACCCAGGAATCGAGGGAGTTTCCTTATGTTCCTGCATTCACTTTTCCTTAGTGTCAAAATAAGCGAATTTGCCCGCCACTGCCAGCATAGGCGTGGGCCAAGGTTAAGTTGTTGGCCGACGCGTCTATCAAGCCATTTTCACCAACGTTCGCCGGTGGCCAGGCTGTCTTTGCGCTATTTATAAGCAATGGGAGCACAAATTTGTCCAGACATCGGATGACTGGGTTGTTAATGTCAAGATGATCTGCGACACTTACTTTACGCGAATACGACTAAAGTTAGATCGAGGCTCGAATTAAGTCTCTTTCTGGCATCACGCGAAAAATCCCATCATCCGTCGAACGATAGTTGGCATCTTGTGTGCCAATCCCCGAGGAGCAATTTTTCAATGAAGAAAGCACACATCGGCTTTATGGCTGTTGCGGCCGTCGCTTCGCTGGCACTTTCCGCCTGTGGTGGCGCCTCTACCGGAGGAGGGGCCTCCGAGAACAGCGTTGTGATTGACATGTGGTCAGGTAGTGAAGATGACACCGCCGCATTGAATGCACAGCTGGCCATTGCCAAGGAAGAGAACCCCGACCTGGATATCACCATGAGGACTGCGCCATGGGGGGACTACTTCACCAAGATGACCACCAATATGGCCTCCGGGAACATGGCGTGCATCTCCGGCATGAACTCAGGCCAGCTCTCCGGTTACACAGCAGGCTTCCAAGCGCTCAGCGAGGCGGATTTGAAGACGGCTGGCCTGAATGCTGCAGACTTTGCGCCCGGCGCCCTGGAAATCCTGCAAAGCAAGGGCGAAATGTACGGCGTGCCATTCGACATGTCCACCATGTTGGTTTACTACAACGCCGACCAGCTGAAGGCCGCCGGAGCTAAAACGCCGGAAATTGGCTGGACGTTCGACGACTTCGAGCAGACCGCCAAGGCTGCTACCACGAACGGCAAAATGGGCTTCGGCATCGGCATGGGTGACTTCCAGTGGCAGGCACTGCCGATCTCCAAAGCGGGTGTGCAGCCCGTCACCGAAGACGGCACACTGGAGCTGACCAACCCGGACTTCGTTAAGGCCTCCGAATGGTACGGCGAGCTCGTCACTAAACAAGAGGTTGCCGCTCCCGTGGCCAGCGCCTCAGACGCAGGATGGGGCGAGAACCAGTTCTCCAGTGCCAACGCAGCTATGGCTGTTGATGGCACCTGGAACGCAGTTGGCTACCTGAACAACGATCCCGGTTTCGAAGCTGGCATGGTGCCCCTGCCTGCGGGTAAGGACGGCTCGTTGGGGCTTGTCCTGGGCTCGGGCTTCGGTCTGGCAAAGGACTGCAAGAACAAGGATGCAGCCCTGAAGGTTCTCGGCTCGCTCCTGGGCCAGAAGTCACAGGACTACATCGCCACCTCAGGCCGCAGCTACCCGGCCCGTCTGTCCTCACAGCCGCTGTACTTCGAAACCATCGATGCAAAATACCGCGACCAGGTCAAGAGCACCTTCGAAGCAGCTTTTGAAAATGTTCAGGGTCAGCGCGTCAGCGACAACTGGTCCAAGGTTGGCACGTTCATCCAGCCGAACCTTGTCAGCGTGTACAACGGCCAGGACACCATGGCCACGGTGCTCGATTCAGCGCAGCAGCAGTTCGCCAAGTAAGTATTAGGAAAGTCTCAACCTTATGACTACCACCGTAAACGATCGCGGTCGCAATACGATGGCCAAGGCTGAATCTCGTCAGGCGCTGGGCTTTGTTAGCCCAGCCCTGATCGGGTTGGCCCTGTTCACCGTTTTGCCAGTTGCTCTATCCATCGTCATGGGATTCTATGACTGGCCGACCTATGGCGAGAAGAGGTTCGTCGGTTTCGACAATTACGCTAAATTGTTCACTAGCAGCCCCGACTTCTGGCCGGCGCTTCGTAATACGGCTGTGTTCACCATCTTGTACGTTCCCGTGAGCGTCATTTTGTCCCTGACACTGGCCCTGTCGCTGCACGAGCGTATCCGCGGTCGTGCCGCACTTCGCATTCTCTTCTTTATCCCGGTGGTCACCCCCATGGTTGCCAACGTTCTGGTGTGGAAGATGATTCTCCAACCTCAAGGCATGCTTAACGGGCTATCCATGGAGTGGTTTGGTTTCCAACTGCCGAACTTCCTCGCCGACCCACAGTGGGCCATGGTCATGGTTGTCATCATGTCCGTCTGGCAGGGCTTGGGCTATAACATGCTGATTTTCTCGGCCGCACTGGAACAGCTTCCGGATTCCGTCATGGAGGCCGCCAAGCTCGACGGAGCACGCGGTCTGACACTGTTGTGGAAGGTTAAGGTGCCGCTCATTTCGCCATCTATCTTCTTCGCCAGTGTGATGACCTTGATTTCTGCCTTGCAAGTGTTCGTCCAGCCGCAATTGCTCACAGGCGGTGGGCCCGGCAATGCCACCCAGCCGCTCGTACAGTTTATTTACAACCAAGGTTTCAAGTTCCAGGACCTCGGCCTTGCCGCAGCGGCCGGCTGGATTCTGTTCGCTATCATCATTGTCCTGACCGCGGCGCAGTTTGGCGCGCAGAAGAAGTGGGTGCACTATGAGCACTAATGTCCTGGAATCCTCTTTAGAGTCGGATCCGGTAGTTAACCAGCAGGAACCAAAAAGAAGGAAAGCAAAGAGGCGCCATGACCCCATGTCACGGGGAGAGCGCGTGCGGCTGGTCGTCCAGCATGCGGCCATCTACATTGCCGCACTGATCTTCATGGCTCCCTTGGTCTACGCGTTCTTCTCCGCGCTGAAACCCAATGGTGAAATGTTTGCTACCCCTCCGCGCCTGGTTGGCTCGGAGCTGCGGTGGAGCAACTTTGCTGCCGTCTTCGAATACGGCCCGTTTGTCACCTACATTGCCAACTCCTTCTTCGTCGCCATCGCCGGCACCCTCGTGGTTCTCTTTGTTTCCACCACGGCCGGTTACGCCTTCGGACGTTTGCGCTGGAAGGGCCGTGACGCGATCTTCGTCTTGTTTCTGGCCACGTTGATGGTGCCCCAGGAAGTCATTGTCATCCCCATGTTCACCCTCATGCAGTGGTTGGGCTGGGTTGACACTTATCCGGCGCTTATCCTGCCGTTTGCCTTCACCGCTTTCGGCACGTTCCTGATGCGCCAATTCTTCCGTGGCATTCCCTTCGAACTTGATGAGGCGGCTCGCGTTGACGGAGCCGGGCCCATCCGAACCTTCGTGCAGATCATTCTGCCGCTGTCCAAGTCCGGCGTGGCCGTCTTGTCCGTCTTCACCTTCATGTCATTTTGGAACAGCTACCTGTGGCCCCTTATTGTCACGGTGGACTACAACAAATTGGGCACGCTGCCAGTTGGTTTAGCATCGTTCTCCGGACTGACAGGAACCCGTTGGGACCTGCAGATGGCGGCGGCAATCATTTCCATGATTCCCACCACCATCTTGGTCATCGCGCTACAGAAGCACCTGGTCAAGGGCATTTCCATGGCAGGTTTGGGTGGACGCTAACATGTTTGAAAGCAGTACAAGCACAGTCGTGGCCGGCATTGACTTAGGTGGCACAAAAACCACCGCGGTCCTCTGCCGGCGCGATGGCGCTATTGCGGCGCAAGCCACGATTGCTACTCCAGCTCTTGAGGGCGGCCCGGCAATGAGTGCCGCCGCGGCAACACTCGTCGCCGAATTGGCGGCAGCCTCCGGACTACACGTGGCAGCAGTTGGCGTTGGTGCCGCCGGGGTCATCGACCAGATAACGGGGGCGGTCAAGGCCGCGTCTGCCTCGTTCAGGAATTGGGCAGGGTTCCCGCTGGCCGCCGACCTCTCCAGCCGGCTTGGCGTCGGCGTCGTCATTGACAACGACGTCAACGCCTTCCTGCGTGGCGAGATGGCCTACGGCGCACTGGTGGGCTGCACGGATGCGATTGGCGTCATGCTCGGAACCGGAGTGGGCGGCGCACTGGCACTGAACGGTTCGCTGTATGCAGGCCCCCGTGGGGCGGCAGGCGAGATTGGGCACATTCCCGGATTTGGGGATCTGCCCTGCAGCTGCGGGCAGAACGGACACCTGGAGACGCTTGCCTCCGGGCGCGCCATTGCCCAGCACTACGCAAAGCTCTCGGGCAGGCCGGCCAGCGGAGCCGCCGAGGTCGCGGACTTTGCCCGTGCAGGTGACAACCATGCGCTTGCAGTATTTGATGCCGCCGGAAACGCCCTGGGCCAGGCCATCGCGGCAACCGCCACACTCCTTGACGTCCAGGACGTGGTGGTTGGCGGCGGCGTCCGCGGGGCCTGGGACCTGATTGAACCGCCCCTGGCCCGCATGCTCAAGGACAACATGCCCGTCTCCGGCTACCCTCTGATAGTCCACCCGGGAAGCCTCGGAGGAAGCTCAGCGGTCCTGGGCTCGGCAGCGGCGGCTTGGGAATCCCTTGCCTCTGAAGCAGACAACATCACCATGCCCAACACTACCCGGCCCACCAACACCACCATGAAAGTAGGATCCTCGTCTTGAACACGACCGAGCCAATGGATGCGTCACAGATTTGGAGCCCGCCGTTGTCGCCCCTGGCCAACGGTGGCATGGCACGGCCGCGCATCGGCATCGCCGGCATCGCCATTGAATCAAGCACCTTCAGCCCGCACATCAGCGGCGACGAGGCCTTCACCGAACGTCGCGGAGAAGAACTCATGGCCTACTACGGCTTCATGGACACCGGGGATGAACTCCGCGACGCAGCCGAGTGGGTGCCGCTGGTGCAGGCCCGGTCGCTGCCCGGTGGCGCTGTTGCACCAGGGACGTACGCACGGTTGAAGGCTGAAATCCTTGAGGGCATCCGCACCCAGGGTCCCTTCGACGCTTTCTGGTTCGACATCCACGGCGCCATGAGTGTTGTGGGCATGGAAGACGCCGAAGGCGACCTGGGCCAGGCTGTGCGTGAAGCCCTGGGCGCAGACACGTTTGTCTCCACGTCCATGGACCTGCACGGCAACGTTTCCCGCGAACTGTTGGACGTCTCAGACCTCATCACTTGTTACCGCATGGCACCCCATGAAGACGCCTGGAACACCAAGCAGCGAGCCGTCCACAACATGCTTGAGCGCTTGCGCGGCGAGAACGGCAGGGATGTCGATGCCCGCCGCCCGTACAAGGCATGGCTGCAGGTTCCCGTGCTGCTGCCCGGGGAAAAGACCAGCACCCGCATTGAGCCGGCCCGCAGCCTGTACGCCGCGGTGCCCGAGATTGAGGCGATGGACGGGGTCATCGACGCAGCCACTTGGGTGGGTTACGCCTGGGCCGACGAACCGCGCTGCCAGGCTGCCGTCGTCGTCACCGGCGATGACGCCGACGCAGTGAGGGAAGGCGCAGAGCGTCTGGCCCGTGCGTACTGGGATGCCCGCGGCGAGTTCGTGTTCGTGGCCGACGCCCTCCCGCTGGCCGAAAGCCTGGACGTTGCCCTGGCAGAGGGTGCCCCGCGCCCGTACGTCGTCTCCGATTCAGGTGACAACCCCACGGCCGGCGGTGCCGGGGATGTGTCCTGGACCTTGGGTGAATTGCTGGTGCGAGCCGAATTCGCCGACGGTTCAACCACAGTTGTCCACGCATCCATTTTTGACGTTGAGGCCGTGGCTGCCTGCGTGGCTGCCGGTGTTGGCGGCAGCGTGTCGCTCAACGTTGGTGCCAAGGTCGACGCCGGTCCCCGCGGCCCGGTGCCCCTGGAAGGAACTGTCTTCTCCCTCACCGAGGGCGACAAGGACGCCGGCACCCAAGCCGTGGTCAAGGCTGGCGGGGTGCACGCGATCATCACCGAACGGCGCAAGCCCTTCCACCACATCCACGACTTCACCATGCTCGGGATTGACCCGCACGCCATGGATGTTGTGTGCGTGAAGATCGGTTACCTTGAGCCAGAACTGTACGAGTTGGCCGCAGGCTGGAAGTTGGGCCTGACCCCCGGTGGCGTGGATCAGGACCTGTTGCGCCTGGGCCACAAGAACCTGGCCCCCGGTGTGTTCCCCTTTGCCACTGCCGACACTGCCCCGGAACTGCGTGCCGTCATCACGCGCGTCCACGCTGGAAAGATTCAGGAGATCTAGAAATGCTGAACTTTGAAACACGTGTGGGCCCGGACTTCAGCGCCAACCCGCCCATCTACCCGGTGAACGAGGTGCCGCAGTGGTACCGGGACGCCAAGCTTGGCTTCTTCATCCACTGGGGCCTGTACTCCGTCCCCGCCTGGGCCACAGCCCACGGCGAAGGCGGCGTGCCCACTGAGGACGCCTATGCGCACCACCAATACGCCGAGTGGTACGGCAACACCGTGCGGATTCCCGGCAGCCCCAGCTGGGTCCGCCACCAAGAAACCTACGGCACCGGCACCAGCTATGAGGACTTGGCCGAACACTGGGACGCCGGCAACTTTGACGCCACCGAGTTTGTTGGCAAGCTGCGCGCGGCAGGGGCCCAGTACATTGTCCCCACCACCAAGCACCACGAGGGCTTTTGCCTGTGGGACACCGAAACCACAGCGTTCAACGCTGCCAGGCGCGGCCCCAAGCGTGACCTGATTGCGGAGCTGGGAGACGCCACCCGCGCGGCCGGCGCCCGCTTCGGTGTCTACTTCTCCGGCGCCCTGGACTGGCACGTCAGCGATTTCCCGCCCATCGAATCGGATACGGACCTGTTCCGCTACCGCCGCAACGACGAGCGGTTCGCCAGGTACAGTGCGCAGCAGCTCGAAGAGCTCGTGGCCAAGTTCTCCCCGGACATCCTCTGGAATGACATCGAATGGCCCGACGGCGGCAAGGGCACCGAGGAATATTCGGTTGCCGCACTGCTGCGCCGCTACTTCGACGCCGTCCCGGACGGTGTTGTCAATGACCGCTGGGGCGTCCCGTACCACGGCTTCCTCACGCGCGAATACCGCCACGTGGAGAACATCATTGAGCAGCCGTGGGAATCCACCCGCGGCCTGGGCTATTCCTTTGGCTACAACCAGGACGAGGGTCCTGAGCACTCGCTGTCCGGGCAGGCGCTGATCCGTCTGCTGGTGGATGTTGTGTCAAAGAACGGCAACCTGCTCATCAACGTTGGCCCCCGCGCCGATGGCACCATTCCGGAACTGCAGGAAGCGGCCATGACCGCCATGGGTGCCTGGCTGGAGATCAACGGCGACGCCATTTACGGCACCCGCCCGTGGACCCGTCCCGGCGATGACCTGGGCGGTTCGCCGATTTCCTACACCACCAAGGGCTCTGAGCTGTTTGTCCTGGCAACCGATCCCGCAGCAGGCTTCATCACCCTGCCCATCGAGCTGCGTTCCGTTACTGAGGTTTCCTGGAAGAACGACGCCGGTCCTGCCACGATTGCCGCTGTTGGTGCGGACGGGGTGGCACGCATTGCAGAGGAACTGTGCACCACGGCTGTTGCTGTCGCCGTGATCGCGGGAGTCAACTGAGCATGAACATCCAAGATGTCGAGATAACAGGTGCCGGAGCTGACGGTTCCGCGACAGCAATGGCCGGCGTGTGCAGGCCCGTGCTGGAAATTGCGGTGCAGGATCCGGACGGTGCGGCAGCGGCCATGGCTGCCGGTGCGGACCGGCTGGAGTTGTGCACCGGGCTGTCAACGGGCGGGCTGACACCCTCGATCGGCCTGGTCCGGGCGGTTGTTGCTGCGGCCGGTCCGGGGCGCGTGCATGTCCTGGTCCGCCCGCGTGAGGGCGGATTCGTCTACTCCCCAGCCGAGGTTGACGTCATGGTTCGCGACGTCCTGGCGTTGGCCGCCACCCCGGGTGTGGGCGGGGTTGTGATTGGCGCGCTGCTCCACGGAGGCACGTTGGATGTGGCTGCCACAGTACGCATGGTGGCCGCGGCGGGGAAGCTGGAAGTGACGTTCCACCGCGCCATCGACGTATGCCCCAATCCCCTGGACGTGCTGGACGGGCTGCTGGATCTGGGTGTCACCCGGGTGTTAACCTCCGGCGGTGCCGCACGCAGCATCGACGGCCTTGACATGATTGCGGCGATGGCGGCCCGCGCCGGGGAGCGGTTGCAGATCCAGGCCGGCGGAGGCGTCCGGGCGGAGGACATCCCCGCCCTGGTGAAGGCCGGGGCGGCAGCCGTCCACCTGTCGGCGAGGCGCACCGAAGACACCGCCGGCCCCAGCGGCCCCGGCGGCGGAAGTCAGGGCTACGACGTCACGGACCCGGCGCTTGTTGCCGTTGCCGCGGCCGTCGTTGCGGCCTTGCGCTGACGCCTTGAACCCACGACGACGCCTGCCGGATGCGCCAAGGTCCGGCAGGCGCCGTCGGACACCATGACAAAGAACATGACCACAGTGTGGACAAAAAAGTCCAAATATTGTGACATGCATCGCTTACGTCGCCGGACAGGGCAATTGTTACGGCACGGATGGCCAGCTCCCATAAACTGGAGACCGGGTTTTGCCGTTGCCAGGCGACGCAAAAAACCATTCACCAAAATCCCCACAAGAACACTATCGAGAGCTAAAGAGGTCACAGGTGAGCGCCACTAAACCAGTAGTACTCCTCGCGGAGGAACTTTCGCCCGCAACAATCGAGGCATTGGGTCCCGATTTTGAGATCCGACAGACTGACGGCGCCGACCGTTCCGCGCTGCTTTCCGCCATTGTTGACGTCGATGCGATCCTGGTCCGCTCCGCAACCCAGGTGGACGCCGAGGCCATTGCCGCCGCGAAGAACTTGAAGGTCATTGCACGTGCCGGTGTGGGGCTGGACAACGTTGACATCAAGGCCGCGACGCAGGCAGGTGTCATGGTGGTGAACGCGCCGACGTCGAACATTGTCTCCGCTGCCGAGCTGACCATTGGCCACATCCTGTCCCTGGCCCGCCACATTCCGGCCGCCAGCACCGCCCTGAAGCACGGCGAGTGGAAGCGCTCCAAGTACACCGGCACCGAACTGCTGGAGAAGAAGCTGGGCATCATCGGCCTGGGACGCATCGGCGCCCTGATCACCGAACGCGCCAAGGCCTTCGGCATGGACATCATTGCCTACGACCCCTACGTCACTTCCGCCCGCGCCGCGAGCCTGGGCGTGCAGCTGGTCTCGTTCGATGAGCTGCTGGAGCAGGCCGACTTCATCACAATCCACATGCCCCGCACCCCGGAAACCCTGGGCATGATCGGCACCGAGGCCTTTAAGAAGATGAAGAAGTCCGCCTACGTCATCAACGTGGCCCGCGGCGGCCTCATTGACGAAGCGGCCCTGAACATCGCCCTGCGCGAAGGCGAAATCGCCGGCGCCGGCATCGACGTGTTCGTGAAGGAACCGGCCGCCAACGTGGACTTCCTGGAACTGGACAACGTCATCGCCACCCCGCACCTGGGTGCCTCCACCGACGAAGCACAGGAGAAGGCCGGCGTTTCCGTGGCCAAGTCCGTTCGCCTGGCCCTGGCCGGGGAATTGGTGCCCGACGCCGTGAACGT
>JBBSSM010000063.1:0-10917 GCA_038242155.1 Actinomycetales bacterium | reverse complement strand
TGATGAACTAGTTCATCAGGCTGATATATGTCGGCAAAAATTGCGGTTGTAGCTCAGCTGGTAGAGCACCACCTTGCCAAGGTGGATGTCGCGAGTTCGAATCTCGTCAACCGCTCGCAAAAATGAATCAAGATTGCCGGAACCCACAAGTTCCGGCAGTTTTGTATTACCCATGAAAATGGGCGATTGGCGCAGCGGTAGCGCGCTTCCCTGACACGGAAGAGGTCACTGGTTCGATCCCAGTATCGCCCACACAGAGGCACCCGTCGGGGTGCCATTGGTCTTTAAGCACTGGTTTGGGGTCCAGCCCGCGGGAGCAACAGTTGTCCACAGGTTCGGTCGGCCGGGTGGGCGGTGTCGGCCCGTAGTGGAATAGTAGAGGCATGACGGCACCAGCATTGGCACACAGCACGGAACTGGGGCGGATGTACGCACGCTCCTTACAGGATCCGCCCACAGTTCCTTCCATCACCACAGTTATTGGGCAGCAGGCAACGACCCTGGACGGCTGGATTGGCTACATGGCCGCTACCGCAGTGGCGCAACACCCTGACCTGGGTGCGGCAGTGGGCAATCCCGGCCAATTACGCACGGTCGTGCGCGACAGCTCCAATGCGGCCGAGCAATTCCGGGACTCGGCAGCAGCGAGGGGGGATCGCGTCCACAATTATTGCGAGCAAGTGGCTTTGCGTGCCCTGGACAGGTCGCACCAAGTCGCTGAAGCCCGCGAGGCGCTGGCAGAAAAGGGTGAGGAAAATTTTGCCCTGCGCTTTGACGGGTGGTGGAAAGACTATGACGTTCGCCCGCTGGTTCCAGAAATTACCGTATGGAACCAGGCACTGGGCTATGCCGGGACCTTGGACCTGGTAGCCACCATTGGTGGACGCCTGTGCATTATTGACTACAAAACCAAGGGCACCGACCGCAATGGGCAGGTGAAGTCCCTCGACGCCAAAGTGGTTATGCAACTCGTTGCCGGCCTGAAAGCCGAGGAGTCCATTGTCGATGAGGCGGCGGGCACGTGGGAGCCATGGAAATATGGCCAGGATCCCATCCTGCTGGGCGTGGCGCTGGGTGAAACGGAGGTCCGTACCCTGCGCGCCAATCCCGACGTGTTGAGGGCCCACTGGTTTAAGTTCGCTTCCCTGCGCCGACTGTGGCAAACCTCATTGGATGCCGCAGCAGCCGGGTCTCCGTTGTTGGAGATTGCGCCTCCCTCCCGGCCCGGCGCCAACTAGACTGGTTGGGGCCCAAGTATTTCAACTACCTGTTCCGGTCCGTATCTAAAGCAAAGTGAGGCGCCCATGGCCATCCTAAGTATTCGCATCATTGGCGACCCTGTGCTTCGAACCGTGGCGCAGGACGTGACGGACTTTGGTCCGGGCCTGGCCAAACTCATTGACGACATGCACCAAACCATGCACGATGTACGTGGTGCAGGTCTGGCAGCGCCGCAGGTTGGGGTCAACAAGCGCATCTTCACCTACTCGGTGGACGGTCAGGAGGGGCACATTATTAACCCCGTTCTGGTGGCCAGCGACGACTTTGCCCCCGGCGAACCTGAAGGGTGTTTATCTGTTCCCGGCCTGGGCTACACGGTGGCGCGCCACCGCTGGGTACGGATTACCGGTGTCGATCTGCAGGGGAACACCTTGGACATGGAAGCTACGGGAATGCTGGCCAAGTGCTTCCAACATGAAACTGACCATCTCAACGGCACCCTGTATGTGGACCGGCTCGAGGGTGAGGATCGCAAAGACGCCTTCCGGGCCATTCGCACAGCCAATTTTGACAGTGTCACGGCCCAGACAGTGGCCCAG
Organism: Actinomycetales bacterium; assembly: GCA_038242155.1. Taxonomy (GTDB): domain Bacteria; phylum Actinomycetota; class Actinomycetes; order Actinomycetales; family Micrococcaceae; genus Specibacter. The sequence goes on along the minus strand of JBBSSM010000063.1, from coordinate 9,097 downwards.
CGAGCCCAAAGTGTTGGCTCCGCGTTTAGTTCCGGAGCCGCCCAATGAGGGTGCTCTTTGCCGGCACGCCCGCCGTTGCTTTGCCCTCCTTGGAAGCCCTGCTGGCCGCAGGCCATGAGATTGTGGCGGTGCTGACCCGCCCGGATGCGCCGCTCGGACGTAAAAAGGTACTGACACCGTCAACAGTGGCAGCCCGCGCCGAAGAACTGGGGCTGCCAATCATCAAGGCCGACAAGGTTGACGCCGAGGCAGTTGCGGCCATCACTGCAGCCGCCCCGGACGTTGCGGCCATTGTGGCCTACGGCGCCCTGGTGCCGGAACCCGCCCTGCACATTCCTGCCCACGGTTGGGTCAACCTGCACTTTTCCCTGCTGCCCGCCTGGCGCGGAGCTGCGCCCGTGCAGCATGCCATCATTCACGGCGATGAGGTTACGGGTGCTTCCACGTTCCTGTTGGAGAAGGGCTTGGACACTGGCCCCGTGTACGGCACCATGACCGAGGCCATCCGCCCCACCGACACGAGCGCTGCCCTGCTGGAGCGGCTCTCGCACAGCGGCGCCGTGCTCCTGGCCCAAACCCTTGACGGTTTGGCCGCCGGCCAGCTGGCAGGTGTGGCGCAGCAGGGTGAAATATCATTGGCCCCCAAATTGCGCCTCGAAGATGGACACGTGCGGTGGAGCGATCCGGCCCTTGCCATCAACCGCCGCATCCGCGGCGTCAGCTACGAGCCCGGAGCGTGGACCACGCTGGCCGGTCAACGCTTCAAGCTGGGTCCTGTGGGCATGCGCGGCGATGTGGTGTCACTGGCGCCCGGTCACGTCCTGGTGGAGTCAAAGGCAGTGCTGGTGGGCACGGGATCGCACGCAGTGGAACTGCTGGAGGTCCAGCCGGCAGGTAAAAAAATTATGAGGGCAACTGACTGGGCGCGTGGCCTGGCCAACAAGGAAGAAACGGTGTTTGAATGACCAGCGAACAGGGCGGGCGTTCTAGCCACCAGAACAACAATGGAACAGGCGGTGTCCGACGTCGTGATGCTGCCGGGCGCGAACGAAACCGCAGCGCAGGTCGAAACCGCACGGAAACCGCCCCCGGCCAACGCACCCGTGCCGCCGACCCCGCACGTTTAGTTGCTTTTGAGGTACTGCGTGCCGTCTCGGCCGACGACGCATACGCGAATTTGGTGCTGCCGGCCCGCATCCGCAAGCACCATTTGGACCGCCGCGATGCAGGTTTCGCCACGGAATTGGCCTACGGTGCGTTGCGTGCCCAGGGCACCTACGACGCCATCCTTGCCACCTGCGTGGACCGCCCGCTGTCCGAGGTGGACCCCGCCATTGTGGATGCCCTGCGCATTGGCGTGCACCAGCTGCTGGCCATGCGCGTGCCCACGCATGCGGCGCTGGATCAAACGGTGGGCCTGACCCGTGCAGTCATTGGTGCCGGTCCCTCTGGATTGGTCAACGCCGTCCTGCGCAAGGTGGCCGCCAAGGAACTCTTCGAATGGACCGCCTTCCTCACGGCGGGGCTCAGCGACAACGTCAAGATTGCCTCCATTGAGCATTCCCACCCGGAGTGGATTGTGCGTTCCCTGCGTCAGGCACTTGTGGCCCACGGGCGCGACGTGGCGGAAATTACCGAACTGCTCGAAGCTGACAATGCCGCACCCGTGGTGAACCTCGTCGCCTTGCCGGGGCTGGGGGATCTCACGGAGGCGTTCGACGCCGGATTCACGCCCGGCGAGCTGGTCCAGGGCTCTGCGCTGTCCTCCGGCGGGGACCTCAGCCGCCTGGAAAGCGTGCGGGAGGGCAGTGTCCGTGTGCAGGATGCCGGTTCCCAACTCGTGGCCCGGGCCTTGGCGGAGGTGACCATCAGCTCCGAACTGGCCGATGGTGAGGAGCGCTGGCTGGATATGTGCGCCGGTCCCGGCGGCAAGGCGGCACTGCTCGCCGCCCTCGCGGAACAAAAGGGTGCCTGGCTGCTGGCTAATGAACCGGCCGCGCACCGCGCCAAACTCGTCTCCCAGGCCTTGGCAGCCGTGCCTGACAATAGTTGGACAGTGCGCACCGGCGATGGCCGCGACATTGGGCGTGAGCACCCCGCAGCCTTTGACCGGATCCTTGTCGATGCGCCCTGCACGGGGCTGGGCGCGCTGCGCCGTCGGCCGGAATCACGCTGGCGCCGCACCCTCGCGGATGTCACCGCACTGGGCCCGTTGCAGCGCGAACTTCTGGACTCCGCATTGGCGGCCGTGAAACCCGGGGGAGTGGTGGCCTATGTGACCTGCTCCCCGCACGTGGCTGAGACCATTGCCGTGGTGGAGGACGCCCTGCGTAATCGCGCCGACGTGGAATTGCTCGACGCCGGAAAGGCCCTGGATGCTGCCAGCCTCAGCGGTGACGTGGCGGCGGGCAATCCCACAGCGCCCATCCCTGCGCACCGCATGATGGCGCAGCTGTGGCCGCACGTGCATCACAGTGACGCCATGTTCCTGGCACTCATCCGCAAAAACTAGGCAACTGTCCCGCCCCGCGACGTTGCGTGGCACCGACCCGTAAAAGTAAGAGGCTTGATCCATGACCCGTTCCCCGTCCACGTGCTGCATCAACCCCAGCATCTTGTCCGCCGACTTTGTGAACCTTGAAGCCGAACTGGCCAGAATTTCCGCTGCCGATGCCGTGCACGTGGACGTCATGGACAACCACTTTGTGCCGAACCTGACCCTTGGCCTGCCGGTCGTGGAGCGGATTCAGCAAGTGAGCCCGCTTCCCCTGGATGCGCACTTGATGATTGCCGACGTCGACCGCTGGGCACCGCTGTACGCGGACGCCGGTCTGGCATCGGTGACCTTCCACGTGGAGGCTTCCCAAGCGCCGATTAAGTTGGCGCGTGAACTGCGGGCCCGCGGTGCCAAGGCGGGAATGGCGCTGCGTCCGGCCACCGCCGTCGAACCTTATTTGGACTTGCTGCCGGAGCTGGACATGCTGCTCATCATGACGGTGGAACCGGGCTTCGGCGGACAGGCGTTTCTTGATGTGACGCTGCCGAAGATCCGCCGTGCGCGGGCAGCCATTGCAGGCAGCGGGGTCAATGTGGCCATTCAAGTTGACGGCGGCATCACCGAGGAAACCATCACCCGCGCCGCCGAGGCCGGGGCCAATATTTTTGTGGCGGGTTCGGCCGTCTATGGCCAGTCCTCACCCGAGGCCGCCATTGAGTCGCTGCGCGCCAAAGGCCAGCTTGCCTTCTCCTCACACCACTGAGACCCCGGCACGGCTGCAGATCCCTGGGGCATAAAAGTGTCCCGCCACCACAGTGTGGTCCTTAATAGCGCTCACAGCTGTCATAATAAGAGCAGCGTCAGCACCAGCTGATGCAACAGTCATTTATAATTTGCAGTATTTACGTGCTCCGGGGTCGGTGTAATTCCGAACCGGCGGTTATAGTCCGCGACCCGTGCGCCGCAGCTGGCAACAGCTGCAGCAGACGGTTGATCTGGTGAAATTCCGGAACCGACAGTTAAAGTCTGGATGGGAGAAGCACGAACAGTCTGGGCCCTCGGGCCGCAGGGTGTGGCGACGCCATTGGCTCATCCCTCCTGCGCCCGGGATCTTGCTGTACGCCACCCCCGGAGCCATCGCGGCCTCGAAAGGGTAGGTAACAATGGACTTTCTGCGATGGCTCTTCGACGCTAAATGGGAATTCGCCGGCGGCGGTTTCCTCTTGTGGCGCGAGGTCATAGGAAATGTTTTTGGGCTGCTCAGCGCCCTCGGTGGGATGCGCCGTAAAATCTGGGCCTGGCCCGTCGGGATCGTGGGCAATGTTTTATTGTTCACGGTCTTTATGGGCTCCGTCTTTGGTTCCGAGGGGAACGTGAATTTGTTGGGCCAGGCCGGCCGGCAAATCATGTTCATTGCCGTTTCCATTTATGGCTGGCACCGTTGGAGCCAAACCCGTCAGACCAAGAACGACGGCGACGCCCACGTGGGCGAGGCCGTGCAGCCCGAGTGGGCTGGAGCGCGCGTGCGCTGGCTGTTGGTGGCCGCGATGGTGGTGGGGACAACCGTGCTGACACCCATCTTCCGTGCGCTTGGCTCCTACGAGCCCGTCTGGGCCGACGCCTGGATTTTCATGGGCTCGCTCCTGGCAACGTACGGCATGGCCAAGGGGTGGGTGGAGTTCTGGCTCATTTGGGTGGCAGTTGACCTGGTGGGTGTCCCCTTGCTGTTCAGCGCCGGATATTACGCCTCCGCATTCATGTACATCTTCTATGGTGCGTTTACTTTGCTGGGTTTCTTCGTATGGTGGAGGGTGCGGCGCACCAGTGATGCCCAGGCCCGCAGTGTCTCGGTCGATTCCACCTTCCCGGACATCACTGTGGGCAGGAAAGAGGCCAAACGATGAACTTCAACACCCTGAGCTCCGGATCCTTCTATGATGAAGAACATCCTGAGCACTTCACTGCCGCGGAAACCCTGGGCATGGAAACGGCCCTCTCCGCTGCCCGTCAGGGCGTGCGCGGGGCAAACCCGTTGGTGGGCGCGGCCATCATTGATGCCGACGGCACTTTCCTGGCCATTGGATATCACCGCGGCGCCGGCACCGCCCATGCCGAGGCCGACGTCATCACGCGCCTGCTGGGAACGGGAGTCAAGCGCGATCTTTCCGCAGCGACACTAATTGTGACACTGGAACCCTGCAGCCACTTTGGCCGCACCGGGCCCTGCACCCAGGCCATTCTCGACGCCGGAATCGGCAACGTGGTCTTTGCCGTCGCCGATCCGCACCAGCCGGCATCTGGCGGTGGGGAGATCCTGGCCAACGAGGGCATTAACGTGCGCATGGGACTCATGGCCGCCGAGGCCGAGGACCTGAACAGGCAGTGGTTTATTGCCGTTCGGGAAAACCGTCCCTTCATTACCGCCCGGCTGGCCCAGAGCGTCGACGGCAGGATTGCCGCCGTCGACGGCACCAGCCAGTGGATCACGTCCGAGGCATCACGCCAGGATTCCCATCGTTTGCGGGCCCGGGTGGATGCCATCGTGGTCGGCACGGGAACAGTCCTGGCCGACAATCCCCGCCTGACAGCGCGCGCGGCAGATGACCGCGCCGCCTCCGAGCAACCGCTGCGTGTGGTCATGGGTCTGCGTAAAATTCCCGACGACGCGGCGGTCCGCGGCACTGCAGCCACACCACACAGCCCCGACCGTCTGGGCGAGGATGACTTTTTGGCGCTCCACACGCACGATCCCGCCGTGGTGGTGCGTGAACTGCACAGCCGCGGCGTGGGGCACCTGATGATTGAGGGCGGCGCCAAAATCAATGCAGCTTTTTTGGCCAGCGGAATGGTTGATGAGTTGGTGGTGTACTTGGCGCCCATGCTCTTGGGCGCCGGCATTCCTGCCCTGACGGACCTTGGTATTGGCACGCTGGCCGACGCGCAGCTGTGGGAGTGGGACGCCACCACCACCGGCCCCGTTGAAGTGCTCGGCCCGGATTTGAAACTGACCCTGATGCCGGCGCGCACAGGCACGGAAGGAGCTTGATTATGTTTACTGGAATCATTGCAGAACGAGGCACTGTCCTGGATCTGTCTGCCGCACCCGAAACCGACAGCGCAACCCTGGTCCTGGCGGCCGGCGCCGTCTTGGAAGGGTTGGACCTGGGCGGCTCCGTGGCGGTGGATGGCGTGTGTCTGACGGCAACACGCATCACCGGCACCACGGTTGAAATGGATGTCATGGGGGAAACGCTCCTGCGCACCACCGTGGGTTCCCTGCTTCCAGGCCAGGTGGTCAACTTGGAACGCTGCGTGCGCGCAGACGGGCGGCTGGACGGGCATGTGGTGCAGGGGCATGTGGATGGTACGGGGACGCTGTTGGAGCGTGAGCACCAGGGCAATTGGGAGCGGTTGCGTTTTTCCATCCCCTTACCACTGGCCCGTTACCTGGCCCAAAAAGGGTCCATTGCCGTTGACGGCGTCTCCTTGACGGTGACAGAGGTAAGCCCGGCCGCAAATTCTGAACAGTGGTTTGAAGTGGGGCTGATCCCCGCCACCCTCACAGCCACGGGACTGGGCACCAAAACAGTAGGAACAGCCGTGAACCTGGAAGTGGATGTGCTGGCCAAATATGCCCAGCGTTTATTGGAGTTCGCCACTGCACCGGCCCCTGCCAAGGCGTCAGAGCCAGCGGGGGAGCAGTCATGAGCTCGTCCAGTACACTCCTGGATCCCATCCCCCTGGCCATTGCCGCACTGAGCCGGGGTGAGGCAGTGCTCGTGGTTGATGATGAGGACCGGGAAAATGAGGGCGACATTATTTTTGCCGCCCAGCACAGCACCCCTGCCCTCATGGGCTGGACCGTCAGGCACAGCTCCGGCGTCATTTGTGTTCCCATGGAAGGTTCCCGAGCCGATCATCTGGAGCTTCCTGCGATGGTGGAGGTCAATGAGGACGCCAAAGGCACGGCCTATACAGTCAGTTGCGATGCGGCCGTGGGAGTTTCCACGGGCATCAGTGCCACGGACAGGTCTTTGACAGTAAAGGTGTTGGCCAACTCCGCATCCACGCCCGGCGACATCACCCGCCCCGGGCACATTTTCCCCCTGCGGGCGGTTGGCGGTGGGGTGCGTCAGCGTCCCGGGCATACGGAGGCGGCCGTTGAGCTGTGCCAGCTGGCTGGTTGTGAACCAGTGGGAGTCATAGCCGAGGTGGTGGATGACCACGGTGAAATGCTGCGTGTTCCTGCGTTGCGTGCCTTTGCCGATCTCCATGAGCTGGTGCTCATTTCCATTGCCGATCTGGTGGAGTACCTCGCGGAGGTGGCGCCGCTATGACCGGGCCCCGCAGCCTCCTTGCGGGCGGGCCCGTGGTGCAGCTGCCCACCCGTTTTGGCACCTTTGCCACCCAGGCCTGGACGGAATCACCCGGGGGAGCCGAACACTTGAGTTTGACGGTTGCCGGTGGCGCCGAGGCCGTGCCGTTGGTGCGTTTGCACTCGGAATGCCTGACGGGAGACGTGTTTGGGTCTTACCGCTGCGACTGCGGGGAACAACTGGACTACGCACTGGAGCAGATCCAGCGCAGCGGCGGCACCCTGCTGTATTTGCGCGGCCATGAAGGGCGCGGCATTGGGCTGGCGAATAAAATACGGGCCTACAGCCTGCAGGAGGCCGGCGCGGATACGGTCGAGGCCAATGAACAGCTCGGTCTGCCCGTGGACTCGCGCGACTACGCCGCCGCGGCCAGCATCCTCAAGCTTTTGGGGCTGCACAATATCAGGCTGCTGAGCAACAATCCCATCAAGCATGAGCAGTTGTCCCGCCATGGCATCAACGTGGTGGAAGTGGTGCCCGCCGAGGTTCCGTCCCGGCTGGAAAACCTGAGGTACCTGCAAACCAAGCGTGACCGCATGCATCACGCACTAATAGTCAACCCGCACGCCCCCACAACCCACCTAACCCCGGAAGGACCATCACTATGAGCGGCCACGGAGCACCCACCATTGGCTTTGACAGCCAGACCCAGGCACAGGCCAGTGAACTTAAACTCGCCATTGTGGCCGCCAGCTGGCACACCGAAATCATGGACGGACTGTTGGCCGGTGCCCTGCGCGGAGCCGCAGCTGCCGGCATTGCAGCGCCCGTAGTGGTCCGCGTCCCAGGGAGCTTTGAACTTCCCGTCGCGGCGGCCCGGCTGGCACGTTCGTTCGACGCCGTGGTGGCCCTGGGCGTGGTGATCCGTGGCGGCACCCCGCATTTTGACTATGTCTGTCAGGCCGCCACCCTTGGATTGACCAACGTCAGCATCACCACGGGGGTCCCGATTGGTTTTGGCGTCCTTACGTGCGACACCGAACAGCAGGGACTCGACCGCGCCGGTCTGCCGGGATCGTCGGAGGACAAGGGACACGAGGCCGTGACGGCTGCCTTGGCCACGGCCCTGACGCTGGCGGAACTGGGAGTCTAAGCGGCGGGTGAATCTTTTATATGTGTCAATCAAACGCTGGTATCGCTTGAAGGGTCTGCCCCGTCTGTTGTTTTAGGTGCACACAGACGGGCGAAGAGTTGCTTCAAGATGGCTCCAATTTCGGAAGAATAGCTAGTTGATAATCTCAACCAAGCCTAGATGAGAAAACGTATCCGTTTATTGGCCGTCTGTGGCTGCTTCCCCAGCCGTTCCGGGGCACATCACCGCTTCGTGAGGCGTTGGAAGATCTCGTCGGCGATGTGGTGATTGTGGTACTTCGCGTACATCGAGGGTCCTTTCCGCATCAGGTTCAGGGCCAGGTGGCGTGCAGGGTCGATGAGCGGCGAACCATCGTGGAGCAGGGTCTCCAAAACGTTCAGCCCGGTGAAGTGGATGGGCGCTACCTGACTGATCGTCCCGTAGGAAGCGTCCTCGATAAAGGCATCCGGGGCCTTCCTGCTGAGCCAGGTCCGGGCGTTATTGGCGCAGGGGTCCACGTTCAGGAAACCGATAATTCTAGGACCAGTGGGTGACAGGGTCTCGCCAATCACCAGCACCTCGGCGTTTTGGGCGTTGACGCAGATCAAACGCTTCCAGCTATTCGAACATTACTCTTGTCGGCGTCGGATCCAGGCACCACGCTTATCGTTATTCGCGCGCTCGCGCCTTGCGCTGTTATGGATGTTTCTGCTCCTGCCGCGGCCGGGATGATCACCCGGGAAATTAGATACTCGCTCAGCGAACCACCCGGGCTGGGGAGAATGGCCAACGACCGTTCCCGCAAGCGAAGCTTAACGCCAGGACCGATCCACTTTTGCAGCATTTCCGGCCGAAAAAGGAACCTACCAAGTTCAGTTGGGGCCATCCGGACACTGGTTGAAACACGCATTCTATAGCCGGATTGGTGCTTTGAAGCCAGGTGCTTCATGGTGACCCCAATTTTGACGGTTCCTTCGGATGCCTAAGAGTACGACCCGGCACCTATCCGGTCTAGATGAGTAATTCCAAGGTGTGCGGCGTGGCGTAAGGGTTTTTGGGGCAAGGGTGCCCAGAATCGGCGTATCTACCCAAACGTCATACTTGGAGGTCGACGTGGACGCGGATCTGGACACCCTTGCCACAGCATTCTAT
>JBBSSM010000062.1:0-11194 GCA_038242155.1 Actinomycetales bacterium | reverse complement strand
TCTATGGCACCTTTGCGGCCCTGGGCAAGCTTCAAATGCGCAGCTCACTGACGACGACGGGGGGCTGGGACCGGGACGAAAGCAGCCGCGCGTAGTTTTTCAACGTGTTGCGGAGGTTGGCATACCAGCGGCGCCAGCAACGGTGCATGCTACGATTTAATTAAGGGGAGAGCTCGTGGGTCTCAAAACAGACAACCTTCAGGACCACCTCCTTATGCAAAAACTAGACGCGCTACTGCGCCACGGCTCGTTCTTAAAAGCCAGACTTTTAAGCAAGCGGTCACCCGCAGCACCTGCCCGCGTAGCAATATTGGCGCTGTTGCTGCCCGCCCTAATGGCTGTTTCCCCCGCCGCTGCTCCGGCAGTGGCTTCCAGTATTTCCGTGTTGGAGGAACAGGTTCCACCAACCCTGGTCGATCCGGACAGGGTTTCCGTGGAGTTGGGCGCCACTTTTTCCAGCAGTGAGGCTGGAACGGTGTCGGCCATCCGTTTTTATAAAACGGCAGCCAATGCAGGCCCTCATGTAGTCAACCTGTGGTCACCCGACGGCAAAGTCCTGGCTACGGCGACATTGCCGGTTTCAGACGAAACTTCCGACGGTTGGCAAACAGTCGACCTTCCGACGCCGGTGGAAATCGCCAAGGACCAGACTTTCCTGGCTTCCTACATTGCCCCTCAAGGACAATACGCGTCGGAGCCGAACGGCTTGGCCGAAAGCAAAACCAATGGGCCGCTGACAATGCTTGCCAACGGTGGCGTGTATGCCTACGGCACTGGCGGCACCATGCCCCAGTCCACGTACAGGAGCAACAGCTACTTTGTGGATGTTGTCTTTGCACCGGCTCCGGCTGCCATTCCCCCGGTCACACCTCCGGGCACATTGCCAGCAGATGTCACCGTCCGGGCCATTGACGGCGGAACCGACTATTATGCAAAGTTCAACAATCCGCTGCCCACCACGCCTGATTACTTTCCCATTGGTGTTTGGTACGAAAGTTTAATTAGTCAAGAGAATACGGCACTGGACAAAGCCGTTGGCCTAAACACTTACCTTGAACTGACCTCAAATTCTGATGCAACGCTGTCAACTCAGGCCGGCATGCATGCCATCACCACTTGGAACGCCCCCGGACAATCCGGCTCCTTGATGCCTGACGAGGTTGATATGTGGGCTGGACCGGGTTCTGCGCCCTGGACCGGGAACTGGCCCGGGGAGGGTGACATATGCGTCCCGGCAAACGCTCAATGCGGATACACCATTCAAGATGGACAAAAAAACGCCGCGGCACCCGGTTCCATGCTGTACGCCAACTACGGCAAGGGTGTGACTTTTTGGGAAAGCGACGCGCAGGCGGCAAAGTTCGTAAACGAATACCCCGACATACTCTCAGCGGATAATTACTGGTTTACGGACCCCAACATTTGCGGCATCAGCGAGGGAGGAACCCTCGTCTCGCCTCAGCGCGTATTATCTCAGGATGAATGCCGGAAGGCAGCCAACTACGGATGGACGATGGAGCGGGTTCGATCCCTGGTCAGCCCAACGGAGTCGAAGCCGGTATGGGCCTTTATTGAGGTGGGACACCCGTTTACCGAAGACTCCGCACCCACAATTACGGGGCCACAGATGAAAGCAGCGGTTTGGAGCAGCATCATCCATGGAGCCCGCGGAGTGGTGTACTTCAACCATAACTTTGGCGGTTCCTGCGAAACACAGCACGTGCTCCGCGACGGTTGCGGGGCACAAATAAGACCTGAAGTGACTGCTGTCAACGCCCAAATCAAGGCTCTGGCTCCGGTGTTGAATGCACCCTTCCTTGACGGTGCGGCCACCTCCACCGGCTCAGTCGATGTCAGCGTCAAGAACCACGAGGGAAGTCTGTACGTTTTCTCCGGATCCACCCAGAGCGCGACCCAGCAGGTGGAACTGTCAATTAAGTGCAGCAACGCCACCTCGGCCGCGGTTCTCGGTGAAAGTCGCACGGTTCCCGTTCGCAGCGGCGTCATTGTCGACACCTTCGCCGATGGAAACGCAGTTCATCTGTATCAACTCGACGGCACCAACAGCTGCGGATTGTCCTAACAACAGGCGGTTCCGCACCTGAGACCCATGGGTGTCAGGTGCGGAACCGCCTTAGATGCGGACGAGCTAGGGATGGGTAGGAACCCACTTACACTCTGGAGTTGATCCTTGATTGACGTTGTTGCAGCTCATCTCTTCGATTCTTCCGCAATCGCCTGCTGTTCAAGGTTGGGGATGCCGCGGAATCATCCGCATCGCTTACCCCTTGATTCCTTGAACCGGCCTGCGCGTCAGAGCCGTCGGGGCCGGCAGGGGAAGAGTCGGCGGCAGCAGGGGGCGATTCTTGTTCTTCGCGCCTTCGGTCCAGTGCTTGGGCTGCGGATACTGCTGCAAATAGTAGGACAACACCGCCGGCCCCCACCATGATGACTGTGCGGAGCCTGCTGGAGAACTGCTCGGTGGCATGATCCCCGGTGGTGACAGGCAAGGCTGTAAACAGAAATCTTTCGTCGGCCCCGTTGATCTCCTGCATGGCCCGCAGCTCCTGAACCAGGTATTCCCCCAAGACCGCGACTGTGTCCATTGATTGTTCCGGCGATGTCCCGGTCGCCGTGGCTTGTATCAAGAGACCGGAGCCATAGCTTCCCGCCCGCTCCACTGTGTACTCGGTGCCAAGATCGCGCATTTGAAGAGATTTTGCCACTTCTTCAGTACTGAGTCTGGTGGTGAGAACTTGGGCAATAAGGGTGTTGTCAGAGGAGCGCAAATAGGGATTGTTCGAGTTTAGGTTCCCCAGGGCCGGATTCTTGGCAATTTCCTGTTCGGTAGGCACCATGGGGTTGACCAGCGCGAAGCTGGCCGTTGACTGATAGCTTCTGGGGCCGAAGGCAAAGAGATATATTACGGCAACCAGTGTCAGCAACAGCACCGGGATCAAAATGAACTTGTGCCGCCAAAGGGTTTTAATGACTGAAAGGGGGTCCACGCTACTCCTTGTATCCAATGCTATGGCTGGGAGGCTGGGTTTCCGCCAGCATACCTATGTGTTTGGTTCGTGATTCATTCTTGACCAATATCCAAACTGCGCCGCCAAGACCCACCAACAAGGGATAGAGCAAGGCAAACACCGGAAAGGACAATGAATCAAAGGTTGCGGATCCTGGTATGGCAATGAGCGCCGCACCAGCTACCGCACCTGCAAGACACCGCAGGGACGGATTAACTGCATGCCGTGCGGCCTGAAGCGTTGCCAGGCCCGGGAGCGTGAGGTAGACAATAACAGCCAGCGCTCCAATGGTGCCCATGTCCACGGCGGAATGCAGATACTGATTGTCCAGCAGTTCCAAGGCGTTTTCCGGCAGGTAGGTGCCGGGCCCCGTGCCGCCCACGGGGCGCGAAAGGAACATGGCTTCCACCCGCGGATAGTTGTTCAACCGGGTAGATATGGATGGATCATCGGAACGGACCCTTGCGGCGCCTAGAAGCGTGCCCATCAATCCGGGAACAGCAACGAACAAGCCCACCACGGCAACGGGAATGACAACCACAGCCCATCGCCGACCAATTTTCGGAAGGAACGGGATGGAGACCAAAATAGCCACGGCAGCAGAAATCATCCCCGCACGGGAAATCGTGGCTGCTATGGCGAAAACCAAAGAGCCGGTGACAACCCAGTGCATCCACTTCCGTCCTAGCGGGTCAAAAACGCACCGCCACACCGACAATGGCAAGGCCATGGAAGCCACCACCCCCAGCTCTATGGGGGTAAATGTGGTCCCGGCAACTCGTAGCAGACCACCACGCACTTGAAAAGTGGTATTTCCCCCGTTGTCGCTAAAGCCCACCATAAACATCCGCAGTGTTTCCATGGGATCAGTCCGGGTAATGAATTGAATGGCTGCAATGGCACAGCAGAAAAAGGCTCCCCGCAAGAGGGACCGGATTAAGATCATGGCGTGGTCAGTCGTTTTGACAACTTCCGCCGTCACAAGAATGAGTCCTGCCGAGGCCACCATGAGCAAAACCCAACGATCCGCGCTGGCGCGCCCTGCCAGTGTGCTCGGGCCACTGAACCCGGAATGCATCATCGCGTAGGTAATGCACGTGGCCAAGAGCATCACCCCTAGACCAACCCTGCCTGGATGCCGAGAACCTGCCGAGGTATGCAGCCCCAAAAGAACTGAAACCCCCCAGACAACAAAGAGCATGAGCGCCAGCAGCATGGCAACATGCCCTGCAGCCCCCAATGGTTTCAGCACCATGTTCGCTGGCATGGCAAAGATGGCGAACGCTGCGAACCTCAGGAGCCACGAGGGTCCGGGGGCATCAGCGGGTGGCCGTTCCGTGCCTTTGTCTCCCGCCTGCGCCGGCACGACAGCTGATTTGGCCTTCAAGGCACGGTTGGACATTCCATTCACCCCGTTCACTGCTGCATACACCACGGGCGCGCCGGTGGTCAGCATGCCAGTAATTTTCGTACATGGGCAGCACGGTATTCCCAAGTGTGGCCCTTGATTTGCATGGCCTGTTCCATACGCTCGGTATCTGTTGGCCAAACCGCTGCAATTTCCGTCACTGCGTGGGCGAAATCCTCGGCGTCACTGGCCAGGCGAACCTTTGCAGCGGGGTCAAACTGTGATGCCGGTAAATGAGTAGCCACCACCGCCAATCCCGCTGCCACGTATTCAAGGGTTTTTAAAGGGTAACTGGATCTGTTGAACGCAGTGTCGGTGTATGGCGTGAGTCCCACGTTAGATGCAGCCAGCAATTCAGCGACATCGTCACTGCTGAGAACTCCATGCCAATGAACATTGGGCCGGGCAAGGAAAGTCTCCAACCGGGACATTGATTCCGTCAACTTGGCCGTCTTCGGTCCGGCGACAGCTATGTGGATCCCTGTGTCAGCAACAGCTTCAAGAACGTTGAAATCCAGCCGTTCGTTGAGCTGGCCCACCAAGGCGGCCTTGGGAAACCCGGGATTTGTGGCGTAAGCATTCATCCGGGCATGGCAGCCATTTGGAACGACTTCAACCTTCTTGCCTAGTTCTGCCGCCAAGACCTGGCCCAAATACGTACTCACAGCGGCAACAACATGTGCCCTGCCGGCATTGGTTTTGCCCACTCGTCCAACATGGGCCTTTGACAAACCCATCAACCCTGCACCGGACATCCAGTCGTCGGTGACAAAGTACAAACGCTGGCCCACAATGCGCTCATCAAACGTCTGGGTTGGCGAGGAACAAATGGTGCCGGCTACCTGCAGTCTTAGCTTCCCGACGGCATATCGGACGTACCGGTGATAAGCGCCTTCAGTGATCCGACGCAGTACCGGTCTGGTCACTCCGGGCGGACCGATGGTACGCAACCGGACGACGCCACCCTCGACCTCTTCCATCAGCGCAGACGTCTTGTCCTTCGTCCGCGAGCCCCGAATCCGCAGAATCGAAACGGGAGGATCCACCCATAGGACATGGTTGTTCTTTCCCAACGCCATCGCCAAGCTCTTATCAGTCCCCGCCACTGCATCCCACGAGCTGCCGGCCAGATAAATAATCGTCTTCACGCTCTAATCCCCCCTTGTTGTACTGTTTCTGCCGTGGGCCGCGCTGCCACCGCAGTGGCGTTGAAGTCATCCCGTGCGGAGTTGCCCGCAAGCCGCGCGAACAGCTGTTGCTGTTGATAACGGGCAAACCGGGCCGCCGAGGCACCCCAGTCCCTGGTCGCTGCGAGCATTCCTACAGGCGGATGAGACAGTGCCTGCTCGTAAAATTGCAGTTGGCGCCGTGCAGCCTGGTCCAAGGAGAACCGCTCCACCACCAATTCCCGGGAGAATCCACCCAGGCGACGGCGCAGTACAGGATTTGCCACCAGCGGGGTGAGCAGCTCTTCGAGTCGTTGCACGGCGTCTTCCGGACCGGGGCCGGCGCCGTACCAACCCTGCCAGAGGAATTGTGGTGCGGACTCCTGGGACAACAGGCCCCAAAATCCGTTTTCCCCCTGCACCACCAGGGGAAGCCCAAAGGCCATGGCCCGCAATGCCGACCCGCCCATGCCAATGCTGATATCGGCGCAGGCATAGGCCGGGCGGGGATCGGCCAGTTCGCCTGCCAGGAAAATCCTTTCCACGCCCAGAGCCGCATTGGCACGCGTTGCATAGGCTTGGACGGTTTCCAGGGCAGGGCCGGTTCCCGCAATGACAAGTTGCATGGCGGCGGTTCTGCTCGCGGCGGTGGCCGGGCCCACGGCTGTGGCATTCATTGACTGGACGGCGTCGATGGCGTACAAGATTCCTTCCAGCTTCATCTCGTGCGCCAGCCGGGACACAATTGAGACGGTGAAAACCTCAGGGTCGGCACCGATGCGGACCAGGAAGCCGGCGGTGTCGCCGGCGGCGGCTGCACTGTTGGCCTCGGTGTCCACGGGAGGTTCCAAAAGTCCCAGTTGTGAACGGCCAAAGTTCCGTTCGACGTCGGCGATTTGTTCGGTGCCCACCAGCAGCGGCAGGTGTTTGGGAATGAACGGTGCCACAGACATGGACATCACCGTCGCCGAAGCAGTTGCGCGACTGTTCCCGGCGCACGCCAAGGCCGCTTCCAGAGCAGGCGGCCACTCGTAGGCATGGACAACGTCGATACGCCGTTCCTTGATGGTTCTGCGCAGGTGCGCCACCACCGTCGGAGTTGGCCGCCGGTGCACGGCCGGTGATTGCAGGAATTCCAGTCCCAGCCCCCTGACCTTCTCCACCAACGGCCCATACTGGCCGTAGAACAGCACCTCGTGGCCAAGGTCGGTTACAGCCATGGCCAGATCAATGGCGTTGAGCTGACTGCCGCCAATGGCCATGTCATGCGGATAGACGAGGATTTTCATACCAGTTCCTTCGGTTCTTTGCCCCAACGATGGATGGCCAAGAGATCTTTTCGGCACTTGAACAGCAGACCCACCATCACCACGGTTCCCAGGCCGGTGGCCGCCAGCACAGCCAGCCATTTCGTGTCGATACCCTGGGACAGTGCATAACTTCCCCAGCCCACCGGCAGGGCTGCGGCAAATGGCAACCAGATCTTCGCCAGAAAATCAGACAGTTTGAATCCCCTGTTCACCAGCATTCTGAGGTAAATCGGCAAAATTACCAGTGCCGCCACCACCACGGGAGCCGCGGCCAGCCCGGCGAGTCCGCCCCACGCAGCGCCCGCCAGGAGTGCCGGAACCAGGACTATCAGCCACACAATCTGCACTTTGAAAATGGTGCCGGAGATTCCCAGAACCACCAGATAGTCGTAAATGAGCTCAAACATGATCCGGAAGGCTGTCAGGGCAGCAAGCCAGGTCAGTGCTGCTGCGGCCGGGGCCCACACGCTGCCGTAAACGAAGGTAATCAACGGAATGGCGGCACCGGCCATGACGGCGACCACGGGCACCACGGCAGCGGAAACCACGCCCACGAGGGTGAGCATGGCGGCACGCATGGCCGGAGGGTCATGCTGCAATTTGGCAAAGACCGGAGGTGCCACGCTGCGCAGCGGCTGGGAAAAAATGCTGGTGGGCAGGCTGGAGAGATTGAAGGCCAGGACGTAAAAACCCAGCGCCAGGGCACCGAGCATTTTTCCAGCAATGATCTGGTCCACGTACCCCACGGCAAAGACAAGAATGCTGGAACCGGCCAAGGGCAACCCGAAGACCAGCAATGGCTGCACCTTTTGCCTGTTCCAGCCAAACCGTACGGGCAGTGGCGAGTATTTAATGAACAATACGGCCGCCACGAGGCTGGCCAGAACCCGCCCGATGGCCAGGCTCATGGCACCCATGCCCGTAAACACCAGGATCACCGACACCACTGCACCCAACCAGACGTTCACCTGATCGATGATCATGCGCCGGCCCTGCAAAAAGTCCCGCTGCATCAAGGCAGCAGGTGTGGCCACTGCGCCATTGATGACAACGCAGCTGGCAATGACCCGAACCACCCCTGTTGCCCCCGGGTCCCCCATTGCGGCGGCAAAATGAGGTGCCAGCACATAGGCGCCAATGAAAATCAAGGCGCTGCTGAGCAGTGAAATGGTGGTGACGGTTCCGGCAATTTCCTTCGGATCTCCCGGCCAGCGGACAATAGCCAGGCTGACCCCCAGTTCATTGAAGCTGAGGATGGCGATAAGGGCCACGAACGCAATGGCATAGGTGCCGAATTCAACCGGTCCCAGCATGCGCGCCAGGACAATGCCAATGCCCATGGTGCCGAATTTGGAGATGACGGTATTGAGCAGGCTCAGCACCAGCGCCCGTGACGCTGTCGCTTGCGCAGGTGATTTAGTTCGAGCCGGAATCGCCATGATGGTTCACCGCGTGCCCAAGGCTTCGGTGAGCGCCTGCACAACCCGCTGCTGTTGGGCCAAGGTAATGTGCGGGAAGAGCGGAAGCGACAAAATCCGTTCAGCGGCGGCTTCCGAAACCGGGAAATCTCCCAGCCCCTTGCCCACATGGGAAAAGGCCTTGGTCAGGTGAATGGGTGTGGGATAGTGGATGCCGGCACCAATGCCCGCGGCATTGAGCTGCGCCAGCACGGCGTCGCGGTTTTCCACCTGCACCACGTATAGATGCCACGCATCCTGGTAGTCGGGACGGGTGGCAGGCGTGACGACGCCGGGAACCTCAGCCAGCAGTGCGTTGTAACGTTCGGCAGCTTCACGGCGCAACGTGTTCCACCGCGAGAGGCGCTGCAGTTTGGCGTTCAAAACCACTGCCTGGATGGTGTCAAGGCGGGAATTCATCCCCACCACGTCATGGACATACTTGGTGGAACTGCCGTGGGCTCCGAGGACCCGGACCATGGCCGCAACCTCCGGATCGTTGGTGGTCACAGCACCTGCATCCCCTGCCGCGCCAAGATTTTTGCCGGGATAAAAACTGGTGGCTGCGGCCGTGCCAAATGAACCTGACACCTTCCCGGCGCTGTGGGCACCCTGTGACTGTGCCGCGTCCTCAATCACCGGGATGCCTGCCGCGAGCGCAAGTGCCATGATCTCGTCCATCGGGGCCAGTTGACCAAACAAGTGCACGGGGATGACGGCCTGCGTTGCGGGAACGATGGCCTCGGCCACCTTGTCCGGGTCAATCAAGAGGTGCACGGGGTCAACATCGACAAATACGGGCACCGCACCCATCCGGGCCACCGCTTCGGCCGTGGCGACAAAGGAGTTGGCCGGTAAAATCACTTCACCCCCGGCCCGCACCCCGCAGGCCCGAAGTGCCAATTCCAGGGCGTCGGTGCCGTTGCCCACTCCCACACAGTGTCCGGTCCCCGTGAACTGTGCGTAGGCTGCTTCGAAACGGTCCACGGCCGGGCCGCCAATAAAGCCTGCACTCCACAGGATGTAGTCGATTTCCTCACGGACCTCGTCGACAATCTCTGCCTGCTGTGCCTGCAGGTCAACCAGCGGAATATGTTCCATGTCAGTGTGCCCCATTCCCAGAAGTTCCATTCATTGGCAGGTGCATGACACCCAAAGGACGAGCAGGCACGCCGGCCCACGTTTCGTCGTCGGGCATGTTCTGCACCACGGCAGCGCCCATGCCCACGATGGCTCCGGCCCCAATCACGCACCCCTGCCGGATGCTTGAGTTCATGCCCAGGTAGGCGCGGCGGCCAATGTGGACACCGCCACCCAGGGAAACGCCGGCGGCGAGAGTGGCGAAGTCGTCCACTTCGTCGTCGTGGGTAAACGTGACGTTTGGCATGGCGACCACGTGGCTCCCGAGCCGCACGCCTGCTGTCAGCACCACATTCGCCAGGAGGATGCAGCCGGCCCCAATCGTGGAGCCGTCGGAGACAAACGCGTTCTTGTCCACCACCGAGATGTAGCGGACACTGCCAATTCCGAGGCTGGCGAGAGAGGCCGCAATTTTTTCCCGCACCACCCCCTTGCCTGCGCACAGGACAAATGAGGCCGTGGGGAAGGCTGTTGCGTCACTGATTCGCCCGAGCACGGGAAGCCCGTCAATATAGGTTCCGGACAGGGCCGGGTCGTCGTCAAGAAACCCCACGACGTCGAACGCTCCGGAGGCACGCGTCGAAGCCAACACTTCGCGGGCCAGTCCGCTGGCTGCTACAAGAATCAGCTCCATCCTGTCTAGTTCCTTTCCGCAGACCGCAGGGCCTCAATGACCCGGTCCTGCTCGACGTCGCTGAGCTGGTGGTAGACAGGGAGAATAAGTGTGTTGTTCGTCAGTTGTTCCGTCACCGTCAAACTGGCGGTGCCCGTGTCCCTGTCCGCGTAGGCGGGTTCAAGGTGGGACGCCATGATGCCACGGCGCGCGGAAATACCTGCCGCGGCCAGAACCGACAGCACCTCCTCGCGGGAGCGGCCAAATTCCGGCAGGATTTCCAGCCAAAAGGATTGGAAGTTGCTGGTGCCATGGGCAGGATCCCTGGCCAGGCGAATGCCTGGTAGTTCTTCCAGGGCCTGCGTATAGCGGGCCGCGATGCTGCGACGGCGTTGCACAGCCACAGCAAGTCTGCCCAATTGAACGAGTCCCAGGGCCGCCTGCATGTCCGTCATGCGGAAGTTGTAGCCGATCTCCGTGTATTGCTCCTGCGGTGCCAGCATTGCCGAGTGGCGGTCCTTCGCCGAGGCACTCATGGCATGTTCCCGCAGCCGTGCAGCTCGCGCACCCCACTCGTCATTGGATGTGGTGAGCATTCCACCCTCCCCCGTGGTGAGGATTTTGCGCGGGTGAAAGGACCACGCGGCAAGATCCGCCCCTGCCGCAACGGGGCTGTCCTTGTACGTGGAGCCTGCCCCGCATGCTGCATCCTCCACCACCACAATCCCCAGCGGATCACACAGTTCCCGGATGGGATCCAAATCAACCGGCATTCCGCCCTGGTCCACGACGATCACGGCTCTGGTTTTGGGCGTCAATGCTGCGGCGATGGTGGCAGCCGTGACATTTCCGGTTTCCAGTTCGACGTCGGCAAATACGGGCCGCGCACCCACATACGTGGGGGCATTGGCCGTGGCAATGAATGAAAACGATGGCACCACCACGTCGTCGCCGGGCTGCACCCCGGCCACAATAAGCGCCAGATGAAGTGCCGTAGTGCAGTTGCTGGTGGCGACGGCACGGTTTGCCTGCTGGTGTACGGCAAAAGCTTCTTCAAACTCCGCGACTTTG
>JBBSSM010000061.1:0-11206 GCA_038242155.1 Actinomycetales bacterium | reverse complement strand
GCCGTTTTGAAGGAGAACTAAGATGGCACTTCCCGTCGCCCCCAAGCCCGCCCTGCGCCGTTTCCACCAGGCACGCTGGGATGAGCCGATCATTTTCGAACTGACCACCCCCGGCGAACGAGGCATTCTCGTCCAGCAGCCCGAACCGGCCGCCTCCGACGCACTGGCCCTGCGCGAGGACCGCCTTGCCCCGCTTCGGCGGGCCGTTGCGCCTGCACTGCCGGAACTGGCACAGATGCGTGTGGTGCGCCATTACCTTCGCATTAGTCAAGAAAACCTCGGCGCCGACTTTAATGTCGACATCGGCCAGGGCACCTGCACCATGAAGTACAGCCCCAAGGTCAACGAGACCATCATCCGCACGCCCAAGCTGATGGATGTTCATCCCCTGCAGGACGAAGCCAGCATCCAGGGGGTGCTGGAAATCTTCTGGCGCACGGAGCAGCTGCTCGCGGAGATCTCGGGTATGAGCAGGGTCAGCCTGCAGACCCAGGGCGGTTCGGCAGCGATCTGGGCCAACATCGCCATGATCCGCGCCTATCACGAGTCCAATGGCGAAGGTGAGGTGCGCGATGAGGTCATCACCACGATCTTCTCCCACCCCTCCAACGCCGCCTGTGCAAAGGCTGCGGGATACAAGGTCATCACGTTGATGCCCGACGCCGACGGCTATCCGGACATCGACGCACTCCGGGCAGCGGTATCCCCGCGGACCGCGGCGCTGATGATCACCAACCCCGAGGACACCGGCATCTACAACGCCAAGATCCGCGAATTCGTGGACATCGCCCATGAGGTGGGCGCACTGGCCGCCTATGACCAAGCCAACGCCAACGGCATCCTGGGCATCACCCGCGCCTCCGACGCCGGGTTTGACCTGTGTCACTTCAACCTGCACAAGACATTCGGGACCCCGCACGCCAGTGGCGGCCCGGGCGCCGGCGCCAGCTGTGTGTCCGCGAAACTGGTACCGTTCCTGCCGGGCCCGACCATTGACAAGGTGGGGGAGAAGTTTGTTATCAACCGCGACCACCCGCAGTCGGTGGGCGTCGTCGCCCCGTTCTTCGGTGTGGCCCCGAATGTTGTCCGGGCCTACGCCTGGATCATGGCGCTCGGTGCGGACGGTTTGCGTGAGGTAGCCGAGATTGCCGTGCTGAACAACAACTACCTGATGGCCAGGGTATTGGAAATTCCCGGCGTCTCCGCTCCCTATGCGCAGGGCAAGCGCCGCATTGAACAGGTCCGCTACTCGTGGCAGGAACTTTTTGAGGATACCGGTGTCTCCTCGGAGGAAATCGGCATCCGCATGTCCGACTTCGGCATGCATTACTGGACCAGCCATCACCCCTACATCGTCCCGCAGCCGTTCACACTGGAGCCCACCGAGTCGTACTCGAAAGCGGAGATCGACGAATACGTGGCTGTGCTTGCACACGTGGCGCATGAGGCCCGGACCAACCCGGAGCTGGTCCGTTCCGCACCTCACAACCAGACAGTCCACCATATCCACCACGAGGACCTGGATGATCCGGCCCGCTGGGCCATCACGTGGCGCGCCTATCAGAAGAAGCATTTGAGCAACTAGGTCAGGAAACGTTAGACGGCGGCTATCAGCAGTGCCGCCGTCCAACGGATCCATCCCCTATCAAGGGCCAATGAACCAGGAGTATCCGCTGCACCGCATCTCCATAAGGCGTCGGAGTTTTGTTGCGTGCGGCCTGGGCGTTGCGACCATGCTGGCAACCACGGCTTGTGGCGGCACAGTCGACGGTGGCGCCTCCACCAAAACCATCTGATCCACCTGGGGCATGTCAGAGGGAGGGCATCACTTTTAGAAGTTAAGCACCCTGATCCTGACGAACAATCCCAGCATCAGCCAGGAAGTCATTGACCTGCAGCACGCCACCACTTCCATGGCCGACGTCTTGGCGGCATTGCGCCAGGGGTTTGGCCGCTATGAGGTTCCCGAACCCCTGCAGGCGTACCTGCAGGACGTGGCCGACCATCTCGCCCACGCCAGCACCCGGGTCAGTGAATTGCGTGATGCGCTGTCCCAAATCCTCAATGTCAACGCAACCCTCGTTGCCCAGCGGCAAAACGAGGATATGAAGAAAATCTCCGGCTGGGCGGCCATCCTGTTCGCCCCCACCCTCATTGGCGCCATTTACGGCATGAATTTCGACGTCATGCCGGAGCTGCACTGGGCCTTTGGCTACCCGTTCGCGCTGGGAGCCATGGCCGCCCTGGCCGTGACCCTTTACCTGGTCTTCAAAGCCAAGAAATGGATGTAAAGACCAGGCCCCGGATTCCTGCGGGAGGTTAGCGCGCGAATTTCACGAGCTTGCGGTTGACGAACTCCTCCATGCCGTACTTGCCCAGTTCACGGCCGACGCCGGAGCGCTTGACCCCGCCGAAGGGCAGCTCCGCGGCGGTTCCGCCGGGTTCATTGCCGAGTGCGACGACGGCCCCTACCGGCCTGTGTTGCACCAGTAACGTCGGCGCAATTATGCAATTATGCAATTATGCAATTATGCAATTATGCAGGAACGGCGGGGGTGGCAAAACATCTTTGGGGTAGAAATCTCCCATTGGTCGGGGGAAAGTGAAAATTCCATATGCAATAAATCATGCTGCGGGCCTGCGGAGTATTCATTCCAGTTCAGGCCTGCATTTCCCGCTCCACGGCGGAGATCGTGGTTTTCGTCTTAAGCCCGCAGACTTCCAGTCGCCCCAGCTCAAAGGTGGGCAACAGCCACCCGCGGACCACGTAACCACCGATACTGATTCCGTTCAGTGACTGAGGTGTTGTGTTAAGAACACTGTGGATGATGATAGCGGCACCCACATTGATCCGGCGTGGTCACATCGCTTGGCGAACTCTGAGCCGGCGCGAACGCCTTTGAATGACAACTTCGGCTACAGCGAGGTTGATCATCCATGCGGCACCCATGAAGAGGGCCCGGGCGAGCTCATTGGTGGGCCCGAAAAGGATCGACTCGGGATCAAGCCCACGGCTTGGGTTCCCGCGCTCGAAGGAAGCAAACCAGCACGACCTTGGCAGAGAGCCAGACCGACAGTCAGAACTGCATCGGCACTGACCATCAGTTAACGCTCATGGAGGGCGTGGATTTCGGGTCTGCATGACCCGGGACACGTTTGACAGGAAACAGTATGCCCGTCCTTTTAACCGTACGGGCAACAGCTCGCCAAGTACTGCCGCCTCTGACGCAGCTGAGCGGGGTGGTGCGGTCGCAGCGAGCGGTGATGCTGGCGGCACGCAAAGGGTCAACTGGTCAATGCTGCCCTGGCAGTACCGCAATCAACATCACGACTAACCGCACTAAGCAGCTTGGAGGCGGTGGGGAGATCTTCGGCGACTTCGCTCCGAAGCTGGCCGAACTGATAGGTGATTTGTCCGTTGAAGACGTGGGGAACCGGTTTGAGCCGGCCCCCGTTCCTGGCAGTTGCACCGGACTGCTGCGTTTGTTGCGGCGGGAGGGTGTTGCTATCGTTGCCTTTCATGAGGCTCTGGTCGGTGCATCCGCGGTACTTTGACCGGCAGGCATTGATTGCGGGCTGGCGGGAGGCACTGTTGGCCCAAGCAGTACTTGCCGGCCGGACAAAAGGGTACGGCAGCCACCCCCAGCTGGAACGATTCCGCAACCATCCTGACCCGTCGAATGCAATCGGGGCTTACCTGCGCGGGCTTGCCGACGAGGCCGATGCGCGCGGATACCGCTTCGATCGGTCCAAAATCATCGCGGTGGACGAGGACGTCACGTCGATGCAGCTTACGACGGGGCAGTTGTCGTATGAGTGGACGCACTTGATGTTGAAACTTAAACATCGCAGCCCTGCTGTGGCGGCGTCGTGGTCCAGTGTGCACCTTCCAGAGGCGCACCCGCTGTTCACAGTTCTCGAGGGCCCGATCGCTGCGTGGGAACGGCCGAAAATATGAACTTGGATCGGGCTGCTTCTTCCGACGCCCAACCTTGAATTTACTCGGGTGCATCAGGAAAATTGCGGGGTGTTCGTTGACAGAAAAATCTAGCTGTATTAACCACGGACGCAGCCATGCACACACAATAGACGAACGTCGAGGGAAACCTAAGCTTCCTTTGGTTTTGGAGAAAATTGGCGCCCGGGCATGCCCGCAAAATATAGCGTTGACAACAACGGCGGGCTTCAAACCACTCGTTAAGATGCCGGACGGGTATTGACTCTCCAATAACGGGAATCGTTGGCGCGCGTCAGACAGTAACCACCGGGTATTTTCGGGTTGTTCGGTGATGACGCAGTGGCACGAAAAGTTCCATCTTGCTCGTTCAAAGGTCCGCGTCCCCTCCTATGCCACGCTGCATCCCAGTGCCACGTCGCCGATGCGGGAGCCAACAATGATGATCCCGCTGGTCTAGGACCGGTAAACCCCCATCACACAGCTAAACCACGGCCTCATGGCGGGTACAGACCGAGCCTTCCCGGTCAACCAAATGGTTGATGTCCGGGGGTGTTTTCGTTCGTAGGCTGGAAGGGATAGCTCGCACCAGCCATTATTGAAGGACGCACAGTGAAGAAACTTTTTTATGCCGCTTTTGGGTACATGGTCATTGGGGTGCTCTCCGGCTTGTTTTACCGTGAGTACACCAAGGCCCGGGAGTTTGAGGGCTTTACCCAACTATCCGTGGTGCATACCCACTTGCTGACCCTGGGCTTCATCGTCTTGCTGATTGTGCTGATCCTGGAGAAACTGTTCACGCTCTCGGAATCACGCTTGTTCAGCTGGTTCTTTTGGACGTACAACATTGGCCTGGTCATGACAACCGCCATCATGGTGGTCCATGGCATGATGCAGGCCAATGGCACCACGGAAGTCTCCGCTGTCATCCCCGGCATCGCCGGCCTGGGTCACATCCTGCTCAGCGTGGGCATGGTCCTGCTGTTCCTGGCTTTACGCACCCGCCTCTTTGGAAGCAAAAACCAGCTCCATGAGACCCCGGAGCTGCTGACCACCAAATAATTCAAGACCGCGTTGTGGCGGCTGGTCCCTTCCGTCCGGACCGACGGACAATGGGTGCGTTTCCCGAAAGGGAGGCGCACCCAGCGTCGTAGTAGGGCTCTTTTTAAGTTCAACCTTATGGTTGATGCTGACAGACTGTCTTCAAAATTAGTCTGAAGATATGCAACAGCACACTAATCCTCTGGTGGGTAAGAAACGTACTCCCAATAAGTGGGCGGCTTTGGGCGTTTTGGCGGCAGGCCTGTCAATGATCGTCATCGATGGCACCGTCGTAGGCGTGTCCTTGCCGACCATCATCGAAGACCTTAACCTGGATTTAAACTAGGCGCAGTGGGTCAACAGTTTGTATTCCGTGGTGCTGGCCGCATTGCTGCTGACCAGTGGTCGGCTGGGGGACCGGTTGGGCCGCCGCAAACTGTTCATCATTGGCGTGGTTTTGTTCATGGCGGGAAGCATTCTCGCCGCCCTCTCCCACGGCGCGGACGGCCTGATCATGAGCAAGCTGGTTCAGGGAATAGGTGGCGCCGCGGTGCTGCCTGCCACCCTCTCCACCATCAATTCAACGTTTTTTGGCAAGGACAGGACGACGGCGTTTGCCATCTGGGGTGCCGTAATTTCCGGAATGGCCGCCATTGGGCCGCTCTTGGGTAGCTGGTTGACCTCATCCTTCTCCTGGCAGTGGATTTTCATCATCAACATTCCCCTGGGGCTGCTGGTTCTCCTCGGTGCCTTCTTATTCGTTCCCGAAACTCGGTCCCCGGACGACAGGACCGGCGTGGACGTGGCGGGGCTGTTGCTGAGCGCCATTGGCTTTGGTTTGTTTGTCTTTGCCTTGATTGAGGGACCCACCCTCGGCTGGTGGTCCGCCCAGTCCGCCCTGGCGCCGGGCCCGGTCACCTGGCCCGTGGATGCTGCACTGTCAGTGGTCCCCCTGACACTGGCTGTGAGCATCGCCGCGCTGGTGGGATTTGTCCTCTGGGAGAAAAGGCGCGCCGCATTAAACCAGTCAGCCATTTTGGATCTGACGTTGTTCCGGGTTCGCACGTTCTCGTGGGGCAATACGGTGGCTGCCATGGTGGCGATCGGGGAATTTGGTTTGCTGCTCGTCCTTCCCCTGTACCTCATTAATATTTTGGGCCTGGGTACCCTGCAGGCTGGTTTTGTGTTGGCTGCCATGGCTGCCATGGCTGTCGGGGCGTTCTTTTCCGGAGCCTCAGCTCGCCATTTGGCAACTAAAATGGGGCCGCCCAATGTGGTGATCCTGGGCCTCGCGCTGGAGACGGCCGGCCTGTTGGCCCTTGGTCTTTTCATCACCTCGTCCACGTCGGTATGGCTTATTGCCGCTTTGCTGGTGGTGTCCGGTCTGTGTCTGGGGTTGGCGCCTGCGCAACTTACGGGAACTGTTCTGGCCGATATTCCCACGGCCGTTTCCGGTCAGGGATCCGCGACTCAAAGCACTGTCCGCCAACTGGGCGCCGCGCTGGGCTCGGCCATCATGGGCAGCTTGCTGGCACACTTCGCACTGTCCAAAGCCACTACCTTGCTGGGCAATGTCCCGGGTATCTCCAGCAGCCAGACAAGCACCTTGGCTGGCCAATTACGTGACTCCGCCGGCGGCATCGTTCCGCAATTGGAGTAATTAGGAACCAGCGGTCCGCTCGGTACTGCCGGTCCGGCAGCAGCCCAAGCGCTTTCCAGCGGCTTCGCGGAGGCAGTGAGCGCCTCCATGCTCGGCGCCGCGGCGTTCTTGTTTCTCGGTCTGCTGGGCTCCTTCTTTGTTGCCTCCGCCGCTAAACACGGCAAAGTAGAAAGTGATCTGGCAACAACACTCGTGGAGAAAACTCCGCCGCAGACCGCTCCTTAGAAACCACGGGCATTTTCCCCAACCCCGGCCGTCGCCAGAAGGGTGGCCGGGGAAGCGGTTCAACTGCCGTTATCGCGTTTAAAGACCAGCATCAGCGCTCGCATGACGAGCACAAATCCGCCAAAGAGCAGTGCAAAACCAAAAACCGAGTAGAGGTGGATCTCGCCGGTCAGCAATGGTCCCTCGTTGCTGTCAATGAGCATAATGGCACCTACCACTGCCGTCCCGGCCAGGATGGCGACAATGAGCTGCTGGAAGAGTGCCGTAAGATAACGGCAGTCCGCGGGGTGGGCCAGCGTGCGCACATTGATGAAGAACCGGCCCTGTTCCAGATCCTCGCTGATCTTATTGATCCGCCGCAGCAGCTGGTCAATCAGGGGCAACAGGGCCATCATGCGCTGCTCGAACTGGTCCTTGTCGCTTCCCACGTTGATTTTTCCTAAGACCAGGCGGGCGCCTTCAGCACGGGCCGCGGTCGCAAAGTCGATGCGGGGATCGATGATCACCAAGATCCCCTCCACTGCGGCCAGGGCGCGGAATGCGGCCCCGATTAGGCCGGGACGGGAAAATTGTGGGCCCGCACCAGAGCGAACAATGCGGTAAACATTTTCATGCTGCCACCAGCGCGGAATCCCGTCCGGAACCGGGTCAGGAGCTGACCCAGGGATCTTTCCACGGCACGCACATCCAGGCGGCCGACGGCGCCGGAGTCCAGCAGGCCAGCTCCTGGTCCGGGGGTGATGAAGATGTTGCCCGGGTGCAGATCCGCATGGAAAACGGCGTCGGAAATAATCTGCTGCAAGGTGGCGCCGAACAACGTGGCGGCGAGCGCGCTGCGTTTGTCGGGTGCCGGGCGCGCCGCAGACACGGTGCAGGCCGGCCACGAGAATTCCCTGCGTCAAACCATTGGCGGGATGCGTAAAGGCAGGGAAGCCGACTTGACGGGGTGGCGTCCCACAGAAGCACCCGTCAACCCGCGAGGAGTTGACGGAGCACATACTGCAGGATGCCCCCGTGCTGGAAGTACCGGGCCTCAGCCGGGGTATCGATCCGCACCATTGCTTCAAACTCCCGCCGCTGCCCTTCACGCTCCACTGTCACTGTCACGCGTTCCGGAATTTCCTCCACGCCCTCGAGCCCGGCAATCGAGTAAATCTCTTCACCGGTCAGGCCGAGCGACTCCGCGGACTCGCCGGGCTGGAACTGCAGCGGGAGAACGCCCATGCCGATCAGGTTTGAGCGGTGGATCCGTTCGAACGAGTTCGCCAGTACCGCCTTGACGCCGAGCAGCAGGGTGCCTTTGGCGGCCCAGTCCCGTGAGGAGCCGGAACCGTATTCCGATCCGGCGATAACGAGCAAAGGTACACCCTCCGCCACATAGGCTGTTGAGGCGTCAAAAATGGTCATCTGCCCGCCGTCGGGCAGGTGCCGGGTGAACCCGCCCTCGACGCCGGGCACGAGCTGGTTGCGGAGGCGGATGTTTGCAAAGGTGCCGCGGATCATTACCTCATGGTTCCCGCGTCTGGATCCGTAGGAGTTAAAGTCACCGAACTCGACTCCATGCTCCGTCAAGTACTTCCCGGCAGGGGAATCGCGTTTAATTGCTCCGGCGGGTGAAATGTGGTCGGTTGTCACCGAATCCCCCAGGAGAGCCAGCACGCGCGCTCCCGTGATGTTGCGAAGTGGCGCCGGTTCACGCGGCATCCCCTCAAAATACGGGGCGCGCCGCACATAGGTTGACGTCTCGTCCCAGGCAAAAATGTCGCTGGACGGGATGTCGAGCCCGCGCCAGTTGTCGTCGCCGTCAAACACGGTTGCATATCCGTCCGCAAACATTTCCGCCTTGAGCGCCTCGGCAATGACCTTCTCGACCTCCTGCGTGCTGGGCCAGATGTCCCGCAGGTACACTGGTTCGCCGGCCTTGTCCTGTCCCAGCGGGTCACTGAGCAGGTTGATGTTCATGGTCCCGGCCAGGGCATAGGCAATGACCAGCGGCGGGGAGGCGAGGAAATTCAGCTCCGTTTCGGCGTGGATGCGGCCCTCAAAGTTGCGGTTGCCGCTGAGCACGGCCGCCACGGTGAGGTTGTTCTCCGCGATGGCTTTGCTGACCTCGGGCATGAGCGGGCCCGAGTTGCCAATACAGGTTGTGCAGCCGTAGCCAACCAGGTCAAAACCGAGCTGGTTCAAATACGGCGTCAGCCCGGCACGGTCGTAGTAGTCGGTCACGACTCGCGATCCTGGTGCAAGGGATGTCTTGACCCATGGTTTCTGGCTAAGGTCGCGCTCCACGGCTTTCTTCGCCATCAGCCCGGCTCCGATCATGACCGACGGATTGGACGTGTTGGTGCAGGAGGTGATGGCCGCGATGACCACGTGACCGTTATCCACACTCGTCGTGCCGCCATGTGAAAAGGTCACGGGTGCGGGATTCGACGGCCATTCACGGTCAGGCCCTGATTGCGAGCGGTCCACGGGCTTCTCGCCGTGGCCAAGCGCGTCAAATACGATGGGGTCACTGGCGGGGAAGGAATCGGCAGAAGCTTGATCGAGGCCGACGAGATCTTCCGGTGCGCGCGAGCCTTCGCTCAGGATCTCGCTCACCACGTTCCGGGCATTGCCCAGGGGGATGCGGTCCTGCGGGCGCTTCGGTCCGGCAATCGAGGGCTCGACGTCGGCCAGGTTCAGTTCAACCGTCGAGGAGTATTCAGCCTCATGTTCCGGATCGTGCCAGAGGCCCTGTGCCTTTGCATAGGCTTCAACGAGCCGGATCTGCTTTTCCGGCCTGGCTGTCAGCCGCAAATACTCCAGCGTCACGTCGTCGATGGGGAAGATGGCACAGGTGGAACCGTATTCCGGGCTCATATTGCCAAGAGTCGCACGGTTGGCCAGGGGAATGTTCGCGACACCGGGACCGTAGAATTCCACGAACTTTCCGACGACGCCGATTTGGCGGAGCAGCTGGGCGACCGTGAGCACGAGGTCCGTCGCCGTCACGCCCTCGCGAAGCTCGCCGGTAAGTTTAAAGCCCAGCACAGGGGGGACGAGCATGCTCATTGGCTGGCCGAGCATGGCGGCTTCCGCTTCAATGCCGCCCACACCCCAGCCCAGCACGCCCAGCCCATTTACCATCGGGGTGTGTGAATCGGTGCCGACCAGAGTGTCCGGATACGCCTGAGTGACCCCGTTCCGTTCCCTGGTGAACACGACGCGCGAGAGGTATTCAAGATTGACCTGGTGGCAGATCCCGGTGTCCGGGGGAACCACCAGAAAATCGTCGAAGGCCTGCTGCGCCCACCGCAATAGCTGGTAACGCTCCTCGTTGCGCTGGAATTCCAGATCCGCATTGATCTGGAATGCGCCTTGGCTGCCGAACGCGTCGGCAATGACCGAGTGGTCGATCACCAGCTCGGAGGGAATCAGCGGGTTTATTTTTTGCGGATCACCGTCGAAAGACATCATGGCGTCGCGCATGGCGACCAGGTCCACGACGCAGGGGACACCCGTGAAATCCTGAAGCAACGCCCTTGCTGGGGTGTATTGGATCTCAGCGCCGTGCCCGGCCTTCGGGTTCCAGGCAGCGACGGCACGCACCTGGTCGGCGGTGACCAAAGTGTCATCCTCATTGCGCAGGAGGTTCTCCAGGAGCACCTTCAGGCTGTACGGCAGCCGGGCGGAACCTTCCACCCGGTCAAGACGGAAGATCTCGTAACGCTCGTCACCAACGGTCAGGGAATCGCGGGCACCAAAGCTGTTCGACATGTCAAGCCTCTTTACTAACCACTTCATGAATCATTGGTCATAGCAGGATTATCCAGTGCGGGTATCATCCCCATGCTTCGCTGCCACCATGCACATGTCAACCATGACCATCCGGGAAGCAGGCGGAACAGCCAGGGGTGGCATCAATATTGCCGCGGCGAGGGCTGTGGAGCGTGCGACGGCGTTCACCGGGTTAGATCGATTGGCGGTAGCCGAAGAACTCATGGTCATTGTTGTAACCACCCAATCCACCGCCGACGTCGTCAAAGTTCTCCACGAATTCAATGCCCTTGATCCATTTGACCAGTTTGAATCCGAGCTGGGTCTCGTTACGCAGTCGGAGTGGTGCCCCGTGACCAAAGGAGAGCGTTTCGTCATTCATGTCGTAGGCGAGCATGGTTAGTTTGTAGCCCATCTGCTCAATGGGCTGGACGTCATAGTAGATTCCCCCGTCCGGACCGGCAGCGAAGGAGTAGAAGACCACCCATTTCGCCTCCGGCGTGGGTTTGGCGAGGTCGAGGATCGTCTGCAGGGAGACACCACCCCATTTTGCGACACCTGACCAG
>JBBSSM010000060.1:0-11327 GCA_038242155.1 Actinomycetales bacterium | reverse complement strand
CCCCGAATCACCAGATCATACACCGGCAATTGAACATCAGCTTCAGAAATATTAGACATACGAACTCTCTTCTTCCTGACCCAAATGGCCAAGCCGGGCACCAATCAAGGCACCAATTTCAGTAACCAAAACACCAGCATTACGCATGCACTTCTCAGTGTCTGGTTCTAGGTCAGTTAGGGCGTAGCTTTCAGCAAAGCCGGCTTTGCTCAGTGTTTCCGCTGACAAGGTGGTACGTCCGCACACTGCCACTACGGGCACGCCTGCGGCGCGGGCGGCTATTGCCACCCCCATGGGCGCCTTGCCAAAGAGGCTCTGCTCATCGAGGCTGCCTTCGCCCGTGATAACCAGATCGGCTCCCTTGATTTTGTCGGCAAGTCCTGTCAGTTCCAAGATTACTTCAATACCTGAGCGGCGTTTGGCTGAGAGAACCGCCAAAGCTGCGTAGCCCGTCCCGCCGGCAGCGCCGGCGCCGGGTGCGTGCAGGGCATCAACGGCGGCCGTGCCCAGGGCATTTGCCATGACCCGGAAATAACGCTCCAAAGACTTTTCCAAGTGAGCCACGTGGGCGGTGGTTGCACCTTTTTGCGGACCAAAAATGGTCGCTGCCCCGTCAGGTCCCAACAAGGGGTTGTCCACGTCGCTGGCGAGGGTAAAACGCACTGCACCCATTCGCGGGTCCAGGCCGCCAAGGTCAATGTTGGTGACCGTGGCCAAGGCGCCCCCGCCGGGCGGCAAGTGCCGCCCGGCAGAGTCCTTGAATGTGGCGCCCAGTGCTGCGAGCATACCGGCCCCGCCGTCGGTTGTGGCGCTGCCGCCCACACCCAGAACAATCTCAGTGCAGCCTCGATCCATGGCCGCCGCCACCAGCTGGCCTGTGCCATAGGTGGTGGCTGCCAGGGGTGCCAACTGTCCGTCGGGAAGGACGGCCAGTCCGGAAGCGGCAGCCATTTCAATGACGGCTACGTCGCCATTGACGGCATAGTCTGCGCTGACGGGTTGGCCCGTAGGACCTTGGACGGTTGCGCTGACCCGGGTGAACCCGGATGTGACAACGGCGTCAATGGTGCCTTCGCCACCGTCAGCCACGGGCATGAGGTCAATTTCAAGCCCGTCCTGCGCGGAGCGCAAACCCGTTGCCAGGTGATTGGCAACGTCGGGGGCTGAGAGTGAACCCTTGAATTTATCGGGGGCCAGTATGATGCGCATGTTTTCGCCTAGTCCTGCAGGGCCAGGATGGCGGTGGGTGCATCCGTGGCGTACTGGGCAATGTCTTCAATTTCATTGACATTGTCCAGTTCGGTACCCATGGAGATGTTGGTGACCCGCTCCAGGATGGCTTCAACAACCACGGGAACCTTGAACTCTTCCATCAGGCGCTTTGCCTCGGCGAACGCTGCAGCCATGTCCTCGGGACGCTCCACGCGGATGGCCTTGCAGCCCAAGCCTTCGGCTACCTTCAGGTGGTCCACGCCGTAGCCATTGGTCTCGGGGGAGTTGATGTTATCGAAGGCCAGGGAGACGTGGTAATCCATCTTGAAGCCGCGCTGGGACTGGCGAATCAGGCCCAGGTAGGAGTTATTGACCACCACGTGAATGTACGGGAGGTTGAACTGTGCGCCAACGGCCAGTTCTTCAATCATGAACTGGAAGTCGTAGTCACCGGAGAGCGCAACAACCGTCTCTCCGGGCTTGCCCTTGACAACACCCAGGGCTGCAGGCAGGGTCCAGCCCAGGGGGCCGGCCTGTCCGGCGTTGATCCAACGGCGCGGGCCAAAGACGTGCAGCATCTGGGCGCCGGCAATCTGCGACAGTCCAATGGTGGAGACGTACGTGGTGTCGGGACCAAACGCGGCATTCATTTCTTCGTAAACGCGCTGCGGCTTCATGGGCACGTTGTCGAAGTGGGTCTTGCGCTGCAGGGAGCCCTTGCGAGCCTGGCAGTCCTTGGTCCACGGACCGTAATCCGGCACACCGAAATCGGCCTTGCGCTCACGGGCGACTTCCAACAACACGTCCAAGGCGGCTCCGGCGTCGGAGACGATGCCTAGATCCGGCGCGAAAACGCGGCCGATCTGGGTGGGCTCAATGTCCACATGGATGAACTTGCGGCCCTTGGTGTAGGTGTCCAGGCCGCCGGTGTGACGGTTGGCCCAGCGGTTGCCGATGCCGATGACGGTGTCGGACTCCAGGAACGTGGCGTTGCCATAGCGGTGCGAGGTCTGCAGGCCAACCATGCCGGCGCTCAGCGGGTGGTCGTCGGCAATGACGCCCCAGCCCATGAGCGTGGAGATGACGGGGATGTTCAGCAGCTCAGCGAGCTCCACCAGCTGTGCGGATGCGTTGGCGTTGATAATGCCGCCACCGGCGACGATCAGCGGCTTTTCGCCTGCCAGCAGGATGTCCAGGGCTTTTCCAGCCTGCTTGCGCGTGGCGGCCGGCTTGTTCGGCACGAGCGGCTCATAGGCGTCAATGTCGAATTCAATCTCGGCCATCTGCACATCGATGGGCAGATCCAACAGGACCGGGCCGGGACGGCCTGAACGCATGAGGTAGAAGGCCTTCTGGAAGGCGCCGGGGATTTGGCCGGGCTCCTTGACAGTCATGGACATTTTAGTCACCGGGGCCGCAATGGACTCAATGTCGATGGCCTGGAAGTCTTCCTTGTGCAGCTTGGCCACGGGGGCCTGGCCGGTGATGCACAGCATCGGAATGGAGTCCGCCTGGGCAGCGTACAGTCCGGTGATCATGTCGGTACCGGCGGGGCCGGAGGTTCCGGTGCAAACACCAATGTTGCCTTCAGCGGCACGGGAGTAACCGTCCGCCATGTGTGAGCCGCCCTCCATGTGGCGGGCCAGGGTGTGGTTCAAGCCGCCGTGCGCACGCATGGCCGAGTAAAACGGGTTGATGGCTGCTCCGGGGAGACCGAAGATCTCCGTGGCGCCTTCTTTTTCCAAAATCAAAACGGCTGCGTCTACGCTGCGCATTTTAGCCATGGTCTGCTCCTTCTAAATCTGGGGTGTTGGCCCTGTGGGCCTGTAATGCTGGCGGGAGGTGGGTTTCCCGCCGCCGGACGCTTCGACAGTCATCCGACGGCGGGAAGATTAGGGGGAAGTGATTCCCGGAAGAGGGGCTACTTGCGGCC
Source organism: Actinomycetales bacterium (assembly GCA_038242155.1). Taxonomy (GTDB): domain Bacteria; phylum Actinomycetota; class Actinomycetes; order Actinomycetales; family Micrococcaceae; genus Specibacter. The sequence continues at coordinate 8,182 of JBBSSM010000060.1, read as the reverse complement.
GGAGGAAGCCAGGACCTGCTTGAACAAACCCGAGTGATCCAGTGCGCCGTCGCCCTGGGCCACGATGGAGGTCACGAGCTGGGCAACAGCGCCGCCCAAGGGAACCGCCACGCCTGCTTCGCGGGCTGCAGCAGTGACAATGCCCAGGTCCTTATTGTGCAGGGCAAGGCGGAAGCCGGGGTCGAAGTTGCGGTCCAGCATCTTCTGACCCTTCTGGTCCAAGACCTTGGAGCCGGCCAAACCGCCGCCAAGAACCTTCAGGGCCGCATCGGTGTCGACGCCGTAGGCCTCAAGGAAGGCAATGGCTTCGGCGAGGGCTTGAATGTTCACGGCCACGATCAGCTGGTTGGCTGCCTTGACGGTCTGGCCGGAGCCGGAGGGACCCACGTGGACAATTGTCTTGCCCACGGCGTTCAATACCTCTGAGGCGTCGGCGAAGTCCTTCTCGTCGCCACCGACCATGATGGAGAGGACGCCGTCAACGGCGCCCTGCTCGCCACCTGAAACGGGGGCATCCAAGGGACGGATGCCGGCTTCGACGGCTGCTTCGGAGAGACGCTTGGAGACGTCCGGGCGGATGGAGCTGGCATCGATCCACAGCGCACCCTTGCGGGCGTTGGCAAATACGCCTTCTTCGCCGCTGACCACTCCTTCAACGTCGGGGGAGTCCGGGACCATGGTGACGACGACGTCGGCATCCTTCACGGCGTCGGCAATGGACGTGGCGCCCTGTCCGCCTGCTTCGACCAGTTTGTCGATGGCGCCCTGGCTGCGGTTGAAGCCGCTGACCGTGTGGCCTGCCTTGACGAGGTTGACTGCCATGGGCAGGCCCATGATGCCGAGACCGATAACTGCAACGTTGCTCATGTTAATTCCTTTTGGTTAAGTGTGTGCGGACTAGTTTGCTGGCTGGCGAATGGCCCAGCCGAAAGCGTCTGCTGCTGCGGCCTTGTATTCCAAGCCAATGGGTCCGGTGTAGCCAAGTTCGCGGCTGCGGGTGATCCACTCGCCGAGGGGGAGGGTTCCGGTGCCGGGGGCGCCGCGGCCGGGGTTGTCGGCGATCTGGATGTGGCCGAAGTCCTTGGCGTGGTTTTCAATGACTGCTGCCACGTCGTCACCATTGACGGCGAGGTGGTAGAAATCGGCGAGGAGCTTAACGTTGTTCACGCCTGCTTCCTCGGTCCGGGCAATGATGCCCAAAACATCCGCGGCGGTCTTCAACGGGTAGGCGGGGGCGCCGGAAACCGGTTCCAGCAAAACGGTACCGCCAATTTTAGCGACACCTTCGGCTGCTGCGACGAGGTTCTTCACGCCGAGAACATCCTGCTCTTCGGCCGTGAATTCTTCTTGACGGTTGCCATACAGCGCGTTGAAGTGCTTGCAGCCCAGACGCTCACCAATGCCTGCGACAACGGCGACATTGTCCTTGAATTCCGAGCAACGTCCCTTCCAGGAAACCAAGCCACGGTCACCGCCAGGCATGTTGCCGGCATTGAAGTTCAAGCCCGTCAACTGCACGCCAGCATCGGTGATGGCGCGTTCGAAGGCCGTGACATCGGTATCCGAGGGGGTGGAGGATTCAAAGGGCCACCAGAATTCCACTGCATCAAAGCCAGCTGCCTTCGCTGCTGCGGGGCGTTCGAGCAGGGGGAGCTCCGTAAGGAGGATGGAGCAGTTTACTGTGTACGTCATTGTGAGTCCTTCCGAGAAGTTTAACCTTCTCAAATTCTCGCTATGTGAAACTTAGTTTTTGCTTTATGAAAAGTCTAGAGAAATAAAAGCCCGTAGTCAAGGTTGCTGCCGGGACTATTTGTGTCCCACGTCATCAACGGTGCGGTGGGTTCAGGTGCGGATAACGCAGTGATGTCCGGGGCCACGTATGACCCCGGACATCAGTGTTTAGTCCCAAGAAATTAAAACCAGATCTTGGGCGGTGCGGACATTTTTTAGCCTCAGCGTGCTTGACGGACGCCGACAGCGGCAAAAAACCTGCCCGGGACGGTTACGTCAGACGGATCTGGCGGTTCATGTCCTTGTACAGCAGGTAACGGAACTCGCCGGGGCCGCCGGCGTAGCAGGCCTGCGGGCAGAAGGCGCGCAGCCACATGAAGTCGCCCGCCTCTACTTCCACCCAGTCATTGTTGAGCAGGTACATGGCCTTGCCCTCGAGCACGTACAGGCCGTGTTCCATGACGTGGGTCTCCGGGAAGGGGATGACCCCGCCTGGCTGGAACGTGACAATGTTGACCTGCATGTCATGCGCCAGGTCGGCGGAATCAGTAAAGCGCGTGGTCTTCCAGGCGCCGTTGGTGTCAGGCATGGCCGTGGGCTCAACTTCAGCGTCACTGGTGACAAAGGACGTGGCCTCGTAGCCTTCCAAACGCTCGTAGGCCTTGCGGATCCACTGGAAGGTCACGACGTCGTCGGAGACGTTTTCAAGACCCCAGTCATCTCCTGCGGCGAGGTAGGCGTAGCCGCCCTCTTCCAGCGGGTGGAGTTCACCCTTGAGGGTCAGGTTGACCTTGCCCTTGGTCACGAAAATGACGCCTTCGACGCCGGACTCGAACTCGGCGCGCGGGGCACCTCCGCCGGCACCAATTTCAACTATTAGCTGAGAGAAAGTGGTGGCGAAGCCGGAAATGGGGCGGGCCAGGATCCAGGAGCGGGTGTTGGAAAAGCCCGGCAGGGTGCTGGTGACAATGTCGGTCATGACGCCCTTGGGGATGACCGTGTAGGCCTCCTTGACAATGGCGCGCTCGGTGGTCAGATGCGTTTGCGGCGGCAGGCCGCCTTCGGGGGAGTAATACTTGCCCATAAGTTAAGTCCTTTAGCTGGTGACGGAGGCGAGCCGGGGATGAGCCAGCGCCTTGAGTTGATTGTGGTTCAGGCTGGTCAGGGCCTGCACTTCTTCGGCCCCGGCAGCACCGCAGACGAGTCCCCGCAGGATGAAGTTGGCCAGGGCGCGTGCCGTGGCCGGCTCGTCCATGACGGCTCCCGGGGTTTGCTGCACGTAGTTGCGCAACCGCACACCGGCTGCGGACAGACCCTGCCGGTAAAACGCATAGGTGGCGCTGAAGCGGCTGGGCAGCTGGGCCGAATGCAGATCCCAGCCCTGGTAGTAACCGCGTTCCAAGGAACGGCGCACCAGGCGTCCGTGCAGGGCCCAGGCTGACTCGGCACCGTCACCGATGGGCATGATGTTCGTTGAGCCGTCGGAGAGGCGGATGCCTGTTCCGGCTACTGCCAACTGCATGACTTCCTTGGCGAAATCCGCCACGGGATGCTCCATTGACTGGTACTCGGCGGAAATTTCCAGCGAGGCACTGTAGTCGTAGGTACCGTAATGCAGGCCGCTGATGCGGCCGGGAACGGCGTGGGCTAGCTGGGCCACGGGGGAGGTGCCTTCATGGCTCAGGATCAGCTGCGGCGTTTCCACCTGCACCTCAAAACGCAGACGGCCGGCGGGCAGGCCGTGAATTTCCTCCAACCGGCTGACAGCGAAGTCCATGGCATGCACCTGGTCCACGGTGGTGACCTTGGGCAGCGTCAACACCAGGCCCTCGGGGAGCTCGCCTGCGGTGGCCAAAGTGGACACGAACAGGTCAAGGGTTCGTACGCCCCGGGCCCGGGTGGGAGCTTCAAAGCACTTGAAGCGGATGCCAATAAACGGCGGCGCGGTCCCGGCGTCGACAGCTGCGCTGACGGCCTTGGCGGCAGCGACGGCGGCAGCATCCTCCGCCTCGTCGCCGCGATCGCCGAAGCCGTCCTCAAAGTCAAGGCGCAGGTCTTCGATGGGCTCACTGGTGAGCTTGGCAGCTACCCGCGGTGCCACGGCAGCTGCCAGTTCCGCATCCTGGCCCAGCAGAGCACCAAGTTTTTCCAAACCGCCAAAGTCTTCGATGGCGGCCAGGCCCTGTGCGCCCCAGTCGGCGGAAAAGGTGGGCGTGAACTTATCAGCCGGCACATAGACCGTATGCACGGGCTGGCGGCTGCCATCATCGCCTGGATAGTTGCGGTCAAGCAGCGTATCCGTAGCGCTTAGCTTGGATTCAATATGTGCCAGGTCACTGGCGTTCAATGAAGTTTGTGCAGTCATTCTTAACCCACCAATTCATACGCAGGGATGGTCAAAAAGTCCGTGTAGTCCTCCGACAGGCAAATGTCACCGATGAGGGCACTGGCGTCCTTGTAGTACTTCTGGAACGTCTCTTCGCCCACTTCGCCGCGTAGTTTCTCGGTTTCCTCGGCAAGGATGGCTGTGACGAGCTCGCGTGTGACCACATTGCCGGTGTCGGCAAGGGTGGTCTTGTTGCGAATTTGCTGCCACACCTGTGAACGGGAAATTTCCGCTGTGGCCGCATCCTCCATGAGGTTGTGAATGGCTACAGCACCATTGCCTGAGATCCAGACAGCTGTGTAAGCGACAGCCACGTACAGGTTCAGGCGCAGGCCGGCTTCCGTTGCATCGCCGGCAGCGGATGAAACATCAAGGAGCTGATCTGCCGTGACATTGACCTCGGGACGCAGCTTGTCCAGCTGGTTCGGGCGGTCACCCAGGACCGAGTCAAAGACTTCCTGACACACCGGAACCAGGTCGGGGTGCGCCACCCAGGATCCGTCGAAGCCGTCATTGGCTTCGCGGGTCTTGTCATTGCGGACCTTTTCAAAGGCCGCCGCTGTTACTTCGGGTTCGCGGCGGTTGGGGATCACTGCCGCCATGCCGCCCATCGCGAAGGCACCACGGGCGTGACAGGTCTTGACGAGCAACTCCGTGTAGGCGCGCATGAAGGGAGCCGTCATGGCCACCTGTGCACGGTCCGGCAAGGTAAAGGCTTCGCCGGCGTCACGGAAGTACTTGATGATGGAGAAGAGGTAATCCCAGCGCCCGGCGTTCAAGCCCGAGGCGTGATCACGCAGTTCGTAGAGGATCTCATCCATTTCAAACGCTGCCGGAATGGTTTCAATCAAGACGGTTGCACGGATGGTGCCCTGGGGAACGCCCAGGTAGTCCTGTGCAAACACGAAGACGTCATTCCACAGTCGGGCCTCAAGGTAGCTTTCCATCTTGGGCAGGTAGTAGTACGGTCCCTGTCCATTGGCAATGAGTGTCTTGGCGGTGTGGAAGAACAACAGGCCGAAGTCAACCAGTGCGCCCGAGGTTTGTTCCCCGTCCACCAGGATATGGCTTTCGCTCAGGTGCCAGCCGCGGGGACGGGCCACGACAACAGCCAGGGGTGCGTCGGTGCGCAGGCGGTATTCCTTGCCCTCCGGAGAGGTGAATTCCAAGGTGCCTTCAGCTGCGTCCTTGAGGTTCAAGACGGCGTCGACCACGTTTTTCCATAGCGGGGTGGCAGCATCTTCCAAGTCAGCCAACCACACCTTGGCCCCGGAGTTGAGGGCATTGATGGCCATTTTCGCAGGTGACGCCGGTCCGGTCATCTCTACGCGGCGGTCCTGCAAAGGGGCAGGAGCTGTGGCAACTTTCCAGTCACCTTCGCGGACGGACTTGGTCTCCGGCAGGAAATCAAGCTTGCCCGTCGCTGCAACACGCTCGCGCTTGGCGCCGCGCTCGGTGAGCAGCTGCTCACGGACCGGGTTAAAGCGGCGGTTCAGCTCTGCCACAAAAGCCAGGGCTTCCGGGGTGAGGATTTCATTGGCACGCGAGATCGGGTTCGGGTCGGTGACCTTTACTGACTGGCTGCTCATGCGTTGGTCCTTTCGGAAAGTGATGAATTAGCTGCGGCGGAAGCCACGGCTGCCGCAACATCGCCGGCCACGTGCGGGTCGAAGACGCTGGGAATGACGAAGCTGGCATTGAGCTCAGATTCATCAACACGACTGGCGATGGCGGTTGCTGCTGCTACCAGCATCTCATCTGTGATGTCGGAAACGCCCGCATCCAGCAATCCGCGGAAGAAGCCGGGGAATGCCAGGACATTGTTGATCTGGTTCGGGAAGTCACTGCGGCCGGTGGCAACCACGGCTGCGTACTTTGAAGCAATGACCGGGTCAACCTCGGGGGTCGGGTTGGCCATGGCGAAGACGATGGACTTCGGTGCCATGGAGGCAACCTGGGCCTCGCCGAGGACATTGGGTCCGCTGACGCCAATGAAGACATCGGCGCCGGCCACGGCGTCGTGCAGTGTGCCGGTGAAGTTATCCGGGTTGGTGTTGTTGGCGAGCCAGGTGCGGTGCGCATCGGTGTAGGTCTCGCTGCGGTTGACGGCACCATTGCGGCCGCAGGCCACAATGTTCTTGGCGCCCTGTGCCAGCAGGAGCTGAATGATGGCGTTGCCGGCAGCGCCGACGCCCGCTACAACAATCTTGACATCTTCAATTTTCTTCTCAACGACCTTGAGCGCGTTGGTCAAGGCAGCGAGGGTGACGATTGCCGTGCCGTGCTGGTCATCGTGGAAGACGGGAATGTCCAGCTCTTCCTTCAGGCGGCGTTCAATTTCAAAGCAGCGGGGGGCAGCGATGTCTTCAAGGTTGATGCCACCGTAAACCGGTGCCATGGCCTTGACGATCATGATGATCTCTTCGGTGTCCTTGGTGTCAAGGCAGACAGGCCAGGCATCGACGTTGGCGAACTGCTTGAACAGTGCTGCCTTGCCTTCCATGACGGGGAGTGCAGCTGCCGGGCCAATGTCGCCCAGACCCAGGACGGCGGTGCCGTCGGTGACAACGGCAATGGTGTTCCGCTTGATTGTTAGGTTGCGTGCTGCGGAGGGATCATCGGCAATGGCCATGCAGACGCGGGCTACGCCGGGGGTGTAGGCGCGGGAAAGGTCATCACGGTTGCGGATGACGAACTTTGAGTTGACTTCGAGCTTGCCACCCAGGTGCATCAAGAAGGTGCGGTCCGATACGTGGAGCACGTGCACGCCGTCGAGGGCTTCCAAGGCTTCCTTGACGCGATCTGCGTGGGCATCATCGGTGGTGTTCGCGGTGATGTCAACCACGATGCTCTCGTGCTGCGACTCAACAATGTCCAAGGCTGTAACGGCGGCACCGGCCGACGCTGCGGCAGCGGCGAGCTCGCTCGTGACGGTGAAGTTGGAGGGTGCGCTCACGCGCAGGGTGATGGAGTTGCCGGGGCTAGGATTCGCCATTGAGATTCCTTGAGGTAGGGCCCGTTGGGGCGGACAAGCTATACGAATGTTTTCGTATAATGGATATTATTATCTATCTGGTGGAAATTCAAGCTATCTGGATTATTTCGTTCCGGTGCAGCGGCGTGCGGTATGTTTGGGAATTGGAAGATTCATGCCACGATGCGGATTTATCTGTGCTGTAAGACTATGTAGGAGACGGACCATGGCGGCAAAAGCAGGCGGCGGCGTACAGTCCGTAGAGCGCATCTTTGAACTGCTCGAGCTTATTACGGACGCCGGAGGCAATGTCACGCTCAGTGAGCTCTCTGCTTCCACGGAGCTGCCCTTGCCCACCATCCACAGGTTGCTGCGCACACTGGTATCGCTCGGCTACATTCGCCAGCTCCCCAGCCGACGCTATGCACTGGGGCCGCGCTTGATCCGTTTGGGTGAAGGGGCCACCAAGCAGCTTGGCGCCATGGCCCTGCCGCAGTTGGACGCGCTTGTAAAGCAGCTGGGAGAGACGGCGAACATGGCCGTGCTGGACACCGACATGGTGATTTACATTGCCCAGACTCCCTCGCCACACTCCATGCGCATGTTTACCGAGGTGGGACGCAGGGCGCACACGCACGATACAGGTGTGGGCAAGGCGCTCTTGGCGCAGCTGGACAATGACACGGTGCGCAACATCGTCACCAGCAAGGGAATGCCCACGCCAACTGTCAAGAGTCACGGCACCGTGGAGAGCCTGCTGGCGGACCTGGAGGTCATCAGGGAACGTGGCTATGCCATTGATGAGGAAGAGCAGGAAATTGGGGTCCGCTGCTTCGCCATGGCCGTTCCCAACGCCCCCACGCCGACGGCGATTTCCGTGTCGGGACCCGTCCAGCGTGTTGACGAGGACTTCGCGAACCGGGCCATCCCCATGTTGCGTCAGGCAGCCCTGGTCATTTCTGCAGAGCTGAACCGCCACTAAGCGGCTGCGCCACCGCTACCTCCCCGTTTTTAGCGCTTAAGCAACTCAACGGCTGTGCTGCCGGGCATTTCTGCCCGGCAGCACGGCCGTTGAGTTTTTTAACGGGTGT
>JBBSSM010000059.1:0-11455 GCA_038242155.1 Actinomycetales bacterium | reverse complement strand
GACCCCCGCTTTACAAGAGCGGTGCTCTGGCCAGCTGAGCTAAGGAGGCAAACGCAATCAAGCGCTAGACAAGGCTACCGTACGCTTTACTCAAAAGAAAACCGGCCCCAGGTGCCAAAAGCACCACAGGGCCGGTCAAAAAACAGACTTACTTCTTCCCATCCAGCACACGAGCCATGAAGGCGTCAAAGCCCTCAGTTGACTGCCACTGCTCGCCGTCCATGAACACGGTCGGTGTCGAAGACACGTTATGCGCCGTAGCCAGCGCGGTAGCGTGGGCCAGGTAGGGGCGGAACTCCTTGCTGTCCTGGCACTTGCTGATGTCTTCGGCGCCCACCTCAACGGCGTACTTATTCAGCGTGGCATTGTTCAGGCCCTTGCTGTTTTCCTTGGGCTGGTCGGCAAAGAGCTTGTCCAAGAACGGCTGGAACTTGTCGGGGGCAACGTCGGCAACACAGGCTGCTGCTGCGCCGGAGCGGGAGGAGTAGTTGGTGCCACCGCTAAAGCGATCCAGGAAGCCCAGCGGACGGTATTCCACAGTGACCTTGCCTTCGCTGGCCAATTGCTTGAGCTGCGCGCCGTACTGCTGTTCAAACTGGCCACAGAACGGGCACATGAAGTCAAAGTAAATCACTGTCTGGACGGGCTCGCCGTCGGCCGTGGCCTCAATGCCGATCTCTTCCAGGTCAGTGGCCTTCTCCGCCGGGGCGGTGGGGGCCGGCCCCGCGGAGTTAATGTCCACGGTGGTCTCGGTGGTGACCGGGGCAATGACCGCACCGTCCTTGCCCAGGACAATGCCGCCGTAGGTGTTCATATTGGCTGGCACCGGGCCGGTCCCCGCCACCGGCTCATTGGCCTTCTGGGTATTGATGACCACCAGGGCAATGATGACGATGACCGCCACGGCCGCAGCCAAAACGCCGCCGCGGATGAGCCACCCCTTGCGCTTTTCCTGCTTTAACTGTGTTTCACGAATAATGCGGGCCTTTTCCCGGGCATCGCTGGTCCGTTCGGCCTTGTTCTTGCGCGGTTCGTTCTGGGGGCTCATAGTTCCTCAAGTCTCTGGGCATGAAAAATGCGGCCGTTTTACGGCAAGTTCCCCATCATCCTAGGCGAGAAAGCTTGGAGATCCCCGCAAGAACGCCCCCTGCCCGCTACATCGCTTACCATGACGCACCCGCGCCGCAACGGCTAAGCTGGCATAAACCTCAGTTCACCATGGGAGATCCACGTGCCTACGAATTCCAGTGCCACATCAGCCCAACCCACGGGCAACGCCGACTTTATTGTTGTCTCCAACCGCCTTCCCGTGGACCGCGTCTCCACTGAAGACGCCGACGCCGGCTGGCGGCGTTCCCCCGGCGGCCTTGTCACCGCGTTGGCTCCCGTCATGGCCGCGCGCGAAGGCGCCTGGGTGGGCTGGCACGGCGCCCCGGATGAGGAATTGGCGCCCTTCCACCATGACAACATCGACCTGGTCCCCGTCACCCTGTCCGCCGAAGAGGTGGAGCTGTACTACGAGGGCTTCTCCAACTCCACCCTCTGGCCGCTCTACCACGACGTCATTGCCACCCCGGAATTCCACCGCACCTGGTGGGACTCCTACCGGCTGGTCAACCGCCGCTTTGCCGAGGCCGCCGCCAACGCGGCCGCACCCCACGCCACCGTCTGGGTGCAGGACTACCAGCTGCAGCTGGTCCCCCAGTACCTGCGTGAACTGCGCCCGGACCTGCGCATTGGCTTCTTCAACCACATCCCCTTCCCCTCCCCGGAAATCTTTGCTCAAATGCCGTGGCGCAAGGCCATCCTGGAGGGCCTGCTGGGCGCGGACCTTTTGGGCTTCCAGCGCCCCAATGACACAGCCAACTTCCTGCGTTCGGCCCGGCGCTTCCTCGGTGCCGGCGTCAAGGCCAAGCAGGTCCACGTCAGGGACGACGCCGGTCAGATCACCCACATTGCCCGCGCCGAGCCCTTCCCCATCTCCATTGACGTGGCGCAAATCCAGGAATTGGCCCAGCGCCCCGACATCATTGCCCGCTCCCAACAAATCCGCGAGGACCTGGGCAACCCCAAGACCATCCTGCTCGGCGTTGACCGGCTGGATTACACCAAGGGCATCACCCACCGCCTGAAGGCCTACGCCGAATTGCTCGAAGACAGCACGGTGTGCGTGGAGGACGCAGCCCTCATTCAAGTCGCCAGCCCCAGCCGCGAGCGCGTGGAAACATACAAGCAGCTGCGCGAGGACGTCGAGGGCATGGTGGGGCGCATCAATGGCCAGCACGACACCATTCAAAACACCGCCATCCGCTACCTCCACCACAGCTACCCGGTGGAGGAAATGGTGGCCCTCTACCTCGCCGCGGACGTCATGCTCGTCACCGCCCTGCGTGACGGCATGAATCTGGTAGCCAAGGAATACGTGGCCGCCCGCGGGGACAACAGTGGTGCGCTGGTCCTCAGTGAGTTCACGGGTGCCGCCGACCAGCTCAAGCAGGCGCTCCTGATTAACCCGCACGACATTGACGGCCTCAAGGCCACCATTGTGCGCGCCATCAACCTCTCCCCGCAGGAAGCAGGCCGCCGCATGCGTGCCATGCGCCGCCAAATCCTTTCCCACGACGTCCAGCGCTGGAGCGAAGAATTCCTGTCCACGCTCGCGGAGAAGGCAGTGCGCGATGACAGCTGAGCTGGCCCCCGACCTCGTTACTGCCCTTGGCCGCCTGGCCCGGACCCCGCACCTGCTGGTGGCCCTGGACTTTGACGGCACCATGGCACCCATCGTGGACCGCGCCGGCGACGCCCGCCCGCTCCCCCGCAGCGCCGCAGCCTTTGCCGCCCTTGCCACCTTGGAACGCACGACGACGGCACTCGTCTCCGGGCGTGCCCTGGCCAGTTTGCGGGCAGTTGCCGCTCCCCCGGAGACAACACTGTTGGTAGGCAGCCACGGCGCCGAGACCTGGTGGGGGCCGGATTCCCCGGCCCTGCAGCTCACCACGGAGCAGGCAGCGGCGCTGGACGAGGCTCGCGCAGCCGTCGCAGTGGCGACCACCCGCTTTGCGGGGACGATGGCGGAGAACAAGCCGGCCGGCGTCGTGCTGCACTACCGTCTGGCCGAGGAAACCGACGGGCGGGCCGCCGTCGCCCTGGTCAGGGAAGCACTGGCGCACCACCCGGCGCTGCACGTGACCACGGGCAAGATGGTGCTGGAGATCTCGGTCATCAACGCCAACAAGGGCCAAAGCCTGGCGGTGCTGCGCGAACAAACGCGGGCCACGGCCACGCTCTTTGCCGGCGACGATGTCACTGACGAGCACGCCCTGCAGGCGCTCGTTCCTGGCGACCTGGGCATTAGGGTGGGTCCCGGCGAGACGGCCGCGGCGTTCCGGATCGACTCCCCGCAGCAGCTGCCGCAGGTCTTGGAGCTGCTGTACAGCGAGCGTTTGGCGTTCCTGACCGCGTAACGTGAGCCATGCCACACCAGGGTATGCCATACTGGATATGTCAGGCTTCCCGCCGCCCAAGGGGCGCAGAGCCTGCTGTACTCAACAACCATTCACTTGAGGATCGTTCGGCACGTACCTGCCGATGAAGGGATTTATTGCTGTGGCTACAGTAACTTTTGACAATGCAACCCGCATTTACCCGGGCACCACGAAGCCCGCCGTTGACAAGCTCAACATTGACATCGCCGATGGCGAATTTCTCGTTCTCGTTGGACCTTCCGGTTGCGGAAAGTCCACCTCCCTGCGCATGCTCGCTGGCTTGGAAGACGTTAACGCTGGCCGCATCTTGATTGGCGACCGCGACGTCACAGACGTTCCGCCCAAGGACCGCGACATTGCGATGGTTTTCCAGAACTATGCGCTCTACCCGCACATGAGCGTTGCCGACAATATGGGCTTTGCCCTGAAGATTGCCGGCGTGTCCAAGGAAGAGCGCGCCAAGCGCGTTCAGGAAGCCGCCAAGCTTCTTGACCTTGAGGCCTACCTTGACCGCAAGCCGAAGGCCCTCTCCGGTGGTCAGCGTCAGCGTGTTGCCATGGGCCGCGCCATTGTGCGTAACCCGCAGGTGTTCCTCATGGATGAGCCGCTGTCCAACCTGGATGCCAAGCTGCGTGTGCAGACGCGTACGCAGATTGCGTCCCTGACCCGCCGCCTGGGCGTCACCACCGTTTACGTGACCCACGACCAGGTCGAGGCCATGACCATGGGTGACCGCGTTGCCGTTCTGAAGGACGGCCTGCTGATGCAGGTTGACACCCCGCGCAACCTCTACGATGCCCCGCAGAACGTGTTTGTGGCCGGCTTCATTGGCTCCCCCGCCATGAACCTGCTGGAACTGCCCGTGGTGGACAACGGCGTATTGTTCGGCGGATCCGTCTACCCCGTGCCCAGCGCCGTGCTCGGCGAGGCCGCGGGCAACACCGTGACCTTGGGCGTCCGTCCCGAGGACCTGGAAATTGTCGGTGCCGGGGAAGGCCTCTCCGTGGAGGCCGACGTCGTGGAGGAGTTGGGTGCCGACGCCTACGTCTACGGCCACGCCACCATTGGCGGACACGAGCGCGACATGGTGGTGCGTGTTGACGGCCGCCGCCCACCGCTGAAGGGCGACACCATCCACGTCCGTCCGCAGGTTGGCCACGTCCACCTCTTCGACGCCACCTCAGGCGCCCGCCTGGGTGACAGGGCAATCGTCCGGTAACACCACGCACGGAGGGCCACGCCCTCCTTGGCGGTATTGGATTTTTGGGGCGCGGCTGCCCGTTGGAGCATTCCAGCAGGCAGCCGCGCTTCACCTTTTTAAGAGAGAATTGTTTGTATGACTGATCAACCAGGTGCACAGTGGAACGACGAGCCCACGGACTTCGATCAAATGGGCAAGCTGCCGCGCAGGAGCACTCCCCCGGCGCCGGTCTTGGGGTCGCTGAACATCACGGCGGCCAGCACCGATCCCGGTCTGCTGGATTTGCCCTGGCACATTCGCTTGGAAGACTGGCCCGCCGCCAACCTGGCGGCCCTGCCCCGCGGCATCTCCCGTCACGTGGTGCGTTTTGCCCATCTCAACGGCACCGTGATTGCCATTAAGGAAACGTCCGAGCACGTGGCCCGCCACGAATACCACATGCTGCGCAAGCTGGCCCGCCTCGACGTGCCCGGCGTCGAACCCGTTGCCGTCATCACCGGACGGACCACACCCACCGGAGCCCCGCTGGACCCGGTGCTCGTCACCCGGCACTTGAAATTTTCCCTGCCCTACCGCGCGTTGTTTTCGCAGAAGCTGCGCCGGGAAACCCTCACCCGGCTTATTGATGCACAGGCCCTGCTGCTGGTCCGGTTGCATCTCATTGGCTTTTATTGGGGCGACGTTTCCCTCTCCAACACCCTGTTCCGCCGCGACGCCGGCGCCTTTGCTGCCTACCTCGTGGACGCGGAGACGGGCGAGCTGTACCCGGACCTGTCCACAGGCCAGCGCGAGTACGACCTGGAAATTGCCCGCGTCAACATTGCCGGTGAGCTCATGGATTTGCTGGAAGGCGGGCTCATTGAGGAAAAGGTGGACCCCGTGGCCACCAGCGAACTCATCATGGACAGCTACCGCCGCCTGTGGGCGGAGCTGACCGAGAAGGAGTCGTTCGAGCTGGAGGACCGCTGGCGCGTGGGTGCCCGCATCCGCCGCCTCAACGAACTCGGCTTTGACGTGGAGGAATACGCCATTAAAACCACCCCGGATGGCTCCACAATTCAACTCCAACCCAAGGTGGTCGACGCCGGACACCACCAGCGCCGCCTGCTGCGCCTGACAGGCATTGATGCGCAGGAAAACCAGGCCCGCCGCCTGCTCAATGACATGGATTCCTTCCGCAACGACGTCTGCCCGGACAGGGATGAGGAAATCAGCGCCCATGAATGGCTGAGCACCATCTTTGAACCCATTGTCCGCTCCATTCCCCGTGAGCTGGGCGGGAAACTGGAACCGCCGGAAGTGGTCCACGAGGTCCTCGAGCACCGCTGGTACAAGTCGGAGAAGGAAGAACGCAACGTGCCGCTCGCGGAGGCTGTGCAGTCCTATGTGGATGACATCCTGCGCTACCGCCGCGATGAGGATGCCATCATGCTCAGCACCGACACCGAGACCATTAAAATGCTGGAGTCAGGAGCCGTCCCCAACCCCAACTAGATCCTCCCTCACCTTCCGGGGCATTACCCTAGCCCCTCCCTCACCTTCCGGGAGGTGAGGGCCTTGCCCGGGTTGAGGATGCCCTGGGGGTCGAAGATCTCCTTGATGCGTCGCTGCAGTTCCAGGACTTCTTCAGCCTGTTCCAGCGCCAGCCAGCGTAATTTGTACTGACCAATCCCATGCTCGCCCGTAATGGTGCCACCAAGTTCCAACGCCTTTTCAATGGACTCATCCAGTGCGTCGTTGAGGGCTTGAATACGGTGGGGTTCAAAGGTCGGCACGGAGAAGGTGGGATGTAAATTGCCGTCGCCGGCATGGGCAATGACAGTCAGCTCGACCTTGTGGCGCCGCGCCATCTCCTCCAGCAAGGTGATGTAGTGGACCAGCTGGGAACGCGGCACCGCCACGTCCTCACCCACGCGATTCTCGGTATCCACGTCCAGTCCGCGGTTATTGCGGCGCAACTCCACCAGACGCTTGGCCTCTGCAGGATCTTCGCGGTTGACGCTGCCACCCAGCATTTCCAGTGCTGCCGCGGCCAGGGTTTCTTCCTGCTCGGCTGCCAAACCGTCGAATTGAATGAGCAGCAGGGCCGTGCCGCGTTGGGCGAGCGTGCTGCCGTTGCGCCGATCCAGCTCTCTCAAGGATGGTCCATCCAGCAGTTCCAAGATGCACGGCTGGACGCGGGCCGCACCCAATGCCAGCACTCCGGCCGCCGCCGACTGCACGTCCGGAAAAAACACTGCAATGGTGCGCACAATGGCTGGCAGGTATTTCAGCCTCACAGTGGCCCCCACCACCACTCCCAAGGTCCCCTCCGATCCCACCAATAAGCTGGTCAGGTCATAGCCCGCCACCCCTTTAAAGGTCCTGTGGCCCGTGTGGATCAATGAACCGTCTGCCAGCACCACATCCAGGGAAAGCACCGCATCGCGGGTCACGCCGTACTTGGCACAGCGTAATCCGCCGGCATTGGTGGCAATGTTCCCGCCAATCGTGGAAATCTTGAAGCTGGCAGGGTCCGGCGCAAACATCAAGCCATGCTCGGCCACTGCCGCGTTTAAATCACCGTTGATGACCCCGGACTCCACCCGTGCAATTTCGTCGGCAGGGTTAATTTCCAGAATGTGGTTCATCCGGGTCAAATCAAGAATGACCGAGCCCTCCGTGGCATGTGCCCCTCCCGAAACTCCAGTTCCCGCCCCGCGGGTGACAATGGGAACTCGGTGGGCTGCCGCGGCCCGCATGACTGTCTGAACATCGGCAATGCTTTCGGGCCAGACCACAGCCACGGGTTCGTGGTAATCCGTCACTGGCCCCTGGTCGATGGCGTACTTCCGCAGTTCCATGGCGGCAGTACTCCATTGATCTGCACCCAACCCCTCCTGCAAGGTCGCAGCAAATTCCGCATTCAAGGCCCGCTTCACACTCACCATTACAGCCCGCTCCCTGTCCAAGATCATTGTCTCCAGTGTAGAAGTCCCAGAGCTATGCCAAGATTAACGTCCGCCTCAGAAGGAATGTTGCAAACGCTTCCACCCTATTCCAAAAGATAAAACAACATCACCAGACCAACAACTGTCACACGTTTGAGAACGTTTACAACGGCGGCTGTGGTGTCTAAGGTGGAGGGATGACTTCTTCCACCCCGAGCACCACAGATTCAGCCGAAGCGCCAGCAACCACCGGTGAACGCCGTGCGGCCGCAACCCCGGAGCAGCACTGGTCGCGGGATTCGGTGATCTACCAGGTTTATCCGCGCTCGTTCAAGGACGCCGACGGTGATGGCATGGGGGACCTGGCGGGCATTACCTCCGAGCTGGGCCAGTTGGCGGACCTGGGCGTGGACGCCGTGTGGCTCTCGCCGTTCTTCAGTTCCCCACAGCGGGATGCCGGATACGACGTCGCCGACTACTGCCAGGTGGATCCTCTCTTCGGTACATTGGCGGACTTCGACCAGCTGATGGAAACGTCACACGGGCTGGGGCTGCGCATCATCATTGACCTGGTGCCCAACCACTGCTCCAGCGAACACCAATTGTTCCAGGCCGCCGTGGCTGCGGAACCAGACAGTCCCGCTCGCGACATGTTCATTTTCCGTGACGGCAAGGGCCCCCAGGGTGCCTTGCCGCCCAATAATTGGAAGTCACACTTTGGCGGTCCGGCCTGGACACGCCTGAGCAATCCGGATGGCAGCGGCGGCCAGTGGTACCTGCACCTGTTCGACTCCAGCCAGCCCGACTTTAACTGGGACAACCCCGAAGTCCACGCCGAATTCAGGCGCATTCTGCGGTTTTGGCTCGATCGCGGCGTTGATGGCTTCCGTGTGGATGTGGCGCACGCGCTGGTCAAGGCGCCGGGCCTGCCCGACTGGGGAGGCACCCCGTGGGGCAAGAGCATTGAGGGCTTCCCCGGCGAGCATGCACCCATGTTCGGACAGCCGGACCTGCACGCCATTTACCGCAGTTGGCGCGAAGTGCTCGCGGAATACGGTCCGGACCGCATCCTCTGCGCCGAGGCCAACGTCGACTCGCTGGAACGCATGTCCAACTGGGTCCGCGCGGATCAAATGCACCACGCCTTCAACTTCCCTTATCTGGAAAGCCCCTTCGCAGCCGCCGCCCTGCGCCCCGTAATTGACGAATCCCTGCGTGCTTTTGGCGCCGTGAACGCCACCAGCACGTGGGTCTTGTCCAACCACGACGTCGTTCGTCACGCCACCCGCTTCGGGTACGACGGCGGCATGCCGCGGGAAGGTGACGGCATTGGCGTCGATGACCCGCAACCCCATGAGCTCCTGGGGCGCCAACGCGCCGCGGCTGCATCCCTGTTCATGCTGGGACTCCCCGGAGCCGTTTACCTTTACCAGGGCGAGGAGCTAGGGCTGCCCGACCATACCTCCTTGCCCGATGCCTTCAGGCAAGACCCCACCTTTGCCCGAACCAACGGTGAACGCCTTGGACGCGACGGTTGCCGCATCCCGCTGCCTTGGCGTGCAGAAGCGCCGCAGCTGGGCTTTAGCGGCACCATGGATACACAACCGTGGTTGCCCATCCCCGCAGACTGGGCCGCCTTTGCCCGGGACGTCCAAGCGGACGATCCCAACTCCCACCTGTCGTTTTATCGCCAGGCGCTGCGCATCCGCCGGGAACGGCACTTGGGCACGGGGTCTTTGGAGTGGGTGGAGGAGCTGTGCAACGACGACGTGCTGGCCTTCCGCAATGGCTCCACAGTGATCATGCTCAATACAGGCCAAGACTCCGTGCCGCTTCCTTCGGGAACGGTGCTGCTGCGTTCCCGCCCCGAGTTGAGCGCCGCCGTCGCGCTGCAAGCCAGTGAGGCCATCTGGCTGGAGCAATGAGTCAGGGCCGCGCCGGAACAACTGGCGCCAAGGGACTCGTTGTCAGGGACGCGGGCCTGAAGGAAGTTGCCGAGCTCTCGGGGCTCTCGGTGGCCACCGTGTCCCGGGCGCTTAGCAACAGGGGCAGCGTGTCCGCCGCCAGCCGGCAACGAGCCCAGGAGGCCGCAGCCCAGCTTGGCTTTGTGCCTTCCTATGCTGCATCGAGCCTGGCTTCCGGCCGCCACCGCAACATTGGGGTGGTAATGCCGGCCGTCAACCGCTGGTTCTACTCCACGCTGCTTGACGGGATCGCCGCCGAACTCGTGGGCGCCGGCTACGATCTCACGCTCTACACCACCGGCCACAATCCGGAGCAGCGTGCCACCATCCTTGGCGACTTCCTCCTGCGCAAAAGGCTCGACGCCGTTATCACTGTCTCCCTGGAACTCACCGAGGCGGAGGTGCTGCAGCTTCACGCCATTCACCGGCCCTTGCTGGGCATTGGTGGCCCGCTGCCTGGTGCCGACAGCGTGGGTATTGATGAGTTTTCGCTGGCGGAAACAGTTACCCATCATTTGCTTGGGTTGGGTCACACACGCATTGCCTACGTGGGTGGCAAGGACGAGCACAATGCGGACTTCAAGCTTGCGCTGCGGAGGCGCAGTGGTTTTGCCTCCGCCATGCAGGACGCGAAGCTGACCTGCCCAACAGATTGGCTGCGGATAGCGGACTTCACCGTACCCGGAGGCTACGCTGCAACCCGTGAATTACTGGCATGTGGACGTTTACGGCCCACAGCCATTTTTGCCGCCTCCGATGAGATGGCCTTCGGTGCCATCTTGGCTGCCAAGGACTTTGGTTTGCGCGTGCCCGAGGATCTCTCTGTTATCGGCATTGACGGCCATGAACTGGGGCAGCTGTTTGGGCTGACAAGCTACGATCAGGATCCCCGGGGCCAGGGCACGCTGGCGGCCCAAAGACTGTTGGCTCGATTGGGTGGCACTAACCCTCTGCAGGAGAGGGCGTATGTTCCGGTGGTGGAACAGTTCCCCACCAAGCTCCTGGTGCGTTCCAGCACAGCCGTCCCGCCCGCTGCTTAAGGCCGCTCAGGCAGGAACGAAGCAGTCCTTAGTTGGCCCTAGTGCCGCGGGAGATGATCGGGCAGACTGGCACCATGACTAATGGAAGCCTCAACGCACTCATTCTGACCTGCACCCTTACTGCCTCACCCAAACCGTCCAGCAGCGCCCTTCTCGCCAGACAAATAGCCAAAGAACTATCCGGCCACCATGTGCAAAGTGAAGTGATCCGCGTGGTGGACCACGACGTAAAGCCCGGCGTCTTAACCGATATGGGCGAAGGGGACGCTTGGCCCGGCATTCGCGGAAAGCTTTTGGCCGCGCAGATCCTCGTGTTGGTTACCCCCATCTGGGTGGGACAGCACTCTTCCCTGGCTCAACGCGTGCTTGAGAGGCTCGACGCCGAACTGTCTGAGACTGATAGCCAAGGCCGGCCAACCATGTTCGGCAAGGTTGCCATTGTGGGAGTGGTGGGCAACGAAGACGGGGCGCACCATGCCATTGCCAACCTGTCGCAGGGTTTGGCTGAAGTGGGGTTCACCATCCCGGCTCAAGGGTCAACCTACTGGGTGGGCGAGGCCATGCATACCACTGACTATCAGGACCTTGAGCAAACACCTGAAGTGACCGCAAATGCAACCAAAATATCAACGCGAAATGCCGTGCATGTGGCTGGGCTGCTGCAGGCACAGCCTTATCCCAGCGACTGACTGGATGGTGTGTTAAGTGTGGGAGGCCCCGCACCTGTGTGGTGTGGGGCCTCGACCTGGTGGTGTTGTCCGGCGGTGTCCTACTCTCCCACATTCTTCCGAATGCAGTACCATTGGCGCTGTGGGTCTTAGCTTCCGGGTTCGGG
>JBBSSM010000058.1:0-11811 GCA_038242155.1 Actinomycetales bacterium | reverse complement strand
TGTCTTGGGCCGTCTTGCCAGCCAGACCGCAACACTGCTGCGTGGAAAGCACAAGCCGACCTTCGCTCCCCATATGGACATGGGCGATTTCGTCATCATCATCAACGCCGAGAAGGTTGCCCTGACCGGCGCCAAGCTCGAGCAAAAGCGCGCCTACCGCCACTCCGGTTTTCCGGGCGGCCTGTCCAGCGTGAACTATGCAGAACTGTTGGAAAAGAACCCGGTTCGTGCCGTGGAGAAGGCCATTGCCGGCATGCTCCCCAAAACCAAGCTTGGTAACTCTCAAATCACCAAGTTGAAGGTCTACCGCGGTTCTGAGCACCCCCACGGAGCCCAGCAGCCCCAGACGTTTGAAATCACCCAGGTCGCCCAGTAGTCCTGGCCACCACCTAAATCATTAATCAAGGAGAATCGTGGCTCAGAACACTGAAGAGCTGAACACCGAAGCCGTTGTGGCTGAGGAAGAAGTTTTGACCAGCTACACGAGCGAAAGCTCAGCTGCAGCAGATGCAGCACCCAAGAAGGAACGCCCCGCCTTGACAGTCTCCGGCGCTGCCGTGGGTCGTCGCAAGCAGGCAATTGCCCGCGTTCGCGTCGTACCCGGCACCGGCAAGTGGATCGTCAATGGCCGCGAACTGTCCAACTACTTCCCGAACAAGCTGCACCAGCAGGAAGTAAACGACCCGTTCCGTCTTTTGGATCTGGATGGTGCCTACGATGTTTGGGCCCGCATCCACGGTGGTGGCCCCTCAGGCCAGGCCGGTGCGTTGCGTCTGGGTGTTGCTCGTTCCTTGAACGAGATTGACGCTGAGAACAACCGTGCCATCTTGAAGAAGGCCGGCTTCCTGACTCGTGACGCCCGCGTCATTGAGCGTAAAAAGGCAGGTCTTAAGAAGGCCCGCAAGGCTTCGCAGTACTCCAAGCGCTAATTCACATGTGCTTTACAAAAGGCCGGATGCTTTTGCATCCGGCCTTTTGTGTGCTTGATTGCATGCACCACCACGCGGTTGCTGGGCTTATTTGCCAGCGGCATGATTTAGACTAAAGCGGATATGGCTAAATTATTTGGAACAGACGGAGTCCGCGGATTGGCCAATGGCCTACTGACGGCTGAATTGGCGCTATCCCTGGCTCAGGCCGCTGCGGTGGTCCTTGGCCACGAGCAGATGAGCGAGGGCAAACGTCCCCGCGCCGTCATTGCCCGGGATCCCCGGGCCAGCGGAGAGTTCATTGCTGCTGCGGTGGAAGCTGGCCTGGCGAGCGCCGGAGTGGATGTGTATGACGCGGGTGTGCTTCCCACCCCCGCCGCCGCATTCCTGATCGCTGACCTCGGGGCTGACTTTGGGGTCATGATCTCGGCGTCCCATAATCCGGCGCCCGACAATGGCATTAAATTCTTTGCCCGTGGCGGAACCAAGTTGCCAGATGATGTTGAAGAGGCCATTGAACAGCAGCTCCAGCGTGACGCCTTCCGCCCCGTAGGGGTTGGTGTGGGACGCATCCAGCGTTTTTCGGACGCGGAGGACCGCTATGTTGTGCATTTACTTGGGACCCTGCCGCATCGCCTTGAGGGATTGAAAATTGTTTTGGACTGCGCCCATGGGGCGGCCAGCGGTTGCTCACCGCAGGTGTTTACCAACGCAGGAGCTGAAGTCACAGTCATTGGTGCGGAGCCGGACGGGCTCAATATCAACGATGGTGTGGGTTCCACGCACCTTGGACTGCTGCAGGAAACAGTCCTGGCTTTAGGTGCGGACCTTGGCATAGCCCACGACGGCGATGCTGACAGGTGCCTTGCCGTTGACCATGAAGGCAATGTCATTGACGGCGACCAAATCATGGCTATTTTGGCGCTTGCCCAAAAAGCGGCCGGGGACCTTAAGGACAATGTTTTGGTGGCCACCATCATGAGCAACCTGGGCTTGAAAATTGCCCTGCGCGACGCCGGCATTACCATCCGGGAAACCGGTGTGGGGGACAGGTATGTACTTGAAGAGATGCGGCGCGGTGGTTACACCCTGGGCGGGGAGCAATCAGGTCACGTGATTTTCGCCAAGTACGCCACCACGGGCGACGGCGTCCTGACCGGTTTGCAACTCGCAGCACAGGTCGCCAAAACAGGCAAGCCGCTGAAGGAACTGGCCGCAGCGATGACCAAACTGCCGCAAATTATGATCAATGTCAAAGATGTGGATAAGGGCCGGGCAGGATCGGTTCCAGCCATCAATGCAGCTGTCGCCCGGGCCGAGGCGGAACTCGGTGATACGGGGCGGGTCCTGCTGCGTCCCTCGGGGACCGAAGCCCTGGTCCGGGTGATGGTGGAGGCTGCTGATGTGGACACGGCCACGCGTATTTGCCAGGACCTGGTACAGGTAGTGCAGGACGAACTGGCCTTCGTCAATAGTTAGCAAAAGATGCCAAGGGCGGTAATTCCCCAAAAATGGGGAGTTACCGCCCTTGGTCGTTGCAGGGAACAAATTTTATTGTTGGCCGCCGGTAGGCCGGGAAATGAGCGCATCGCGAATTTCCATGAGCAGTTCCACCTGCGGATCCACCGGCGCTGGAACGGGCTTAATATCCAATTTGGCGTTGCGGCGGGCAATCAAGTGATTCATGGGAGTCACCACGAGGAAGTAGATGGCCGCTGCGACAATGAGGAAATTGACTAGAACCGTCAGAAAAACCCCAAACTTAATGTCAACACCATTAAGTGTCACGAGCGCGAAGCTGTCGAAGTTGGTCGAACCCGTAATAGCCGCGATAAGCGGCATGAGAACGTTTTCAACCAGTGAAGTTACCACCGCTCCAAAGGCAGCCCCAATGACGACGGCGACGGCAAGGTCAATGACGTTGCCCTTCATGATGAATTCTTTAAATCCTTTTAGCATGAACTCAAGCTATCCCAGCTGGCGTTATTTGTAGCTGGGGGCGGCGGGAAGCCCGGCAAATGTTTCATAGCTGTAAATCCCGCGTGCGCGCATATCCTGTGCCACGGCAGCACCCAGGTAACGCAAATGCCAGGGTTCCGCTGAGTAACCCGTGACAGTTTCTCCTTCTGCAAGATAGCGGATGACAAAGCCATGCTCCGCCGCATGGGCAGCCACCCATTTACCGGCCGGGGTGTCGGCGAAGCACACGCTGAAGTCACAACTGGAACCGGCATCGTCGTCACCGATGTCCAGGGCGAGCCCGGTTTGATGTTCTGAAAATCCTGCCCGGGCCGAGGTGGCTTCCGTGGCGGTGACACCCTTGTCTGCGACATAACCGTTGTAGAGTTCCTGCTGCTTGGCATGGGAGCGGTAACTGGATTTGACAGTAATGTGCACATTTTCCGCGTTGGCTGCAGCCAGCATGCGCTCGAGCGCAGCGGCAGCTTCGGGGCGTAAAAGTAAGTTGTCGCGGTTTCCCGTGATGGCAGGTTCCACCAGGTCACGGGGCACAAAGTCCAGCGGGTTAAGCGGATGGTGTTTGTTGACAAGTACCAGGGGACTTGCGGGGTTGGCGAGATCCCGCAGAGCCTTGCCCCCGGGTGCCGCCCCACCAGTGGCAAAAAGTTGCTGTAATGGGGAGCCCGCCGCTGCACCGGCGACCGCCAGGGGTTCCGGGGTGGCGCTGGGAAGAAGGGAGGCGGCCGAGCCCCCCGGTGCTGTCAAAGGTGCCACCAGGGGCGGCAGCAGGGTCGGTGGGAGGGACGCGGAGGTCACTGCCGGCGTTGTACCGGGTTCTTCTGCCGTCCCCAGGGCACAGGCGCCGCTGAAGACGAGTCCGGCCCCGACGAGGCACAGGGCGAGTCCGCCAGGCCGCGGCAGGGACAACTCCCGGCGTACCTTGGCTCCCGGAGTCAGGCGGGGGCGCCGGTCCTGGTGAAATCCAACCACGTGAACTAAACCTTCCTCAGCAGCATCCGGCGAATGGAATGGTCGGAGTCCTTTGTGAGCACCAATTGTGCCCGCCCGCGGGTGGGCAGCACGTTTTGCAGCAAATTGGGCTCGTTAATGCTCTTCCAAATGTGTGTGGCCGTGGCGGTCGCTTCGGAATCGGAAAGCTCGGCGTAGCGGCGAAAGTAGGAGTTGGGATCGGCAAAGGCACCGCTGCGCAGGGATCGGAAGCGCTCAATGTACCACTGCTCAATGTACGTGGTTTTGGCGTCCACGTAGATGGAGAAATCAAAGAAATCACTCACAGCCAGTCCCGAACGCCCGTCACTGCGCGGACGGGCCGCGGCCAACACATTCAAGCCCTCCACAATGAGCACATCCGGGCGTCTGACCACCACCTCCTGGCCCGGCAAAATGTCGTAGCTAAGGTGCGAATACATGGGGGCGCGCACTTCCTCCGCCCCACTCTTGACGGAGCTGACAAAACGCAGCAGGGCACGGCGGTCGTAGGATTCCGGGAAGCCCTTCCTCCCCATCAGTCCCCGGCGCTCCAGCTCGGCATTGGGATAGAGGAAGCCGTCAGTGGTGACGAGTTGCACATTGGGGGTGTCCGGCCAGCGGCGCAGCATGTCGCGCAGCACCCGGGCCGTTGTGGATTTGCCCACAGCGACCGAGCCAGCCACGCCAATGACAAAGGGGGTGCGGGAGCCGTGTTCGCCGAGAAATGTGGTGGTGGCGTTGTGGAGGTGGCCAGCTGCGCCCACATAGAGATTGAGCAGCCGCGAAAGGGGCAGATAAACATCCCGAATCTCACGCATGTCCAGTGCCTCACCCAGCCCCCGAATGCGTGCAAGGTCTCCCTCGCCCAGTGGTTGCTCGATTTTGCTGGCCAAACGAGACCAAGTCTGGCGGTCCAATTCCACAAATGGGGAGGCGCTGACGCTGCTGCCGGACTCGGTTCTTTGCGTTGTCACTTGGTCAAGTCTGCCTTGTTTGCCGTGGTGTGGGAAACTCCGGGGCAGGGGAGAGGCAATTTCCTGCAGGCGCTTCCCGGCAGGAGGTAGAACGTCCTGCAAAGACGAGCATAGATTATGCTTGTTTTTCATGTGTGGAATTGTGGGATACGCCGGTACCGCCCCGGCTCAAAGTGCTGTATCAACCAATGGGGTACCTGCTGGACAGCGGGCACTGCAGGTTCTTGTGGAGGGTCTGCGCCGGCTGGAATACCGCGGCTATGACTCAGCAGGTGTGGCAGTCACCAGTGCCACGGGAATTGACATGCGTAAAAAGAGTGGCAAGTTGGCCATGCTGCTGGAGGAACTGGAGCGTCAACCCCTCCACGACGCGCATGCCGGAATTGGCCACACCCGCTGGGCCACGCACGGCGGACCCACGGATGCCAATGCCCACCCCCATGTTGTTGCTGATGGCCGTCTGGCAGTGGTGCATAACGGAATCATTGAAAATTACTCCCCCCTGAAGCTTGCGCTGCAAGCCCGCGGCTTCACCTTTGCCTCCGCGACGGACAGCGAAGTTGCAGCTGTTTTGCTCGGTGAGATTTACGCAAACCTGAGCGGGCAGGAAATTGCCAACGGTGGACGTCTGGCCTCCGCCATGCGTTTGGTGGCGCAGGAATTGGAGGGCGCCTTCACCCTGGTGGCCACCCATGCTGACGAACCTGGAATTGTTGTGGCTGCGCGGAGGAACTCTCCGCTGGTGGTGGGGTTGGGTGAGGGCGAGAACTTCATTAGCTCAGATGTTTCCGGCTTCATTGACTACACGCGTCGGGCCGTGGAACTTGGTCAAGACCAAGTGGTGACCATTTCCGCTGAGGCAGTGGTCATCACTGATTTCTACGGCGCTCCGGCACAGGGCCACGAATACCTGGTGAACTGGGATGCAGCGGCCGCCGAGAAGGGCGGTTATGACTCCTTTATGGAAAAGGAAATCAATGACCAGCCCGACGCCGTGGCGCAGACACTGCTGGGACGCACCGACGGGGCAGGTGCGCTGACACTGGATGAGCTGCGCATTGACCCGGCGGCACTAAAAACCGTAAATAAAATCATTGTTCTGGCCTGTGGCACCTCCGCCTATGCCGGGCAGGTAGCCCGGTATGCCATTGAACACTGGTGCCGCATCCCCACTGAAGTGGAGCTCTCGCACGAGTTCCGTTACCGCGACCCCATTGTCGATGAGCAGACCCTCGTCGTGTCCATCTCCCAGTCGGGTGAAACCATGGACACCCTCATGGCCGTGCGGTATGCCAAGGAACAGGGCGCCATGACCGTTTCAATTTGCAATACCAACGGTTCCACCATCCCCCGGGAGTCCGACGCGGTGCTGTACACCCACGCCGGACCTGAAATTGCCGTAGCTTCCACCAAGGCCTTCCTCGCCCAAATCACGGCGACGTACTTGTTGGGGCTGTACCTGGCGCAGCTGCGCGGGAACTTGTTCCAGGGTCAAATCAAGGATATTTTGGCCGAACTGGCCAAGACCCCGGCTAAAATCGCCGAGGTGTTGACCACTGCGGACCAGGTGAAGGACCTGGCGCGCAGCATGGTCGATACCCGCACCGTGCTGTTCCTGGGACGACACGTGGGTTACCCCGTAGCCATGGAGGGTGCCTTGAAGCTCAAGGAACTGGCCTACATCCATGCCGAAGGGTTTGCTGCAGGAGAACTCAAGCACGGCCCCATTGCCCTCATTGAGGAGGGGCAGGCGGTCATTGTGGTGGTCCCGTCCCCCCGCGGCAGGGATTCCCTGCACGCCAAGGTGGTGTCCAACATTCAAGAGGTCCGGGCACGCGGCGCCATGACCATCGTGATTGCCGAAGAGGGGGACGAGGCTGTGCGCGAGCATGCCGAGCATGTATTTTTCATTCCCGAAAGCAGCACCTTGCTGGCGCCGCTGCTGACAACGGTGCCCCTGCAGATCTTCGCCCTGGCGCTGGCTTCGGCCAAGGGCTACGACGTGGACCAGCCCCGCAACCTCGCCAAATCCGTCACAGTGGAGTAATTCCCACCTCATGGCTGCGGCCCAGCCGCGGGGATTTGCGGCGAGCTTGCCCACCATGGGAGCAAGTGGGGAATAGGGTGGAGCCATGATCATTGGTATTGGTGTGGACGTTGTTGACATTGAACGCTTTGGCCGGCAGCTGGAGCGTACGCCCGGACTCCGCGAGCGATTGTTCGTTCCCGCCGAGCGCGGACTAAACACCGCCTCCCTGGCGGCCCGGTTTGCAGCCAAGGAGGCGGTGGCCAAGACCTTGGGTGCCCCTGCTGGAATGAACTGGCAGGACTGCTGGATTGGGCTGGACCACAACGGTCCCACCATCAATGTCCTGGGCACGGTGGCGGCAGTGGCCAAATCCAAGGGCATTAAGCACTGGCACCTGTCCATGAGTCACGACGGCGGCATTTCCACGGCCATGGTGATAGCGGAAAGCTGACATGATCCGCGCCTACACAGCCGCTGCCGTCCGTGCCGCTGAACAGCCGTTGCTGGCCGCCGGTCAAGGCCTGGACCTGATGCATCGGGCCTCCCACGGCTTGAGCGCAGGTGTGATTACCACGTTGCGTGCCAGAGGGCGCAGGCTTTATGGCGCCAAGATCATGCTGTTGGTCGGTTCGGGGAACAACGGTGGCGATGCCCTCTTCGCCGGGGCACTGCTCTGTGCCCGCGGGGCAAGTGCGACGGCGTTTCTCGCCAGCCCGCGCACCCACCCCCAGGCACTGGCCGCCTTTGCGAAGGCGGGCGGGCGGTACCTGGCGCTCGAGGGCGGAACGTCGGCTGTTGAACCATCAGCTGCGGAACACTCAGCCGCGGAAAGAGTGGCGCGGGCCGCAGCAATGGCAAGCCAATCCGACGTCGTCGTTGATGGACTGCTGGGAACCGGTGCGCGGGGCGGCCTGCGGGGCCCGGCTGCCGATCTGATGACAGCCCTGCAAAGGCTCAGCGGTTCCCAGCGCCCAGCCGTCGTGGCGTGCGATGTACCCAGCGGCGTGGACCCCACCACGGGGGAGGTGCAGGGGCCGGTGCTGCATGCCGACCGCACGGTGACGTTTGGCGCCTATAAATCAGGTTTACTGTTGGCCCCCGGTGAGCTTCTGTGTGGCGAAGTGGAGCTGGTGGACATTGGCATTGGACAGTGGTTGGGGAACCCTGAGGTGCAGCGCCTGCAGGCCGGTGATATTGCGCGGCTCCTGCCCAGACCGCTGGCGCAGGCCCACAAGTACACCCGCGGAGTCGCCGGAATTATTGCCGGCTCAGCCAGCTACCCGGGGGCTGCGCTCCTGGCCACTGCCGCCGCCTCGGCCTGCGGACCCGGGATGGTGCGGTACCTGGGCCCTGACAAGGTTGCCGCGGCCCTGCACCTGCGTAATCCGGAGGTGGTCTGCTCCGCCGCCGCGCCGGGGGAGGTACGCGTGCAGGCGTGGCTGGCGGGACCGGGAATTGATGACGATGAGCCGCAGCTGGACCGTGCCCGCGCCGCTCTGCGTTCCGCGGTGCCCACGGTGGTGGATGCCGCTGCCCTGCCATTGGTGGAAGCCGCGGCGGAAAATTCCCACTTGATTCTGACCCCGCATGCGGGCGAACTGGCACGGCTCCTGGGTCGATGGGGCCACCCCCTGGACCGTGACACGATTGCGGCAGCACCCTTGGAGGCGGCGCGGCTTGCGGCACAACTTGCCGGTGCAGTTGTATTACTTAAAGGTCCCACCACGATCGTTGCCGAACCAGGCGGCACTGTCTTCACGCAGGCTAATGGAAACCCACGCCTGGCCACGGCCGGAAGTGGCGACACCCTGGCTGGAATCCTCGTGGCGCTGCTGGCCATGAGTGCGGGAGAGGGGCCGCCGTCGTCCGCGGAATTGGCAGCCACCGCAGCACTCGCGGCCGCCGTGCATGGCGAACTTTCCCAGGACCACCCGGAACAGCCCCTCAATGCCGGGTTGCTGGCGGCGCGCATCCCGCAGGTATGGGGCAGGCTCGCCAGTGGACGCAGCCGTGACTAAAGCGCTGCCATTTCAACCGCGCCACCGGCGGATGATGCGGATCACAGCCGACGCGTGGCAAGATGACAGTTATGACCTTTCACGCCGCAGACAATCGCTATGAATCCATGCCCTACCGCCGCGTTGGCCGCAGCGGATTAAAACTGCCGGCCATTTCCCTGGGGCTGTGGCACAACTTCGGGGATGACAAGCCGTTTGAGGTGCAGCGCGATATTTTGCGCCGGGCCTTCGACCTGGGCGTGACCCACTTTGACCTGGCTAATAATTACGGACCGCCGGCTGGCAGTGCGGAGACTAATTTTGGCCGCCACTTCAAGGACGACTTTCGCCAGCACCGCAATGAACTGGTGATTTCCACCAAAGCGGGTTTTCACATGTGGTCGGGCCCGTACGGCGAGTGGGGATCCCGCAAGAACCTGTTGAACAGCCTGGATGACTCCCTGACCCGCATGGGCCTGGACCACGTGGATATTTTTTACAGCCACCGCCCCGATCCCGAAACGCCCCTGGAAGAAACCATGGGGGCCCTTGATTATGCGGTGCGCTCCGGAAAAGCCCTGTACGCGGGCATTTCCTCCTACACTCCGGCCCAGACCCTGGAAGCGGCCCGGATCCTTACGGAGCTGGGAACGCCGCTGCTCATCCACCAGCCGTCCTACTCCATGTTTAACCGCTGGACGGAAAACGGCGAACCAAACCTGTATGAAACGCTCGACGCCGTGGGTGCCGGATCCATTGCCTTCTCCCCTTTGGCTCAGGGTCTGCTGACCGACCGCTACCTCCACGGGGTGCCAGCTGATTCCCGTGCCGCCAAGGAACGCTTCCTGCATGAGAGCGATTTGACCGACGAGAAAATGGGCCGGGTCCGGGCGCTCAATGACATTGCCGCCGAGCGCGGCCAAACCCTGGCGCAAATGGCCCTTGCCTGGGTACTGCGCGATCAAGCCAAGGGCAACGCCGTCACATCGGCCCTGATAGGCGCCTCCAGCGTGACCCAGCTGGAAAACAATGTCGCTGCCATCAACAACCTGCAGTTCAGTGAAGATCAGCTGCGCGCCATCGATGCGCACGCCGTCGACCCTGCAGCAAAGAAATAGGTCCCTAAATCCAAGGAACAAATTTCGCGTTCAGGAAGTTGACTAGAATAGTTAAGGGCGCCGTTGGGGCGTCAGGCCTGGCCAAACAGCCGTACGAAGTGTTCTTTATGCTGTGACGTAAAGCCACCCGTCGACCCATCACCGCAAAGTGAGAGCCGGGTAAGTGTGATTTTTATAAAGGAGTTCCGTGTCTAATCATCCTATTAGGGTCGCCATTGTTGGTGTGGGAAACTGTGCCGCCTCGCTGGTGCAGGGTGTCCAGTACTACCACAATGCTGATGCAGACGTTAAGGTTCCGGGCCTGATGCACGTCAAGTTCGGCCAGTACCATGTGAACGACGTGCAGTTCGTTGCCGCGTTCGATGTGGACAGCAAAAAGGTCGGTCTGGATCTTTCCGACGCCATTGGCGCCAGTGAGAACAACACCATCAAGCTTGCCGATGTCCCCAACCTGGACGTTCCCGTGTTGCGCGGCACCACGCTGGACGGTCTGGGCAAGTACTACCGCGAGACCATCGTTGAATCCGACGCCGAGCCGGTTGACGTGGTGGGAACGCTAAAGGCCGCCAAGGTTGACGTCATGGTCTGCTACCTGCCCGTTGGCTCGGAAGCTGCCGCGAAGTTCTACGCACAGTGCGCCATTGACGCCGGTGTTGCGTTCGTCAACGCCCTGCCCGTATTCATCGCTGGTACCAAGGAGTGGGCTGACAAGTTCACCGCCGCCGGCGTGCCGATTGTGGGCGATGACATTAAGAGCCAAATTGGTGCCACCATCACGCACCGCGTCATGGCCAAATTGTTTGAGGACCGCGGCGTGATCCTGGACCGCACCTACCAGCTCAACGTTGGCGGCAACATGGACTTCAAGAACATGCTTGAGCGCGACCGCCTGGAATCCAAAAAGATCTCCAAGACCCAGGCAGTCACCTCCAACACCTCAGCGGTGTTGAGTGCGGATGACGTCCATATTGGTCCCTCGGATTACGTGGCCTGGCTTGATGACCGGAAGTGGGCCTTTGTTCGCCTCGAAGGCCGCAACTTCGGCGACGCCCCCGTATCGCTGGAATACAAGCTGGAGGTATGGGATTCACCCAACTCAGCCGGTGTCATCATTGATGCGATCCGTGCGGCCAAAATTGCCCTGGACCGCGGCATTGGCGGGCCCATCCTGTCAGCGTCCAGCTACTTCATGAAGTCCCCGCCGGAGCAGTACAACGACGACATTGCCCACGAGAAGGTGGAAGCCTTCATCCGCGGCGAGATCTAGATGCTCCCTCACCTTTTGGGGTGTTTTCCAAGACGCTCCCTCACCTCGTGGGGGAGCGTCTTGTTTTATCTAGCTGTTGGGGAACGGTGAAGCATGGGTTGGCAAAGCCGGAAGCAACGATGGGATCCGTCCACGCGTGCCCCAACGCGTCTTTAATCCTGTGCACGGCGGTGTCAAAGCCTTCGGCATAATCCTTCTGGGTGAAATAAGCACCGTCCAGCTGGCAGCTTTAAAGGCCTTGTCCCGACGCCTGTCGCTGATTTTCTGGAGCTCATCTACATGGTGCGTGCCCTGGGGGTGAGGCGAAGCTCCCCCGCAATGTCCCCCTCATCGGGGAACGTCAGCGCCGTATGTCCGCAAATTCCTTTTCGGCGTACTTCCGGCAATTTCCTGGGTTTGCTCAGATGGAGCGTAGTGGAGCCTGACAGCCACGGAGGCAGGAACAGCCCGTGCAGGCGTGCCGCCGTTCCGTGGGAAATCCAGGCGCCGGGAGTGCATACGCAAAGGGCTCTGGCCGCAGCGTCCAGGTCAAAATTCCAGTCGGCGCG
>JBBSSM010000057.1:0-12443 GCA_038242155.1 Actinomycetales bacterium | reverse complement strand
GCCGGGATGTCACGCCCGCCTAGCCTGCCGCGGCGCTCAACATGGTCTTGGCGATGGGCCCCGCCGTCACAGCACCCAGGTCACCATCTTCCACAAACACTGCCACGGCAATGTCGCCTTGGGCGGCAATGACCCATGAGTGAGTGCGCGGAGGGGTGTCGTTGCCATACTCGGCAGTGCCGGTCTTGCCCATGGAGCCTGGCAACTCGGCCAGGATGTTCAAGTATCCATCGGTGACAACGGCTCGCATCATGGTGCGCAGATCAGTCGCTTCCTGGGCTGTCAGAGCAGCGCCCTCAGCAGGTTTAGCATTGCCGTCACGGCCATTGATCAGGACCGGAGCTACGGGTGAGCCCTTGACCACTGCGGCCATCAGGGATGCCATGGCCAAGGGTGAGGCCTGCACTTTGCCCTGGCCAATCATGGACGCTGCATGTTCTGTACCCGCGGACTCACGCGGCACGGAACCCATGTACGCCTCAAGGCCCAGCTCGTTCTTCATGCCCATGCCCAAAGCTCCGGCAGCATCAGCTAATTTATCCTGCGGCAGCTGCTGAAAGTGTGACACGAACGCGGTATTGCAGGACTTGGCAACGGCGGTGGTCAAGGGGATATCGCCGGTTGCTTCGGCAGGGTAACCGGGTGCGTTGAGGAACTTCTTCCCATCGGCAATCACTTCAACGGCGCAGGGCACTGGGGTTTCAGGGGTCAGGCCCAACCGCAACAGAGCCAATGAGGTCGCAATTTTGAAGGTGGAACCCGGCGCATATTGACCGAGGAAAGCGGTGTTGTATCCGGCACTGTCGGGTCCGTTGGCTGCCGCCAAAATGGCTCCGTTGGAGGGCCGCATGACCACAATGGAGCTGGGGGATTTCACGCCAGCCAGCGTCTGTTCGGCGCTGCTTTGCAGTCCCTGCACAAGAGTTGTTGTGACATCCTTGCCGTCCACCGGAGCTGTCTGAAAGAGCACCTTGGGTGGTGTAGTGGTGGCAGGGGCTGTGCCGGCAGGGGCCGTGGCTGTGGCTGCGGGCCCACTTTCAACGGCAAGTGCACTGACCAGCAGGCCCGGAGTACCCGCCAGCTGCTCATCCATGGATGCCTGCAGGCCGCCGGAAGGTACCTGTTGACCAGCGAGGATTTTTCCGTCTGATTTCTCAATGTCCTCCGCCGTTGCTTCGCGAACATCCCCCAGAATGGCTTGAGCGAAGGTTCGCGAGGGGGCAAGCGAAAGCATGTCCGACGTGGCGAGAATCCCCTTAATGGGCGTTAGCTTTGCTTGATCCAGCGCGGCAAAGGCCTCCTCACGCAAGGTGACGGCATCAACGAATGCCACGGGACCATACCCTTTGACCTTGGCGACGTATGCTGCCTCATCAACTTCCAGCGCAGCGGCCAAAGCCTTGGCAGAGGATTCCGTCTCGGCTTCGCTGAGTCCTTCTTTATTAATTCCCACGATGCGCACGGGCCGGTCTTTCACAATGGCCGCGCCGTCTGCCGACAAAATATTCGCACGCTTCGCAGGCATGGTACTGATTTGCAATCTGTCACCGGCTGCCAATTCCGGTTGGAGCATTTCAGGTGACCAGCTAATGGTCCAGGAATTCCCAGCCCGCTGCATGTCCGCCCCCGTGGCGTACGTCCATGGCTGGTCCTGCTCCGGCAACTCCCAGGAGTATTTGAGGGAAACCCTGGCACTGTCATTGACAAGCTCGACGCCGGTAACGCTCACTGTGGGCCACACCGGGTCAATTCCCTGAGCAAGTTCAGTCAGTTCTTTTTGGACATCCGCTGAGGGCACGTCAAAGGTCAGCTCGCCAACCGAGCGGGAACCAAGCGCCTGGGCGAGAGCGTCCGCGGTGGAGGTGCCGTCGTCGGGCGCGGAGCAGGCAGCACCTCCCGCAAGGAGGCAGCAGGCGAGCAACAAGGCAGTGACGCGACGGAACATGAGTTTCCTGACGTTGAGATGGCTTCAGACTACCCGGGCAAAAATCCAACACTCAAAAATTACGCGGTGTCGGCACGATGCCAACGCTGTCGACACTGTCGAAGCGCGGCCTTAGACCACCTGAACTGCAACGTGGCCTGGCACCTCAGGGCTGAATACCATTTTGCGATTAGCAATCTTGTCAGTAAAGAAGCGATCATGACTGACCACGAGAACGGCGCCTGGGAAGTGCAGTAGTGCCCGTTCCATGACCTGGGTGCTGGACATGTCCAAGTGGTTGGTGGGCTCATCCAGAACCAGCACGGACGCTCCGGAAAGCAAACACTGGGCCATGGCGACACGGGCGCGTTGCCCCCCGGAGAGCGCGCCAATCCGCTGCTTCAAGTCAGCTTCAGAGAACTGAAACATGGAAAGGAAGCGATTGACGGATTTCTTGGTGGCCGTAAGAGCGAGGCTGTCGGGCATGGCGTTGACGGCGTGGGTGACAGTGTCGTCGGGATCGAGGTCCGCAAGGACTTGATTGTAGGAAACCAACCCACCACCCTTGGCCCACGTAACGTAGCCGGAATCAGCAGGTTCTTCCCCCGTGAGGGCGCGGAGCAGCGTTGATTTTCCGGATCCATTGGCACCCAGCACCACGATCCGGTTCCCGCGGCGAATCTCAAAGCTCAGCCCGCTGAACAACGTCCGGTCCCCGTAGGCCTTGCTCAACGATTCCACGCGGCACAGCACGTCCTTGACATGCAGGCCCGCGTAAATTTCCGTGATGATCTTATCGACGGGTCGTGGCGCGCGGGATTTCTTGATTTTGGAAAGCTTGGAGTCCAAGCCCCTGGAAGCGGCTTTGGCAGCGGCGCGGCGGTCCGAAATACCTTCCGCTTCGAAGGCCAACAGCTCAGACTCATGCATGAACTGGCTTTCAAGTGTCTTGAGGCGGAACTGCTTTGCCACTACATACTCCGCAAAGTTTCCGGGATATTCCTGCAGGTGGAAATTTTCCAGTTCAATGATGCGCGTGACCACCGCGTCGAGGAACTTGCGATCATGCGAGACAATAATTGCCGCGCCCTGAAAGTTTTTAAACCAACTCTCCAGCCATTCAACGCCTGCCACGTCCAAATAGTTGGTGGGCTCATCAAGCAGCAACACATCGGGAGCCTCCAACAAGATTTTCGCCAGTGCCGCCCGGTTGCGCCAACCTCCTGACAGATCATCGATGGGGCAGACACGGTGTGCCTGGCTAAAGCCAAGCGTGGTCAGAACCTTCTCAATGGAGCGCTGATAGTCCCAGCCATCGAGGCGATCCATATCGGCAAAAAGCTCCGATTGGCGGTGAATGAGGCTATCCATCTGGGACTCGCCCGGCTCAGCTGCCAGCGTCGCGTCAATGTCCGCCAGTTCCTGCTCGAGGTCTTTGACGTGTACAAATACGTCTTCCAAAACCTCCATAAGTGTTGCAGCGCCATTGAGTTCGGAAAACTGTGAGAAGTAACCGATTTTAGTGCCCAGTTCCACGGCGACAGTACCGGAATCAGGTTCAAGGTGATCCATGACGAGCTTAAGCAGCGTGGACTTTCCCGAGCCATTGCGCCCGATCATGCCCACACGGTCTCCAGCTTCAAGCTTAAAGAACACCTCGCGCAGCACTGGCGTCTTGTCAAAGCGTACGGAAACATCGTTGAGGCGGATCAAACTCATGGGTGTGTGGTCCTTTTATAGCGGGAATGGGGTATGAAAACACCCACCCCAACTTTAGCTGCTGGCCCGTGCGCGCCGCCACGGCTGCAGAATGTACCGTTGTGGGTAGTAAATGCGGCCACCATTGAGAGGTGGCCCAACGATTGAATGGAGAACACATGAGCGCGCCGATTCGCATTGGAATTGCCGGTTACGGAAATTTGGGCCGCGGAGTGGAGGCGGCCATTGGCAAGAACGCCGACATGACGCTGGTGGGAATCTACACCCGCCGCAATCCAGCGGATCTAGTGCCGCTTAA
This sequence comes from Actinomycetales bacterium, assembly GCA_038242155.1. Classification (GTDB taxonomy): domain Bacteria; phylum Actinomycetota; class Actinomycetes; order Actinomycetales; family Micrococcaceae; genus Specibacter. The sequence goes on along the minus strand of JBBSSM010000057.1, from coordinate 8,502 downwards.
TGCCAATGCACAGGTGTTCTCCATGGACGACCTGGCTGGCCACGCTGGAGACATTGACGTATTGATCCTGTGCGGAGGTTCGAAATCGGACCTGCCCGAGCAGGGCCCGGCGCTGGCGGCACTCTTCAACACCGTTGACAGCTTTGACACCCATGCCCGGATTCCGGAACATTTTGCCCGCGTGGACACGCCTGCTCGAGCCGCCAAAAAGACCGCCCTCATCTCCGCTGGCTGGGATCCTGGCATGTTCTCCATTAACCGCGTCTATGGCGAGGCGCTGCTGCCAGATGGTGAGACCTACACATTCTGGGGCCGCGGCTTGAGCCAGGGACATTCGGACGCCATCCGCCGCGTGACCGGCGTCGCCGGCGGTGTGCAGTACACGCTGCCGTCGGAAGCTGCCATTGAAGAGGTCCGCAGCGGCTCGCGCCCTGAGCTGACCACACGCCAGAAGCACACCCGCGAATGCTTCGTGGTACTCCAAGACGGCGCTTCCGAGGACGACGTGCGGGCCGAGATCGTGTCCATGGAGCATTACTTCGACCAGTACGACACCACGGTGAACTTCATCACCGCTGCTGAACTGGCCCGTGACCACGCAGCCATGCCCCACGGCGGTTTTGTCATTCGCAGCGGTAACACCACGGATGGGCACACCCAGGTCATCGAGTATTCGCTGGCCTTGGAAAGCAACCCGGAATTTACTTCCAGCGTGCTGGTGGCCTATGCCCGCGCCGTGCACCGCATGAACACAGCCGGCCAGTTTGGTGCCAAGACAGTATTCGACGTGGCCCCAGGTCTGCTCTCCCCCAAATCCGCCGCGGACCTCCGCGCCGAACTGCTCTAGCCCTTCCCATCGTTTTCCGTCCAGGGCAGTAGGAGCATGCCGAGCAAGGAAGTCGCTTCTTTCACCTATTTCCATCGCGAACCAGCGCATGCTGCTCGTGGCCCTTAGCATCGCCGGCTGGTGTTGCCACTTGGTTTCCATCGATGTGGACCCGGCAGTGGTGGTGCTGTGGAGATGTAGTGGTGTCCGGTGGGGGTACTGATTTGTGTGAAGGGCAGACCGTGTTCCGCGCCTGCGTTTCTCTCAGATGCCCAGCCCGGGGCTTCTTTTGTCTGGTTGCAGGCGGCACAAAGACCTTGACCGTTTTTAACGGTGGTAGCGCCTCCTGCGGCATAGGCTTTAATGTGGTCGTATTCCCTAATGGGAGCGTCACAGTACGGTGTTTGGCAGCGCTGGTCCTGTAGCCGCAGGAACTCCTTCATGCCCTCGGGGAAGAGTCGGGCACGCGAGTCCATGGCCAGCAGTGCGTTGCTTTCAGGATGGGTAAAGAGTCTCTTGAGCCACACCCGAGGCGCAGAGTTGTTGCCATTGCCAAATATCATCTGACGCCCAAGGGGCGCTGGAAGGGGGTCATAACCCACAAGGAGGGCCGGGTCGTTGGCGCTGCCAAAGAGGGATCTGTCTGTCATGATCAGTTCTAAAGCAATTTCCGGTTGGTCTACAGAAGTGCAAACCGCGGCTTCCGTGCCACTTTCCATACCGAAGTTGTGGGAAGTTTGTGATGGTCCTGCTACGGTGGTCGGCGCCATGCCGCGGTGGTCGGTGAGAGTTCCGGCGCCCGCGTTACACGGCGTGTGGTGTACCAGCCGGTGGATGAGCGCGTCGGCCATGATCTGGCCTTTGCCGCGGACATCGCCTGACGCTTTTGTACTGGCGGCTATTTGAGTGAGGGTCGCTAAAATGCGTACGCCTTGCTTTAAGGGGATTAATGCGGTCAAAAGTGTCATGCCATCGGCGGCCGGTCGCAGGGAAACGTAGCGATCTCCCACAGCTTTTTCATTGCGTTTAACGAACGCTTCCGGATCCAGTTCGTAGGCAGCTTTTTTAGTAGCTGCACACAGTTCCCGGGTGCCCAACAATACGACGGCGTCAAGGTCACCGCAGATGCTTTTATCCACCCGTGTCCGGTCCTCGCGTGTGAGAAAAGCGGTTTCCTTGACGATGAGGCTAGCCCTATATTCACTGATCCGCCCCACTTCCAGCGCTTTCATGGTGTAGGGCATTTCCCGGACCAATACCTCAGAGAGTTCGCACAGTTGCCGTCCGCGGTGCGGGGACTCGTGCCGGGCCAGACCTACCTGTTGGGCGATCCCCTTACCCAACTTCTCCGCGGGAACCCCCGACCGGGCTTGAATGAGTCTCTGCTGGGCTACAAAGAGTGCTTGGGCGTGGCCTTGGGCGGCACACAGGGCATTCTTGGCTTCTTCCAAGGACGCAATCACATCAATTAGGACAGCACCTGATATTTGTTCTATATCCTCAGCATCCCAACCGGTGGATGTGGCTGCACCACCTAATGATGTGATGACATTAGTGGCCAGCGCTGCTTGTGACGCGGCCTTGCGGGCGACTGTTTTTGCAGAGGCAGCCTTGCCGGCTAGGTGGGCCAAAGCTTCTGCCGAGTTGCCAGCTCGGAGGGCCAGGTCCACCGTCTCGCTTGCTTCAGTGGCCCAACTCCCTGCCTGCCGAGCCAACTCATGGGCAAGCCCAGCATCCAGTTGCGCCAAAACCACGGGATTAAAGAAGGTGCCACAAATTCTTAGGACTGCAGCAACGGTCTTAAGAAGTGCCTCGCAAGATTGCGGCGCTTCGGCACCTACCCCGCCGCGCAACGTTGCAGTGCCTGTGGCTCGGGGTGACGATGCAGCAGTCGAAGTCTCAGCCGGACACTGAGATTGCGTACCTGCCACGCGCGGGGGAACTGTTGGGGGATTCGATTGGAACCATTCCGGGACCGCCATGCCGCTCACCCGCCTGCACATTCAGCTTCAGCCCTTAGGACGAAAACGAGGTATGCCGTGACTCGAAATCCCACCAGCTGACTAGGATTTATATTTGATACTTATTTGTTGACTGCTACATCAATTCTACTTGCTCCCATTGACATTTTGAAGCCTATATGACTTCTGAACCTAAATCTGTGGACAACTGCCCGCCCAACGGAGCCTGTGGAAGAACGAGACGAAACTTATTGACATGGGGCTCCAGGGCCGCTTCCTCGGGGCAGGATTCACCGTCGCATGGCCCGAGCAACCGACAGCAACCGACACGTTTTACCCTCCGGGGAGCGGCCAGCTGACGCTGTGGACAGCGGTCGCGGCACCGAGCAAATCAAGGTGCAGTCGTTGCCAGCCGAAGGCATGAGCGTACTCCTGAACTGGAACCTGGCCGTGCTGCCAGGGGTGTAAATCCCCGCCGTATGCTCAATCCCCGTACGGACCTGGTCACCTCGGCACACGAGGAACGCCATAACGCAAGTGGAACCATATTCTCCCTGAATCCGGCTAATCCATGCAAGGTCACAGCCGATTACCAGGCCAGGTTGAAAGGTGGCAGGAGAAATCCCTAGCCTTTCAGTGAATATGGCTGGATTATTCGACACCTCGAACAACCCAGCCATCCACTAGTATTTTGTGACGGACATCACTAGGGTTGTGGTAAGCGCAAGATGAGAAGTCGCGAACGCGGCAACGAAGGTCATGCCGCTTCTGTGGCGCACCACGCGCTAACAGTGGAACCTGTGAAGGAGACACATTATGACTGAGAGCAATTCCATGGCCGAAGACGTTCGTGCAGTACCTGTCAGCGATTGGTCAGATTTAGGTCAGCAACTATGGTCGTACCTCACGGGACGCGGCGCCGTGGTCAATTACAACTTCATCGACATGAGTGTTGAGGTTCCGCGCGACATTGGTCCCGACGCTCCCCGCGCCACATGGAAGTTCAATGGCACCTTGCGCGTGACCACCAGTGACAATGAAAGCTCACCCTCTGCCGAACACCAGCGGTAGGTGATGAGGTATGCGCTTTGACATTGATTTGGAATTCAGCGCTGATCTTTCCATGGACGACGGCGAGAATCCCGCCGTCGTCCATGGAAAAGTACAGGCTGCCGGACAAGAAATTCATATCACCGCTGACAATGCCGCACTGTTTGGGTTGGGTTCCAGAAAAGCACTGCCCGCCGTCAAGGAACTCGCAGAGGCCCTGGCAAAGCGCGGGGTGATCGTCACCGTTTCACTTCCCGAGGGAACCATTGCCAGCATTGGTGCCGTCAAAGCGTCAGCTCTGCAACGGGTCATTACCAATTCCCCCCACATTAAACTTGGCAAATCCAGCTTGTGGGCGAGCGTGGTAAAGGCGCAACTTTCCAGCGGCTCCCGGCAACGTCTAACGCCTCCAACCACGCCCCTGCCACCCTTTCCCACCTTTTCCCGGCGCTACCGAATGAAGCCAACCACTACGCACTATGCCAGTGGCGGGGGACGACCGCGGTTGATTTTTGTTCGGGACAGTCAAACTTGGGACGGTCGCCCTCCCAACGAGTTCAACCTCACCGGCGATAAGACAAGCATTGGCAGCGGTGCAGACGCCACCCTGCGGCTACCTGAGCTGCCGGAAGTTTGCGGGAACGTAGTACACACGGATAACGATGAATACGTCTTTATCCCCGAAGAAGCTGGTTATGAGAAGGAGAAAATACTTCGTACCGGGGCACGATTGTCTTTGGGCCCTTGGCGAATGGTCTTTTTCCGGGAGGAATACGCCGATCATGGTCGCCCTTACGGCGGACGAACCGCGGGTGAGTTCTCCCGCCTGCAACGCTCGCAGTACGATCCACGGACGGGACAAATTGAATACGATGCCATTGGGGGGCTGGGCGATCCCCGCCAACCGAAATAACTAGATTGGCTGTGGGACTACGAATGGAGCCTGCCCAGACTCCAAAACCTTCGGCGTGCGCCGTCCCGGCTAAGCACACTTCGTACATTGAGTCATACCAGCTCCACCAGACAGCTTGAAAAATTTCTGCCCTGCGTGGTGGACCATGCGGGGGCTGGCTCAACGCGCAGGCTGTATCCCATTCCGCTGACCGTCCGCCAGCAGAGCCGCGTGAAATCCCCGCTTAGCCCCTGCGGCCTGCAGGGAAGAACCTATCCAGCAGCAGTGGCACAGGAAAGACGGAGCCTGCCTGAGGAACTTGCCGATGTCCTTGCCGGATAGCGAGCCGACGTCGCAGTGGCTGGCACCAACGCTTCGGATGAAGATGCTGCTCTCATCGAGGCATTTTTGCGCGGCTGTCCCATCTCTCCGATGACCGCTAACACGTCTACGCTGGGCTCTTTAAGAATCATGCTCCGAAGATTGCTCTGGCATTCGAGGTCTTTCCGCCAGAGTTGCGGCTGACGGTCAAAGAGTTCCTTTGGCTCCTGATCAATGATGAAACAGACGGTGACGGTGAGGCTCCAGCGGGGACGAAATCTGCCTGACCCCCGCGATCGCGCGGTGACCAGTAGAGTCGGCAGCAGCGGTGGATGCCAAAAGGTGGAATCCCCGGAATCCGATAAGGAGCCAAACCATGGGTGTACAGCAAACTTTCGTGATTGTTGGGGCCGGTCTGGCCGGGGCGAAAGCTGCCGAAGCACTGCGGTCCGAAGGGTTCAACGGGCGCATTCTGCTGTTCGGGGCGGAACCTGAGCGCCCCTATGAACGGCCTGGGCTGTCCAAGAGCTTTCTCCAGGGCACCTCCGAACGGAAAAAAATCTACGTCCATCCGAAGCAGTGGTATGCAGATCATGACATTGAAATTCACACCAGCACCACGGTAACGGCGATCGATCGCGCGCAGCGGGAGATTGAATTGGCCAACGGAAATCATGTCGCCTACGACAAGCTGTTGCTGACCACAGGTGCGTCCTCCCGCGAGCTGCCCGAAGCCGGACCCCACAGCGTGTACTACCTGCGCAGGGTCGAGGACAGCCTGCAGCTCAGGTTTGCGTTCACCACTGCCAAAAACGTGATCATCATCGGCGGCGGGTGGATTGGTTTGGAAGTTGCTGCCGCGGCCCGCGCCGCCAACGTCGAGGTGGTCCTTTTGGAGCGCGGTGCAGTCCCCCTGCTTCGCGTTCTTGGGCGGGAAGCTGCCGAGATTTTTGCCCGCCTCCACCGGGCTCATGGCGTGGATCTGCGGACAGACACCGGCATCCGGCGCATCGTCACCAATGCCGACGGCGGGGCGACGGGCGTGCAGCTCAACGATGGCTCTCAGCTGCATGCGGACCTGGTGGTCGTCGGTGTCGGGGCCCTGCCGAACACGTCCCTCGCAGAGGACGCTGGCCTGGACGTGGACAACGGCATCTACGTCGATGAGCACTTGCGCACGTCGGACCCGGACATATTTGCGGCCGGGGATGTCGCGAACGCCTTTCACCCGTTGCTGGGCGTTCACGTCCGCAGTGAGCACTGGTTTAACGCGCTCAGCCAACCCGCCGTCGCGGCCAGGTCCATGTTGGGCTTGGAAGCGAGTTATGACGAAGTGCCGTACTTTTACAGCGACCAGTATGAGCTGGGCATGGAATACTCCGGCCATATGGAACCGGGCGGATACGATCAGGTCGTCTTTCGGGGGGACAAGGGCACGCTCGAGTTCGTTGTTTTCTGGCTCAAGGACCACAAGGTCCTCGCCGGCATGAACGTCAACATTTGGGATGTCACAGAAGTCATCAAGGACTTGGTGCGTTCGGGCCTGAAGGTCGACAGCGTGAAGCTCGCCGACGTGTCCATCCCCCTGACCGAGGTTCTCGCCAACGCCAGAAACATGGACGTTCAGCATTAGGGAGCGTGCCGGAGCTGCCCTAGCACTTCATTCCCAGGCAGCGGCAAGAACTATTCCGCGCGAGATCGGGAGCATATCACCCAGAAATCTTGCGGACCGGAGCTCATCCACGTTGGGTGTATGCCCGTTGCCTGTCCGGCAAACTCTGACATGGGATGAACTGAGCGTGGCAGCGCCACACCTGGGACGAGCCTTCGGTATTCACCTTTCGTCGCTGTGCCAGAACCATCCCATTATCAGCGTCGATAACCGTGAGGCAGTGGCTCCCAACGCAATTGTCCATTCCGATCAAGGCAGGCTGAACAAGCAAATACGGAACAGCCACAAACATTAGTATCCGGTCGGCGGTATTCCGCACGGGAGTCACATGCTAACGGTTACAAAAGCGCCCATTGATGGCCAGTATCTCTCAGGTGTTGCAACGAGCCCCAGAATTCAAGGCTCATCCCTTCCAGGAATCAACACCCTCCCATTAAACCCCGGGTGGTTCAGAGGGGATCAACGCTCTGGCCACGGAATGCCCTGTCGGCATCCTGCTAAAAAGATCTCCCGGTCGAATGCCGAAGTCCTCTCCGCCCTGCGCTCTCCCAGGTCACAAACTATTTCCCGGGTTCCGGATTTTTAGGAGCCATGCGGGATACGCTCAGAAGCATGGACCCCCCTACCGAAGGGCCGGCACGAACCCGCAGCGGACCTTGGCTCAGGAGGGAACAGTGCGAGTTTTCGTGATGAACTCGACGGTAAAAGGTACACCGTGGTGGACGAGGACTGGGCCGGAGGTGTTCCCGCTCAGTACGGTGTCGCCCCGCGAATCATGATCGGGCCCGGCAAGAGCAGCGGACGCGGCAGCGGCAAGTGATTCAACCTACTCTGGCTGATCCCCATCGGTTTATTGCTGCTGATTGTGGGCATTGCCGTTGCCAGGGGCATCCGCGAGCTGCCCGCCGTGGCGGACTTCATGCTCCGCTACCCAGGCACCTCCCCACTGCCGGACAGTGCACCTGTGGGGTTTCCAGCGTGGCTGGGTTGGCAGCACTTCCTGAACCTGTTTCTCATGATTTTCATCATTCGTTCCGGCGTGACCATCATGGCCGATCACCCCCGGCTCTACTGGACCAGGCACTCCACACCGGGCAAAGACTGGTTCCGCATCCAAAAACCGGTGCCAACCGATCGGCTCTACACAGCGAAGCAAGACTCAATCACACTGCCGGACGGTGTTGGCCTTCCCGGGCGGCGCCACTCCATCGGGCTGGCCAGATGGTGGCACCTAGGAATCGACACCCTGTGGCTGCTCAACGGAATCGTCTTTTACATCCTGATATTCTCCACCGGTCAATGGATGAGACTGGTGCCGCTGAGCTGGGACGTTTTCCCGAACTCGATCTCGGTTGCCATCCAATATTTATCCCTGGACTGGCCTGTGGAAACCGGCTGGGTCAACTACAACGGGCTGCAGTTGATCGCGTACTTCATCACCGTTTTCATTGCCGCACCCGCCGCGCTGATCACGGGATTGGGAATGTCTCCGGCCCTGTCAACCAAGTTCCGTGCCATCAGCTCCGTCTTTAGCATTCAGGTGGCCCGTTCACTGCATTTTTTGGTGCTCTGCTGGTTCGTCCTGTTTATTGTCATCCACGTAACACTCGTGCTGACTACGGGAGCACTGCGCAACCTCAACCACATGTACGCCTCGCAGGACACCGAATCGTGGACGGGTTTTGGGATATTCGCAGCCTCCATGGTCGTCGTCATCGTCGGCTGGGTGGCGGCCACACCCTTCACCTACCGGCATCCGCGAGTTGTCCAGAAGGTCGGC
>JBBSSM010000056.1:0-12794 GCA_038242155.1 Actinomycetales bacterium | reverse complement strand
CCGGTATTCTTGGACATCAGAAAGGTGCTTCTTTCAGCTGGTACTAAAGTGCGTCAACAACACTATTTTCCCAGCAAAGAAGCACCTTTCGCTGCTTAAACACACCCGCAAAGACCCACCCCCATGAAATCTCCGGGTTAGCCCTCTTAGGAATACAAGTAGACACAGAGCAGTTTAATAAATTGCCTGCGGCAAGTATCGTTGACACTTTGTCTGAGTGCCTCACGGTATCAAAAAGCGGAAAAGTCCAGCCCAGTAACTATGCGGGGGATTACAAACTGCTTGGAGCATACGATCAAATCATCAATGCCGTCGCTGACGGCCTGGATATACGTCTCGAGACTGTTGTTGACAATATTGATTACTCTACCAATGGCGTCACAGTCCAATCTGGATCGCAAACTTTCGAAGCCACTAAATGCATTATGGCAGTGCCAATAGGTGTCTTACAGAATGAACGGATCACGTTCGCACAAGGACTCGAGCCCGATCGATTGAAGGCCATCGATAACATCAAACAAACCGTCGCCTTCAAAACAATCCTCGAGTTTGATCACCCCGTCCGACCACAGGGATTCGACATGGTCAACTCACATGATAAGGGGCCCTGCCAGTTTTGGGACGAATCAACTGGCGTGCCGGACTATAAGGGGCAACTAATCGTGGCCTGGGATACAGGTGATCGTGCTCGTGAATTATTGGCGCTTCCGGAACCGGAACGCTTTTCTGCCACTCTTGAGGGGGTGAGAAGGATTGCCGGCGACTCGGGACTAAACTACGTAAATGCTTCGAATTATGACTGGAGACAAGATCAGTTCGCATTTGGCGCTTATGCAACAGGCGAAAAATACCTCGATGTTATGTACAAGCCTACTAACGATACGATTTTTTGGGCTGGAGCGGTCATGAGCACTGTAGCAAAGGCGTACGACAGCGGTGTGGAAGCAGCAGAGGCCACGCTGAAATCAATGTAGCTTCTGCTGTACTTGTATGGTCACTCTCCAGCAAGCGTGCTGACAGGGCCGATGGTTGGGGCGGAAACGCTCTCTCAGAGACTTTCTAGGGGCGTTCGTCGACACGTAACGGTCAGCACTATCCTTGGCTCACTAGAAAAATAGGGCATCATCGCGGTCGGCATTGACGCTGCAGGACCGGTTACCCTCCATTTAGCTCGCTAGTTGATTTCCGTGCATGCCCAGCGCGCTGACGTGGTTTAGCACCTTGAAACCATGGTGGAGGCTCACTCCACTCTTTCTACTCGGTTATGAAATCTATGACTGGGGTCACCGTCAATACCGTAGCGTTCATTGTCGTTGCGATCTCCGGCAAGGCTTTCACCAGCGTCGAGCTTCGTACGCAAGAATGACACCGATCACACGTCAGTCAGGCATATCAATTAAATCAAAAAGAATCAGCCATTTAGGTAACAAACATCTGAATTGAGCGTTATTCCTCCCAATGCAGGGACCCATGGGCCGCTACGCTTAGTGGCATGCGTGAATTACAGGCAACGATCATTGCAGAACTCGGTGTCCAGCCCCGGATCGATCCGGCCGCGGAAATTGCACGCCGGGTGACATTTTTAAAGGACTACCTCAAGGCCACCGGTACGCGGGGCTTTGTCCTGGGAATCAGCGGCGGCCTCGACTCCACCCTGGCCGGACGGTTGGCCCAACTAGCCGTGGAGGAACTGGCAGTGGACGGCATTGAGGCAAACTTCATTGCCGTCCGTCTTCCCCATGGTGCCCAACGCGACGAGGATGATGCCCAGGCTGCGCTGCGGTTCATTCAAACCAAAACAGAGTGGACCTTCAATATTGCCCCCGCCGTGGACGGCTTTGATGCGGAGTTCGCCAAAACCGCGGCAATGCCCCTCACCGATTTCAACAAGGGCAACATCAAGGCCCGCAGCCGCATGATCGCCCAATACGCGTTGGCCGGGCAGGATAATTTGCTCGTGATTGGCACGGATCACGCCGCGGAATCGGTCACGGGATTTTTTACAAAGTTTGGCGACGGCGGCGCCGACATCCTGCCGCTTTACACCCTGAACAAGCGCCAAAACCGCGAACTGCTGAAAGAATTGGGCGCCTCCGAACAGCTGTGGGCCAAGGTCCCCACAGCCGACCTGCTCGACGGCGTCCCGGGCCGCACCGACGAGGATGAACTCGGCATCAGCTATGACGACATTGACGATTATCTCGAAGGCAAGAACATTGCCGAAGCGGCGGCAACTGCCATTGAGCGCCGCTTTTTACAGAGCCGCCACAAGCGGACGGTTCCCGTTACCCTGCTCGACGACTGGTGGCGTCCATCGGCATAACGCCTTAACGAAGCACGCTCCCGCAGATAAACTACGGGAGCGTTGTTCGTTTTGACGCTATTGCTGAGGAAGCGATCCCCCAACAATGCCCCAACGCTGAGGAAGCGTCGGAGGGGAGGGATTAGGCGGTCAGGGAGTCCACGTATTCCTGGTTTTCACTGATCCACTTCTTCACAACCTCGGTGTAGTCGTCCATTTTTTCACCATTGAACATGACGTTTTCCAGCGAGGACAAGGTCTCGGAGTCCATGGTGAAGTCCTTCAGCCAACCGTTGAGCTGGGGGTAGTCCTTCTCAAAGTCCACCCGGGAGAAGCTGTGGATGCCTTCAGTTGCCCCCAGGGTGCCCTGGGGATCCTTCAGGTCCTTCACCGGGAAGGCATCGTAGGCCCAGTGCGGACGCCACAGGGTGACCACAATGTTTTCGTCCTTGGACGTTGCCGTCTTCAACTCGGAGAGCATGGCGGGGGTGGAGGACGTGATGTAATCCATCTTTTCCAGCCCGTAGCCGGGGATGACTTCCTCAGTGGTGGCTTCGGTCAGGCCGGCGCCGGGCTCAATGCCGATGATCTTGTTGCCGAATTGATCCGCATTGGCTGCGAGTTCCTCCAGCGAGTCAATGGGGGCGTCCTCGTTGACGGCAATCGTCAGCTTGGCGTCGTCGTACCATGAGCCGAGGTCCACGAGCTTGTCACCGTACTGTTCAATGTAGGACTTGTGGGTGACGGGCAGCCAGGTGTCCAGCACCACGTCATAGTCGCCGGCGGAAAGGCCGGAGTAGACGGGCGCCGCGTCGGCGTTTTCCAGTTTAACGTTGTAGCCCTTTTCGGTAAGGATCACCTTCCACAGCTCGGAGGCAGCTACGCCCTCATCCCAGCCGTTGAACACCACAACTTTCAAGTCCTGCTTGTCACCGTTTTCCACCATTGCGGCTTCGCTTCCGGAGCCGCAGGAGGTCAGACCCAGTGCAAGTGTTGCCGCCATGGCAACACCCATCATTTTCTTTTTCATGGTTCATTCCTTTCATTGGCAACCCTGCATTCGCGACTGCCGCGATTGGTTTGCAAATTTATTGTGTGCAGCTGGTCTTAGGCGCTCTTGCCAACCACGCCTGCGGTGTTGGCGCCAAAGCTGGCCGTCACCCGGTCCAGGAAAATGGCGACAATCACGACGGCGATGCCCGCTTCGAAGCCGAGGCCGGCGTCGATGCGGTTCAAGGCGGCAACAATGTCCCCGCCCAGGCCCCCAGCGCCAACCATGCCGGCAATGACCACCATGGAGAGCGAGAGCATGATGACCTGGTTGATGCCGGCCATGATGGTGGGCCGGGCCAGCGGCAGCTGGATTTGGCGCAGGATCCGTCCGGGACTGGAACCAAAGGCATGCCCGGCCTCAACGACTTCCTTGTCCACTCCGCGGATGCCCAGTTCGGTGAAGCGGACACCCGGGGCCATGGCGAAGATGATCGTGGCAATGATGCCCGGCACCACACCCACCCGGAACATGACCAGGGCCGGGATCAAATAAACCATGGCGGGCATGGTCTGCATGAAGTCCAAGACTGGTTTTATGACCCCTGAAGCCCGGTTGGAACGTGCCGCCCAAATGCCCAGCGGGATGCTGATCACCACGGCCACGACTGTGGCGATTACCACCAGTGCCAGCGTATCCATGGCGTTTTCCCATTGCTTCACCCCCACGATGAGGGTGAAGCCCACTGCCGTGCCCACACCCAGTTTCCAGCCGCTCGCCCACCAGGCAATTGCTGCAAAGACCACGATAATGACCCAGAAGGGAGGTGTTGTCAGGAGCCAGTCAAGACCGTCGTAGGCACCAACAAAAATACTGCGGATGACGTCGAAGAAACTGTCAAACGTGGTGGTCAGCCAGTCAAGCCCAACTTCAACCCACTTGCCCAGTGGGATCCTCAATGTCGATTCCACTATGCATCTCCTTCGGTCATCGCCAACGCGGCGGTGACGACTTGTTCGGGAATGGGGGCAATGAAGGCATCGACCGCAGGGAATTCGCCGGTGGTTGATGGCACGTTGCCCAGGGCAGCCAACAGCGTCACACGCGGCAACGCACCCACCAGCCGTCCGGCGTCGTCAACTACCGCCAGCGGGATGGGGCTTTCCACGGCGCGGCCAAACAAGTCATTAAGGGCGGTGTCGGGGCTGACTGGTGCAATGCCGTTGCGGACCACGGCGTTGAGGTCGGAGTTGTGCGCTTCCACCTGCCTCATGACGTCGCGGTCGCGCACCGTGCCCAGGTAGTTGCGGCGGCGGTCAACGACGAACGCAGCCGACACCTGTAAATCACGCATGGTGCGCAGTGCGTTGCGGGTTCCACCGGAAAGATTGACCACGGCCAGCGGCGGCTCCATCACCCCGCCGGCTGTGAGCACACGGGTGCGGTCCACGTCTTGGACAAACTGGGCGACGTAGTCGTTGGCCGGGTGGGTGAGGATCTCATCCGGAGTGCCAATCTGCACGATTTCACCGTCACGCATGACGGCAATCCTGTCACCCAGGAACATGGCCTCATTGAGGTCGTGGGTGATGAAGATGATGGTTTTTTCCAGTTCGGACTGCAGCAGCACCAGCTGCTCCTGCATTTCACGGCGAATGAGCGGGTCAAGGGCGGAAAAGGCCTCGTCCATGAGCAGGATGTCAGTCTCGGCACAGAGGGCGCGGGCCAGGCCCACGCGCTGCTGCATGCCACCGGACAACTCGCCGGGGTACTTCTCCCCCCAGCCCTTCAGACCCACCAGGGAAAGGACCTTCTCGGCCCGCATCAGCCGCTCCGCCTTGGCAACGCCCTGCACTTCAAGGGCATAGGCGGCGTTGTCCAGGACGGTGCGGTGCGGCATCAAGGCAAAATGCTGGAACACCATGGAGATTTTCTCCTGGCGGACGCGCCGCAATTCCTTGTCACTGATTTTTGAAATATCTGTACCGCCCACCACCACCGACCCTTCAGTGGGTGCCCACAGTCCGTTGAGCGTGCGGATCAACGTGGACTTGCCCGAGCCGGAAAGGCCCATGACAACAAAAATTTCACCCTTTTTAACCTCAAAGGAGGCGTCAATGACGGCTGCGGTGCCCAGCGCGGTCAATTCATCGCGTTTTTTGCCCTCCTTGAGGCGCTTGATCACTTCGGCGGGACGCTTGCCGAAAACCTTGTAAACATGGTTCACGCTCAGCGCCACATCACTTGAAGCACCAGCTGCCTGGTCCTTATAATCGGTCGAAACACGGCCGGTTGGCGTTGGAGCCATCTTGGATTCGTACACGTAGTACCTGTCTACGCGCAGGGCCGCGCCCGGTTTTGGGCGCGAACGTACGCGATTGGTGATCTCGTGCTGCAGGCGCAGGTGCGCGTCAAACTCTTACTTCCCCGCGCCCCGGCCGGGGCAACAGGGAACGACGGCCTTACCGAAAGGGCAAAAACGGGAAGCTATCCCAACCGCCAGTTCGACGACCTGTGTCTGGCTGCCGCAGATAAATGCGACGATGATTCGTCATCGTCGCATTGGACTGTGGCAGCTGCCCGCAGGCTTGTCGGTCTACTGGTTCGTCCCAACCCTAACAAATTCATTTTCGCTAACAGCATAAATCGGGGGCCTACGGCTGGCAAGGGAAGGCAATGTCCCCATTTGTGGCCTTACGCCGGGGCCGTGAAGAGTTACCGTTTTGTAATCCTGCGCCCCTCATTGGCCCTCCCCGCAACATTTCGCTGGTGTCGCTGGTCACAGTTTGCCTGGCGGGTGGCCGCACTCCTCCGGCCGCTTACGCGTTTACTTGATAGCTTGGAGACGTGAAGATTGCTACCTGGAATGTGAACTCGCTCCGTGCCCGTGCCGACCGTGTGGAGGATTGGCTGCGGCGCACTGACGCGGATGTCCTGACTATCCAAGAAACCAAGTGCAAGGACGAAAACTTCCCCTGGGAGCTTTTTGAAAACAACGGCTACGAAGTGGCCCATTTTGGCTTCAGCCAGTGGAACGGCGTGGCCATCGCGTCCCGTGTGGGTTTGGAGGATGTGGAGCGCACCTTTGTGGGGCAGCCTGCTTTTGGCAAGGGTGGCAAGGACCCTGTCCAGGAAGCACGGGCCATTGGCGCAACCTGCAACGGGGTGCGCATCTGGAGCCTGTACGTCCCCAATGGCCGCGCCCTTAATGATGAGCACATGCCGTACAAGCTGCAGTGGCTGGATGAATTGAAAAACCAGGCCGCGAGCTGGCTCGCTGCGGATCCCGATGCGCAGATCGCCCTGACCGGGGACTGGAACATTGCTCCCCAGGACGACGACGTCTGGGACATTGACCTCTTCCGCACCCAGGGCCTGACCCACGTCAGCGAACCCGAGCGGGCAGCGTTCAGCTCGTTTGAGGCGGCAGGTTTCACCGACGTCGTCCGTCCCTTCCATCCCGGTCCCGGCGTGTACACGTACTGGGATTACACGCAGTTGCGCTTTCCCAGGAAGGAAGGCATGCGCATTGACTTTGTGCTGGCTTCCCCCGCGTTGGCTGCCCGGGTGACGGGTGCTGAAATTGACCGGGAGGAACGCAAGGGCAAGGGCGCCTCCGACCATGCCCCCGTGATTGTGGAACTGGGTTAATCCATGCATTCCGGGCTGTACTTGGGCGGGGTGCAACTACCTTTTTTGTCCAGCCTGCGCGTGTACTTGCCGCGGGAGTCCTACACGGACACTGAATTTGGTTATTTGGCCGGTAAATTGGCGGCGGAGCAGGATGCCGTCAGTGTTGATGTGGCCGAATTGGCGGACTCCCTGCTCCGGGTGGGTCGCACCGCACCGCATTTATTGCCGACGGCGGCCGGAGACCGGGTGCGCGTGCTGCAGATGGGGCAGGGGGAACCACTGCTCTACGCGCCCAATCAAATAGTGGCCCGCTCCATTGCCGGAGCAGCCGAGCTGTTGGGCGGGTCCATGGGAGAACTGGCCACCCTGATCCTCCCGCAGGAAAAATGGGCTGCGGATTTAGCGGACGCCACGCGGGCCGCACTGCCTGAACTGCCCCTTCAAACACGCACTTCCAGTTGGGGCGTTCCCTTTAGCTGGTTCATTTTAATTAGCGTCAATGACCGCATGGAGGTTGTGGAATCCAACGGCCGCATCCTCACGGTGCGCAAACACGTTCCCCTGTCGGTGGCCGCGGACCGGGCACAGCGGATGCTGCTCATGCTGGCCAGCATGGCACCGGAGCTGGACCTTTTTAGCGAACTTGATGAGTTGGGCCGCTGGCTGGCCAACTTTGACGGCGATGGAGTGGTAGAACTTGACTACGGCACGGTGGCCCACCGCGTCCACCCCGACGACTCCCCCGCCGACGTGCAGATGGGGTTGCAGTGCCTGGCAGAAGGCGACATGACGGGCGCCGCAGCCGCCTACCGCCGGCTGGCCAACCGCTGGATGCCCATTAGACAGCTGGCCAACGCGAGCTGACAGAACGACGGCGGACCCAACACGTCAGAGGACACGGCACGTCAGCGGACACGCTCGGCTTTAGTGAATCGCGACCTGGCACCGGCCCCAATGCTCAGCAACACCGGAACTTCAATGCCGAGGAGTTGATCCAGGGACGTCACCAGCTCACTCATTTCCTGGGCCACGTGATGCGGTGCCACGCCTTGCCTGGGTGTGATACGAACCTTGATGGCTGTTTGCCGCGCCATGTCGTAGCTGGTCACTGACACGCCCAGTAAATCATTGCGTTCCATGAGCGCGCTTTTAAGTGTCTGCTCAGCCACGGCGCAACTGAACCTAATGGCTCCGGTAGCACCATCGTCGTCCGGGCTACCGGGCAAATCCAGCAAAGTGCTGGCCCGGCCTTTACCTTGGCTGGCAATCCAGCTCATCATGATCACCACTACGAGCAGGAAGAACACTGCGCCGGCAAGCCAAATCCAACTTTGGGACGTCAGCAGCAACTGGGAACGTTGCGCGTACTCCCTCACCCATTGCACCTGGGCGGCGGCGTAACCCTGCCACCACTGGGCTGCCGATGGAACAGCTGCCAAGAGCGCCAAACCGACACCGCCCAGGAGCAGAACCAGGCCCAGGATGGTCAGGAGGAATCTATTAAGTCCCCGAGGTGTTCCATTCATACGCCAATCACCCCCATTGCTGCCAACCTCACTGTCACGGCCGGCGCTGGCGTCAGCTCCATCTGCGCCAGTTCAGCCTCCACTGCAGCTGCAATGGAGGCTTCTGACAACCGGATACCTGAGGTGGGCCGGATATTGACCTGGACCCTGCGCGCGGAAACCACCACCATGACTTGTTCGCGGGTGACGCCAGCGGCCCTGCGCGCACAACGCGCCAAAGCGGAAGCAATGACCTCGTCGTCGACCACAATGGCCACCCGAGGATGGGTTAAAACGTGCCGGGCCCGGTGTCCGGGGAGCAGCCCCTGACACAGCAAAATCAAACCCACCAGCGCCAGCACCACGCCTGCTGCAATGAGCAGAAGAGGTGGAAAGCTGCCCGGGAGCGCGGCGAGCCACGTCAGTGCATCCAGCGGGTGCGCCAACCAACTGGGTTCCCCCAGTGCAGCCAAGACCATTTCCAAAAGGAAGTAAATAGCAGCAACACTGACCGATAGTGCCGCGGCAACTGAGATGACGGAACGCGGAGAATGCGTTTCCCGGCGCAGAACGCGGTGGGTAAAACTACTCACAACACCCTCCCCGTACTGCTGGGAACAAGTCCCGAAATACGCACGTCAACGCGGCTCAGATGCGATCCCGTCAACCGTTCCACCTCCCCAAGAATGAGTACCTTGGCTGCCGTGGCTCGAGCAACCACGGTTCCGCCACTTTGGGGCACCTGCGCTGGATTGCGCCGGACATCGTGCAGGGACGGCGCCCCCATGGCGGAGGAGATGGACAGCGCAAGCGCGCCGGAATCGTCGGCCCAATGGACGCGCACCTGCGCTGCGGGCGCCCGCAAAATCTGTGCTGCGGCGAACTTCGCCACAGAGCTAAGCGCCTGCGTGCTAATCCGGGTGTGCCCGGCCATTCCGGCCCCGGCCACCGGATGGGAACCTGCTACAACGGCCCCATTCACGACGAGGAGCGCCGTCCACTCAAGGCATCCAACGCACCCCGCCAGTCGAGTTTGCCGCCCGCGGCGCGGCCCACAAATGCACCAACGGCAATGAAAAGTGCTGAGACAACAAAGCCCCAGAAACCGTAGGCCAACGTCATAAAGGCCAGGAAGGCACCAAACGCGGCACAGACTACGCTTAAATTCACTGCGGTTCCCCAACTTCTCTTAGATTGTTGTAATCCACCCGTGTTGCTGATCCTTCTTCGGGGGGCAGTAGCGGTTCCTCAGCAACGACGGTTGCCTTACCCACCGCCACCGGCTTGGTTTGCTGGGTGAGCCTGCCTGAAATGCGGGGACGGGTGGAAACTTTATCCTGCTCGGGTCCTGGAATGAAGACGTCCACGATTTCAATATTGACCTCGATCACCCCGCGCCCCACCAGTTCCTCAACTGCGGCGTACACGGCTGCCCTGACGGAATGTGCCAGCGTCTGCAACGGGAAACCGTACTCGGCCACCAAAACAATGTCCACGGCCACCTGGGAGTCGCCCACTTCCAC
The DNA here is from genome assembly GCA_038242155.1 of Actinomycetales bacterium. Taxonomy (GTDB): domain Bacteria; phylum Actinomycetota; class Actinomycetes; order Actinomycetales; family Micrococcaceae; genus Specibacter. The sequence continues at coordinate 2,840 of JBBSSM010000056.1, read as the reverse complement.
CCCCACACCCTGGGTGAGGTCGGTTGCCCCCACCGCCTCCCGAATGGCCCCCAGGGAGCGTGAGGTGCCGGCTCCCACAGTATGAACACCTGCAACACCGCGAACAGCCACGCCCACCACTTTGGCTACAGCTGTTTCAGTAATAACAGTCCGTCCCTGTGGAACCTCGGTGGTGGCTGGTGATACTTGGTTATGCAAATCCATGAACACGCCTTTCTATTTCTCCTACGGTAAGCCTATGGAGGACAAAATTGAGGGGCAACGCCGGTTAATCAGGTTAACAGCCGGAATGTGAATGAGTGCTTAAAATGCAAAAGACCCCCAATTTCTTGGGGGTCCTGCTGGTGGCTCCGACCGGCGTCGATCCGGTGACCTTTCGATTTTCAGTCGAACGCTCTACCAACTGAGCTACAGAGCCTTGGTGATCTGAAAATCTCGTCACCAGATCTTCCTGAACTAACCAGGAAAACCAAAGCGACCCTGACGGGACTCGAACCCGCGACCTCCGCCGTGACAGGGCGGCGCGCTAACCAACTGCGCTACAGGGCCATACTTATGTTACCTTCACACTTTCGCGTGATTTTCACGAGTTATAGCGTACCAGCTATTTTTCAGCTGGTTTACCATTGCCCGCAAGTACCCCCAACGGGATTCGAACCCGTGCCGCCGCCGTGAAAGGGCGGTGTCCTAGGCCGCTAGACGATGGGGGCCTAAGTCAGCTTCTTACCGTTCGCGTTGTTGCCAACGCATTGGTCCGAAGTGGACTCAAAAAACTATAGAGCTTATTTGCCCAGAACACAAAACGGGGTGGTCCCGGACTGCGACGCGGGTGCATCGGTAGGCTGAACAAATGCAAGAAGACCCCTTGGCCAGCATCCCCACCTTTGGTCCATTCACGCTGACGGAGTCGGAATTTGACGACGCCGTGCAGAGTGCAATTGCCCAAATCCCCGTGCATATAAAAGCAGCAATGGACAATGTTGCCATTTTCATTGCCGACGATTATGTCCCAGCGCCCGACGAGGACCCCGACACCGTCCTCTTGGGCCTGTACGAGGGCACACCGTTGACGGAGCGTGATTCCTGGTGGGGTTCTGGCTCCCTGCCCGATCGCATCACCATTTTCCGTCAGCCCATTCTTGGGATCTGCAGTACCCGCGAAGAAGTCATTCACGAGGTGACAGTGACAGTGACCCATGAAATTGCCCACCATCTTGGCATTAGCGACGAACGGCTCCACGAGCTCGGCTGGGACTAAACGACAGGGCTGGGGTGCGTTCCCGGCGGTGTTGGCTAGTGCCGCTGTCGCTTCTTCGGCTTGTACTTCCCAGCCGCCGCACCCGCTTTACCTTTTCCAAGCACGACGGGCGCTGCAACAGTTCTCCGCCCATCCATTGAGTCCCGCTGCAGAAGATATAACTGAGGCCAAAAAGCCCAAGGCTCCCACGGCCGTAGCGTCAGCTGGACTGGATGCCATCATGGACTCCGCACATCCACAAACTGCAGGCAGCTGCACTGAACCGTCCCGGGAATCCTGCCGCCGTTTTGTGGGCGGCGTCGTCGGGTAACGAGCCGTTTTGTAAATCATGTGGGACTGTTCGTATTCCTCTGGTGTTTGGTGCTCCAGGGCGGAGTGCAGACGGTCTTTGTTGTACCAGTGGACCCATTCGAAGACGATCACGATGACGTCACTTTCGGTCTTCAACGCCCCGGTACGAAACGGTGATTCTTTAGCGACGGCCTCGTTTTTGAACAACCCCATCATGGTCTCTGTTGCGGCGTTATCGTAAGCGTCGCCCACGGATCCGATGGAAGGTTGCAGGCCTTCCAACGCCAGCGTGTCGGTGTAGCGGATCGAGGTGTACTGGCTGCTCGCATCGCTGTGATGGATGAACCCCTCCGGGACGAGCCGGCCGGTGTGCTGGTGCCGCCACAGCGCCATGCGCAAGCATTGCTCCACGAAAGCTGTGTCCTTGGCAGTGGTCGTTTTCCACCCCCCGATTGCACGCGAGTAAAAGTCGATGACCAGGGCCACGTAGACAAAGCCCGCATAGACCGGGACATAGGTGAAGTCGGTGACCCAGACCTGGTTCGGTGCCAGCGAAGAGAAATCCCTGTTGAGCAGGTCACCGGCCCGGCGCCCGTCCTTGCCAGGGATTGTCGTGCGGGTCTTCCTGCCCCGGACCAGCCCGTTCATGCCCGCATCACGCATGAGACGATCCACGGTGTGTTTGAAAGGCTTCCGGGAAGCCGCTTCTTCCATGCCCGGTAGGTTCGTGCGGCGACCTGCACGCCCTGCCCTCGCAGGACAGTGCAGATCGACTCGTTACGCGTAACCATCAACACGCATTTCGTCGATAAAGCGGCAAATCAGCGGCGGCGAGGGTCGAGTTCCCTCAGCTAAAGAAAATCGACGCCTGCTTCAGGACCTCATTGGACTCCTTCAAGTCCCGGACCTCGGCCCGCAGCCGCTTGACCTCCTCCAGCTGGCTACTGCTCGGGCCCTCTTTCGCACCGGCATCAACCTGGGCCTGGCTGACCCAGCGGCGCAGCGACTCAGTACCAACGCCGAGCTTCGCAAGCCACCACTTTGCAAGCAGCATTCACAGATGGATAGTCCGGCAATCGATCCAGCACCATGCGCACTGCACGGTCACGGACTTCAGGGGGAAAATTCTTGGGCATAGACACTATCTTTCTCTCTAATGATTCTTGGTAGGCCTGGTGCCCACTGGCAGGATAGGTGCCACTGCTTCTCAACGTGACTCGATCTTTCTCTGGCGATGAATTCATCTGCCCTATTTTTGACTCGTCCATTGAATGGCAGTGGCATCAGCCTG
>JBBSSM010000055.1:0-12926 GCA_038242155.1 Actinomycetales bacterium | reverse complement strand
CTCATGCGCTCACGCAGGGACCCGCGGGGGAGGCCACCCATGGCACTGTATGACGCAACCCGGCTCCTGACTCGCGGCACCATTGCCACCCTCTGCCGCCCCACCGTCGAGGGGCTGGAAAATGTCCCCACGCAGGGGCCTTTCATTGTGGCGCCCAACCATTTATCGTTTTTTGATTCGGTCATTGTCCAGGCGTTGACGCCCCGTCCGGTCTCGTTTTTTGCCAAGGCGGAGTATTTCACGGGTAAAGGGGTGAAGGGCAGGCTCATGAAGTCGTTCTTTGAATCGGTGCACTCCATTCCCGTGGAACGCGGCGAACAAGCCGCCAGCGTGCAGGCGCTTAAAACGTTGCTGGAGATTTTGAGCCGCAATGAGGGCGTCGGCATTTACCCCGAAGGGACCCGCTCCCGCGACGGTGTACTGTACCGGGGCCGGACAGGCGTAGCCTGGCTGGCGCTGACCACGGGCGCACCCGTGGTGCCGGTGGGCATTATCGGCACGGAAAAACTGCAGCCGGCAGGGAAAAAGGGCTTTAAGCCAGCCAAGTTCATGCTGCGCTACGGCAAGCCCCTCATGTTCGACAAAACAGGACCTGACCATGCTCTGCCAGCACGCCGTGCGGCAACCGATGCCATCATGGATGCCATCGCCGAACTGACAGGTCAGGCACGCAGCCCCAAATACAACCAAAGTCCCTCGGTGGAGTAAGGCCCATGGCACATCCAGCAAGTTACCGACCCAAACCCGGCGAAATCCCCACTGACCCCGGGGTGTACCGTTTCCGGGACGAGCATGGCCGCATCATTTATGTGGGCAAGGCCAAGAATCTGCGCGCCCGCCTAAACTCCTACTTCGCCAATCCCGCCACCCTGCTGCCGAAGACCTTTGCAATGGTCCATCATGCGGCCAGCGTGCAGTGGACCATTGTGGGCAGTGAGCTTGAGGCACTGCAGCTGGAATACACGTGGATCAAGGAGTTCTCGCCCCGCTATAACCTGGCCTTCCGCGATGACAAGTCCTACCCCTACCTGGCCGTGTCCATGGGGGAGAAGTACCCGCGTGTTCAAGTCATGCGCGGCGAGCGGCGCAAGGGCACCCGCTACTTTGGGCCCTACACGGCCGGGGCCATCCGCGACACCATGGACACCCTGCTGCGGGTGTTCCCCGTACGCAGCTGTTCGGTGGGTGTCTTCCGGCGGGCCGAACGCAGCGGACGGCCCTGCCTGCTGGGCTACATCGACAAGTGCGCAGCGCCCTGCGTGTCACGCATCAGTGTGGAGGACCACAAGGAACTGGCCCAGGACTTTTGCGATTTCATGGGCGGGGAAGCCAAACGGTTCATTGGCACGCTGGAAAAAAAGATGGCCGCGGCGGTCGCTGAACTGGACTACGAACAAGCGGCCAGCCTCCGCGATGACATCATTGCCCTGCGGAAAGTGTTTGAGCGCAATGCAGTGGTTCTTGCCGAAGAGACCAATGCCGACGTGTTCGCCGTCGAGCAAGACGACTTAGAGGCGGCGGTGCAGGTGTTTTACGTCCGCGGTGGGAGGATTCGGGGGCAGCGCGGCTGGGTCGTGGAGAAGGTGGAGGACACCACGAACGCCGAAATGTGGGAGCACCTCCTGCAGCAGGTGTACGGCAGCGAGGACTCCGAGCAGGGTTCCATTCCGCGCCAAATCTTAGTGCCGGAACTGCCAGCGAACCATGAGCAGCTGGAACACTGGCTCGGTGGACTCCGCGAAGGGAAGGTTTCCATCAAGGTGCCCCAGCGCGGCGACAAGGCAGCCCTCATGGGCACCGTGCAGGCCAATGCACGCCAGGCCATGGTCCTGCACAAATCCCGCCGCGCCGGCGACCTCACCACCCGGTCCCTGGCGCTGCAGGAGCTGCAGGAGGCCCTGGACCTGCCCCAGCCACTGCTGCGTATTGAGTGCTTTGACATCTCCCACGTTCAAGGCACCAATGTGGTGGCCTCCATGGTGGTGGTGGAGGACGGACTGGCCAAAAAAAGTGAATACCGTAAATTTGCCATTACCGGCGACGCGGCCATTGACGACACCGCCTCCATGTATGACGTCATCACCCGCCGCTTCCGCCACTATCTGAGCGAGAAAGCCCAGCGCGCCCAGTCCATGCCGGGTTCCGGCAGCGTGGACCCCGCAGCTGACGGCGCTGGTACTGAGCCCACTAAGTCCAAGTTTGCCTACCCGCCGAACCTCGTGGTGGTCGACGGCGGCATACCCCAGGTCAACGCCGCCTCGCGTGCCCTCGCTGATTTGGGCATTACGGACGTGGCAGTCGTGGGGCTGGCAAAACGTTTGGAAGAGGTATGGGTGCCGGGAAGTGATTTCCCGGTCATCTTGCCGCGTGCCTCGGAAGGGCTGTACCTGCTCCAACGCATCCGCGATGAAGCCCATCGCTTTGCCATCACCTTTCATCGTGCCAAGCGCGGGAAAGCCATGACGGCATCGGTGTTGGACAAGGTCCCCGGTCTTGGTGCTGCCAAACAAAAGGCGCTCCTGGAGCACTTTGGCTCGTTGAAAAAGGTGCGGGCCGCCACCGTGGAGGAACTGGGCCAGGCCAAGGGGGTTGGGCCGGTGTTGGCGCAGTCAATTTTTGTGACCCTCCACCCGGACGGGGGCACGGAGCAGGAGCAGCCGCCGGCGGTCAATATGAGCACGGGTGAAATTTTGGCATAGCCGCCCGAAGCCCATGCGGCGGCTGGCACTTCCGGCACCCGCAACCTCTGCGCCCGCAACTTCTGGCAGGATAGTGGTGGCGGCACTTGCGGGCAAGCCCGGCACGCACACGCATCGAATTCGCCATCTATGGACAGGGATGAGTAATGACTGAACAGCAAGACTTCACGGCCCCCACTGAGGATCAGCTGACCCCCGTCAAGCCCGTGGAACCGGAGCTCCTCGTGGTGACGGGCATGTCAGGGGCTGGACGCAGCACTGCCGCCAATGCTTTGGAAGATCACGGGTGGTACGTCATTGAGAACCTCCCTCCGCAAATGCTCGGCACCCTGGCCGAACTGGTCTCCCGGATGCCGGCTGCGCTGCCCAAGCTGGCCGTGGTCATTGACGTCCGCGGCAAGGCGCTCTTTGCCGACATCCGTGAATCCCTCAACGCCCTCTCCGCTGCGGGCGTCAGCTACCGGGTGTTGTTCCTTGACGCCAGCGATGACACCCTGGTCCGCCGCTTTGAGCAGGGCCGGCGGCCGCACCCGCTGCAAAAGGACGGCCGCATCACCGACGGCATTGCCGCTGAACGTCTGCTGCTTGCGGAAATGAAATCACAGGCCGAAATGGTGCTTGATACCACCGTCATGAATGTGCATCAGTTGGCAACGGCCGTCACGGAGCTTTTCTCCGAGTCCGGCCCGGTGGTGCTGAGCTTGACCATCATGAGCTTTGGCTTTAAATATGGCCTCCCCGTGGACGCCAATTATGTGGCGGATGTGCGGTTCATTCCCAACCCGCACTGGATTCCGCAACTGCGCCCACTGACGGGCCAGGATGAGGCAGTCAGTAATTTTGTGCTCAATGACAATGGCGCCGCCGACTTTGTGGACAGGTATGTGCATGCCCTGGAACCAGTCCTGGAGGGGTACCGCCGGGAAAATAAGCACTATGCCACCATTGCCGTGGGATGCACGGGAGGAAAGCACCGCTCCGTGGCAGTTGCCATTGAATTGGCCAAGCGGCTGGGGCAGCTGCCGCGCGTCACCACCAGCATCCGGCACCGTGACTTGGGCCGGGAGTAGTCATGCACACGGGAATCTTGCCCATTATCCCCTCCGCGAGCAGGTTATCCGCCCCTGAGGGCGTACGGGTAGCTGCCCTGGGCGGCGGGCACGGCCTGGCCGCTTCCCTCTCCGCGCTGCGCCTTGTCACCAGTGATGTCACAGCCATTGTCACGGTGGCTGACGACGGCGGTTCCTCCGGACGCCTGCGCGAAGAGTTGGGCGTCCTGCCGCCAGGTGACTTGCGGATGGCCCTGTCCGCGCTCTGTGATGATACTGACTGGGGGCGCACCTGGCGTGATGTCATGCAGCATCGGTTTACTTCCCGTCCGGGCATCTCAGGCTCCCTTGACAACCATGCGCTGGGTAACCTGCTGATCGTGACGCTGTGGGAGTTGCTCGGGGACACCGTGGCCGGCCTGCGCTGGGCCGGTGCCCTGCTGGGTGCCCGCGGTGAGGTTCTGCCCATGGCCAGCGTCCCGCTCACCATTGAAGGCAGCGTGCGGGAAGAAGCAGGTGAGGGCAGGTTGATCCGCGGGCAATCCCGCCTGGCCAAGGCCGGGGAGCTGGCCAATGTGCGCCTGCTGCCCGAGGACGCCCCAGCCTGCACGGAGGCCGTGGACGCCATCAGGGAAGCCGACTGGGTGGTCCTTGGACCTGGCTCCTGGTACACCTCCGTACTGCCGCACCTGTTGTTGCCGGAAATGCAACAGGCGCTGTGCGCAACGAAGGCCCGGCGCCTGCTCACCATGAACCTGGACACCAATGATTTGGAAGCCACGGGCATGAACGCGGCCGATCACCTGCACGTGATCTCCCAGTACGCACCCGACTTTCATGTGGACGTGGTCCTGGCTGACCCCGGATCAATTGGTGATGCTGGAGAGTTTCAACGGGCCGCTGCCATGCTGGGAGCCACGGTGGTGTTCGGTAAGGTGGGAAGTTCCGGCGAAAGCGCCGTGCATGACCCCCTGCGTCTTGCGGCGGCCTACAGGGACATTTTTGGGAACAAATAAGTGAACGTGAAAGTGAAGGGCACACCATGGCGTTGACGGCGGCGGTCAAAGAGGAATTATCCCGGCTTGATGTTAAAAAATCATCGGTGCGCAAGGCCGAAGTCTCAGCCCTGCTGCGTTTTGCGGGCGGACTGCACATCATTTCCGGGCGCATAGTCATTGAAGCTGAGGTTGACACTGCCGCCACGGCCCGCAGGCTCCGCCTGGCCATTGCCGAAATATACGGCCACCAAAGTGAAATTGTGGTGGTTTCCGGCGGCGGATTGCGCCGGGGGAGCCGCTACGTGGTGCGGGTGGTGCGTGACGGCGAGGCCCTGGCACGTCAAAGCGGTCTCCTTGATGGCCGCGGCCGACCCGTTCGCGGCCTGCCCTCCGCCGTGGTCAATGGCTCCACGGCGGATGCCGAGGCCGTGTGGCGTGGCGCGTTCCTGGCCCATGGTTCACTGACCGAGCCGGGGCGCTCCTCAGCCCTTGAGGTCACCTGCCCGGGCCCCGAAGCAGCCTTGGCGCTTGTGGGTGCTGCCCGCCGGCTCGACATTGCCGCCAAGGCCCGGGATGTGCGCGGCATTGACAGGGTGGTGATCCGCGACGGCGACACCATTGGGGAACTGCTGGTCCGGATGGGCGCCCACGCCACCTTCCTGGTGTGGGAGGAGCGCCGTATGCGCAAGGAAGTGCGGGCCACGGCCAATCGGCTGGCCAATTTTGATGACGCCAACCTGCGCCGTTCAGCCCAGGCTGCAGTTGCCGCCGGTGCCCGGGTGGAGCGTGCGCTGGAAATCCTGGGGGAGGACGTGCCGGAGCATTTGAAATATGCCGGGGCGTTGCGGGTGGCCCATAAGCAGGCGAGCCTGGATGAACTGGGCCGCCTGGCCGACCCGCCCCTGACAAAGGACGCCATTGCCGGGCGCATCCGGCGCCTCCTGGCCATGGCGGATAAGAAAGCCAAGGATCTGGGCATCCCCGGAACTGAGTCCAATGTCACCTTTGACATGCTCGATGGCTAAAGTGCCTAGTATGGAAGAGTAGAACGCGGAACCGCCACCGGCGGGCCCGCTGTGCCGGTACAAAAAACCGGCAACCTTACAAAACCGCAATGGAGGAACCGTGACCAAGTACACACTTCCGGAACTCAGCTATGACTATGCTGCGTTGGAACCCAATATCTCGGCCCGCATCATGGAATTGCACCACAGCAAGCACCACGCAGCCTATGTGGCAGGGGCCAACACCGCACTGGAGAAGCTTGCCGAAGCTCGCGAGACCAACAACTTCGCCAACGTCAACAAGTTCTCCAAGGACCTGGCATTCCACCTGGGTGGACACACCAACCACTCCATCTTCTGGAACAACCTGTCCCCCGAGGGTGGAGACAAGCCCGAGGGTGAACTGGCGGCAGCCATCGATGACGCCTTTGGCTCCTTTGACGCCTTCCGCGCGCACTTCACCGCCGCCGCCATGGGCCTTCAGGGTTCCGGCTGGGCGCTGTTGTCCTTTGAGGGCCTCGGGGGCAATTTGCTCATTGAGCAGCTTTTTGATCAGCAGGGCAACATCCCCGTTGCCACCACCCCGCTGCTGATGCTGGACATGTGGGAGCACGCCTTCTACCTGGACTACGTCAACGTCAAGGCTGACTACGTCAAGGCATTTTGGAACATTGTCAACTGGGCCGATGTGACCAAGCGCTTTGAGGCTGCCCGCGCCCACGCCACCGGACTGATCCTGCCGTAAGTGCCGGGCCCTGCGCCGCCGGCTTTCGACGACGTGTGCAGGGGCTTCAAATTGACCAAAATGTGGATGCCCGCTCCGCGGAAGGTGCGGAGCGGGCTCCATGGAATGTAAGATAGATCACGGTGCGTTCGTGTCGGTGCGCATCAGCAAAAAATCTCTGCCCAACGTCGTGCGGGAAACAATGGTTGAAGGTGACCTTCAACTTGACTACGTGTGCTCCATCCGGGCACCAAGGAGAGAAAACAAATGACTACTCGTATTGGCATTAATGGCTTTGGCCGCATTGGCCGCAACTACTTCCGCGCTGCTTTGGCACAGGGCGCCGACATTGACATTGTTGCAGTCAATGACTTGACCAGCCCCGAGACCTTGGCGCACCTCCTCAAGTACGACTCCGTGGCGGGCCGTTTGAACGCCACCGTTGAGGTAGTTGACGGCAACCTCGTGGTCGATGGCAAGACCATCACGGTCTTTGCCGAGCGTGACCCCGCCAGCCTGCCCTGGGGCAAGTTGAACGTTGACATCGTCATTGAATCCACCGGCTTTTTCACCAAGGCAGAAGGTGCGCAAAAGCATATTGCCGCCGGCGCCAAGAAGGTATTGATTTCGGCCCCGGCCTCCGATGAGGACATCACGGTTGTCATGGGCGTCAACGACGACCTGTACGATCCCGCCACGCACCACATCATCTCCAACGCATCCTGCACCACCAACTGCCTGGGCCCGCTGGCCAAGGTTCTCAATGACAGCTTTGGTCTGGAGCGTGGCCTGATGACCACCATCCACGCCTACACTGCCGACCAAAATCTGCAGGACGGCCCGCACAGGGACCTGCGCCGCGCCCGCGCAGCAGCCGTGAACATGATCCCGACCTCCACCGGTGCCGCCAAGGCCATTGGTCTGGTCCTGCCAGAACTCAAGGGCAAGTTGGATGGCTACGCCATCCGCGTACCCGTTCCCACAGGTTCCGCCACCGACCTGACGGCAACGCTCAGCCGTGAAGTGAGCGTTGAGGAAGTCAACGCCGCCTACAAGGCTGCAGCCGCTGAAGGCAAACTGGCCGGCTACCTTACGTACACCCAAGACCCGATCGTGTCCTCCGACATTGTGGGCGACCCGGCGTCGTCCATCTTTGACTCGGGCCTGACCAAGGTCCTTGGCAACCAGGTCAAGGTTGTTTCCTGGTATGACAACGAATGGGGTTACTCCAACCGCCTGGTCGACTTGACCACGCTCGTCGCCTCCAAGCTCTAAGGAACCTATATGTCATTGCACACCCTCAGCGAACTTCTCGATGAAGGTGTCCGTGGGCGGCACGTTTTAATCCGTTGCGATTTAAACGTGCCGCTTGACGGCTCGCAGGTCACGGACGATGGCCGTATCAGGGCGTCTTTGCCCGGCATCAAGGCCTTGGCCGACGCCGGTGCCAAGGTCCTGATCAGCGCTCATCTGGGCCGCCCCAAGGGCACACCCGACGCCAAGTACTCACTGGCGCCCGCCGTGGCCCGCCTGGCAGAGTTGGCTCCCGGGCTCAACGCCAGCCTGGCCGCCGACACCACGGGCCCCGACGCGCAGGCCGCTGCCGCGGCACTGGCCGACGGCAGTGTTCTGGTCCTGGAAAACGTACGCTTTGACGCCCGCGAAACCTCCAAGGACGACGCCGAGCGTGCGGCTTTTGCTGCAGAGCTTGCGGCGTTGACCGGGGACCGCGGTGCCTACGTGGACGACGCCTTTGGCGCCGTGCACCGCAAACACGCAAGTGTCTTTGACATTGCCAAGCTTCTGCCGTCCTACCAGGGGGACCTGGTGCGGACCGAGTTGGACGTGCTGCGCAAGCTGACCACTGACACGCAACGACCCTATGTTGTGGTGCTGGGCGGTTCCAAAGTCTCGGACAAGCTGGCAGTCATTGACAACCTGCTGGGCAAGGCAGACACCATTTTGGTGGGTGGCGGCATGCTGTTTACCTTTTTGGCGGCGCAGGGCCACACAGTGGGCGCATCCCTGCTTGAAGTTGACCAGATTCCCGTGGTCCAGGACTATTTGGCGCGTGCGGAAAAGGCCGGCACCACTTTTGTGCTGCCCACTGACATAGTGGTTGCGTCGGGGTTCTCCGCCGACGCCGAGCATGCAGTGGTGTCAGCACACGGCATTGAACAGAGTTCCTTTGGCGCGGCCGGTCTGGGCCTGGACATTGGGCCGGAATCGGCAGCAGCTTTTGCCCAAACCATTGAGAGCGCCAAGACAGTGTTTTGGAACGGGCCGATGGGCGTGTTTGAATTTGCAGCCTTTGCCGGCGGCACCCGAGCTGTTGCTGACGCGTTGCGTTCCAGCACCGCTGCTGGTGGATTCACTGTGGTAGGTGGCGGCGATTCCGCCGCGGCTGTGCGTACCCTGGGGTTTGCGGACACTGACTTCTCACACATTTCAACGGGCGGCGGAGCAAGCCTGGAGTTCCTTGAAGGCAAAACACTGCCGGGACTGAACGCACTGGAGCGCTAAACCGGAAAGGCGGCGGCAGGCTTGACCTGCGGCCGCCTTTCCCGCGCCAGTTGGCGCAATTTTCCACGTTACAAACGCACGCTACGCAAGAAACGAGACAGCGATGACAACCTCAACCAACGGTCACTTTGACCGGAAACCGCTAATTGCCGGCAACTGGAAGATGAACATGGACCACGTCCAGGGCATCACCCTGCTGCAAAAGCTCGCCTGGACACTTTCCGATGCGCGTCATGACTTTGACCGTGTGGAAGTTGCCGTGTTCCCGCCCTTCACTGACCTTCGGGGAGTGCAGACCCTGGTCCAGGGGGACAGGCTCGACCTGGTGTACGGCGGGCAGGACCTCTCGGCTCAGGACTCCGGCGCGTATACCGGGGACATTTCCGGGGCTTTCCTGCACAAGCTTGGCTGCAGCTATGTGCTGGTGGGGCACAGCGAACGCCGCGACATCCACCAGGAGAGCGACGAACTGCTCAATGCCAAGGTCAAGGCGGCCTTCCGCCACGGCGTCACACCGGTGCTGTGTGCAGGAGAGGGCCTGGACATCCGCCAGGCAGGCACCCATGTGGCCCACACCCTTGCACAGGTCCGTGCCGGCGTCGCGGGTTTAAGTGCCGCGGAGGCAGCTGCGCTTGTCATTGCCTACGAGCCCGTCTGGGCCATTGGCACGGGCGAAGTGGCCGGACCTGAAGATGCGCAGGAAATGTGTGCTGCCATTCGCACGGAGCTGGTGGAGCTCTTTGATGCCGACACGGCTGCCAGGACCCGCCTGCTGTACGGCGGTTCCGTGAAGGCCAACAATGTTGGCGCCATCATGAGTGAACGCGACGTCGATGGTGTCCTGGTGGGTGGCGCGAGCCTTGATGCCGGGGAATTTGCCAGCATTGCCCGCTTTGAAAGTCACCTCATCACCAAATAGCTTCCTGCCCAGCCAGCCGTGTCCATTCGCCAGGCGTGGGTGGACATGGTTAGACTGATGGGCGGTATACACACCAAAGTTTTGCATTACCCCAACACCATGCTGAAAGGCTGCCATACGTGGAAGCATTACAAATTGCCCTGCAGATCCTTTTGGGTGTCACCAGCTTGCTGCTGACCCTGTTGATTCTGCTGCATAAGGGACGTGGCGGCGGGCTCTCGGACATGTTTGGCGGCGGCATGAGCTCAAACCTGGGTTCCTCAGGGGTGGCCGAACGCAATTTGAACCGTTTTACAGTGGTTTTAGGCGTTGTGTGGGGCGCTGTCATCATTGGCCTTGGACTCATCATGTCCTACGGCAATATCGCCGCCTAATGGCGGCAACAAAAAGGAACCCCCAGCCAACGCTGAGGGTTCCTTTTTAGCTTAAGCCTACGCTTTAGTTCTCGCGCCGCATAAGCGCGGACGGCACCTTGGCAGCCGCGGCCTGGTCCACCAGCCACAACGTTTTGCAAACGCCGTGCGCCCCGGACGCCGGAACCTGCACCTCGCTGGCACCTGCCAAACCGAGGCCCACTGCGGCTGCTTTGTCTGCCCCGGCGGCCACAATCCAAATTTCTTCGGCGGAATTAATGGTTTCCAGGGTCAATGAAACCCGTTCCGGCGGCGGCTTGGGAGAGTTCCGTACGGCTACCACCGGCACGCCCTGAGAGCGGATACCTGCCATTTCCGGAAAGAGCGACGCTATGTGCGCGTCGGGTCCCAGACCCAGCAGCAACACGTCAAAGCGCGGAGCCGCTGGGGCAACGGCCCCGGGGGCGTCGTCATCTTTTTCCCATTCGCTGCGGGCTGCCGCTGCCAACTCGGTGGTGTAGCGCGCGGCTGCTTCGTCGACGTCGGATGCGTCGTCAGAAGCCGCCATGACATGCACGCGCGCCGGATCCACGGGAATGTGGTCAAGCAGCGCCTCAGCCGCCTGACGCGCGTTTCGATCGGGGGAGTCTGCGGCAACAAACCTCTCATCCCCAAACCAAAAATTGACCTTGCTCCAGTCCACGGCCAGGCGGGCCGGGGAGGCAGCCACTTCGCGCAGGGTGGCGATGCCAACGCTGCCACCGGTAAGCACCACGGTGGCCTCGCCGCGTTCGCTCTGGACATCCAGTAAGCGGGTAATTAGCCGGGCCGCAGTCGTGGCTGCCAAAACATCAAAGGATGGATGCGGGGTAATACGGACGTTTTTATTCATGGACGGACCACCTTTTCCTGCGCCAGCAGTTTGCTGAGACCTTTTGTCACCACTTCACCGAAAACTTCATCTGGATCCAGACGGCGCAGCTCCTCAGCCAGACAGTCCTGGAGGGAACGGCGCGGCAAAGCAATTCGCTGCTCCGGCTGGCCCGTCTGCGTGAGCATGGCTTCCATGCCGCCTGGGCGCCTGAGCTCAACCCTGCCCTGGCCGCGCTCTATGGCCACGCTGCGGATACCCGATCCGGCACTGTGTTCGGACACTGTGACGGGAACATTGAGGGCAAGCTGCAGCCAGGCGGCCATTAAGAGCGTGCTGGGGGAATCGCTGGCACCTTCAACGCTGACCGCCGTGATGGGATCAATGCCATCATACTGATCCAGGGCAGCGGCCAGTTGAATACGCCAGTTGGTGAGGCGGGTCCACGCAATATCGGTATCCCCGTCAGCGTAGCTGCGGGCCATGCGCGCCAAAGCTTCCCGAGGCTCAGCGGCACTGCCTGAATCTGTAATGCGGCGATGGGCAATACTGCCAATGGGTGAGGTACTTAAACACTCCGGGGCTTGGTTGGGCCACCACGCCACAATGGGCGCATCGGGTAAAAGCAGCGCCGAAACCAGGGATTCATTTTCCGCAGCAAGTTCCCCAAAGCCACGCAAAACAATAACCTCGGACGCGCCGGCGTCTCCACCCACCCGAATTTCACCATCGAGGCGCGTTTCATCGCTGTCCGAACCAGCTGCCAGTACAATAATCCGGCATGGATGCTCCCGGCTGGCCAGGTTCGCTGCAGCAATGGCTTCCTCTTCCAGGCCACTGCGGGTGATAACCACCAGTGTCAAAACGCGGCCCAGGGTGACAACGCCACCTTGCTCACGCAATTTGACGATCTTCTTGGTGATCTTGGAAGTGGTTGTATTGGGCAGATCAACAATCACGGCCTACGCCACGTCCTTCCATCTTGTTTCAGTAATTGATCGGCCGAGGCCGGGCCCCAGCTCCCCGGCGCGTAGCTTTCGGGCCGGGTACCCTCTGCAGCCCAAAATTCCTCAAACGGATCCAGGATCTTCCAAGACAATTCAACTTCTTCATGCCGGGGGAAAAGCGGCGGCTCACCCAACAACACGTCAAGAATCAGGCGTTCATAGGCTTCCGGGCTGGATTCAGTGAAGGCATGCCCATACCCAAAGTCCATGGTGACATCCCGGACCTCCATTTGGGTGCCGGGGACTTTGGAACCAAAGCGGATGGTGACGCCTTCATCGGGCTGCACCCGAATAACGACGGCGTTTTGACCAAAATCATCCTCGGCATGGTCGGTAAACAATAAATTGGGGGCCCGCTTGAAAACGACGGCAATTTCCGTCACCCGCCGGCCTAAACGCTTGCCCGCACGTAAATAAAACGGTGCCCCGGCCCAGCGCCGGGTATGGATGTTCAACTTGATGGCGGCATAGGTCTCGGTCGTTGAATCGGCGGGAATTCCCTCCTCGTCCAAGTACCCCTGCACCAGTTCCCCGCCCTGCCAACCGCCGGCAAACTGGCCGCGGGCGGAATGTGTGGAGAGATCAGTTGGCAGTTTAACGGCCGCAAGCACCTTCTCCTTCTCCGCCCGCAAGTGCTCGGCATTGAAGGAAATGGGCTCTTCCATGGCCGTCAGTGCCAGCAACTGCAGTAAATGATTTTGAATCACATCGCGGGCCGCACCCACGCCGTCGTAATACCCTGCGCGGCCGCCGGTGCCAATGTCCTCGGCCATGGTGAT
>JBBSSM010000054.1:0-14184 GCA_038242155.1 Actinomycetales bacterium | reverse complement strand
GTTGCTTGTCACTGATTGGGCGCCGGGCAGCCCTGTCATGGCCTGCACTAAGGTGTCGCTGGCCTGCTGCAGTTCCTCACCGGTAGTGGATTTAATAATGACATCCACGGTGTTTGACATGCCAAAGCCGCCACCCTGGGAAGACAAGCTGATGTCACCGGCGTCCTTAATTTCTGAAACGGCTGCGCGGACCCGGTCCTGGAGAGCGACTTGATCCGCGTCGGGATCGGTAATGACTTGAAACGAGGCACTGGAGGCGCCCGAGGAAAGCAGCGCTGTAAAACCACCTGATGCATTGCCTGCGCTGACTTGAATGTCCTTCACGCCGTCAATGCCCTCCAGGACATCCTCGACCTTCCGGGCAGCTTCACCGGTGACTTCCAAACTGGTGCCAGGGGGTAGGACCTGCTCAATGCTCAGGCTGTTTTGGCCAGTGTCGCCTAAAAGGTTCGTGGGCAGAAAAGGAACCATGGCCAAGGTTGCCACTAATATCAGGCCACCGGCAATGAGCGTCACCACCGGATGCTTTTGCGTCTTGGCCAAAATGGGCAGGTAGCCGCGCTGCAGACGCGAGGAGCGTTCCCGCTCTTCGGTGGCAGTTTTTGTTTGCGTCTCGGGTGTCGATTTTAAGAACCAATAGGCCAGCACCGGCACAATGGTCAGCGAGACGAGCAAGGACGCTATCAATGCAAACGTCACGGTGAGCGCGAAGGGCCTAAAGAGCTCCCCGGCCAGACTGCCCACAAAGGCAATGGGCAAGAAGACGGCAACCGTGGTCAAGGTCGAGGCTGTAATGGCAGCGGCCACCTCTTTAATGGCCGTCAAGATCGCGTGCTTCTTGTCCTCGCCGTAGCTCAGATGCCGCTTGATGTTCTCTATCACCACAATGGAATCATCGACCACCCGGCCAATGGCGATGGTCAGCGCACCCAGGGTCAAAATGTTCAGCGAGTAACCCGTGGCCCAGAGCCCAATAAATGTCACCAGCAGCGACAGCGGGATGGAAATGGCCGTGACAAGGGTGGAGCGCACCGACATGAGGAACGCCAAGATAATCACGACGGCGAATCCCAGCCCCAGCAGACCCTCCACCGTGAGGTCGTGAATGGACTTCTCAATGAAGGGCGCTTGATCCAGCACGGTGGTGAAGGTGGTGTTATTGCCCATGGCTGCGGCAATGTCCGGCAGTACCTCGCCAATTTGCTGCGACAAGGAGACGGTGTCCCCGGAAGGCTTTTTAGTAATGGAAAGCGCCAGCGTGGGCTCCCCATTGGTGCGGGTAATGGAGGTGGTGGGGTCATCCACGAGAGCAACTGACGCGACTGAGCCAATGGTGGGCGCCGCGCCCCGTGCCGTGGAGCCAGCTAGAGGCAGAGCCTTGATGGCGTCGAGGGAATCCACAGGGCTGCCGGCTTGAATGGAGAGCGTGGTGCCGCCTGTGTCCAGCTGGCCTACGGGGACCAGGGTGCCATTATTTTCCAAAGCCTTGGCAATGGCGCCGGGGTTCACGCCAGCGGCGGCCAGTTTGGCCGGCTCCGGCAGAACTTCAATGTGCTGGGAGTTGGCGCCGGTGACGTCGGCGCTGCGCACGCCGTCGATCTTCATGAGCTTTGGCACGCCCGTACGCTGCAGCTCAGTGTTGAGGGCGGCCAGATCCAAATCCGAGGAGACGGCCAGGAACACAATGGGGAAGTCATTGATGCTGCCCGCCACCGGTTGGGGAGAAACGCCGTCGGGCAGGCTCTGACCCACGGTGGAAATGGCCCTGTCAACCTGGTTGCGGGCCCGGTCAAGGTTGGTGCCGTACGTGAAGGATAAATTAATCGTGGAGAAGCCGCTGCGTGAGGTGGAGGTGCTGGATTCCAGCCCCTCCACCGCGTTAAGCGCCGCCTCCAGCGGTTCACTGACCTGTTTGTCCACCACTGCAGGGGATGCCCCCGGCATGGCGGAGACAACTGTAATTTGCGGGAACTCAATGCTGGGGATGAGTTCCTGCTTGAGGGAACCAAGCGTAATGACCCCAAACACCATGGCAAAAATGGTGATCAAGGCAATCAGTGCCCGGTTGCCCAATGACATTTTGGCCAATTTGAACATTAAATTACTTCCCCGTTTGTCGTGCCCTATTCAATCCGGGTCCGTGGGAGCACCGGGGAAGTTCCTGGTGGAACTACTAGTTCAACTGCAGAGAAGCAGCCGTGGCTGCCAGGCTCGTTTCAAACAATTCCGCATTGTCATTGAGCTTTGTGCCGTAGGTGGGCATCATGGTGCGCAAAGAATCCTGCCACTCCAGCGTGAATTTGCGCGGGAAGCAGCGCTGCAGCAGTTCAATCATGATGGGAACAGCCGTTGACGCGCCGGGGGAGGCACCCAAAAGGGCTGACAGTGTGCCGTCCGCCGCCGTGATGACCTCGGTGCCGAACTGCAGCACACCGCCTTTTTTGGCGTCCTTCTTAATGATCTGCACACGCTGCCCGGCGGTAATGAGCTCCCAGTCCTTGCCATCGGCTTCGGGGAAGTACTCGTGCAGCGCCTCCACTTTGCCGGCGCGGGACTTGGTCACTTCGCCCACCAGGTACTTGACCAGATCCAAATTGTCCTTGCCCACGGCCAGCATGGGAATCAAGTTATTGGGGCGGATGGAACCTGGAAGATCCAGGTAGCTTCCAGTTTTGAGGTACTTGGTGGAAAATCCGCCATAGGGGCCGAACAGCAGCGAACGCTCGCCGTTCACAAAGCGGGTATCCAGGTGCGGAACGCTCATGGGCGGCGCCCCCACGGACGCCTGACCGTACACCTTGGCGCTGTGTTGGGAGGCAATTGCTTCATCCGTGCATTGGAAGAACTGGCCGGAGACGGGGAAGCCGCCAAATCCCTTGCCTTCCGGGACACCTGACTTCTGCAGGAGGTGCAGGGCGCCGCCGCCGGAACCAACAAAGACAAACTTGGCCTTGACTTTGCCGCGCTCCCCGGAGGAGGGGTGCTTGAGCGAAACGTCCCACCCGCCGTCGGAGGTCCTGACAACATCGCTAACCGAGGTGTTGTAATTGATTTCCACACCGTTTTTTTCCATGTAACCAATGAGCTCACGGGTCAAGGCACCAAAGTCGACGTCCGTGCCCTCGGGGGAGTGGGTAGCGGTAACCAGCTCCTGGGGATCCCGGCCCTTCATGACCAGCGGCGCCCACTTGGCAATGGTGGCGGGGTCCTCAGAGTACTTCATGGAGGCGAAAACCGGGTTGACCTTCAAAGCCTCATGCCGGGCTTTCAAAAACGTGCGGTGCGCTTCGCCAATAACAAAGCTCATGTGCGGGACGGTGTTGATAAAACCCTTGGGCGAGCCAATCAATGATTCATCCACCAAGTGCGCCCAAAACTGGCGCGAAAGCTGAAACTGCTCATTGATTTGAATGGCCTTGGCCGGATTGACCGAGCCATCCTTGGCCATGGGGGAGTAATTAAGTTCACAGAGCGCGGAGTGGCCGGTACCGGCGTTGTTCCACGGGCTGGAGGATTCCAAACCGGGGGTGTCGAGCTGTTCAAACAGCACAATTTTCCAGCTGGGTTCCAGTTGCTTGAGCATGGTGCCCAGCGTGGCGCTCATGATGCCGCCTCCGATGAGAACGACGTCAGCGTCTTTGGTGTTCGAAATGAAGGTCACAGTCAACTCCGTTAGAGGCTCTTCCTAGCGCTAGAAGCGTATCGCGGCCGGGACGGGAAGCGTAAATCCTTGGCTGGGACAACCCCTGACAGGGCGGGATTTTCGCCGCAGGCGTCAATTTTGCCGCGGCGCCAGCTTCACTTTGTTGAAAACCTCATTGAGCACGGGGCTCAGTGGATAAAAAGCAACCCGCTCAGAGAGGGCAATGGCCGAGATGGGGAAGGCAATGGGAACTGCCGGCACGGTGGCGGCCAGCTGCTTGCTGATGGATTCGTAGGCTGCCACCCGATCGGGACCATCGGGCATGCCGCGTGCCCGGGTAATTTTAGAGAGCAGTTGTGGATCGTTCATGCCCAATTCAGCGCCCGGGGTGCTAAAGAGCGGGCCCACAAAGTTATCTGGATCCGCGTAGCTGCCGTTCCAACCCAGCAAACTCAAAGCCTGGTCCCCGCCGGACTTCACGGCATTAACATACCCCTCGCTCCACGGAATTGGCACGGGCTTAATATTGAACCCGGCAGCTGTCAACCCGGCAGCAATTTGCGCATACACCTTCTCAGGTGAGGGCAAGTACGTTCGCGCTGCATTGGTGGGGTAATAAAATTTCAGCTCCTCGCCCTTGTAAGAGGATTCAGCCAGGAGTGACTTTGCTTTGGCCAGGTCGTAGGGGACGCCCTCCACGGCATTGTTAAAGCCACTGAGTTTAGGGGGGATGAACTGGGCGGTGGTGGCCGTTCCGGCAATGAAGTAACTTGCAGCTATCGCTGTCTTGTCAATGGAAGCTGCAATGGCCTCACGCACCTTTTGATCGGCCAAGGCCGGAACCTTTTGATTGATGCTTAAATACATTACCGAGAACGGGTCCCGCTGCAGTACTTGCTGTCCGCTCTTAATGAGCTTGTCCAAATTTCCAGGTGTGACGGGGTCAAAGCCGTCCAGCGTGCCATCCTGCAACGCTGCAAACCGGCTCTCGGGCTGCTCAAAGGTGGTGAAGTTCAAGGTAGTAATTTCGCCCTTGTCCCCCCAATAGTCAGGATACGATTTCATGCTGATGGCCCCGGGCTCCGCTGTCGTAAATGTAAACGGCCCCGTGCCCACCGGGTGCAGCCCGTATTTGGAGACTTTGGTGCCGGAGAAGGTGCTGTCAAGGATGTCGGCTGTTCCTGCCTGCAGGGCCGCTGGTGATGAGATGGCAAAAGCCGGCAGGGTCAGCGCCTGCAGGAAACCCGTCAGCCGGGTTTTCAAGCTCAGGGTCACGTTCAGGGGCCCGTCAACGCTGCATCCCCCGTAGCCGGAACTCTCCGCGTCATCGGAAAACGCGCGGAACACCTGCTTGAACATGGTCAGCGATCCGTCCCCGCGGGTCGCCGTGTCCATCGTGTACCAGCGCTCAAAGTTGGTGCACACGGCTTGGGCATCAAAGGCTGTGCCATCGTGAAAAGTGACATCCGGGCGCAGGGTGAAGGAGTAGCTCAGTCCGTCTTCCTGCAGTTGCCATGCCGTGGCCAGGCTGGGAGCAGGAGCGCCCGTGACGGGGTCAATGGTCAGCAACCCTTCCAGGATCTGCCGGGTCACCCGGTACGATTCCGTATCGGAGACCAGCGCCGGGTCCAGGCCGGAAGGGTCGGAGCCGGTGCCAAAGTCAAACACGGCAGGCACGGGCGTTGGTGTGGCCGTGGAGGTCCCGGGAGTTGGCTGCGTGGGGGCGGTGCAGGCAGTTGCTGTGAGCAATACGACGGCGGCCAGTGCCACGGCACGCCGTGCCACCTTTTGCAGGGGGCCAGTACTGCTAGACACGTTATTTTTCTCCTTGGTGAGCGGCAAACCATTGCGCCATTTATCCTAGTGGCGGATTCTGGTGGTTTTCCTTTATTCTTCCCTGCCCCGGGTGCTTCCTGGTCAAGGGAAGTGTATTGAGCAGGTAGTATAATTCTTGCTTCAATACACCTGCGCGAGTGGTGGAATTGGTAGACACGCAGGTTTTAGGTACCTGTGCCTTCGGGCGTAGGGGTTCAAGTCCCCTCTTGCGCACCAAGTGAAAGACCCCGCTGACACTGTCAGCGGGGTCTTTCACTTTCAGAGGGCGTCGCTGGTGGCAGCTGAATCAAGCTTTAGGTCCCGGCGCAACTTGGCTACGTGTCCGGTGGCGCGAACATTGTATTGCGCCATTTCCACCGTGCCCTGTTGATCCACCACGATGGTGGAGCGGATGAGGCCCTGGTACGTTTTGCCGTAATTTTTCTTTTCGCCCCAGGCCCCATACGCCAACGCCACGCCATGGTCGGCATCGCTGAGGAGCGGGTAGCTGAGTTCGTCGCGGGTCACGAACTTCTCCAGCTTGGCCACGGGGTCCGGGGAGACACCCACCACTTGATAGCCGGCAGACTGCAGTGAGTGAAGGTTGTCGCGGAAATCGCAGGCCTGTTTGGTGCAGCCCGGCGTCATGGCGGCCGGGTAAAAGAAAATAATCACCCGTTGACCGGCAAAATCCGCCAGGGTCGTGGTGGTGCCTGCGGCATTGGGCAGGCTGAAGGCGGGGGCGGTGTCACCCACGGTGAGACGTTCGGTCATGAATTACTCCTTGGATACTCCCGCCAGCCACACGGCCGTGGCAGGGCTGGTCTGGGCTGGTCAATGGCGGGCCCTGCTTTGAGCCTAGTGCGTGGCGGGAACACACATACAATGCAAAAAAAACCGCTGCAACCCCGGCTCAGGCCGGGGTTGCAGCGGTTTTAGTGGTGCACCCCTCCGGACTTGAACCGGAAACCCATTGATTAAGAGTCAATTGCTCTGCCAATTGAGCTAGAGGTGCGGGCCGTTGATGCAGTAAGAACCGCTCCGATACTGGTTGCTACCAGTGTCGGAGCGGTTCCTGTGTGGTGCACCCCTCCGGACTTGAACCGGAAACCCATTGATTAAGAGTCAATTGCTCTGCCAATTGAGCTAGAGGTGCATCTTTTCACTGCTGAAAATCACTACCGGATTGTGTCCGGGGCGTTCTTTGCAACGACATGAAACTATACGGGTTTTTTGCGTCGGTGTGAAATCGAAAACCGCAATTTTTAATTTTGGGGTGCGGATCACAATTCCGGCGGGGCGGGATGAACGTCATGGAGCCGCCAACCAGGAAGGTGATTGTGGTCCAGTTCACCCGCGGGCCCTAGACTTGCCATCATGAACGCGCAGACGAACGACACTGACCAAAAGAACGGCCTGGTGCTGACGGCCGACGGCAAGCCCGACATTAAGCCCCGCAGCAGGGTGGTCACTGACGGAATTCACGCCGCCCCCGCCCGCGGCATGTTCCGTGCCGTCGGCATGGGAGACGACGACTTCCGGAAACCGCAGATTGGGGTGGCCAGCTCCTGGAATGAAATCACCCCCTGCAACCTGTCTTTGAATCGATTGGCCCAGGGCGCCAAGGAAGGCGTTTTTGCAGCGGATGGTTTCCCCATGCAGTTTGGCACCATTTCCGTATCCGACGGCATCTCCATGGGGCATGAGGGAATGCACTTTTCCCTGGTTTCACGCGAGGTCATTGCCGACTCCGTGGAAACCGTCATGATGGCGGAGCGTTTGGACGGCTCCGTGCTCCTTGCCGGATGCGATAAATCTTTGCCCGGCATGCTGATGGCCGCGGCCCGGCTGAACCTCGCCAGCGTCTTCCTGTACGCCGGTTCCATCATGCCCGGCTTTGCCAAGCTTGAAGATGGCACGGAAAAGGAAGTCACACTCATTGACGCCTTTGAGGCAGTCGGGGCCTGCGCGGCCGGCAAGATGAGCTTGAAGGACCTGGACAGTATTGAACGCGCCATTTGTCCGGGGGAGGGCGCGTGCGGAGGAATGTACACGGCCAACACCATGGCCTGCATTGGTGAGGCCCTGGGCATGTCCCTGCCCGGGTCGGCCGCACCGCCCAGCGCCGACCGCCGTCGTGACATGTATGCCCGCAAGTCGGGGGAAGCCGTGGTGAACCTGCTGCGTCAGGGCATCCGCACGCGGGACATCATGACGAAGAAGGCCTTTGAAAATGCCATTGCCGTCACCATGGCCTTTGGCGGCTCCACCAATGCAGTGCTGCACCTTTTGGCCATTGCCCGCGAGGCCCAGGTGGAGCTGAGCCTGCATGACTTCAATAGGATTGGCGACAAGATCCCGCACCTGGGTGACTTGAAACCCTTTGGCCGCTACGTCATGTTCGACGTGGACAAGATTGGCGGTGTCCCCGTCATCATGAAGGCACTGCTCGACGCCGGCCTCCTCCACGGTGACGCGCTGACGGTCACGGGCAAGACGGTGGCTGAGAACCTGGCCGAAATCAATCCACCGGATCCCGATGGCAAGGTGCTGCGCGCCATGGACAACCCCATCCACAAGACCGGCGGCATCACCATCCTGCACGGCTCGCTCGCCCCGGAGGGCGCCGTGGTGAAGAGTGCCGGCTTTGACCTGGACGTCTTTGAAGGCACGGCGCGGGTCTTTGAGCGTGAGCAGGGCGCCCTGGAAGCCCTCGATCAGGGACGCATCCATCCCGGCGACGTCGTCCTCATCCGCTATGAGGGTCCCAAGGGAGGCCCCGGCATGCGGGAAATGCTGGCCATTACCGGAGCCATCAAGGGCGCGGGGCTGGGCAAGGACGTCCTCCTGCTGACCGACGGGCGTTTTTCCGGCGGCACCACTGGATTGTGCATTGGCCATGTTGCTCCGGAAGCTGCCGACGGCGGCCCCATCGCCCTGGTGCGCGATGGGGACAGGATCCGGGTGGACATTGCCGCCCGCTCCTTTGACTTGCTGGTTGACGACGCCGAGCTGGCCACCCGGCGCCAGGGGTGGGAGCCCCTGCCACCGAAATTCACCTCCGGCGTACTGGCTAAATACGCCAAGTTGGTCAACAGCGCATCCACGGGAGCGTACTGCGGCTAAAAGCGCCGGCGCCCAGGGGCTAGGGTCCAGAGGCAGTGTCGGTGGGGACGGCCAGGCTCTGGAAAAAAGTCACTGAAGTCCAGGGGGATATTTATGCAGGCGGCAACAACATGGCAGCGTCATGTGCGGTGGGTGGTGCCTTTGGTATTGGCGCCTGTCAGCTACTTCGCTGCCATGGTGGGGCTTACGCCCATCACCAAAGGGTTTGAGGACGGAATCGGAGCTGGTGGGCGCTAATTGCCCTGGTGCTGTTATTGGTGGCCCCTGTGGGCCCCTGGTTGGGTCTCGGCTATGCCAGTGCCGGCGGGTACCGTGCTTTTCGTCACTGGCGGCGGGCCACGGGCCACTTCACCCGGAAAGAAGCCGCTGTGGCGCAGCGGGAAAACAGCTCAGCGATGGCGTGGGAGCAGGCGCGGGCACTCCAGGCCAGCCTTGCCTGACGTGAAATTCCCGCAGCCATTCACATTTGGGACGTGGTGCCCCATGTCAATGAAACATTTTTCCTTGACGTTCCGGCCGGCTATGCGCGGCACTGCGGCGCGGACGTCAGCTACTCCCAAAGTTCGGGTTTTTACTATGGCAGGCCGACGTTCGTCATAGCGCGAGTGGGCGTCAATGTCATGGCCAATGCGGCCCGCCGAAACGCCGCTGCCCGTCAGGCCGCCGCCCAGTGGCGTGAGCATCAGCCGTGCCGCCTCGTGATCAGCAATCAGCGTCTTTTGTGCCAGGTGGATGGCCGGTGGTTGAGCTTTTATTTTTCTGCCGTCACGGCGGTCCATCCGGAAAGTGAAAACTGGTCACTGATCACCCGGTACGACTCCACGTCTCCACTGCTGCTCAGTGGCGAGCATGTGCCGGCGGCAGCGCTGCTCACAGTGCTCGCCACCCAGGGTCTGAAGGCTGTCAGTGCCCACCCCAGCCTGCAAAAATTAGGCGCCATTGACGTGCGGAAACTGAACCAAAGCAGAGCCTTGACCATCTATTGGACACTACGTCCATATAGTGAGATGAGCTATGCCTTGTTTGACACTCAAGTACGTAAAACGGGAGACTACACACATGCAATCAAAGCTCGTAGTCGTCATTAGCTAGCGCGTGACGCAAATGGCCACACCCATGGCCAAGGCTCCCGTGAAGCTCCAATGAAAGGGCATCACACCACGTGCATACCCCTCGCTGAGAGCCTTATGGGCTGAGGGGTTTTTTTGTTTCCACCACCAGCGGCAACTCGAATCACCGCGGCCAGCACAGCAATGGGCGCGACCATAGAAGAAGTAACACTTGAGAAGATGAGTTACCAAAGGAAGAACCGATGAGTAAAGGAACGTCCGCCAGCCCAGCGCTGATGGCAGCTAAATCCTCCGCC
The DNA here is from genome assembly GCA_038242155.1 of Actinomycetales bacterium. Lineage (GTDB taxonomy): Bacteria > Actinomycetota > Actinomycetes > Actinomycetales > Micrococcaceae > Specibacter. Next base: position 4,234 of record JBBSSM010000054.1, on the reverse strand, counting down.
AGCGGCGCAACGCCCAGTGCCGTCACAGCTGCCGCGAGCGCCCAGCACGCAAGCTCCGGCGTCGTGGGACCCAACAATGTTATAGGTCCCAATAAGGTTGTGGCGCCCATGCAGATGAGCGGCTCCGAAGCCTTGGTAAGGAGCCTTGAAGAGTTGGGCGTCAAGGACATTTTTGGCCTTCCCGGTGGTGCCATTTTGCCCACCTATGACCCGCTCATGGCTTCCACGCTCAATCACGTGCTGGTGCGTCATGAACAGGGCGCCGGGCACGCGGCCCAGGGTTACGCCATGGTGACCGGAGAGGTTGGTGTGTGTATTGCCACATCCGGGCCTGGGGCTACGAACCTGGTCACCCCGATCATGGATGCGCACATGGATTCGGTTCCCATGGTGGCCATCACCGGTCAAGTATCCAGTGCAGTGATTGGTACGGACGCCTTCCAGGAAGCCGACATTGTGGGCATCACCATGCCCATCACCAAACACTCGTATTTGGTGACGGACCCCAACGAGATTCCGCGCATTCTTGCAGAAGCCTTCCACCTCGCCTCCACGGGACGTCCCGGCCCGGTTCTCGTTGACGTTTCCAAGGACGCCCAAGTGGGTCAGATGACTTTCTCCTGGCCCCCGGTCATTGATCTTCCCGGCTACCGTCCCGTGTTCCGCGGCCACGCCAAGCAACTGCGTGAAGCAGCCCGCTTGATCCGTGCCGCGAAAAAACCTGTGCTCTACGTAGGCGGTGGCGTACTCAAGGCCAATGCTGCCAATGAGCTGCTGGTTTTGGCAGAGTTGACGGGCGCTCCGGTGGTGACCACCTTGATGGCCCGGGGCGTGTTCCCGGATTCACATGAGTTGCACGTGGGCATGCCCGGCATGCACGGCACGGTCTCGGCCGTGACCGCATTGCAGCAATCCGACCTGCTGATTACGCTCGGTGCCCGCTTTGATGACCGCGTAACGGGTGTTTTAAGCAGCTTTGCACCCCACGCCAAGATCATCCACGCCGACATTGACCCCGCGGAAATTTCCAAGAACCGCACGGCCGATGTGCCCATTGTGGGTTCCCTCAAGGAAATCATCCCGGACTTGACCACTGCCGTACGGGCCGAGTTTGAGGCCAATGGCAATCCTGAACTAGGTGACTGGTGGGCCTTTTTGGGTAATTTGCGCGACACCTACCCGCTGGGCTGGACCGAACCCGAGGACGGGCTGATGTCCCCGCAGCGGGTCATCTCCCGCATTGGGGAACTCACGGGGCCCGAGGCCGTGTACGCGTCCGGTGTGGGGCAGCATCAAATGTGGGCTGCACAGTTCATCAAGTATGAACGTCCCCGCTCCTGGCTCAACTCCGGAGGAGCCGGCACCATGGGTTACGCGGTTCCGGCCGCCATGGGCGCCAAGGTGGGCAACCCCGACCGCGTGGTCTGGGCCATTGACGGTGACGGTTGCTTCCAAATGACCAATCAGGAACTCGCTACGTGCCGGATTAACAACATCCCCATCAAGGTAGCCGTCATTAATAACTCTTCCCTGGGCATGGTGCGCCAGTGGCAGACACTGTTCTATGACAGCCGCTACTCCAACACGGACCTCAACACCGGCCATGACACCATGCGCGTCCCCGACTTCGTCAAGCTCGCCGACGCCTACGGCTGTGTGGGTTTGCGCTGTGAGCGCGTGGAAGACATTGACGCCACCATTGAGGCAGCGCTTGCCATCAATGACCGCCCCGTGGTTATTGACTTTGTGGTCAGCCCCGACTCCATGGTGTGGCCCATGGTGCCCTCGGGCGTCAGCAATGACCAAATTCAGGTGGCCCGTAACATGACCCCGGTCTGGGAAGAGGAGGACTAGAAAATGACACGACACACTCTTTCGGTACTCGTTGAAGACAAACCGGGTGTTTTGACCCGAGTGGCCAGTATGTTTGCCCGCCGCGCCTTCAATATCAACTCCCTGGCCGTTGGCCCCACGGAAAACGCAGGAATCTCCCGCATGACAGTTGTGGTGGATGCTGACGGGGACCTGATTGAACAGGTCACCAAACAACTCAATAAACTCATCAATGTCATTAAGATCGTTGAATTGGTGTCAGAGAATTCCGTGCAGCGGGACCACATCCTGGTCAAGGTGCGTGCGGACGCCGCAACAAGGCTGCAGGTAACCCAGGCTGCAGACCTGTTTCGGGCCTCGGTGGTTGATGTGTCCACAGACTCGCTGACCATTGAAGCGACCGGCTACGCTGACAAGCTGGCTGCACTGTTGAACGTTTTGGAGCCCTTTGGGATCCGGGAAATTGTGCAGTCCGGCACCTTGGCCATTGGCCGCGGTTCACGCTCCATGAGCGACCGGGCACTGCGCGCTTCCTAGCGTCTGGCACCTTCGTGCCGCCTGGCAATTACTTTTCCCTACAGCTTTACCCACCATTTATTCAAGGAGTTTCACCGTGACTGACATGTTCTATGACGACGATGCAGACCTGTCCATCATCCAGGGCCGCAAGGTCGCCGTTATTGGCTACGGCAGCCAGGGCCACGCCCACGCACTGAGCCTGCGCGACTCCGGCGTCGACGTCCGCGTTGGCCTGAAGGAAGGCTCCAAGTCCCGCGCCAAGGCAGAGGCCGAGGGCCTGCGCGTGGTCAGCGTTGCCGAGGCGACGAAGGAAGCCGACCTGATCATGATCCTGACCCCGGACCAGGTTCAGCGCTTCGTGTACGCCGAGGACATTGCCCCGAACCTCGTGGCAGGTGACGCCTTGTTCTTCGGCCACGGCTTCAACATCCGCTTTGGCTACATCACGCCCCCGGCCGACGTCGATGTTGCCCTCGTTGCCCCGAAGGCACCGGGCCACACCGTGCGCCGCGAATTTGAGGCCGGCCGCGGCATCCCGGACCTGATTGCCGTGGAGCAGGACTTCACCGGCGGCGCCAAGGCCCTGGCCCTGTCCTATGCCAAGGGCATTGGCGGAACCCGCGCCGGCGTCATTGAGACCACCTTCACCGAAGAAACCGAAACGGACCTGTTCGGCGAGCAGGCAGTGCTCTGTGGCGGCACCTCACAGCTGGTGCAGTATGGCTTTGAAGTCCTCACCGAAGCCGGTTACAAGCCGGAAATCGCCTACTTCGAGGTGCTGCACGAGCTCAAGCTCATCGTTGACCTCATGTGGGAAGGCGGCATTGCCAAGCAGCGCTGGAGCGTTTCCGACACCGCCGAGTACGGCGACTACGTCTCCGGCCCGCGCGTCATCACCCCCGAGGTGAAGGAAAACATGAAGGCGGTTCTGGCCGACATTCAAAGCGGTGCCTTCGCCAAGCGCTTCATTGAGGACCAGGACAATGGCGGTGCTGAATTCATGGCGCTGCGCAAGAAGGGTGAGGATCACCCCATCGAGGCCACAGGCCGCGAACTGCGTGGACTGTTCTCCTGGATCAGCAACAGCGACGACTACACCGAAGGTTCCGTGGCCCGCTAAGGCAGCCGTTTACCCTGTGTGACGTGCATCGCTTGCGTCGCCGCGTTGAGCAATTATGACGGCAGTGAAGCCGGTCTCATCTAAACTTGAGACCGGCTTTTTCCGCTGTAAACACAGCGTCAAAACCATTCACCAAAATCCCCACCAGAATATTACAGAGAGCTAAAGAGGTCACAGGTGAGCGCCACCAAGCCAGTAGTACTCCTCGCTGAGGAACTTTCACCCGCCACAATTGAGGCATTGGGTCCTGATTTTGAGATCCGCCAGGCCGACGGCGCAGACCGGTCCGCCCTGCTGTCCGCCATTGTTGACGTTGATGCGATTTTAGTTCGCTCCGCAACACAGCTCGACGCTGAAGCCATTGCCGCGGCAAAGAACTTAAAGGTCATTGCCCGTGCCGGCGTGGGGCTGGATAACGTGGACATCAAGGCCGCCACACAGGCAGGGGTCATGGTGGTCAACGCCCCGACGTCGAACATTGTCTCCGCCGCAGAACTGACCATTGGCCACATCCTCTCCCTGGCCCGCCACATCCCCGCCGCCAGCACCGCGCTGAAGAATGGTGAGTGGAAGCGCTCCAAGTACACCGGCACCGAACTGCTGGAAAAGAAGCTGGGCATTATTGGTCTGGGCCGCATTGGCGCCCTCATCACCGAGCGCGCCAAGGCCTTCGGCATGGACATTGTGGCCTATGACCCCTATGTCACCTCGGCCCGCGCCGCCAGCCTGGGCGTGCAGCTGCTCTCGCTCGATGAGCTGCTG
>JBBSSM010000053.1:0-14675 GCA_038242155.1 Actinomycetales bacterium | reverse complement strand
GATGGTGATCACGCCGCCCACCACGGCCATGTCGGCCATATTGAAAATGGCAAAGTTGGGGAAGGAAATGAAGTCCACCACGTGGCCCATGCCAAACGACGGCGGCCGAAACAGCCTGTCGGTGAGGTTCCCCAATGCACCACCCAGGACCAGACCCAGGGCCAGCGCCCACCACCAGGACGCAATCCTGCGTGCCACGAAAATAATGATCACCGACACCACCGCCATGATGATGGTGAAGACCCAGGTGAAATCCCTGCCCATGGAAAACGCGGCGCCGGGGTTTAAAATGTGATACCACTGCAGCAGCCCCGGAATGACCGTAATCCGCTCGCCAATTTCCATGGTGGAACTGACCCACCATTTGCTGAGCTGGTCACACAGGTAGGCAAAAGCGGCCGCCCCCAACCAGAGCCATACATGGCTTTTACGACGGGCAGGCGGGGTCGGCGCGGGGCCGGGCAGGGAATTTTCGCTCATGGGGCTTTCATGTGTATTTTTCAAACTGGATTTTCTCATCATAGTCGGCGGACATGCAAAGGGCCGGTGGCGCAGGTTGCCCTGTGCCACCGGCCCTCACCAGCTGCCGTTAAGAGTCGGAAGTGCTTTCAGAGAAGTCAGGTGATGCCACGGAACCGCGGGCATCCAGGTCACGCAACTGGCCTTCAATGTAGGTTTTGAGCCGTGAACGGTAATCGCGCTCGAAGCCGCGCAGCTGCTCGACCTTGCGTTCCAGTACGGAGCGCTGCTGCTCCAGGGCACCCAGAGTCTTGCGGCTCTTTTCCTGGGCATCGTTGACAAGGGTGCTGGCTTCAATTTGAGCCTCGGCAATGATCTTGTCACGCTGCTCGACGCCTGCATTGACGTATTCGTCGTGCAGGCGCTGCGCCAAGGCGATGACGCCGGTTGCGGACTCGGCCGTGGACGCTGCTGCTGTTGCCGGCGCTGCGGCTGCGGGAGTCGGAACTTCCTTGCTGGCGGGAGCGGTTTCCTTGGCGGGCTCGACCACCTTGGGCTCTGGGGTCTTGCCCAGCTTTTTGCCCTTTACGGGCTCCGAAGCGTTGCTTCCCTTTTCCACGACCGCGGCGGCGGGAGCGGGTGTGGCAGCGGTGTCGGATCCGGCAACCTGCTGGCGCAGCTCGTCGTTTTCCTGATGCAGCCGGCGGAGTTCTACGACGATTTCGTCAAGAAAATCGTCAACTTCATCCTGGTCATAGCCTTCACGAAATTTTGTCGGCTGGAACCGCTTGTTGACAACGTCTTCTGGCGTAAGCGCCATCTAGTCACCTCATGGGGTTTAGTGAGTCTGAGCTTGGCGGCTGCCAATTACGACTACGGTACCGAATACACATCTAACGATCTGCACTTGGGCTCTATCGTTTTTTACAATATAGCTTTTCGCCGGTGAAAACTAATGACGTGGCGCTACAGGGCCAAACTTTTCGAGACATTCATGCCAATGCCCACTGTGATGATGAGCAGCAGGAAGCCAACGTCCAGGGCAAAGGAGCCCAACCTCAGTGGGGGAATCAGGGCTCGAAGCTTGCGCAGCGGCGGGTCGGTCAGCCGGTATATGAAGGAAGCAGCCACCAGGGCCGCACCCTTGGGCCGCCAATCGCGGGCAAACACTTGGATCCAGTCAAAGACCATGCGCAGCAGCAAAGTGAGAAAGTACAACAGAAACAACAGGTACAGGAGGGCAAAAACTATATTCACGCGGGCACACATTCCTCGTTCTGGAAAAGAAAAAGCCTGACTCCACAATAGACCAGCACAGCGCCAAGGCACGGACTTGTGTTTTCACACCACCTGCTACAACGAACTGCCCGGGCACTTTGTGCCCGGGCAGTGTAAAACAAGTGTGCGGAAGGTATCAGCTCTGGTTGAAGAAACTGGCCTGCGTATCAGAAACTTTCTTGTCATCGCCCAGCACTTCAATGTACGACGGCGAGAGTAGGAACACCTTGTTGGTGACACGCTCAATCGACCCACGCAGCCCAAAGACCAGGCCGGCTGAGAAGTCCACCAACCGCTTGGCATCTGCTTCACCCATGTCAGTGACGTTCATAATGACGGGGATGCCGTCGCGAAAGCTCTCACCAATGATTTTGGCATCATTGTAGGAGCGGGGGTGGACGGTGGTGATTTGACGCAAACTTTCAGCCTCTTCCCTTTTTTGAGCTGCACGTTTGATGGGGGTGACCGGAGCGCGGTATTCGTCGTCCCCGGTTTTGGGTGCGGCGCTCTCAGGGGCGACCGTCGCGGCCGGGACAGCTTCGCGCTCAGAAGACTCGGAGTGGTTCTCCTCTTTCGCCAATGACGGAGCATGCTCGGCGTCATAGTGCTCGTCACCGTCAGCGAGCCCAAGAAAGATCATCGTCTTGCGCATTGCGCCAGCCATGGTAGCTCCTCATTAGTGTGCGCAGCTTAAATCTACGTAAATTATGTCATGCGATGCATTTTGCGTAACAATCGCGTTCCTGCCAACAGTGAAAACGCTACCCCACGGCAGGGCGGGGGCCGAGTATATCGGAACCGACACGCAGGTGTGTCGCCCCGACGGCAATGGCGGCTTCCAGGTCATGACTCATCCCGGCAGAGATGGCAGCCGCTTGTGGATGGCCTGCCACCAGGTCCGCCGATGCCTGGGCGAGCAGCTCGAAAGCAGGTTCCGGTGCCACTCCGAGGGGCGCCACGGCCATCAGACCCGCCAACTCAAGTCCGGCCGTGGCCGCCACCAAGTCAGCCAGCCGGGCCAGGTCCGACGGCGCGGCACCACCCCTTTTCGCTGTTGGCGGCGCCGCTGCGGCTACGTGCCCGCCAGTTCCGCCCGCGCCACTGAGATCCACCTGCAAATAACATTTCAAGGCCGCTCGTGCCGTTTCCTGCTGGCGTGCCTCAATGGCCCGGCCCAGGGCCGTAATCAGCCCGGGCCTGTCTATGGAGTGCACGGAGTGGGCATAACCGGCCACGGATTTAGCCTTATTGCTCTGCAACTGACCAATAAAGTGCCACCGCAGCTGTGGGTCGGCAACTTCACGGGCCTTGGCGGAGGCTTCCTGATCGCGGTTTTCTCCCACGTCCAGCACACCAAGGTGACACAGCCGCAGCACATCCGCGCCCGGATGAAATTTGCTCACGACTATGAGGTCCGGGGCCTGCAGCCTGCCGTTTAAAGCAACAGCTGCGTTGATCCGGGCCCGTACCGCCAAGAGGCGTTCAGCCAGCTCAGCCGTACGGGGATCTTCATGCAAGGTCATGGAGGAACAACTGCTTTCACTAGATTATTTTCGCGACGGGACCGTCAATGACCAGCTGCCACAAAGCCAATGAAGCGCCCCTGGGGTGCATTCTCCCGCTGAGAGCGGCGGTGCGAGTACCAGCGGGAGTCCGTCAGGGTGCACAGGCCGGAAGGCCGTGCGGCTATCCCCAGGGCCGCGAGCTGGGCGAGCACCCCGGCGGGCAAGTCCAGCGCCGGGGTGCCCCAGGACGTGCTGGCAAAGGTCTCCGGTACTGTTGCACTCACCCGCGCACGCATGGCCTCGGGAACCTCATAGCAACGACCACAAATACTGGGACCCAACCGGGCGGCAATGTTCTGGGCACCTGCTGCCCGCATGCGCGCCACGACGGCGGCAATGACTCCCTGCTCCATGCCCGGACGTCCCGCATGGGCGACCGCCACGATCGGCTCACCCCCTGCAGGCCCACCCTCTGCACAGTGTGCGGCTAAAACCACCGGGACACAGTCGGCCACCATGACAGCCAGGCCGCGGGCCGCTGCCCTCTCCCCCACAGCCACCATGGCGTCGGCGGCGGGAAAGGCTGCCTCTGGTGCGGCATGGCCGTTGACAGTGAATCCGTCGTGGTCCACCACAGCCACCTCAATGCCATGCACCTGGTGCATATAGGCAAGGTTTACTGTGGGGCCAATGCGCGTCCTGAGTTCGGCGTTCACGGCCTCCCGCCGCAACGCTACTTCTGCGCGTTCGTCGGAGACATGAAAGGCCAGGTTGCCAGCTGCGACGTCGGTGAAACCAGCCCAAATGCCCGGGCTGATTTCACTGACACTGCTCATGCTGACAACCTGACCATTTCTGAATCCCACCACTTTAGGTGGCGCTGCTTGACGCCTTATTTGAGGAAGTCTGGAACATCCAGGTCATCCGCGCGATGCCCCGTGAGGTCAGGCTCCACAATGGCAGGCAGCTCAACATCGAAACCGCCATCGGCAGGCACGTGGGAGCCGGACTGCTGTCCCCACTGGTTCAGGTTCGTCACCGTGGCACTGGCGGGAACGGATGACGGGACCGGCGGAGCCGCAGCCGCAGCCGGTTCGGGAGCCGATTTCTCCGGCTCAGGTGCGTCAAAGCCGGCAGCAATCACTGTCACCCGCGCCTCATCGCCCAGGGCGTCATCAATGACGGCGCCAAAGATGATGTTGGCTTCGGGGTGAGCCACTTCCTGAACCAGACGGGCGGCTTCATTAATCTCAAACAAACCAAGATCCGAACCGCCCTGAATGGAGAGCAGGACACCATGGGCACCGTCAATGGAGGCTTCAAGCAACGGCGAGGCAATGGCAAGTTCGGCGGCCTTGACGGCGCGGTCCTCACCCCGCGCTGAACCAATACCCATCAGCGCCGAACCCGCGCCCTGCATGACGGATTTCACGTCGGCAAAGTCGAGGTTGATCAAACCGGGGGTGGTGATGAGATCGGTGATGCCCTGGACGCCTGACAGCAGCACCTGGTCAGCGGAACGGAAGGCATCAAGAACAGAGACATTGCGGTCGCTGATGGACAGCAGCCTGTCATTGGGAATCACAATGAGCGTGTCGACTTCATCGCGCAGTGCTTCAATGCCGGTCTCGGCGCTGGTGGCGCGGCGGCGGCCTTCGAAGGTAAAGGGCCGGGTCACCACACCAATGGTCAATGCACCGAGCGTGCGGGCAATGCGTGCCACGACGGGGGCACCACCGGTACCGGTTCCACCACCTTCGCCAGCTGTAACAAACACCATGTCAGCGCCGCGCAGCACCTCTTCAATTTCCTCTGCGTGATCCTCGGCAGCCTGGCGTCCAACGTCGGGGTTGGCACCGGCACCCAGCCCACGGGTCAGTTCACGGCCCACATCGAGCTTGACGTCGGCGTCACTCATCAGGAGCGCCTGCGCATCAGTATTGATGGCAATGAACTCCACGCCGCGCAGTCCCACGTCAATCATGCGGTTCACTGCATTGACGCCGCCGCCGCCAATTCCTACGACTTTAATGACTGCCAAGTAATTCTGGGGTGCTGCCACGTTACGTGTCCCTTGTTCGATGTTGCTGAAAAAATCAAAAATGTGTTGCTGTGCCGCCAAAGAAGCCAATATCAAGTGTAAGTTATCAGGATAACCTTCAAGTGAAACTCGAACCTTTGCAGCCTAACCCTCAAGTTGAGGGTTATAGTTATGTCAAGTAACTCTTCTCAGTGACGCTATGGTGCATCGCCGCCGCATGCAATGACCACTGCCGCGTGTCGCGGCAATCCCTTTAAAATTTTCCGTGGCACGCGTGTGCGTCCGCTCTGGAACTGTCATCGGGTGACTGGATGACGCGGGGCACTGACATCAAAGACCTTCGCGGGTACGGGGGCCGGTTTGCCTGCCGCAGGGACTGGCAGCGGAGCATCCAGCAGTGCCTGCAAAACCTGCGCCTTCAGGTCCATGTCGGAGGCACTGCCCCAAATAATGGTGCGCCCATCAGTGAGTTTTAGTTCCACGGCATCCGGGGAGCTGGCCGAGGCATTGGCCAGCTGCTTCAGGATGGACTGCGGCAGGTTCGCCAAAACAGCTGTCATGGCCTGAAAGGTGTCCTGACCAATCACGGCCTTCCCACCGTCAATGAGCGGCAGCGCAGCAGCTTCCGGATCGGCCGTGGCCCCCAGCTGCACACCGTCCTGATCCACCAAAACATACTCTTGACCATTTTTAAGCAGGGCCACCGGAACACGCTCCACCAGCTGAACCACCAGGGTCGACGGCGGACGTGCCTGGATTTGTGTGCCCTTGATTTGCACCACGGATGCCAGCAGGTCCCTGACCTGGGCGTCTGTAATCTGCGGCAGAGGTTTTCCCCTGAGCGGTTCCAGAGCGGACTCCAGGGTTTTTACCGCCACTAAACTATTGCCTTCAAAGACCACGGTTTTGACGGCGAGCACCGGCGAAAACAATGCCACCGCCATGACAGCGGCCAGGACAACAACCGTGACAAGTGCCGTCCATCCCGCCAGGCGGCGTTTGCGCTTGTATTCGGGAACTGGAAACGCGAGGACCTGCGCGCCGCCCGATACCTGCAGGCCGCTGCCCCCTTCTGCGTTTTGAGCTTGGGTGGTGTTCCGTTTCCTTGTAATCCGGCGCCACAGAGGGCCCTTTGCCGCGCCGTTCCCATCTTTGGCCGGTGGCGTGTCCTGGTGAGGTGCGCCTTTACGCTCCGGTTTGGCAGGTTTGGCAGGTTTGGCCGTGCTGACCGGTTTCGCCGGCTTGGCCGGTTTGGCCGTGCTGGCGGTGTCCGCAGCGTCCGCCGGGTCCACTGGAACAAGGGTGACTTTGGAGCTTGTGGCCCGGACCGCACCTGGCACTGCGGGTTCAAGTGCGCCCGCACCAGGGGGCTTGGGGGTTCCTGGCCGTGTCCTGATGACCCGGGGCTTGCGGGGCTCAACCATGCACGCCCCCGTCTCCAGGCCGGGCTGCCTGCAACGCCCCCACCAGGTCAGCGCCCAGTTCAGTAATGTCACCGGCGCCCACGGTCAGAATAATGTCGCCGGGCTGGGCTGCCGCCACCAAGCCCGTAACGGCGGCATCATTCGTGGGTGCATAGCCGAAAGGCCGACGCAGGGCCTCGGTGATCAAGGCACTGCTCACGCCGGGAATCGGATCCTCCCGGGCGGGGTAAATATCCACTACGGCCACGGTGTCTGCCAAATCCAGGGCACGGGCAAACTCCTTGGCAAATTCTGCCGTGCGGGAGAACAAATGCGGCTGGAACACCACGTGCACCTTGTGCGGACCGGCAACTTCACGTGCAGCCTGCAACGCGGCCGTAACCTCGGTGGGGTGGTGGGCGTAGTCGTCATAGACCGCCACGCCCCCACCTTCGCCCTTGAATTCAAAGCGCCGGGCTGCGCCGCTAAAGCTGGCCAGGGCCGCCAGGGCGTCATCAACATTCACACCCAAGGCCACAGCCACCCCCACGGCAGCAGCTGCATTGCTGAGGTTGTGGTTTCCGGGTACTTGCAACCGGAGCTCCAGGGCATGGTCCGCCAGGTCTGCCCGCAGGTCCGGCCGTAGCACCAGGGGCGCTGCGGTGTGCAGACCATCGTGCGTCCCCTGCAATAACCTAATGTCCGCCGTTTCGGCATAGCCGTACAGCAGGCAACGGGTGCCGGCGGCGGCTGCCTTGGCAGCCAGGGCCGCCGAACCGGCGTCGTCGGCGCAGGCGACCAGGGTGCCATTTGCCGGCAATAAGGCGACAAACCTTTCAAAGGCGGCAAACACGGCCTCAGCGGTGCCATAGTGATCGAGGTGATCCGCTTCCAGATTCGTCACCACTGCCACGTGCGGGCGGTAATTGAGGAAGGAGGCATCAGATTCATCAGCTTCGGCCACAAATACCGGGGCAGTGCCGTGTCCGGCGTTGACACCCAGTCCCTGCACGGTGCCACCCACTGCAAAGGAGGCATCCACGCCTGCACCCTGGAGCATGACGGTAACCATGGAGGTAGTGGTGGTCTTGCCATGGGTTCCGGCAATTGCCACCACCTGGTCATCCGCCATGGCTGCAGCCAACGCCTGGGAGCGGTGCAATACGCGCAGCCCCCGGGTACGGGCGGCGGCAAGCTCAAGGTTGCTCTCACGGATGGCGGTGGAGACCACCACCGTGTCCACATCACGGACGTGGTCCGGGTGCTGGCCCACATAAATCTTCGCCCCCAATGCACCCAGCTCGGTGAGGCCGGCGGAGCTTCGCGCGTCGGAACCACTCACGGGCACGCCTTGAGCAACCATGATGCGGGCCACGGCGGACATTCCGGCCCCGCCCATGCCAATGAAGTGCACCCGGCCCAGGTCATTGAGTCGAGGCGGCAAATAGGGCTGGGCTGCCAGAGCCGTTACGGCCGAGGGGGTGTCATCATGTCTCATTACGCACCTCCTGCTGCAATAACCAGCTCGGCCATTTGTTCAGCGGCGTCACGGATGCCCAGCGCAGCCGCAGCCGCAGACATGCGTTCACGTCGCGGGCCATCATGGATCAGGGGCACAACATTGTGCGCAATCCACTGCGCATTGAGCATGGCGTCCGGCACCAGCAGTGCCGCTCCAGCCTGGACAAGTTCTGCACCATTGCGCGCCTGCTCCCCGTTGCCGACCGGCAGCGGCACCAGGACTGCGGGAAGTCCGACGGCGGCCACCTCCGACACCGTAGCTGCACCCGAGCGGCACAGGAGCACATCGGCAGCGGCATAAACATCCTGCATGTCATCGATGTACTCCACCTGACGGTAAAGCCCACCTTTCAGGATCGAGCCGTCATTGGCTGTGACCGCTTTACCTTTTCCTGTGACGTGAAGGGTTTGAATGCCTGCCTCCGCCAACGTCTGCAGCGAGCCGGCAATGGCTTGGTTTAAGCCCAGCGCACCTAACGAACCTCCCGTGACAATCAAGGTCGGTTTATCCGCCTCCAGTCCCAGCCGCTTCCGGGCGCCGGCCTGGGCGCTCTCCCGGTCCAAGGTGGCAACTGCCTTACGCATGGGCATGCCGACGCGCCTGGCATTTCGCAGTCCCGTTCCGTCGAAGGCCGCCCCCAGGTAACGGGCATAGCGGGCACCTACCTTATTGGCCAGCCCGGCTTTAGTGTTCGCTTCGTGGATCACAATGGGAACACCCAGTGATTTGGCGGCCAAATACAGGGGGGTGCATACATAACCACCCACACCTACCAGTACATCGGCCTTGGCATCGAGCAGGATTCCCTTGGCGTCGGCCACGGCGCGGCGAAGGCGCATGGGCAGCTTCACCACATCAACTGAGGGGCGCCGCGGCAGGGGAATTTTGTCAATGAACACGAGTTTGTGGCCCGCTGCGGGAACCAATCCAGCTTCGAGTCCGTCTTTGGTTCCCACGGCCGTAATGCAGGCATCGGGCACGCGATCCAGTACGGCTGCCGCAATGGCCAGCAGCGGACTGACGTGCCCAGCCGAGCCGCCACCAGCAAGAACCACTGACAGGGGCGGGAGGTTTTTATCAGTCATGAAATTTTTACGACTCTTTCTGGCTCAGTGCGGGAAAAGGAGAGGATCACGCCCACGGCGGCCAGCACCATGATCAAGGCGGTGCCACCATAGGAAATCAAGGGCAGCGGCACACCAATGACGGGCAGCAGACCCACCACCACGGCAATGTTGACCACGGCCTGACCAATGATCCAGGTCAAAATCATGCCGCAGACAATTCTTGAAAAAGTGTCGCTGCGGACATTGATGACACGGAAAATGGCATAGGCCAACAGGGCATAAAGGCCAAGAATAATAGACGTGCCCATCAAACCAAACTCTTCGCCAATAATGGCAAAGATAAAGTCATTGTGGGCCTCTGGAATCCAGTTCCATTTTTGTCTGCTCTGCCCCACGCCCACACCAAACCAGCCACCGGAGGCCAGGGCGTACATGCCGTTGAGGTATTGGTCGCACGATCCCGGCACGCTGCAGTCACCCAACCAGCTGGTAATGCGTCCGGATCGGTTATCGCTGGTGATGGAGGAAATAAGGGCAGCGGCGCCACCCAAACCCACGGCCCCGGCCACCACCCACCACCGAACACCGGCAAAGAGCAGCCCGGCAAGGATCATCAGCCCAATAATGACGGCGGTGCCCAGGTCCCTGCCCAGCATGACCAGGCCCAGGATGACAATAGCCCCCAATCCCACCGGGACCAGCACGTGCACCAGTTTGCGCACCAGGAGACCCTTCGCGGCCAGCACCGCTCCCATCCACACGGCAAGGGCCAGCTTGGCCGTTTCAGATGGTTGAAACTGAAAGGGTCCCAATGCCAACCAGTTCTTGTTTCCCTGCACCTCCACCCCCAGCCCGGTCAGGGTCAGCACCAGCAGTGCCACGGCCAGCAGGATTAAAAATGGCGCAATTTTTTTCCATAATCGCATGCTCAAACACGAGAGAATGAACATCAAGATAAGGCCAATTAGCGCAAAGGCTGATTCCTTAATGAAAAGTTCATAAGGATTTTTCCCCTGGGAAATCGTTTCCGCCGTGGATGCGGAGAGCACTGTCAAGCGCCCAATGAGCGTCAAGGTGAGGGTGGTGCCAATGATCCAGTAATAGGAAGCTGTGGGCCGCCCCACGCGTTCCCTAAACCATGCGCGGTACCGTGCCACGGGACCCCTGCGGCGCGGTGACCGGGGAGTTTTCCCGCCAGCCCGCACCGCCTTGGTGGCACCGGCACCCACGCGTTTCTTAGCGGGCACTGCCGTGGCGGCGGGCCGTGACCGTGCGGATAGCTTAGCCATTAGGAATCCCGGGTGCTGCTCGCCTGGGACTCCAACAACTCCCGCACGGCACCAATGAAGGACTGGCCGCGGTGAGCGTAGCAGGTGAATTGATCCATGGAGGCCGACGCCGGTGCCATCAGTACCGTATCCCCGTCACTGGACAGGGCAGCTGCTGCGGCAACGGCTTCAGCCATGACGGCGTCTCCGAGTAACTGTCCGGGCTCGGCGTGCCTGCCAGACTCCGCGCGGGTGCTGATCACCTGCACGCCGGGTGCGTGCCGGGCCAGGGAACCGGCAAGGGCTGAACTGTCGGTCCCGAGCAAAATCACTGCTTTCAGGCGCGCTGCGTGCTGTTGCACCAACTCGTCATAATTGACCCCCTTGGACAATCCCCCGGCTATCCAAATGATCGGGTTGAAGGCCGCCAGTGAAGCTGCAGCTGCGTGGGGATTGGTGGCCTTGGAATCATTAACCCACAAGACACCCTCAGCCGTGGCGATGGGCGCAATGCGATGCTCGCCATTGTGATAGTTGACCAGGCCTTGCCGGACGTCGGCGGGCGTGAGTCCGCAGGCACGCACCAGGGCGGCGGCGGCCGCGGCATCGGCAACGAGGTGGCGGGGCACCAGGTCGCCAATGTCACTGAGGGCAGCCAATTCAGCAGCAGAGTCTTTGCGCGCTGCAATGAACGCCCTGTCCACGAGCAGCCCCTCCACGACCCCGACCATGCTGATCGCGGGCAGGCCCGTGGTAAAGCCAACGGCGCGACAGCCTTCCTGCACGTCCGCGTCTTCGACCATGCGTTCCGTTTCAATTTGTTCGGCATTATAAATGCAGGCAATTTCGGTATTGGCGTAAACCTTGGCCTTGTCTGCCGCGTAGGCGGCGAAGCTGCCGTGCCAATCCACGTGATCCTGCGCCAGATTCAAGCACACGCTGGCAGCTGGCGCCACGGATTCACACCAGTGGAGTTGAAAGCTGGAAAGTTCCACGGCTAAAAAGTCCCAGCCCTCGGGGTCACGCACGGCGTCGAGAATGGGGGTGCCAATATTGCCGGCAGCTATGGCGCGCAGGCCGGCCGCCTGCAACATGGACTCCACCATGGTGGTGGTGGTGGTTTTGCCGTTGGTTCCCGTGATGGTGATCCACGGTGCGCTCTTGCGACCGGCTTTAATGCGCACCCGCCAAGCCAGTTCCACATCGCCCCAAATGGGAATGCCGGCGTTGGCTGCAGCGGTGAGCAGGGGGTGACTGGGGGCGAAACCGGGGCTGGTGACCACCAGCTCGGCCAGCTGGCCGCCAACCAGGGGCAGTTTGGTGGATGTCGCCGCACCCAGCAGTACCCCGGTGACGCCCACGATCCGCAAAGTGTCGGCACTGGCTCGGGCGTCGTCGTCGTCCGCGGCAGCAACGACCACTACCTGCGCGCCCAGTTCGGCCAGGGTGTCGGCCACGGAGAATCCCGTGCGGCCAATTCCCGTGACCACTACGCGCAGACCTTTCCAGTCCGCGTCCCAACTGGTGAGGGAGTCAAGTCGATTTGTGGCATGTATCACAGCCGTACAATCCATTCCGCGTAAAAGGCGCCCAGACCCACGGCGACCATGAGGCCGGCCAGAATCCAGAACCGCACAACCACTGTCACTTCACGCCATCCCTTGAGCTCAAAGTGGTGCTGCAAAGGGGCCATGAGGAACACGCGTTTGCCCTTGGTGAGCTTGAAGAAGCCCACCTGGATGATGACGGAGAGGGAAATGACCACGAACAAGCCACCAATGATGGCCAAGAGCAATTCCGTGCGGGACAGGATGGCAAAACCGGCAATGGCACCACCAATGGCGAGGGATCCGGTGTCCCCCATGAAGATTTTCGCCGGCGAGGTGTTCCACCACAGAAAACCAATGAGGGCGGCGAACATGATGGCTGCAAGCAGCGCCAGATCCAGGGGGTCCCGGACCTGATAACAGACAGCTTCCCCGGGAGCCTTGAGCGAATTACAGGCTTGGCTGCTTTGCCAAATGCCAATGAGCGTATAGGCACCAAAGACCAGGATCGCTGCGCCCGTTGCCAGACCGTCAAGGCCATCGGTGAGATTCACACCGTTCGTGGCCGCTGTAATGATCAGATTTGACCACAGCACGAATAACACCACACCCAGGCCCGCCCCGGCAAAAGCCAAATTCAAACTGGGAATGTCCCGGGCAAAGGAAATAAAGGTGCTCGCTGGGGTGAGTCCGGATTTTCCCGGAAAATTCAGTGCCATGATGGCGAAGGAAATACCTACAACTGCTTGCCCAATGAGCTTGCCTTTGGGGTCCAGTCCCGTGTTGTGTTGCTTGCTGATCTTGAGAAAATCATCCAGGAATCCCACGAGGCCCATACCGACCATGAGGTAAATCATGAGCAGTCCCGAGGCCGTGGGACCTCCAGATGCGGGATTGATCAGCCACACAATAAGGTGCGTGATGAAATAGGCAGCGACCACTGCCCCCACCACCACGGTGCCGCCCATGGTGGGCGTGCCGCGTTTAATTTGATGGCTTGTGGGGCCGTCTTCCCGAATGATTTGTCCGTAGCCTTGTTTGACGAGGAAACGGATGAAAAAGGGGGTGCCGAGCATGGCGAAGGCCAAGGCCAAGCCCGCTCCGATGAGTAATGCAATCATGGTTGGACCGTCCTTTCGCCTGGGGCAGTTTCATGGGGTTCTGTGGGGTTGTTCCCCGAAGATAATGCTATCTGATCGCCTAAGAACCGCAGTCCGGCGCCATTGGAGGATTTAAACAACACCACGTCCCCGGGTTTTAGTTCACCGGCCAGGACCTTCGCTGCGGCTGCAGCGTCGGGCAAAAACATGGATTCCTCCCCCCAGGACCCCTCCATGACAGCGCCGACGTGCATGGCACGGGCACCGGCCCCCACCACCAGCAGTTTGGAGATGTTTAAGCGCACTGCCACGCGGCCCACGGCGTCGTGTTCCAGCACCGTGTCCTCGCCAAGCTCCAGCATTTCCCCCAGCACAGCCCAGGTGCGCCGCCCCGTGGATCCCAGTTCAGCAAGTGTGCGCAGCGCCGCGCGCATGGATTCCGGGTTCGCGTTGTAGGCGTCATTGATAACCGTCACCCCGTCGGCCCTGTCGGTGCGTTCCATCCGGTGGCGACTGGCTGCCTGTTGAGCATTGAGCGAGGCCACAATGTGTGCCGCGGATGCACCGACGGCGTGGGCTGCAGAGGCGGCTGCCAAAAGGTTGCTCACGTGATGCAGGCCCAAAAGCTTGCTGTGCACTGCATAGCTTGGCGCTGCAGATGCTTGCGGCACGCCCGGGAAGGTCAACTCAAATTCGGGTTGACCATCGGCGTTGGTGTGCACATTACGGGCCTGGACAAAGGCAGGGCCCGCAGTGGTTTCACGTGCGGGCGCGTCGGCGCTGCTAAAGAACATCACCGGCGCCCCGGAGCGCTGGGCCATGGCCCGGACGCGGTCGTCGTCGTAGTTCAAAATGGCTTGGCCCTGCGGAGCCAGCGCTTCGACGAGCTCGCCCTTGGCCTGGGCAATGTTGTCAATGGAGCCAAATTCCCCGGCGTGGGCACTGCCAACGCATAACACCACACCAACATCGGGATGCACCATGTTGGCCAAATAATTAATGTGCCCCCTTTTAGTGGCGCCCATTTCAATGATGAGGTAGCGCGTCGTTGTGTCCGCCTTGAAAACCGTCAGCGGGACACCGACCTCGCCATTGAAGGACCCGATAGGGGCGACCGTCGGGCCCAGGGTCGATAGGATTCCCGCCAACAAATCCTTGGTGGTGGTCTTTCCGGCCGAGCCCGTGATGCCAATGACAGTCAACGCGGAGCTGGCACGGATGAGTCGCAACACCTCGGCGGCCAGTTGGCCCATGGCCAGCACAGCGTCGGCAACTATGACGGCGGGAAAAACGGCGGCGTCGTTGTCAGCAGTCACTTCACGCTCAGCGAGGGAAATCACGGCGCCGGCGGCAAAAGCGGCGGCTGTGAAGTCATGACCATCGACATGCTCGCCCGGCTTGGCCACGTACATGCTCCCGGCACGGGCCTCACGGGAATCCGTGACTGTCAGGTTCATCACGACGCCCAGGCCCGGGTCGGTACTG
>JBBSSM010000052.1:0-14783 GCA_038242155.1 Actinomycetales bacterium | reverse complement strand
GGCGAAAAGCCCGGCTGTGTCAGCAGCATTGGGGGAGGAGCCGTAGCTGTCATAGGCAAATGGGCGCACGAGGGCGAATATGGGTGCAGGCGTGGCAGTAACGTTAGCTGGCTCCCGTGACGTAAACCATGGGGTGAACTGCTCATAATGGAAGTAATGAACGGAGCAATTTTGCTCCAACGACGAGGAGAAAATCATGATTGTGGCATTTTCAGTAGCACCCAGCGGCACCCCGTGCAATGAACCTGCTGGAACGGCCGACGCCGCGTCCGTGCACACAGCCGTTGCGGCGGCCGTGAAAATTGTCCGCGATTCGGGTCTGCCCCATCACACCGGCTCCATGTTTACTGAAATTGAAGGTGAATGGGATGAAGTCATGGAGGTGGTCAAGCATGCCACCGAAGCAGTATCGCGCTACGGCTCCCGGGTATCCCTGGTCCTCAAGGCGGACATCCGTCCCGGCCACACCGGGGAACTCAGCGGCAAAGTCACCCGGCTCGAAGCGGCCTTGGATGCCCTAGAGTCCCACTGATGGGGCGGAAGCGAACGCTTAAAAACAACGCGGCGGAAGCTGCAACCACCCTTACGACAGCTATGCCCAGGGGGCCCGTAGCCGGAAGCTATGCAACTGACACGGGTACGGCGGAACTGATTCCCGACGGCGACAACCCGCACGGCTGGTTGCTGATGCTTAACGGAGTGCAAAGTTCGCACGTGGATTTAGTTGACCCCCTGCGCCTGGATTTTGAGTACATGCGCTGGATCATGGCATTGGTGCAGGACCGCTGGGAGGCCAACTTTAAGTTGCGCTCCCTCAGTTTGGGTGGGGCGGCCTGTGCCATGCCACGGTATCTCGTGGCAGCCTATCGAAACTCCCGCAACGTGGTGGTGGAAATTGATGCCGCGTTAGCCAACTACGTCCGCGACTGGTTCGAGCTGCCCCGTGCGCCGCTGTTGAAAATTCGGGTAGGGGAAGCTCGTGAAGTCACGGAGTCCCTCTCTTTTGCCAGCCGGGACCTCATCATCCGGGATGTGTTTGCGGGGGCTAAAACACCGCATGCCCTCACCACTGCAGAGTTCACGGTGGCGGCCAAAAAGGTACTTATGTCCGACGGCGTATATGTTGTCAACTGTGGTGATTCTCCAGCGCTGACAACTGCCCGGCGCGAAGCGGCCACCATTGCGGCCGCTTTTAAGCACACGGTCATCATTGCCGATGCGCCCATGCTGAAGGGCCGTCGCTCAGGCAATGTCATTATTGCTGGCAGCGATGCCCCCCTGGGTGACGGCTCCGGTCTGCCACGCAATTTACTGGGCGGGGCCATGCCCGCTCAACTCTGGGATGACGCCAAGGTGCGTCTCTTCGCGCGCAGCGCCCCCATCCTGCACGATCCCGCCCTGCACGATCCCATCCCCAGCGAGACGGCGCCACACTAGCTACCGGTGTGCGGGCGCAAGCACGGCGGCGGGTGGGGTTTCGTCGTCAAGGTGGGGCCGGCGTCGGCCATCCCCGTGAACCCACAACTTAAACGCAAGGGTCAGCAACGCCAGCCATGCCGCACCAACATAGAGGGCCACCCGTGTGTCCGGGTAGACGCCCAACAGCACAATGATGCCCAGCATGAACCCGCATGTCAGCACTGAGGCGAGCGGCCAGAATGGCACGGGGAACGCCGGCGGGGCGAGCTGGCCGCGGGCAATCTCGCGCTTCATGGCAATGTGCGCGGCGAGGATCATGATCCATACCCACACCGTGGCAAACGTGGCAATGGAGGCAATGAGCAGGAAGACGTTTTCGGGGATTATGGCGTTGAGGATGACGCCAACCAGGAGCACGGCAGTCATAAGCAGCACAGTCATCCATGGCACACCTGCGCGTGACACTTTGCCAAAGACGGCGGGGGCGTGGCCTTGTTGGGACAGGCCGAACATGATCCGGCCGGCGCCAAAGATGTCGCTGTTGATCGCTGACAGGGCTGCTGTAATAACTACGGCGTTGAGAATATGTGCTGCCAGGGGAATGCCAAGGGAGTCAAAGATCTGCACAAAGGGGCTGGTTTCACCCGTAATGTCCTGCCAGGGGATGAGACTCATGAGCACGCCAAGTGTCAGGACATAAAAGAGCAAAATACGCACGGGCACCGTGTTGACGGCGGCGGGGATGGACTTGCCGGGGTCCTTAGCCTCACCCGCAGTCACGCCAATGGTTTCAATGCCGCCAAAGGCAAACATGACAACGGCAAAAGCGGCCAACAGGCCTACCCATCCATTGGGCAGGAAGCCGCCGTTGTTGACCAGGTTCCCCAGGCCCGCCACTTTTTGACCGCCGTCGATCCCGAAGCCGAAGACAATAATGGCCGCACCGCCGACGATCATGGCAATAATGGCGGCGACCTTAATGATGGAGAACCAAAACTCCAGCTCGCCAAAGACCTTCACGCTAAACAAATTAATGGCTGCCAGAAAGAAAATAATGGCCAGTATCCAAATCCACCGCGGGACGTCCGGGAACCAAAATCCCAGGTAGATGCTGAAAGCCGTGACGTCGGCCAGGGCCACGATGGCCATTTCAAAAACGTAGGTCCAACCCGTGATGAACCCGGCAAGGGGTCCCAAATAACGCCCCGCATATTGACCAAAGGAACCGGACACGGGGTGCCGTACGGCCAATTCCCCCAGGGCCCGCATGACCATGAACACCGCGGCCCCCGCGATGATGTATGCGAGCAATACTGCCGGCCCGGCCGCTTGGATGGCACTGGAAGAGCCATAAAACAGTCCCGTGCCAATGGCGGAACCCAACGCCATGAAACGGATGTGCCGGGCGTTGAGGCCGCGGGTCAGAACAGATCCTGTGGGATTCATGGGTGAGCTTTCTAACACGGGGTGCAAAGGAAGGTGGCGCCACTTTGAGGCGCTGCTAAGTGTTGCGTGCCATATTAAGGCCTGGTTGTGGGTGAAAAAACATGCTGCTGCACTGAAAACCCGCGCATTTGCAACTGCAGTATTCTAGCGTGTCCCGGCTGTGGCGGCACATTGGGTGGCCCGGCCGGACAGGGCCACGAAAGGGAAAGTGAGCTATGTCTCGACAGTCGCGGGTGTCAGGTGTTTAATGTTGGGTACGTCGGAATTCAGACGTGTATTCGAATGGGAATCCTGTGAAACTTCTAAGCCTGGCTGTCAGCCACGCTAAGCCCTACTGGGTCTGGGTCGTTGCCGTCCTGGTTCTCCAGCTCATCGCCACCATAGCCGCCCTGTATTTACCGAGCCTAAATGCCCAAATCATTGATCAAGGTATTTCCCGGGGAGACACTGATTTCATCTGGTCAACGGGCGTGACGATGATTATGGTGTGCTTTGTGCAAGTCATAGCTGCCATTGGCGGCATTTATTTTGGTGCCCGCACCGCCATGGCCATGGGCCGCGATTTGCGCCGCGAGGTGTATCACCGCGTCAACGCCTTGGGGGCCTTGGATGTCAGCCGCTTTGGCACAGCCACCTTGATTACCCGCAACACCAATGATGTCCAGCAAGTGCAAATGCTGGTGCTCATGGCACTGAACTTCATGGTTTCCACACCCATCATGTGCATTGGCGGCATCATCATGGCCCTGCGCGAAGACGTGGGGTTGTCGTGGCTGCTCTGGGTTTCTGTGCCATTGCTTTTTATTGTGGTGGGCTTTTTAGTGGTGAAATTATTGCCGCTCTTTCGGGAAATGCAGGACCGGATCGAC
Organism: Actinomycetales bacterium; assembly: GCA_038242155.1. Lineage (GTDB taxonomy): Bacteria > Actinomycetota > Actinomycetes > Actinomycetales > Micrococcaceae > Specibacter. Next base: position 11,049 of record JBBSSM010000052.1, on the reverse strand, counting down.
ACCGTCAATGGAGTGCTCCGGGAGCAAATAGTCGGCATTCGGGTCATCCGCGCTTTTGTGCGGGAAAAATTCGAGGCGGAGCGCTACCGTGACGCCAACCAAAAGCTGACACGTGTCTCCGTGCGGGTGGGTAACCTCTTTGTGCTGATGTTCCCCGTCATTATGATGATTTTGCACCTGGCGACGGCGGCCGTGTTGTGGTTTGGTGGGCATCGGGTCGACGCCGGGCAAATGCAGGTGGGGTCTTTGACGGCTTTTCTGCAGTACCTGCTGCAAATTTTGGTAGCCGTCATGATGGGCGTCTTTATGGTCATGATGATCCCCCGGGCCGCCATTTCGGCCGAACGCCTCGATGAGGTGCTTTCGGCCGAGCCCAGCCTGAGCGTTCCCCCGGGCAGGACCTTGCCCAAAAGTCACGCTGTTGAATTTTCCGCCGTCTCCTTTGGCTACCCGGGAGCTGAACAGCCGGTCTTGAACAGTGTAAGTTTTACAGCTGAGGCGGGGAAGACCACCGCCATTGTGGGTTCCACCGGATCGGGTAAGTCCACACTGATGAACCTCATTCCACGCCTCTTTGACCCGCAACAGGGTGCAGTCCGCATTGGTGGCGTTGATGTCAGCGACCTAAGCCGCAGCCAGTTGGCTGAGTTGGTGGGATTGGTTCCGCAAAAGCCATACTTGTTCTCCGGCACCGTCGCCTCGAACCTCAGGTTTGGTCGCCCCGACGCGGATGACGACGAGCTGTGGGAGGCATTGCGGGTGGCCCAGGCAAAGGACTTTGTCACTGAAAAGCCCAAGCAGCTGGCCACACCCATCGCTCAGGGCGGTACCAATGTATCCGGAGGTCAGCGGCAACGGTTATGCATTGCCCGTGCACTGGCCGCGCGCCCGCGGGTTTTTCTCTTTGACGACTCGTTTTCAGCGTTGGATGTAGCCACAGACCAGAGGCTGCGGCAATCACTTTACGGCGCCACGGCCGGCGCCACAGTCATCATCGTGGCCCAACGCATTTCCACGATCCGCGAAGCCGACCACATCATTGTGCTCGATGACGGTGCCGTGGTGGGGGCGGGAACCCACGATCAGCTGGTGGAAAACAATGGGACCTACCGCGAGATTGTGGAATCCCAAATGAGCATTGAAGGAGTCGCCTGATGGGGCGCCACGGTAGGAAGGACAAGGCTGAGGTCTCCCTTGAGAAAACACCCCAAGCCGCAGTTGACCCCGACGAGGAGCTGTATCCCGAATACCAGCCCACGGGTGAAGATGACATGTTTGGTGGGGCGCCGGCCAAGAAAGCCGAACATTTTTGGCCCTCCGTAAAACGTCTTGTAGGGCTGCTGCGCCCCGAACGTGTCATGTTCTCCCTGGTCATTGTCTTGGTGATTGGCTCCGTGGTGCTCACCGTCATTGCCCCCAAAATTTTGGGCCAGGCCATGGACGTTATATTCAACGGTGTCATTGGCTCCCAACTTCCAGCCAACATTCCCCTCGATGCGCAAATTCAGGCTCAGCGGGCCGCCGGGAACCCCCAGTTCGCTGACATGTTGACCAAGGCAGACATTGTGCCCGGGACCGGCATTAATTTTATTGAGCTCAGCCACCTCATTGTCCTGGTGTTGGCGCTGTACACGGTGGCATCAATTCTCATGTGGCTTCAGGGCTACCTGCTTAACGCGCTGGTCATGCGCGTGGTGTTTAAACTCCGTGAAGACATTGAACGCAAACTCAATAAGATCCCGCTGGGCTACTTTGACACACGGCAGCGCGGGGATTTGATGTCCAGGGTCACCAACGACGTCGACAATATCCAGGCTGCGCTGCAACAGGCCTTCTCCCAGCTGGTGCAATCACTGCTCACAGTCATCGGCATTAGCGTCATGATGTTCATTGTGTCGTGGCAATTGGCCCTCATTGCCCTGATAGCGCTGCCACTTTCCGGGGTCATTGCCGGTGTCATTGGCACACGCTCCCAAAAATTGTTTGCCGCGCAGTGGAAAAACACCGGATCCCTCAACGGGCACATTGAAGAGACCTTCTCAGGCCTCGAGCTGGTCCGTGCCTACGGCCGTGATGAGCAAATGCTGGCGGAATTTGACGAGCGCAATGAAGAACTCTTTAAAGCCTCCTTTGGGGCACAATTTGTCTCCGGCATGATCATGCCGGCCATGCAGTTTGTCTCCTACCTTTCCTACGTTCTCGTAGCCGTGATGGGCGGTCTCCGTGTTGCCACCGGGCAGATGACCTTGGGCGACGCCACCGCGTTCATCCAGTACTCCCGCGAATTCTCGCAGCCCATTGCCGAGATCGCCGGAATTGCAAACATGATCCAGTCCGGGGTGGCCTCCGCTGAGCGGACTTTTGAAATCCTTGACGCCGACGAACAACAATCAGAAAGGGACTCCAAGCTTTTGCCCGCGCAAACGGATGGGCATGTGCGCTTTGAAAACGTCTCCTTCGGCTATTCCCCAGAAACGCCCTTGCTCCGCGACGTCTCCTTCACGGTGGAACCTGGCCAAACAGTGGCCATCGTTGGCCCCACCGGCGCCGGCAAGACCACCCTGGTGAACTTGATCATGCGTTTTTATGAAATCACTGGCGGGCGGATCATGCTCGACGGCGTGGACATCCGCGAGCTGTCCCGGGAGCAGGTACGTTCCCAGGTGGGCATGGTCCTGCAGGATGCCTGGCTCTTTGAGGGCACCATCCGGGAAAACATTCGTTATGGGCGCCTGGACGCTAGTGACAAGGACATTGTGGCAGCTGCCGAGGCCACCATGGTGGATAGGTTTGTCCGCCAACTTCCCGACGGTTATGACACTGTCATCGACGCCGACGGCGGCACGGTTTCCGCAGGTGAACGGCAGCTGCTGACCATTGCCAGGGCATTCATTGCCAGGCCATCGCTTTTAATTCTCGACGAAGCCACCTCATCAGTGGACACCCGCACGGAATTACTGGTGCAGCACGCCATGGCTGCGCTACGTACAGACAGGACCTCGTTCGTCATTGCACACCGGTTGTCCACCATCCGGGACGCCCACACCATCTTGGTGATGGAGGACGGCGACATTGTGGAGCACGGTAATCATGAGCAGCTGTTGGAGCGCCGCGGTGCGTATTACAACCTTTACATGACCCAGTTCCAAGGTGGCCACGGGCTCGAGGATGAAGTGGCGGCGTCGGAGGCTCATTAGCGCCGGCCATAAAAAATGGCAGTTGCCGGACCACCTTGTTCAAAGGTTTGATGGTCCGGCAACTGCCATTACGCTTTGGCGGTGGTCAGCTGACGCCGAAGAGGTCCTCCACCACGCCAATACCGAAGAACAAAACGAAGGCTGCGGCAACAGCCCACATCAACGGGTGAATTTCTTTGGCACGGCCCTGGAACAGGCGAATCAAGACAAAGGAGATGAAGCCGGCACCCAGGCCGTTGGCAATGGAGTATGTGAAGGGCATGAGTGTGAAGGTCAGGAAAGCAGGAATCCCAATGCCCCAGTCGGACCAATCGATTTTGCCTACCTGGGAGACCATCATGAAGCCCACCACCACCAGTGCGGGGGCCACGGCCTCGAAAGGCACCAACTTGATGAGCGGAGTGGCGAACATGGCAACCAGCAGCAGCAAGCCGGTGACAATTGACGCCAAACCCGTCCGGGCGCCCTCCCCAATACCCGCACCGGATTCCACGTAAATTTGATTGGAGGAGGCAGACGCGCCGCCTCCTGCAATAGCGCCAAAAGCATCCACCAGCAGCACCCGGTCAACGTTGGGGATGTTGCCGTCTTTGTCAATGCTGCCAGCTTCGGAGGCCAGGCCCACCATGGTGCCCATGGCATCAAAGAAAATGCTCAACAAGATCACAAATGCCAGCAGTACTGCAGCCACCGCACCCAGCTTACTGAAGGCGCCAAAGAGGTTTACTTCACCGATCAAGGACAAGTCGGGCCAGGACCATTCGGAAAGCTGTGGGGAGACCAGTGACCAGCCCTGCGGGTTGGCGGTGGTGCCATCGAAACTGGGGCCAATATTGAGAGTCATTTCCAAAATGTTGGCCAGCAGGGTGGACACTAAAATGCCTATGAGGATGCCGCCCTTGACTTTGCGGACCACCAGACCAATGGTGAGAACCAAGCCCACCAAAAACACCAGTGTGGGCCAGCCCAGCAGCTTGCCGTCAAAGCCCAGACCCACGGGAACCGTGGTGCCGGCAACGTCCGGAATGCGTCGGACAAAACCTGCGTTGACTAAACCAATCAAAGCAATAAACATACCGATGCCCACCACAATGGCAGTTTTCAACCCCTCGGGCACCGCCCTAAAAACCGCTGTGCGGAAGCCTGTCAGCACCAAAATAAACATGGTGACACCTGACAGGACCACAAGGCCCATGACATCGGGCCAGGTCAGACCCGGGTTGGTTGCCACGGTGACGGCAATGAAGGCGTTGACGCCAAGACCTGCAGCCAAAGCGAAGGGGTGTTTGGCCCAGGCACCCATGAGGATGGTCAAAACACCTGCCACGAAGGCGGTGACGGCGGCAATCCGTTCCAAGCCCAGCACAGCGCCCGTGGAATCAGCACCTCCCAGGATCAGGGGGTTCAGCACCACAATGTAGCTCATGGCGAAGAACGTGGCGAACCCGCCGCGAATTTCACGCGAATAGTTGGAGCCACGCTCGGTGATCTTGAAGTATTTATCGACCGCTGACAGACGCGTGTCCGTGGAGGTAGCCATGAAAAGCCTTCCGGGCAAAGTGGGGGGAAAATAGTTAACCGAAGAAATACTAGCCCGTGGAGCGGTGGCACAGCATTCCATGACCGGATGACATGGCGCTGTAAACCACGCATGACGTCGGCACTTGGGATATGGCTCCAGCGTTGCGTTGGAGCCGCCTATCTCGAGGGAACTCCCATTGTTCTAAGGTAGCGTGAAGTGGCTTCCCTTGTAACTAGCGTAAGGAAATTGAGCTGTGAAAACTCTTGCCCGCCACCGGATGAGTGAGACCAATATGACATTGCAGCGTCTTAGCCGCCGGTTTTTAGCCACACTTGTGGCTACTTTTTTGGTTTTACTGGGAACATCCGGGGCCGTCATGGCTCACGATGCCGTCACGGGAACAACACCCGCCAATGACTCCACCGTGGCTGTTATGCCGGAAACCATTGAGATCAGCATGAGCAACACTCCCGCGACCCTTGGCTCCCAGGTTTTGGTGTTGGATCAAGCAGGAAGCAATTGGGCGCAAGGGGACGTGACGGTGCTTGACACTGTAGCGAGCCAAGCCGTACGTTCGGGAGCGCCAGCTGGCGCCTACACCGTAAAGTGGCGTTTGGTCTCCTCGGATTCACACCCCATCGAGGGGGAGTTCAGCTTTACCGCCGCTGCCCCAGGATCAGCCCCCGCAGGAATTGCGCCAACGGAGGCTGCCGCGGGCGCCGGTCCAGTCACCTCGGTCTCTGCCGTGCCGGACGCCGCAGCGGACCCTGTTACGGATACCAGCGCTGTGCCGTGGAGCATTATTGGCCTCATTGCGGTGCTGGCGGGTTTGGTGGTGGCCATGATGGTCGCGGCCCGTCGTCGTCTTTCGCGCGAGGATTAGGCGAAAGCCAAACCGGTCTGCGGCAGTGCCATGCGGGACTTGATGGATTGCGCGGCGCGCTTGGCCTGATGCAAAATTTCAACCGTGCTGGGCAGGGCCAGGTCACCAACCCCTACCAAATATAAACCCCGCGAGTGCATGCTGGCCCGTGCATCCGCTGCCGTGATGACGCCCATGGTCCGCAACACCCGTCGCAGTTGACTCAGGGCACCACGCGTAAACACCAGGGTGTGAGCGCTAATGGTGCCCGAGCCTGTGTCCACGCGCCATTGCCGTGGCACAGCTGTCCCCTGCTGGCAACTGAGCCCCATGGCCTGCGTCGAGGTGCGGATGTCCAGGTGGTGGCGGCGGGCGTAGTGCTCCAAAATGCGAAGGACCTCACTGCGCTCGCTGAGGTCCGCTAAACTAATTCCCCCCGTGGCAGGCTGAGGCGCAGCTGGGGTAAAGGGGCAAAAGCCGTCAACCACAATGGAGGCGATGCCCTGACGGTTGAGCTCGGCCGCAACGGCCAACGCGGAAAAACCTGTCCCAATCACTATGGTGGTGGTCATTTCAGGGGCGCTGCGCAGGGCAGTTTGGAACGTAGCAGTCATAGCAAATGCCTCCGTGAACGGTGGGAGAACCAGCCTTGCGGACCCGTTGGGAGCAATGGGTCATGAAGCAACCTTCAGCGGTTCTTGACGCAGCAGCATGGCACAGCATGCGGTGGGTTCAAGACCACCTCGAACCCTACAGAACTTTTGCGATGCTGGGTAGATGCTCTTTTTAAAGTGACTTTTTCCTCCCGGCGGGCGTGAACTTGACGTGCCCTGCTGAACCGGCAATAGTCGCAAGTACAGGCCGCGATGGGGAGCCGCGAAGGTACAGCTGCACCCCTCCCGGCGTACCAGTATTAGGAGGCGCACTATGAGCACCCCGCAGGAATCACCACAAGGGGCTATACCCGCTGCGGCACCAACCCCTACAGGAATCGTGGTGGGCATCGATGGTTCCGAACAAAGTCATTGCGCTCTCATCTGGGCCGCCCGCGAGGCCAAACTGCGCCAAGTACCGCTGCATTTGGTCACCGCATACACCATCCCCATTTTTGCAGCCTCTGGGTTGGATGGCGGCTATGCCACCGTGGACGACGACGTGATCCGGCAAGGCGCCGAAGCCGTGCTGCGTGAATCCGCAGCCAAAATAGCGCACCTCAATGTTCAGGTCGATGCCCGCGTCGAAAATGGTGACGCAGCTGGTGTGCTTCTTGAAATGAGCGAAACTGCGCAATTGCTGGTCTTCGGATCCCGCGGCCGCGGCGGCTTCATTGGCAGGTTGCTGGGCAGTGTGAGCTCGGCCCTGCCGGCCCACTCCAAATGTCCCTCCGTGACGGTTCCACTCAAATGTGCCCAGCGCTTGGGTCAGGGGGATGCAGATGCTCCAGCCGGTTCTCCGGTGGAAAAGGTGGTGGCCGTAGGCGTGGACGGCTCCGACCAAGCCCGCTACGCCGTGCTCATGGCCGCTGAACAGGCAGAAAGGAGCGGCAGTGCCCTGCGCATTATTTGCGCAGTCCAGCCTTACACGGGTTCCTTGGCATGGATGCCAGCTCCCGTGGACCGCGAGGCGCTTTTTGCAGAAATTCAGGAACAGCTCGACGCCGGCGAAAAGTGGTTGCGCAGCCACTTCCCCAATCTGCCCATTGAGGTCCAGCTGGTGGAGGGCTCCGCTGTTGAGAAGCTGGTTCAGGCCTCGGAAAGCTGCGAGTTGGTGGTGATGGGTACGCGCGGGCGGGGCGGCTTTGCCGGCATGATGCTGGGTTCTACCACCGACGGCGTGCGACACCACACCAAGGGTCCCATCATGGTGGTCCGGGACAGGGAAGACCCGCGTCAGGGTGACCGCTCAGCGTTTGGGCCACTGCTTAAGGCCTAACTGTATTACTGGTGCGGGACAATCCTTTCAGGAATTGTCCCGTACCAGTAATACACCTCACTGCGTGGGTATTGAGTTGGACACCCGCCTCGCGTAGTGACTGAATGACCCCGGTTCGTGACGGCCCGCCGACCCGAACCGCGAGACCTTCAGTTTCTGTTGTGCTCATCATGAGGTGATTTTTCTTTACTGGGGCCGGGCTGCGACCTTCACTGACGTTCACGCAAACGCTCCTCCGTCACGGGAGTGCGCAACCATTCCAGCCGCTAGATAGATATCTGCTGCGTCCAACGGTGCGCCGCATGAGGATCGTCAACCAGGGATACCTAGGCGTTGCCTGGGATGAAACCGGAAGTCAAGGGCAGGTGCTGAACTCAACGCCGTCTGTGTCGGCCAAAACGGTGGGGTAACCGGCTCATCCCAGTGGCGCGGTCAACTCGACGTTGATGTCGTCGGGGTCTTGGAATGACAGGATCGCAATGCCGGCATCAGTCAGATCGGTCACCTCGCCGCGCTCGATGCCGGCGTTGTCCAACTCAGCTGCCGCCGCCTCGAGCACGGTCCGTGATTCGACAGCGAAACTCAGGTGATCCAACCCCGTGACGTCAGGGTTGAACGTCTCGGTGCCGACCGGGCGTAATCCGAATAGTGTGCCCTGAGGCGTCTGATACACCACGCCGCCGTAATACTGTTCCTGTGACTGCCGCACCCCGGGATCATCGGTGTGCGCGGAGTTGTCCACCACCACCTGCCATCCGAAAAGACGGTCGTAGAAGTCCTTGGAGCGGCGGATGTCAGTGACCGTTAGGCGGACGTGGGCGAAGCCTGTGCTGGAAACGAGTGTCATGCCCAGAATTGTACACTTCCCGGCCAAGGGTGCGGTCTCACCGACGTCTCGCCTTCGGGGTCGCGTTCGAGCTGGGTGAAGGCGGAGATGATGGGGATCATGGTCCGGGCCATGGCACCGTCGAGGTCGCTGTCGGGTCGGTGGCGATGCCGCCGTGCAGGGAAAAAAATTTGATGCCGCAGGGCTTGAGGTCATCGAGTAGTTCGAGTAGATGGCGGGTGTTGCGTTCGAACCTGTCCAATTTCCAGATGATGACTGCGTCCTGCCAACTGAGGCGCTCTAGCCGTTTCTCCCGTTCCGGGCGGCTGGTTTTAGTTCCGCTGACGCCATGATCGCGGTAGATGCGTTCGCAACCGACATCTTGAAGTTCCCGGATCTGCAGTTCGGTGTCCTGGTCGGTGGCGCTGACCCGGGTATAGCCAGATCGTTTCATATGGTCCTTCCCAACGTTCCATCAAAGGATAAATTGCCTCGATGAAGTCAGTGGGGGCATCAATGGTGTGCTGTCCAGCAACCCAGAATGGTGGTGGCCATTTCATAGGCGAATTTGCTGGGGGTCACCTGATCTGGACCCACCGTTGAACTAAGTGCCGTTGCGTCAACGTGTAAGGTCATGTTGTCCTTAGCGAAAATGACTGTCCCGGAATCAGACTGGTATCCCGGCAATCCCAGATTGGCTAGACCCTTGATGGGTGCCGCTTGGGAAGAGCCTGCGAGTTCTTCTGCCAGCGTGACCGCCTCGGCATCAGTGGCCGATTCAGTGACTGACATTACAAACTTCCCGTCAGTGAGCGGGTAGTTACAGGAAAAAGTTTTACCGTCCCAGTTTTCCGATGTTTTGGGCAGCTCACTAAGGGAAAGAATGTCTCGAACACCCACCTTTGCCACATCAGCGCACACCATTTTAGCGGCCTCTGACGGTCCCTCGGCTTGGACAGTCAAAACACCCTCCATACCTCCTGTGGTGCTATGGAAAGGGTAGAGGCCAGCCTTCTTCGGTGCCTGGAAATTCACCACCGCGCCGGCTCCGACACTGATTTTAAAACTGTTTGAATCATCAGCCACGATCTCCACCGTGGAGGCATCCATATTCATGACAGTAACGGTGGCGCCCGCGGGAAGTGGTTTGGGATTATGGAACATGCCGTCCTGAATGTGAATCATGGACTCCATTGATCCCATAGAGTCCATAGACCCAGTCTCCGGTGCAGAGCCGGACATTCCAGAAGCACTTAGCTCGGAAGGGGCCTGGGTCCCTGATGTCGCGCTCATGCTGCACCCTGCCAGGGTGAGTGCGCCAGCTAGCGCCAACGCAGCGGCAAGTCTGGGTTTTTTGTACACGTTCTTCCAATCCAAAATTCTTAGGGGCGATGGTGCGCGTGGCTGTGGTGTACGGTGTGGGCCTGCTGGCTGGTGACTATTAACCGGCTTGGTTGGACACAAGGTATCCGTAGACTATGAAGTTTTCGGTGAATTCCCCGGAGCTGGCTTCATAGCCGCCGCAGGTGATCAGCCGAATCTCGGCACGATCGGTGTTGCCATAAACGGCCAAGGTGGGAAAGGCGTTCTTTTTGAAGATTTCGCTTCTATCCACAGCAAAAACGGCTACGCTACCGTCGGCGCGGGTGACGGAGAACTCTTCGCCTTGGGTGAGTTCATGCAATCGAAAGAAGACACCTTCGGGGTTGTTGGTCGCGTTGACGTGACCGAGGATAACGGAGGGGCCAAGCTCGCCAGGTGTGGGGGAGTACTTATACCAACCGGCGGGGGAACCGACAGCTTCCGGAGGTACTTCTGCCTCACCATTGGCTTCGCGTGCCAAAGTCATTAAGTTCGTGGTCAAACCAATGTCCGGGATTGATAATGAAACCGGGGCTGAGGCGGGAAGCACTTCTCCTTGAACAACTGGAGGCGCAGGAGCTTTCGCCGGTGCGGGGCTCGAGGGTGCAACGGATGGTGGTGCGGCGCTGGCGGAAGGCGCAGCTGGGGAGCTTAAGGTGCCCTGTTGCATCGAAGTGGGGCTAGCGGATGTAACGGCGGGCCCGCATCCGGCAACACCAAAGGTGAAGGTTGCCAGCAGAACCGCGGCCGCCGCGGAGCCCAAAGAGCCTCCGCGGCGACTGCAGTTTTTTTTCATGGTGAAATCAGCCGCTACTTAACCGAGGCGGTCTTTTTGCGGTTCATGGCAAGAGCTGCACCGGCTGCAAGTACCAGAGCACCTCCGCCGGCGAACCAAGCAACGTCAGGTGAAGTGGAAGCGTCAGCAGCTGCTACCTGTGTTGTGACACCCGTTCCGGGGGCTCCGCCGGGCATGGCTGCCATCTGTGAAGCAACCAGTGTGCCGCACAATGCCGGTGACGTTGCTGCCAACGGCAATGAGGGAACCAGATCGCTCTTGGCTTCCTGGCCTGCAGCTGACAACGTAGCCGGATCCAAACCATGGACTACAACAACACCGGTGCCGGCCTTGATGGAGTCAATGGTGGCAGCGTTCATGGTGAAGGTGCGCTCGTACTTGTAGTTGGCACCCATACCGCCAACGGCAAGGTCCAAAGCGGCCTTGTCACTGGTGTCACCGGTGGTGGAAAGCGTGGTGCCAATCTTGCCGTACGAGGGCTGACCTTCGGTGGTGCTGATGACACCATCGCCATTGGTATCAGCACCTGGAGCCGGGCAGGTCCCTGCACCT
>JBBSSM010000051.1:0-14901 GCA_038242155.1 Actinomycetales bacterium | reverse complement strand
TCTCCTATTTTGCCATAGGGGACCCGCCGGGCGTTAATCGAGTTCGGCGGTTTCGCGCACCACTGCCTTGCCATTGTCGACGGCGTATCCCAAATCCCAGAGCACGTTCCTGTCCGCTTTGCTGAAGTGGGAGACGTCCAGTGCGGCAATGAGGTCCGGTCGGCGCTCGGCGGTCCGGCGCAGCTGCAGTTCCTTGCGGAACTTGGCAATTTTTCCGTGATTGCCGCTGAGCAGGACCTCCGGAACGTCCCGGCCGCGCCAGCTGGAGGGTTTGGTGTAGACGGGGTATTCCAATAACCCGTCGGAGTGCGATTCCTCAATCAGTGATTCCGGGTTTCCCACCACACCGGGAATTAAACGGCCAATGGCTTCGACCATGGCCAGCACAGCCACTTCTCCCCCGTTGAGCACATAGTCGCCCAGGCTGACGGGACGGACCGTGTAATCTTCGGCTGCCCATTCCAGGACACGCTCATCAATGCCTTCGTAGCGGCCGCAGGCAAACACCAGGTGTTCTTCCCCGGCAAGCTCGTAAGCCAACTGCTGATTAAAAACCTCACCGGCAGGTGAGGGGACAATGAGGGTGGGCTTGCCGCCGTCGGACACGGGAGATGCCGCGGCAATCTCGGCCAAAGACTGCGCCCAGGGTTCCGGTTTCATGACCATGCCGGCGCCGCCGCCGTAGGGGGTGTCATCCACGGTCCGGTGCCTGTCCACTGTGTGGCTGCGCAGGTCATGGACGGCCAGTTCCAGCAGACCCTCGGTGCGGGCCTTGCCAATCAGGCTCAGCTCCAGGGGCGCCAGGTACTCCGGGAAAATGCTGACAACATCAAAACGCATTACTGCTTTGTTCCTTCTGAACCATCGAGGTCGGCGGCTTCGCCTGATTCATCGTTTTCGGTGGTCTCCTTGTTGACTGTGAACAACCCGGCCGGCGGGGTCAAGAGCACGTAGCCGTCCTCAACATTGACCTCGGGGACAATCTCATCCACGAAGGGCACCAGGACCTCATCACCGTCGTTGTCTTCGACAATGAGCAGGTCCTGCACGGCCAGGGTTCGCAGCCCGGTGACCTTGCCGACGCGCTTGGCGCCAATGCGGACCTCAAGGCCCAAAAGTTCATGCTCGTACCAAGCGTCGTCGTCCTCGTCGTCGTCGGATTCAAAGAAGAGCGTGGCACCGCGCAACAGCTCCGCGTCGTTGCGGGTGATGGTGCCTTCGAAGCCAAGCAACAAGATGTCCTTGTTCCAGCGCGAGCTCTTCACGGTCAAGGTGCCCAGCTTTGCAGGTTCGACGGCGAACTGCGTGCCGGGTGCGAAACGTGAGCCGGGGGCGTCGGTGAGGACCAGGGCCGTCACTTCACCCTTGATGCCGTGGGGCTTGCCAATCCGGGCGACCTGGACCTGCATGGAAACTCCTAAAAGTGCTTTTATGTAATAAATGGGGAAAAGTTTGGCCCCGCCACCATTATGGTGCCGGGGCCAAACGTTTGGCTTTATTGCTGAAAATCAAGGATGAACAAGCGCAGATGGTTGTTCGGGTTAGCGGCGGTCCGTGTCAACGACGTCAACACGCACTGGTTCGCCATTGGCCAGAGCTGAAACCACTGTGCGCAGCGCGCGGGCGGTGCGGCCCTGACGGCCAATAACCCGGCCCAGATCGTCCTGATGAACGCGCACCTCGAGGGATTCCCCGCGGCGGTTGTTCTTGACGCTCACCTTAACGTCCTCGGGAGAGTCAACAATCCCGCGGACAAGGTGCTCCAGCGCTTCGGCCAGCAAGTTGCTAAGCCTCTGTGCTCTCGGGCGCCTCGTCCGAGTCAGCCTTCTTGGCCTTCTTGGTGATGGCTTCCTTGACAACGACGTTCTTGGCCTCGGGAGCTACGAAAGCTTCCTTGGGGGCCTTGGTCTTCAAGGTGCCTTCGGCGCCCTTGATGCCCTTGAACTTCTGCCAGTCACCGGTGATCTTCAGGAGTTTGGCAACGGGCTCGGACGGCTGTGCGCCAACTCCCAGCCAGTACTGAGCGCGGTCTGACTTGACCTCGATGAATGAGGGCTGCTCGGTGGGGTGGTACTTGCCGATCTCTTCAATGGCACGGCCGTCACGCTTTGCGTGTGAGTCCATGACAACGATGCGGTAGTACGGTGCGCGCATTTTACCAAAGCGCTTAAGGCGAATCTTTACGGCCACTTTTGTGGTTACTCCTGGTTCGAAAAAGGGGCGAAATCCGTTTCACGCTCCCGTGGGGCGGGCCGATCTGCGGAACTCTAAGGACAGGACCATCACGCGGAGAGAGGGGCCGCGCGGATCGAGTACCCGTCCATTATGTCAGACAATCCATGATCCGCGCGACGTCGTCTGCGCACCGGCGCCGGTGAGCTGCCCCACGCTGCGGCAGCGTGGGGCCTGGTTATTACCTGACTACTCGGCTGAATAAAAAAACAAAGCCATTTTGGGGTTGTCTTCCACTGCCACAAGTGCCGCGGCCGACATGGCCGTCAAGGCGCGCAGCAGCGGCCCGGTGACGTCAACAGTGGATTCCATTTCCTCGGCGGCAGCCCATTCGGCGGCCAGCTCGTTCACGTCTTCGGGGTCTTCCGGGGCGTTGAGCTCAGCGAAGACCTCAAGGAGGGCATCGGGGACGGCAAACAAGGTGTCCAGTTCAATGTCCACCAGGTTCAGCTCGGCGCCGACTCCCGTTGCATGCACCTTTTTGACGGCAAACTCACCCAGGACTTCAATTTCAAAATCGCTGAGACCGGGGGTGGGAAGGACGGGAACGTCCACAGCCGGGGACTTCCCGGCGGCACGGGCCTTGGCGCGGGCAACAGCCTGGTGATGGTCGGCAATGAAGAACTCTGAGTAATTGGCCACGCATAAGCCTTTCAAAGGGGCGGGACGGACCTGACTGGCCCGGCAAGCGGGAGCTGTGCACTCCCGGGCGCAACACCAGCGCGGCGTTTACGCAGCTTCTACACTAACGCGGATTCGGTTTTTCCATGGATCATCAAAGAGCAGCTCGGTGCCGGTATTGGCAACGGCAATGCCCTGGTGGGCCAAACGCTCCAGGAGGATGCCGGCGTCGTCTGCTCCGGGAACCTGAATGCGGACTTCGCCGAGGCCCAGGGTGTCCTTGCGGGGTCCGGCGCCGCGGCTGTTCCAGACATTCATGGCCATGTGGTGGTGGTATCCGCCCGCGGCAACGAACAAAGCCTGCCCGTGAAATCCAGCCGTTTTTTCAAAGCCGAGGGTGGTGATGTAGAACTGCTCGGCGGTGGCAATGTCGCCGACCTGGAGGTGGACGTGTCCAATGGCGGCGTCGGTGGCGCGTTGGCAGTCCAGTGATTCCTCCGTCAAGTGCGCGTTGAGGTAGTGCTGCGGGGAAAGGGCCAGGGTGTCCATGGCAACCTCACCGTTTTTCCAGGTCCATGCATCACGCGGGCGGTCCCAGTACAGCTCAATGCCATTGCCTTCGGGGTCGGTGAAGTAAAAAGCCTCGGAGACCAAATGATCGGCGCTGCCGGCAAAGGACCGCGGGTTGTACTGCGCCGCAGTGGCCACCGTGGCCGCCAGGCCGGCTTGATCCTTGAATAACAGCGCGGTATGAAACAGGCCCGCTTCGCCGCGCCCCGGCAGGCGCAGACCGTTGGCGGCTTGTAAATGCACCAGCGGCGTGGTTCCGCGGCCCAGATACTGGCCCCCGTCCGCCTCGGCCACAATGTCCAGCCCCAACGCCCTGTGGTAATAGTCGCTCATGAGCAACATATTGCCCACCTTGAGCATCACGGTGCCCATGGTGAGCCCTGCTGACAGTAAATTCTCCGGGAGGTTCATGGTTTCTTTCGCTGGTCGATGTAGTCTCACCCAGGTCAACTACTTGACGCTTCAAGTTATTCCGCGGTGGGTTTAACGCCCTCCCCCAGCAGTAAGGTCCGCCACCATTACGCTGCGACTGCCCAGGAGGTCCAGGCCGGCGAGCTGCTCAGCCTGCCGCAGGGCCACCAGCTCCTGCCCCCACAGATGTTGGTCCAGCTCCACGAATCCACAGCTGGCATAAAACGGTCCATTGAAGGCCACGTGCGTAAACGTGCAAAGTGTCATGGCATGAAAACCCGCTTCACGGGCCCACGCCTGTGCCGCGCGCACCAGAGCCCGGCCAATCCCCTGCCGGCTATAGACAGGGCTTACGGCCAGCTGCTCCAAGTGGGCCTGGCCGTCGACAATGTCCAAACGGACAAAGCCCGCCGGCGGCCGTCCGGCCACCATGATGTGAAAAGCCCCTGCATAGTCACCTGCCGCCGCGGGAGGCGGAAAATCGGCCGTGCTGATGGGCGGATCGAGTCTCTCAAAGGCCGTGTCAGCCTCAGCCTCTATGGCTGGCAGCAGCGCAAATTCCTGCAGCGCCGCCGGACGTATTTCAAACATGACAAAAGACTAGTCCCGCGAGCCGACATGCACTGCTGCCGTGGCAATAAATTCTGCAATGCGCGCAGCTCCTGCGGGCGTGTCGTGCGGGCGGTGACCACTGCGGTGAATGACGTGCCCCGCTCCCGTGGCGGTCAAGGCCTGCGCCACCTCCTCATATACGGGCTCCCATCCGCCAGTGAGCACGGTGGTGGGCACCCCGGGAATGATTTGCAGGGCAGCTCCAGTGGAGCGCAGCAGCAATCTGGCGCGGGCCGCACGGCGTTCCTGCGATTCATAGTTGGACATCACAGTCACGGCCATTAAAGTGTTGAATTCGCTGAGGAAGGCGCCATCGTCAAGTGCATTTTCACGTTCCAACAGCTGCGCCACGCGTGCCACAAAGGCTGCCGTGGCTGGCAGCTCGGCAGTGAGGGAAAGCAGCAGGGGTTCTATCAACACCAGCGACCGCACCAGCTCAGGGCGCTGCACGGCCGCCATCATGGCGGGCACGGCGCCCTGGGCGTGGGCCACCAGGTGCCCGCCGTCGCCCAGGGCGTCAATGACTATGGAGGTGTCGGCGTCAAAGTCTGCCCGCTCAGGAGGTTCGACGGCGTCGAACCCGGTGCGCTTGAGGAACAGGCAGTCATACTTTCCGGCCAAGAGGTGCTGAGCGGGCCAGGCCGCCGCTCCATAGCCGTCCATGCCGTGCACAAAGACGATCCGGGTTTTAGTCATTGTGGCAGGTTACCGGAAGTCCCTGACAGGGCCACATGCACTTTAACAACGGTGATTTTATTTGCCGAGGAACTTTTCAAAACCCTTGGGCAGGTTCAAACTCGAAGGATCAAAGTCTTCGGCGCCGGCGCCAAAAGCCGCACCCGTGGGCAGGGCCTTGGGCGCATTGGCCTTTTCCTGTGCGGCCTTCAATTCAGCGGCAGCCTTGGCCGGATTGCCGGAACGTGCCTTCTTTTTGGGCCCCTGCTTGCCCTTGCGGGCACTGTTGAAGCCGCCGGGGCCCGCCATGCCGGGCATACCCGGGATGCCGCCGCCCTGCGCCATTTTCTTCATCATTTTCTGGGCCTGGCCAAAGCGCTCCAGCAGGCCGTTGACCTCGGAGACGTGCACACCCGAACCCTTGGCAATGCGGGCACGGCGTGAACCGTTGACAATTTTTGGCGCCAGGCGTTCGTGCGGGGTCATGGAGCGCACAATGGCTTCCACGCGGTCAATTTCCCGCTCGTCGAAGTTCTCCAGCTGCTGGCGCATGTTTGCAGCGCCCGGCATCATCATGAGCATTTTCTTCATGGAGCCCATTTTGCGGATCTGCTGCATTTGGGCCAGGAAGTCATCCAGGGTGAAGTCTTCCTGGTCGGCGAACTTCTTCGCCATCCGCTCGGCTTCGCCCTTGTCCCAGTTCTTCTCCGCCTGCTCAATGAGCGTGAGCACGTCACCCATGTCCAGGATGCGGCTGGCCATGCGGTCCGGGTGGAACAGCTCAAAGTCATCCAGTGACTCACCCGTGGAGGCGAACATCACGGGCTTGCCGGTGATGGAGGCCACGGAGAGGGCAGCACCGCCGCGGGCGTCGCCGTCGAGCTTGGTGAGGACCACGCCGGTGAAGTTCACGCCCTCATTGAACGCCTGGGCCGTGTTGACGGCGTCCTGGCCAATCATGGCGTCAATGACAAAGAGGACCTCGTCGGGGTTGATGGCGGCGCGGATGTCCGCAGCCTGCTTCATCAACTCCGCGTCAATGCCCAGACGACCTGCAGTGTCAACAATGACGACGTCGTACAGCTTGGACTTGGCCTCTGCCAGACCGGCCATGGCGACCGCTACCGGATCACCGGTGGCGCTTTCAAATTCGCTGCTGACGCCGGGGTGCGGGGCGAAGACGGGAACACCGGCGCGCTCACCATTGACCTGCAGCTGCTTGACGGCGTTGGGGCGCTGCAAATCCGCGGCCACCAGAAGCGGGCTGTGGCCCTGGCCCTTGAGCCACTTGGAGAGCTTGCCGGCGAGCGTGGTTTTACCGGCACCCTGCAGACCCGCCAGCATGATGACGGTGGGCGGGTTCTTGGCTAAATTAATGCGGCGGGTTTCCCCGCCCAGAATGGCAACGAGTTCCTCATTGACGATCTTGACAATTTGCTGCGCCGGGTTCAACGCCTCATTGACCTCGGAACCAAGCGCACGCTCACGCACCTTGGCGGTGAAGGCACGCACCACGGGCACTGCCACGTCGGCGTCCAGCAGGGCGCGACGGATCTCACGTACCGTGGCATCGACGTCGGCCTCGCTGAGCCGGCCCTTGCCCCGCAAGTTCTTGAAAGTGGCTGTCAACCGATCAGATAGGGAGTTGAACACGCGTCGCGCACTTCTTTCGTCTGGATTGACCAACGCCTGCACGGACCGGCCGCTAAGCCTGCCCGCGCAAGAGGCGCGGCAATTTACATGAGTCAGGATGAGACCGGCAGGCACCGGCACATGGCCGGCCCCCACTCCCTTTCCTGAGGGATTCAACTATTAACAGTACCAACTGTGCAGGCTCTTCGCTGCACGTAGCACCCAAGCTTTGCCAGTAATCTGACGCACCATTGTGTGGGTTATAAACTCACCGCCTCTTTCCCCACAAGCGGCCGTCATGGTGGCATGCTGGAGGCGTGAGCAAATCTACTTCCTCCCCCAGCCCCGTCTCTTCCGCTGCGTCGGCTGCGCCCACGGCAGCCACCACTATCCCGCACGACGCCGGCCCCCCGGCACAGCGTGAACCTGCAGGTCAGCGCGAACCCGCAGGCCAGCGTGAACCTGCAGGTCAGCGCGAACCCGCAGGCCAGCGCGTGAAGACCCTGGTCATTCTTGGCGCCTCCGGAGACTTGACCGGCAGGCTGCTTTTACCCGGCGTGGCCCGGCTCATTGCTTCAGGACGCGCCACGGGGCTTTCCCTGGTAGGTGCCGGCAGTGATGCATGGACCCAGGAACAGTGGCAGCAGCGTCTCACCACGAGTTTTGCCCAGGCCCTTCCCGGCGTCGCCACGGAGGCAGGAAGCGTAGATCTTCAGCGTGTTCAGGCCGAGAGCAGCTACCACCAACTCGATGTCACGGCACCGGGTGCCCTGGGCAGTTTTCTGGCACAGGTGGCGGGGCCCGTGGCGCTGTACTTTGCCTTGCCGCCTGCCGTAAGCCAAAAGGCCTGTGAAACGCTGGTCCCCACGGACCTGCCTGCAGGAACACGCTTGGTCATGGAAAAGCCCTTCGGTTCAAGTGCGGAATCGGCGCATGCATTAAATGCCACGCTGGCACGCCTGGTTCCGGAAAACCACATCCACCGGGTGGACCACTTCCTGGGCAAGTCCACAGTCCTCAATATTCTGGGTCTACGCTTCGCCAACAGATTGTTGGAGCATTCCTGGAACAGCGAGCACGTGGAAAAGGTGGAGATCATTTTTGATGAGCCGCTGACACTGGAAAACCGTGCCCGTTACTACGACCGGGCCGGCGCCGGCAAGGACATGATCCAAAGCCACCTCCTGCAGATTATGGCCATCATGGCCATGGAGCCGCCGGCGACCTTGGCCGAACAGGATGTGCGCGCCAACATTGCCGCCGTGTTGCGTGCTGCCACCATTGGACCGCATGCCACATCCACGCCTGCACAACGCAACTCCTTGGCGGACTACAGCCGCCGTGCCCGCTACACCAAGGGCACCATTGGGGAACGTTCAGTGCCCAACTATGTGGACGAGGAAGGCGTCGATCCGACGAACGGCACCGAGACCTTGGCCGAGGTGGAAGTGTTTGTCAACAATTGGCGATGGGCCGGTGTGCCCTTCATTTTACGCTCCGGCAAAGCTCTGGGCAGGGCCCGTAAGGAAGCGGTGATGACTTTTAAACCCGTCCCGCATCTGCCTGAGGGCTTTACGGGAACGGACTCCCCCACGCGCCTGCACATTGGATTTGGACCGGCCAACCTGACACTGGATCTTGATGTGAACGGCCCCGGCGACCTCTTTAGCCTGGACCGGGTGCAATTGGAAACGGAGCTGGGGAGCGATCCCCTGCTGCCCTATGGTGAAGTCCTCGACGGCGTACTGAGCGGCGATCCGCTCCTGTCAGTTCGGGCGGACACTGCCGAGGAATGCTGGCGCATTGTGGAACCTGCCTTTGCGGCATGGAAGGCAAATACCGTCCCACTGGAGGACTACCCTGCTGGTTCCAGCGGTCCCGCGGACTGGGTGACCAGCGCGGATTAGGCCTTCTGCGTCCACGCCGCTAAACAGATGACGCCGGCACGTGCGTGCGATGCACTCTCACGCACGTGCCGGCGTCGTTTGTTTAAATGGCTGCTACGCCACGTTCACCGGTGCGGACGCGGACGGCGTCGTACACTTCCACGAGCCAGACTTTGCCGTCGCCAGCGCTGCCGGTGTTGGAGGTGGCGACTATGACATCCATGAGGTCGTAGGCCTGTTCATCGGAGGCCAGCACCTCAATGCGGACTTTGGCGTGTAAATCAACCGTGTATTCAGCCCCACGGTATACCTCCGTGTGGCCCCGTTGACGGCCGTAGCCGTGGGCGCTGCTCACGGTCAATCCCTGGACGCCGTAACTTTCCAGGGCGTTGCGGACCTCGTCAAGTTGTTCCGGCCTGATGATGGCTGTCAGGAGTTTCATGCGCTTACCTTCTGTTCAGTGGCCGTCCCTGCAGTGACTGTCCCTGCAGTGGCTGTCTTTGCAGCGGCTGGCAGTTTTTCTGCCAGGGGTTGGAAGCTGCCGGCAGTACGCCCGGCAATGTCGTAGGCGGACTCGGCGTGGAGGGAAACGTCAATGCCGGCAGCTTCATGTTCGCTCTTGATGCGAAAGCCCATGGTCTTGTTGATGACCCAGCCAATGACATAGGCCATCACAAAGGAGTAGATCATGACGGCGAAGGCACCAACGGCCTGCAGGCCCAGCAGTTCAAAGCCGCCGCCGTAGAACAGTCCTTGTCCACCGGCCGGTGAATTGGGGTCCGCGGCGAGTCCAATAAACAGTGTTCCCGCCATGCCGCCGACCAAGTGCACGCCTACGACGTCGAGCGAGTCATCAATGCCCAACCGGTACTTCAATCCCACGGCCAGCGCACAGAGGGCCCCGGCCATCAAACCAAGAGCAAGCGACCACATGGGGGTGAGTGCGGAACAGGCAGGAGTGATGGCCACGAGGCCGGCAACGGCACCGGACGCGGCGCCCAGCGAGGTGGCATGGCCGTCGCGGAGTTTTTCCACAACCAACCAAC
Organism: Actinomycetales bacterium; assembly: GCA_038242155.1. Taxonomy (GTDB): domain Bacteria; phylum Actinomycetota; class Actinomycetes; order Actinomycetales; family Micrococcaceae; genus Specibacter. The sequence goes on along the minus strand of JBBSSM010000051.1, from coordinate 5,216 downwards.
CCAAAATGGCAGCGGCCGGAGCGGCAAGTGTATTGATCCAGGCGTAGCCCGCAACGGCATTGGCGGCCAGGGCGGAACCGGCGTTGAAGCCAAACCAACCGAACCAGAGCAAACCAGCACCCAACATCACGAACGGAAGATTGTGGGGACGGTGGCTGGGGTCTTTACCAAAGCCCTTGCGTTTGCCAAGGATGAGCGCCAAAGCCAGTGCGGCCGCCCCGGCATTGATGTGAACTGCCGTTCCGCCGGCGAAGTCAATGACTCCCAGCCCCTGACCAATCCAACCGCCGGTGGGGTTGCCTGCCGCGTCCTCCGTGAAGGAAAACACCCAGTGGGCCACCGGGAAATACACCAGGGTCACCCAAATGGCGGCAAACGTCATCCAGGCGCCAAATTTGGCCCGATCGGCAATGGCTCCGGTAATTAAGGCAACTGTAATGATGGCAAATACGGCCTGGAAGCCCACAAACACGACTTCAGGAATGGTCCCGACCAGCGGAGCGCCGTCGCCCCTGTCAAGAACTCCCCGCAAACCTAGCTTTTCAAGGGGGTTGCCAAGCAGGCCGCCGCCGACGTCGGAAGCAAAGGCGGCCGAATATCCGAAGCTGACCCAGAGAACGGAGACAATGCCAATGGCACCAAAGCTCATCATCATCATGTTCAGAACTGCCTTAGCGCGCGTCATGCCGCCGTAAAAAAATGCGAGGCCCGGGGTCATGAGCAGTACCAGAGCTGCTGAAACGAGGACCCATGCCGTATCGCCAGTATTCATTGGGCTGGCCTTTCATTGGAAGAGTGGCCGCCCACCGCGCTCTATGTGCGGTGGGCTGTGGACTCTTTCAATGTTGGGTTGTGCGTGTTTCGCATTGACGTGGAAAATATTTCGGCAGCGTTACGTTTGGACTGTTTAGGTTAACGTGGCACTGCGACTGTATTTCCGGAATGTTTCCCGCTCGCCGTCGCTGGTTCTAACGGCTCATGGCCTTCGTGATGGCTACAGCAATTTGGACCCTGTTGGCGACGCCGAGTTTGTTCATGACGTTGGAAACCAACAGCTTAATGGTGGCCTCACTCAGATGCAGGGACTTGGCCAGATGAGCATTGGTTAGTCCCTGGGCTACACCTTTGGCAACGGCTTTTTCCCTCGCATTGAGGGCATCACACCTCATGCGCTGACTCATGTCATAGGTGGTGTTGCGTGACATGAGCGCTTGGCGGGCCTCATCACTAACAAGCAGCGCACCACCGCGGTGAATCATGCGCAGAACCACGGGCAGGTCTTCGGCAATCACTCCATGGTGCAAAACGGCACTCACGCCGTCAAAAAACAAATCTTCAGCAATCGTAAATGGCAGGTTCCCCATGACAACCACTGTGGGGGGCTCAGGCAGTTTGGCTAATGCCCTGCACGTCGATACCAACGGTCCCAACTGCATTGCAGCATCCACCAAAACCAGCTCCACGGGCTTTTCATGTAACAGCGCCAGGACCTCTTGAGCGTCCCAGGCCGTGCCGCAGATTTCTATGAATTCAGCGGTACTGAGAAGGTGCGACAGTCCCAAATTTGTAACGTAATCCGAACCCACCACTGCGATGCGCAGTGTCTGGGTTTCTTCATTAAGCACTGCGCTCATGGTTCGCGCACCAATAATTTCCCCACAAAATTGCCCCCTGTTTAAAGCAAGACTCCGAGACCGGGCCTTTTAGTTGCTTAATACCCTAACTCACACTTTGTAGCCGATCCGCTAATCAATATCGTCCGAAAGTACAGATCTTGACTTCCCTACCTGATAGTGGAGTGACCCATGCTGCTTATAAAGTGACGCCCCGCCGGCAGGGGCGCATAAAAACCCGGCTGGGGCGCGTTGATATCATCAGTGCACCCAGCCGGGAATTCGTTTTCAATGCAGCTTCTAGCTACTTTTGGCGGGCGCCAACCAGGTCCGCCTCGTCCTGTTGATTGATGATTGGGGAGGTGGTTTCGGCAATTTCGTGCGACGGGACCGGCGCCTTCTTTGATTTTCCGTTGGCAAGGGGCAGGAGCTTTAGCAGTGACCTGCCACTACGTCCCAGCCAGCCCACGATTAAAACCCAGGTGGCCCCTGATACAAGAACCGCGTCCGCCGACGCCATAACTCCTGAGAAGAACGGCAATCCCATGAGAAGGGCAATTCCCAGGTGCATGGCCAGGATGCCCAGCAAAACAAGACGTCGCGTGATTTTGTTGAAAAGCAGGAACGTGAAGGCAATCTGGATCAAAACGCTGAAATACGTCACTAAAACAACTGTCCAGGTGAAGTGAGTGGCCAGATCGGAAAGCCACGGGAGCACGCCGTAAGCTTCGGATTGCAGGGGGTAATACATGGCCGTGCCGTCTTGCCACAGCGTGCCTTGAACCTTATACAAACCGGCTTCAAGGTACACCAGGCAGAGCTGGCCAATGACAAGACATAGAGCCAGGTTGTGCAAAATGGTGCCAATCTCAGTTTCCTTGGCCTTTTTATGTTCCCGACGCCGCGCATCCAATGACCAACGACGTGAAATGTCAGCGAAGACCAAGTAGATGAGCATGATGCGGATAAAGTAGTTTCCGCCGTCGGCAATTGCAGTGTTTTGAGCGTTGATACCGGCATAAAAAATAAAGAAGAGGGGCGTGACAATGCGGGTACGCCAGCCGAGGAGAAATGCAATGGCGAGCAGGATCGTGGCCGCATACCAGAGCCAAAATGCTCCGGTGCCGGCATCACGGAGCAAATTTAAGGGCCATTGATAGCCCAGGACCGCACGGTATTCTTCCCAGTAAGCGGAGCCTGGACCCCAGATGCGGCCCGCCACGGGAAGGTTCAAAAGCAGCCAGCCAAGAATGAAGGCCCCGGAGGCAATGCGCATGACGGCCAGGCCATAATCCGCGTGGCGGTTGCGAACAAACCAGTCAATGATGAGGTTCACCAGTTTGATTGGGGCGTAACGATTCTTGCTGATCCACGCCCGGATGGTGGGACTGTGGGGGGAACTTGGCTCACTTATCTGCCTCAAACCAGGTGCAGCTGCTGCGTTTATTTGAGTTCTCATTTCCATGCCGCCATGCTGTCTGCATTAAAATTGGTGACGTCGCGCCAACCAATTTTGATGAACTGGGAGCTGATTTTTACATTGTCGCCGTTGCGCTGATCGAAGGGGACGACCGGGTCCCGACGAAGCCTCACCTCCACTAGGGAGGCTCGATCACCCCAGAGCTCATGGGCCTTCAGGGATGCAAAGCCAACAGCGACGTCTTCAAGGCGTTGATAAGCCTTCAAAGTATTGAGCTGCCCGTCGTTGAATTTCTTGGCAGCTTCGGGGGAATCGAGCTCTACCCCAAATACGGGCTCCCCGGCAATGTGGTTTTTCTCCGCGAGGGTGCTTTGCTGAGCTGAAAGTTTGTCGGCTGCTGTCCAGAGCCGGCCATGAATTGTGCGAGACTGTTTGGATTCCCGATTGGAGAAAATGTTGAGCTCAGCACTCTCAAGTTCCTGGGCGGTGATATTTTGCCATTCGGAAAACTCCGCTCCGCCTGCTGCTCCGGCGGCGCAGACCTCGGCAGCACTCAAGCAGGCGCGCATAAGAAAATATTCATCCTGCGAGTAAGGTCCGGGCGCAAAGAGGCTCCAGCCCTGATCCAACGGACCCAGAAAATACTTGTTGAGCGCGGGCTGCAGGGATTGTTTCAGTGGGGTCTGCGGGCCGGTAAAAGCCAAAGTGGCGGTCAGATGGCCGCCAACAAGTAATCCGCCGAGGAGCAGGACCATGGTGGATACCCGTCCAATGCGTCGAATCTTCACTAAATTCCTTCTTCGATTTCCAATTGCATACCTATGAGAGCAGCAATGAAGCGTGTGACGTGCAGTTGGGTCTCAATTCGTATGGAATGAGACCCAACTACACGATTCCTACCCGACGTCGTCGGGGCCTAGCTAGTTTAGTTATGCCAAATTGCGCTTCCGTACAAGCAGCAAGGCACCTGCACCCAGCAACAATAGAGTTCCTGCACCGATGACCAGTCCGAGGGACTGCGTTCCGGTGTTAGCAAGGTTGTTGTTGCCTGAGGCGTTTACGGCAGTGTTCACGTTGGCGTTAGCCGACGTGTTCACCTCAGCGTTCACTGCACCGTTGTCGGCACCGTTCACAGCGCCGTTGTCGGCACCGTTCACAGCGCCGTTGTCGGCACCGTTCACAGCGCCGTTGTCCGCACCGTTCACAGCACCATTCACAGCACCATTGTCAGCACCATTCACAGCACCATTGTCAGCACCGTTCACAGCACCATTGTCAGCACCGTTCACAGCACCATTCACAGCACCATTGTCGGCACCATTGTCAGCACCATTCACAGCACCGTTATCGGCACCATTCACAGCACCGTTATCGGCACCATTCACAGCACCGTTATCGGCACCATTCACAGCACCGTTATCGGCACCATTGTCAGCACCGTTATCGGCACCATTGTCAGCACCGTTGTCCGCACCGTTCACAGCACCATTCACAGCACCGTTGTCAGCACCATTTACAGCGCCGTTGTCGGCACCGTTCACCGTGCCGTTTACAGCACCATTGTCCGTGCCGTTCACAGCACCGTTGTCAGCACCATTTACAGCGCCGTTGTCGGCACCGTTCACCGTGCCGTTTACAGCACCATTGTCCGTGCCGTTCACAGCGCCATTGTCTGTACCGTTCACGGCGCCGTTGTCGGCACCATTGTCAGTGCCGTTGTCGGCACCATTCACAGCACCGTTGTCGGCACCATTCACAGCACCGTTGTCAGCACCATTCACAGCACCGTTGTCAGCACCATTCACAGCACCGTTGTCAGCACCATTCACAGCACCGTTGTCAGCACCATTCACAGCACCGTTATCGGCACCATTCACAGCACCGTTATCGGCACCATTGTCCGTACCGTTCACAGCACCATTGCCCGAAGTAACAGTCAGGTCAGCTTCGGCGCTTTGGGTCGAGTTCGACGCATTCACCGTGTAATTACCAGCATTCGTACCTGCAGCAACAGGAAGCTCAACATTGAGAAGACCATCGGTACCAGGAGTAAACGTCACAGGATTACCAACATTCACACCCGAACCATCAACCAGCTGAACAGTAACCTCATCACCTGGCACCCAATTGTCCCCAGTCACAGACGTCGACGAACCAGCCACAACTGAAGCTGGATCAACAAC
>JBBSSM010000050.1:0-15111 GCA_038242155.1 Actinomycetales bacterium | reverse complement strand
TTGACAAGCAGCAGGTGGGCGAAGTTGCTGCCAACATCCGCAAGCTGCGCAAGCCCGACCCGTACAAGGGTAAGGGCGTACGCTACGCCGGCGAAATCATCCGCCGCAAGGTCGGAAAGGCTGGTAAGTAACCATGGCACTATCCGTACGAGGAAAGTCCAAGGCCGCAGCACGCGGCCGTCGTCACCTGCGTGTTCGCAAGCGCGTCAGCGGAACAACCGTGCGCCCGCGCCTGGTTGTCAACCGCTCAGCCCGCCACGTATTTGTTCAGGTCATCGATGACACTCAGGGTTTGACCCTGGTGTCAGCGTCGACCCTTGAAGCAGACATGCGAGCATTTGACGGTGACAAGACCGCCAAGGCCAAGCGTATTGGTGAGCTCGTTGCCGAGCGCGCCAAGGCTGCCGGCATTGCAGCTGTTGTGTTCGACCGTGGCGGTAACCGCTACCACGGCCGTGTCGCAGCTATTGCCGACGGCGCACGTGAAGGCGGTCTGGCACTGTGACCGAGAACATTAACAAGGAGAACACTGTGTCAGAAGCAACTGCAGCTGACGGTGCAGCCGCGAAGACTGAAACTGCTGCAGGCGCCGACAGCGCCCGTGGCCGTGGCGGTCGCGACGGAGCTCGTGGAGGCCGCGAAGGCGGTCGCGACGGTGGCCGTGGTCGTGGCGGTCGCGATGGTGGACGTGAGGCTGAAAAGAGCCAGTTCATCGAGCGCGTTGTCAACATCAACCGCGTAGCCAAGGTTGTCAAGGGCGGTCGTCGCTTCAGCTTCACCGCTCTCGTCATCGTCGGTGACGGCAACGGAATGGTCGGTGTCGGTTACGGCAAGGCCAAGGAAGTTCCCGCAGCGATTGCCAAGGGCGTTGAAGAAGCCAAGAAGTCCTTCTTCCGCGTTCCCATGATTGGCAAGACCATCCCGCACCGCGTACAGGGTGAGGCCGCTGCCGGCGTCGTCATGTTGCGTCCGGCTGCAGCTGGTACCGGAGTTATTGCCGGTGGCCCGGTCCGCGCCATCCTGGAATGCGTTGGCATCCATGACGTGCTGTCCAAGTCACTGGGTTCCTCCAACGCCATCAACATTGTTCACGCAACAGTTGCTGCATTGAAGGGTCTGGAAGATCCCAAGGCTGTTGCGGCCCGCCGCGGCTTGCCATTGGATGAAGTTGCTCCGGCCGTGCTGTTGCGCAATATGCAAAAGGCAGGTCTGTAATGACTACACCGAAGAACATTCAGCCTTCTGAGAAGAAGCTTGAAATCACTCAGATCCGGGGCCTCGTTGGGGCCAAGCAGAACCAGAAGGCTACCCTTCGTTCACTGGGCCTCAAGCGCATCGGTCACACCGTTGTTCGCACAGCTGATGCAGTGACTGCTGGCATGGTCAACACGGTTCCGCACCTGATCAAGGTTGAGGAGACGAAGTAAAGTGGCTGAAAAAAATACAGCTGAAACTGTTGAAAAGCAGAGCGCACTAAAGGTTCACCACCTGCGGCCCGCACCGGGCGCCAAGACGGCTAAAACCCGTGTTGGCCGCGGTGAGGCTTCAAAGGGTAAGACCGCCGGTCGCGGTACCAAGGGTACCAAGGCCCGTTACCAGGTAAAGGCTGGCTTTGCTGGCGGCCAGTTGCCGTTGCACATGCGTTTGCCCAAGCTGCGTGGCTTCAAGAACCCGTTCCGCGTCGAATTCCAGGTTGTAAACCTGGACAAGATCAACGAACTGTTCCCCGAAGGTGGCGCCGTTACGGTGGAGACACTGGTTGCAAAGGGTGCCGTTCGCAAGAACCAGCCCGTGAAGGTGCTCGGCACCGGCGAAATCACCGTCAAGGTTGATGTTGCCGCCGACGCGTTCTCAAGCAGCGCAGTTACCAAGATCACTGCTGCAGGTGGCACCACCACCGAACTGTAGAAAGTTCACAAATGCGCACATCTAGCGACTAGACTCTTGGTGGGCGGGGCTCAGCTTCCGCTCACCAAGGGTCTTTTCGCGTTTGTGGATGGACGCATGCATTCTTGAACTCTTCGCCCGCAAAACTTCTCATGGGTTTTAACGCGAACCAGCTCACCCCTTAGAATCAATCCTTGGGCTTCTAGCAAGAAGCCAAGTCCATCACTACATATCAGGAGGACGCTTGCTTACCGCATTTGGCCGCGCCTTTCGCACGCCTGATCTGCGACGCAAGTTGTTGTTCACGCTGGGAATTATTGCCATCTTCCGCATGGGTGCTTTTATCCCATCGCCTGGAATTGATTACCGAAATGTCCAACAGTGCGTGAACGCTGCTGACACAAGCGAAGGTATTTACCAGCTTGTGAACTTGTTCAGTGGCGGCGCCTTGCTCCAGGTTTCCATTTTCGCTTTGGGAATCATGCCCTACATCACTGCAAGCATCATTGTGCAGCTGCTTCGCGTGGTCATTCCCCGCTTCCAAGAGCTGCATCAAGAGGGTGCTCAGGGGCAGGGAAAGCTGACCCAGTACACGCGCTACCTGACTATTGCCTTGGCGCTGCTCAACGCCACCACGCTGGTGACACTGGCCCGATCCGGCCAACTGTTTGCTGGTTGCGGGGCGGCGGGCACGGACGGGGCATTGATCCCCAACGACAACCTCATCACCATCTTGCTGCTCATCATTACCTTGACGGCGGGTTCCGGACTCATCATGTGGATGGGCGAGCTTGTGACGGAAAAGGGTGTCGGCAACGGCATGTCCCTGCTGATCTTTGTGGCCATTGCCGCCCAGTTCCCCACCTCCTTGGGAGCTATCCTCAAGACGCAGGGCTGGGGGACCTTCCTGACTGTCATGGTCATTGGTCTTCTCGTGGTGGCACTGGTTGTCTTCGTTGAACAGTCCCAGCGTCGCATTCCAGTCCAGTACGCCAAGCGGATGGTGGGCCGCCGCACCATGGGTGGCACCAGCACCTACATCCCCATCAAGGTCAATATGGCAGGCGTTATCCCCGTCATTTTTGCCTCCTCCATGCTGTACCTGCCCGCCCTTCTTGCGCAGTTTGCAACCCCGGCCAACAGCACGGAAATCCCTGGCTGGGTGGAGTGGATCAATAATTACCTCACCCGCGGTGATCACCCCATTTACATGCTGATGTACTTCCTCCTGACTGTCGGTTTCACCTACTTCTACGTGGCCATCACCTTCAACCCTGAAGAAGTCTCGGACAACATGAAAAAGTACGGTGGATTCATCCCCGGCATTCGTGCCGGACGCCCCACCCAGGATTACCTGCAGTACGTAATTTCGCGCATCACGCTTCCGGGCGCATTTTACCTGGCTGTTGTTGCCCTGATCCCTTTGATCGCGCTGGTATTGGTGGGTGCCAACCAAAGCTTCCCGTTCGGCGGCACCTCGATCCTCATTATCGTTGGTGTTGGTTTGGAAACGGTCAAACAAATCGATGCCCAGCTCCAGCAGCGCCACTACGAAGGACTTTTGCGATGACAAGAATGCTAATCATTGGACCCCCCGGTTCGGGCAAAGGCACACAGGCGGAACGTATCTGCGTCGAGCTAAATATTGTTGCCATCTCCACCGGTGACATTTTCCGGGCCAACGTCAAGGGCGAAACCCCTTTAGGCTTGGAAGCCAAAAAGTACATGGACAACGGCGACTTTGTGCCAGACAGTGTGACGAACCGGATGGTTCGCGATCGGCTCAGTCAGGAGGACGTTGCCGAAGGGTTCCTCCTTGATGGTTATCCGCGCACTTCACCCCAGGTTGACGAACTCGATGACATTCTGAAAGCGGCACATGCAGAGTTGGATGTGGTGGTGCAACTGACGGCCGACGACGAGGAACTGGTCAAGCGTCTTTTGGGACGTGCTGTGGAAACAGGTCGCAGCGATGACACGGAAGCTGTCATCCGGCACCGTTTGGATCTCTACCGCGAGCAAACCGAGGTTGTGGTGTCCCGCTATGCGGAGCGCGGCATCCTGGCCAAGGTTGACGGTCTGGGTGAAATGGACCATGTCACGGCACGCATCATGGAAGCCATCAACGGGCGTGAGGCTTCCTGACGGTAGAGCAGTCATGACTTTCGATGCACCTGCGCATCGCTAGTGCAGGCCCCTTCCCGCACCGCGGGGAGGGGCCACCATTTTCTTTAGTGAAAGGATTCCGCCATGGCGTTTGGCCAGCAGCGAATTGAATATAAAACCCTTGACCAAATGCGCATCATGCGCCGCAGCGGACTCATCCTCGATGCGGCCTTGAACACCACAGTGGCAGCTGTTGCCCCCGGCGTCACCACCGGGGAGTTGGATGCCATCTTTGCCGGTGAGCTACAGAAGGCGGGAGCTAAATCCAACTTCCTGGGTTACCACGGCTTCCCGGCCACCATTTGCACCTCCGTCAATGAAGAAGTGGTCCACGGCATTCCCGGCGCGCGGGTCCTCAAAACCGGTGACTTGATCTCCATCGACGGCGGCGCCATTGTGGAGGGTTGGCACTCCGACTCTGCCCGGAGCGTCATTGTTGGCGGTCCCGCCGCTGCGGACCCCGCAGACTGCCGCTTGAGCGACATCACTGAAGAAAGCATGTGGCGCGGCATTGCTGCGATGGCCACGGCCAAGTATGTGGGCGACATTGGTGACGCCATCGACGACTACGTCACGTCCCAGCCGGGTAAAGAGCTGGGTATTTTGGAAGACTATGTGGGGCATGGCATTGGCTCGTCCATGCACATGCCGCCGGATGTTTTAAACTATGCCTCCAAGCATCGCGGCCCCAAGCTCAAACCCGGCATGTGCCTGGCGCTGGAACCCATGCTGGTCCGCGGCGCTTTGGACACCATGACCTTGGAAGATGACTGGACAGTGGTGACAACTGACAAGTCCAGGGCCGCCCACTGGGAACACTCCGTGGCCGTGCACAGTAAAGGTATTTGGGTTCTCACCGCGGCCGACGGCGGTGCGGAGCGCCTTGAGCCCTGGGGCGTCACCCCTGTGCCGCTCGACTAATGCAACGCCACTCCTAGCTTTTGCGTTCCCCTTGTGCCCCGCAACAGGTTTCTCCCTGAAGCGGGGCACAAGTCTTTAAGTGCCGTTTGCCTGGTGTCCATCTGTACGCCACCGGAACGCCCATCTCACTCCGTAGTGTCCTGTGAAGGAGCACGGGCGCCCGCCATAAAGACCGGGGTTGTCCCTGCCATATTTATAAGGAGCGCTGCTTAGATGAACATTTACGCCCATCGGGGAGTTTGCGCACGCCTGCCCGAAAACACGCTGGCCGCCTTTTCCCGGGCCGTGGATTTGGGGGTAGCCGGCATTGAACTGGATGTGCACTTATCCCGGGACGGCATCCCCGTGGTGATTCACGATCACACGACGGACCGCACCACCAATGGCACGGGTAGGATCCATGAATTTACCGCCCATGAGCTGGGGTTGTTGGACGCCGGGGGTGGACAATTTGTGCCCACCCTGGAGCAGGTCCTGCGGTTAGCTGCAGGACGCCTGAGGGTGAACATTGAACTCAAGGACGCCGCAGCGGCCGGCCCGGTAGTGGAGGTGGCTGCCAAGGTGGACGGACTTGACTGGTTTGTTTCTTCAGCCGATTGGGCTGCCCTGGCCGAGGTGCTCCGAAAAGCGTCGGGGGCCAAAATTTATCCGCTCTGTGTGGGGCGGCCCGAAAAACTTCAGGCACTGCTGCCTCCGGGCACTCAGGTGGACCAGTTTGCCGGACGTGGCCTGGAGGCTGCCATTGGCTTCGCGCTGCGCCATGGTGCCGAGGGGATCTCCATTTGGGAGGGCGGCTTCGATGCTGCAGACCTTGCCACGATTCATAATGCGCGACTGCAGGCCTGGGTGTGGACAGTCAATGACGGGCAGCGCGCCCAGGAACTGCGGGCTGACGGCGTCGACGGGATTTGCACCGATGACCCTGAGCTTATTCAAGGGTTGATAACGGCCGGTGTTGCAGCGCGGCCAACACCGCAAGGCCAGCCGGTAATGGCAGGTAGTTAAACAGTGGCGTTATTGCTCATTGAAGAATCTGTCGCAGCGAAAGCAAAGCCACCGGCACGCCAGGAAGTGCCACGCACCCGCCGCCGTCCCTGGAAATCCTGGCTGCTATTTCTCGTGTTCGCCGGGCCCAATGTGGCCCTTCTCATTGTCTTTACCTACAAACCCTTGGTGCAGTCACTGCAATACTCGCTGCTGCAGTGGAACATTGGCTCGGCAACCGCCCGCTTCGTGGGCATGGATAACTACACCAACTGGTTCACGGATCCTGCCACTGCCAACGTGATACGCGTAACCGTGGTCTTTACGTTGGCCACAGTGGGCGGTGGGATGGTGCTGGGGCTGGCTCTGGCGTTACTGCTGAACCGCAAGCTGCGTGGAACGGGCATTGCCCGAACGGTGGTCGTGGCACCCTACGTCTTGTCCGGAGTCGCCGTCGGACTGCTGTGGTTGTTTGTCTTTGACCCCAACTTTGGTGTCCTCGGTGCCGTGTTCAAAAGCATGGGTCTGGGCTCACCTGACTGGTACAACGATCCGGCGTGGGCGCTGCCCATGATCATTGTTGTGTATTTGTGGAAGCACGCCGGTTACGTGACGCTCATATACTTAGCGGCCCTGCAGGGCGTACCGCGCGATTTGCTGGAGGCTGCCACTTTGGACGGCGCCGGACCCGTGGCAAGTTTCCGCGCGGTGGTCCTGCCGCTGCTGGGTCCAACCACCTTTTTCCTCTCCATCACCACACTGCTGAGCTCGCTGCAGTCCTTTGACATTATTCAGGCCATGACCCGGGGTGGGCCGCTGGAAGGCACCACCACCATGATGTATCAGATTTACCAGGAGGGATTCGCCACGGGACGTGCGGGTTACTCCTCCGCCATTGCCACCGTGTTGTTCGTGGTCCTGCTGATCATTACCGCCGTGCAAATGCTGATTGTGCAAAAGAAGGTCCACTACTGATGAGCGTCGATCTTACCGAGGCCGGAACCGGGACCGGGCTTCCGCCGGAGCCACGAAAGCGCAGGCCGCGCCTGGCGGGTTATCTGCTCATGGGCCTTGCAATTGCCGCCATGGTCATGCCGTTGCTGTGGATGATGCTGGCCAGCTTTAAACGGCGCGATGAAATTTATACCGTCCCCATACAGTGGCTTCCGGAGTCCTTTGCCCTGACCAACTATGTGGCTGCCATGGCAGCCGTACCGTTTGGCAACTTCTTCATTAATTCACTCATCACCACGATTGTGGGGGCCACGCTCAAGATTTGCCTGGGCCTCACCACTGCCTATGCCGTGGTGTTTTTGGAATTTCCGCTCAAGAAGTTCGTGTTTGGTCTGGTGGTGTTTGCGCTGCTGGTACCGCAGCAAATTGTCATCATTCCCAATTACACCCTGGTGTCCGACCTTGGCTGGATCAACACGTATCAGGGACTGATCCTGCCCGGCCTGGCCAGCGCTTTTGGCACCTTCTTGTTCCGCCAGCACTTCCTGACCTTGCCCCTGTCCATTTTGGAAGCCGCGGCACTTGACGGCGCCAGCCACTGGACCCGGCTATGGCGGTTTGTGGTTCCCATCTCAGCTCCCACCATTGCCGCCGTGGCGCTCGTTTCCATTGTCTCGGAATGGAACGAGTATTTGTGGCCTCTGCTGGTGGTGGATAAAGCGGAAATGATGACCCTCCCGGTTGGCCTGACCCTGCTCCAGAACAACGACGGCGTCACCAACTGGGGCGTGCTCATGGCCGGAACCGTCCTCATCACAGTCCCCGTCCTGATTGTCTTCTTCATCTTGCAGCGCCGTATTATCACAGGCCTCACCTCCGGTGCCGTAACGGGCTGACAGCCACCATTCCCCGCTTCACACTTTCAAGGAGAGAACCATGTCACCTTCACCCTTTGCCACCATGAACCGCCGCCAACTGCTCCAACTGGCTGCCCTGATGGGCGGCGCCGGGGCGCTGGCCGCCTGTGGTGGGCCCGCCGTGGGCCAGGCCGGGGGAGCGGCCACGGAGGCCGCCACCGATTGGGCAGCCATCACCCCCGCCACTGAAATCACCTGGTGGTCCAACCACCCCGGTACCTCAAAGGACATTGAGACACAGATTATTGATCGTTTCACAGCCGAAAGCGGCATCAAGGTCAACCTGGTCACTGCCGGGGCCAACTATGACGAGGTGGCACAGAAATTCCAGGCCGCCTCCGGTTCCAGCAACGTCCCCGACCTGGTGATCGCCAGTGATGTGTGGTGGTTCAGGTACATGATCAACGGCCAAATCATCCCCATGGAGCAGCTCGCCACGCACCTGGAATTCAACACGGATGACTTCAACACCACCTTGTACAACGACTACGAATTCGCCGATTCGCATTGGGCAGTACCTTACGCCCGCTCCACGCCGCTGTTCTACTACAACAAGTCAGTGTGGGAGAAGGCCGGCCTGCCCGACCGGGCACCCCGGACGTGGACGGAATTTGATGAATGGGCCCCCACAATCCAAGCGGCCACGGGTGTCACACCGCTGGGTTTGGGGAAGGCCACTTCATGGACTGCCTGGTGGTTCTGCAACATGCTTTGGGGTGCCGGAGGTGCGTACTCCAAGGACTGGACCATGACCCTGGATACCCCTGAAGCCCAAGAAGCGGCGAATTACCTGCAGAAAATTCTCTACACCGACAAAAGCGCCGCCGTGACAGCTAAGGATCACGTGGCTGACTTTGGTGCTGGACTGACAGGCTGCACCATTGCCTCCACGGGATCCCTGACCGGATTGCTTGGCTCCGCAAAATTTGAGCTGGGGACGGGCTTTTTGCCTGAGGGCCCGGAAGGTGCAGCCTGCCCCACCGGTGGTACCGGCCTGGCCATCCCGGCAGGAAAATCACCGGAACAGCAACTGGCTGCCGGAATGTTCTTGAAGTTCTTGACCAATGCCGAAAACACGGCATACTTCTCCTCCAACACCGGTTACATGCCCGTGCGCACCTCGGCGCTTGAGGGACAGACCATGAAAGAGGTCTACAAAAAGACTCCGCAGTTCCGTACTGCCGTGGATCAGCTTGCCGGCACGCGCGTGCAGGACTGGGGCCGCGTGTTCGTCCCCAATGGCGATAAAGACTTGACCACTGCGCTGGAAAAGATCATGCTGCAGCAGGCGGATCCTGCCGAAGCCTTCGCCACGGCAGCTGATTCCATCGCCAAGTCCTATAAGGAAAACGTCCTGCCCTACCTTTAGGGTTGAGCGGGCCCGGCAGGCACTAGTAGCGTGGCTCAGGTGAGGGAGCAGCCAACAAACTCCCGCCGCGCTACCAGGAAGCCAACCATGACCAGCACGTCGAGCCATGTCGAATTCACAGCACCTGCCCCGGGTTCCATTACGGACGTCCCGGGCATCCGGGTGGGCCAGGCCCAACGTGTGGGCGAAGGCTGGCTCACGGGGGTCAGTGTGGTGCTGCCGCCACCGGGCACCATAGGTGCCGTGGACGTCCGCGGGGGCGGACCCGGTACGCATGAAACCGATGCGCTGGACCCCTCCACACTGGTTTCCACCGTCGACGCCGTGACCCTGGTGGGCGGCAGCGCCTACGGATTGGTTGCAGCGCACGGGGTGCAGCGATGGTGCGAGGAAAACGGCCGCGGCTTCCAAGTGCCGGGCGGGGTGGTCCCGATTGTTCCGGCAGCGGCCATTTATGACCTGGGCCGCGGCGGCGACTTTTCCCTGCGACCCACCTCCGCCATGGGTTACGACGCGGCCTGTGACGCTGCGGGACAAAAGGAGGGGGCCGACGTCGTACGCGGCAATGGGGGTGCGGGCACGGGTGCCGCCCTTGGCGGAGGCACTTTCAAGGGCGGTCTGGGCACGGCCGCCATCAGGCTCGGCGGGGCCAATGAGCACATTGTGGTGGGTGCCCTGGCGGTGGTGAATGCCGCGGGCATTCCGTGGCAGCCGGGGTTGCCCGCGGCTGCGGTGGGGGAGGGGCTGAATACAACACTGGTGGTGGTGGCCACCAATGCCACCCTGTCGGTGGCGCAGGCCAAACGCACGGCAACAGCGGCCCATGCCGGGATGGCAAGGGCCCTCAATCCTGTCCATACCCTGGCCGACGGCGACACCATTTTTGCGCTGTCAACCTGTGCCGAGACCCTGCAAGCGCCATCCGATGCGCTCATCGTTGCCATGATCGAGTTCCAAAGTGCTGCTGCGGAGGCTGTGCGCCTGGCCATACTGGACGGTATTGCCCAAGCCCGGACAGTCCATACCCCGGCCGGTTCGTTGCAGCCCTACCCTAGAACGGGATTGAGCGGAACGGGTGCGGCCTGAACGGGGTTGGGTGCGAACGGAACGGGTGCGATTTAACTTAATTCCTGATGTGCACTAGAGTAGGTTGTTGGTTGTCCCTGCCTGCCCACCTGCGGCATGTGCATGGCCGAACAATTATATGTAGCACATCCATCGTCGGTTTGCAGACAGCCCCCAGGGTTGCCTGCAGCGGCGCAATAAAGTTAGCGGAGGATATGGCCAAGAAAGACGGGGTCATTGAGATTGAAGGCGTTGTGACTGAAGCGCTGCCCAACGCGATGTTTCGTGTTGAGCTGACGAACAAGCACATCGTTCTTGCCCACATCTCAGGAAAAATGCGCCAGCACTACATTCGTATCCTTCCTGAGGACCGGGTTGTGGTGGAGCTGAGCCCGTACGACCTGACACGTGGTCGTATCGTCTACCGCTACAAATAACCACAACTGCAATCACGCAAAGGAATGCCATGAAGGTCAAGCCGAGCGTCAAGCAGATCTGCGATAAGTGCAAGGTGATTCGCCGCAACGGTCGAGTCATGGTGATCTGCGAGAACCCGCGCCACAAGCAGCGTCAGGGCTAATTCTTACCTCTTAGAGGATAAGTTCCCCGGGCAACTGCTCACGCAAGTAAATTAATAAGGCAGCACAAGTTGGACGAAGGCGCAAGCAATTGCGCAACCGGCCAACGGACCCCCGGTCGGAGGCCGGGGCCGCATGACACAAACATGCGGGTGTACTGTCTACGACCTCCGGTAAACACCAAGGAGCAGCCAAATATGGCACGTCTCGCTGGCGTAGACCTTCCCCGCGAAAAGCGGTTGGAAGTAGCGCTTACATACATCTACGGCGTGGGTAAGACCCGTGCAAAGAATGTCCTTGCGGAAACGGGGATCTCCCCGGACGTCCGCGTCAAGGACCTTTCTGACGCTGAACTCGTTCAGTTGCGTGACAACATCGAGGGTAACTACAAGGTTGAGGGTGACCTTCGCCGCGAGGTTGCCGCTGACATTCGCCGCAAGGTTGAAATCGGCAGCTACCAGGGTATCCGCCACCGTCGTGGCATGCCCGTGCATGGCCAGCGCACGAAGACCAACGCTCGTACCCGTAAGGGTCCCAAGCGCACCGTCGCCGGCAAGAAGAAGGCCGGCAAGTAGTTTTCACTGCTTCCTGGCCAGCGTGGACCATAGTGTCCACCGCCCTTTAAAAACTTTCGTAGGAGAATATAATGCCCCCAAAGACTCGGGGCGCGGTTCGTAAGCCGCGTCGCAAGGATAAAAAGAATATTGCGCTGGGCCAAGCGCACATCAAGAGCACCTTTAACAACACCATTGTGTCCATCACGGATCCAAACGGTGCTGTCATCTCATGGGCATCTGCCGGTGAAGTTGGCTTCAAGGGCTCGCGTAAGTCAACTCCGTATGCTGCACAGATGGCTGCTGAAGCAGCTGCCAAGCGCGCACAGGAGCATGGACTTCGCAAGGTTGACGTTTTCGTGAAGGGTCCGGGTTCGGGCCGCGAAACGGCTATCCGTTCACTGCAGGCTGCTGGTCTTGAGGTTGGCTCCATCTCGGATGTCACCCCCAGCGCCCACAACGGCTGCCGTCCGCCCAAGCGCCGTCGCGTCTAAGCGAGATTTATCCGTAGCCAAGTTGGCCTCCACCCGCGGTGGAGGCCAACTTGGCCGCTGTTAAGTCTTCACAGCCGCCATTTCCACTACCTGTGTTGCGTCATATAGCGGATGCTCGCTGAAAGGAAACCCCAGTGCTCATTGCACAGCGCCCCACCCTCTCCGAAGAAGTAGTTTCCGACAACCGTTCACGGTTCATTATTGAACCGCTGGAGCCCGGTTTCGGTTACACCTTGGGAAACTCCCTCCGTCGGACACTGCTGTCCTCCATCCCCGGCGCTGCTGTCACCAGCATCCGCCTCGATGGCGTACTGCATGAATTCACCACGGTTCCCGGTGTCAAGGAAGATGTCACTGAGATCATCCTGAACATCAAGGGTCTGTCCGTGTCTTCGGAACATGACGAGCCCGTCGTCGCCTACCTGCGCAAACAGGGTCCCGGCGTCGTCACGGCTGCAGACATTGCACCCCCGGCCGGTGTGGAATTCCACAACCCGGACATGCACATTGCCACGCTGAACTCAAAGGGCAAGTTCGAACTCGAACTGACCATTGAGCGCGGCCGCGGCTATGTTTCAGCAGCTCAGAACAAGAACATTGATGCAGAGATTGGCCGTATTCCGGTTGACTCCATTTACTCGCCAGTTCTGAAGGTGACCTTCCGCGTGGAGGCCACCCGTGTTGAACAACGCACCGACTTTGACAAACTCATTGTTGATGTCGAAACCAAGCAGGCCATCTCCCCGCGGGATGCCATTGCCTCTGCCGGTACCACACTGGTTGAGCTGTTTGGTTTGGCCCGCGAGCTCAACACCGCAGCTGAAGGCATTGAGATTGGCCCGTCCCCGACGGATGCCGCTCTTGCCGCAGACATGGCCCTGCCGATCGAGGATCTGGACTTGACAGTCCGTTCCTACAACTGCCTCAAGCGTGAGGGCATCCACTCAGTGGGTGAACTCGTTGCTCGCTCCGAGGCTGACCTGATGGACATTCGCAACTTTGGTGCAAAGTCCATTGACGAGGTAAAGGCAAAGCTGGTTGAGCTTGGTTTGGCCCTGAAGGATTCCCCTCCAGGATTTGACCTCGCCGCCCGTGCTGCAGCCCTTGATGAGAACGACGACGCTTACGGCGACGACGAACTCTAACGTTCGAACAACAAATTTTTTAGCCGTACCAGGCGGACACAGACCATGTGTCCGCCTTCGGTCCGGCTGACACTTGAGGAGAAACACCATGCCTACACCCGCCAAGGGTCCCCGCCTCGGAGGCGGAGCGGCTCACGAGCGCCTGATGCTCGCGAACCTGTCCGCTTCGCTCTTTGAGCACAAGCGGATCACCACCACCCTGACCAAGGCAAAGCGCCTGAGCCCCTACGCAGAGCGACTGGTAACTTTCGCCAAGCGCGGGGACCTGGCTTCACGCCGTCGTGTGCTGGGCCTTATTTCCAACAAGGGCATTGTCCATGAATTGTTCACGGACATTGCCAAGGCTGTAGAGAACCGCGACGGCGGCTACACCCGCATCACCAAGATCGGCAACCGCAAGGGCGACAACGCTCCCATGGCAGTCATCGAGCTCGTTCTCGAGCCCGTCAGCGCCAAGCAGGCAGTCGTTGCGGAAGCAGCCACGGCAACTGCCAAGGCTGCTCCCGTTGAAGCAGCCCCCGCTGAGGAAGTTGTGGAAACTCCGGCAGTGGCTGAAGCAGCCCCCGTCGAAGAAGTTCCCGCCGAGGAAGCTTCCGCCAAGGAAGTTCCCGCCAAGGAAGCCAAGTAAAGCTAAGGCTCACGCTGTAGTTTTGGTCTGAAGGAACCCGTCACCATTCACGGTGGCGGGTTCTTTTGCGTGCCGTGACCTCCGCCGCCGCGCCTGTGTGGCGCCGGTAGAATTGAATCCATGCACCTCCATCTTTCCCCTGAAGAACAAGGACTGGTCCGTCTCCGGTTGGACATAGCGTACGACGGCGGTCCGTTTAGTGGGTGGGGCGTGCAGCCCCAGCGCCGCACTGTGCAGGGCTCGCTGGAAGCGGCTTTTGCCCTGATCCTGCGGCGCCCCGCACGTCTCACCGTCGCTGGCCGCACCGACACGGGCGTGCATGCCCGCGGACAGGTGGCGCACATTGACCTTACGGAAGGTGAATGGCAGGCCCTGAACCGGGGACAGGACCCTGAAACAGTCCCGTCCCTGGCCCCGCAAAGACGCATCAATGGGGCCTTGGAACGGATT
This sequence comes from Actinomycetales bacterium, assembly GCA_038242155.1. Classification (GTDB taxonomy): domain Bacteria; phylum Actinomycetota; class Actinomycetes; order Actinomycetales; family Micrococcaceae; genus Specibacter. Next base: position 999 of record JBBSSM010000050.1, on the reverse strand, counting down.
TTGGGAGATCTGCAGGGCTCCATCCAGGTACTCCGGGTGCGGCGGGCAGCTGAGGGCTTCGACGCACGGTTCTCAGCGCTCTGGCGGCGCTACAGCTACCGCATAGCCGATGGCTGCACAGTGCGCGATCCGCTGCAGCGGGCACACACGCTCTGGTTCAACGATGCCCTTGATGTCACCCGCATGAACGCGGGAGCAGCGCCATTGCTGGGTCTTGGGGACTTTAAGGCGTTCGCGAAGCCTCGGGAGGGTTCCACCACCATTAGAACGCTGCAGCAGTTTAAGTTCACCCGCCAGGACGACGGTGTGATTAATCTCAACATTCAAGCGGACGCGTTTTGCCACAACATGGTGCGTGCACTGGTCGGTGCTTCCTTGCGGGTGGGGCGGAGCGTGGAAAGTGAGGCGTGGATGCGGCAGCGGCAATTAGCGGGCCTCAGGGACGCTAAATCCGTACTGGCCAGCGCCCACCCGCTGGTTTTTGAACAGGTGGCCTACCCGGATGATGCGCAATTGCGCCAGCGTGCCGAACTGACACGCGCGCGTCGGGCACCGGAAAGCAGCACCCTGACCCCGCTTTGACCGGAGCCCCCGGTTAAAGGTATCGTTGATAGTCGTTGTGCGTGTCCTATCTCGATACCACGCGCCCGCTACAGGTCCGGTTGCAGGACTACCACTGAGCGGGCGTCATCGGGAAGTGTATGGATAACTGGTGTTAGAGCCCTCACCTCTGTTCCGGTAAACGCATAGATAGCAGGTGCCACCCATCTGTGACACCACCTAGAACAAGAAACGAAGGCAAAAACCGTGCGTACGTATACCCCGAAGCCCGGCGATATCACCCGTCAGTGGCACATTATTGATGCCAACGACGTTGTCTTGGGCCGTCTTGCCAGCCAGACCGCAACACTGCTGCGTGGAAAGCACAAGCCGACCTTCGCTCCCCATATGGACATGGGCGATTTCGTCATCATCATCAACGCCGAGAAGGTTGCCCTG
>JBBSSM010000049.1:0-15640 GCA_038242155.1 Actinomycetales bacterium | reverse complement strand
TCATTTTTGCGAGCGGTTGACGAGATTCGAACTCGCGACATCCACCTTGGCAAGGTGGTGCTCTACCAGCTGAGCTACAACCGCAATTTTTGCCGACATATATCAGCCTGATGAACTAGGTCATCAGTGGGCGATACTGGGATCTAACCAGTGACCTCTTCCGTGTCAGGGAAGCGCGCTACCGCTGCGCCAATCGCCCCAACGCATCTTGCTTTGTTCAGCAACACACTCTGGGTGGTACGTACTTCACAGTTCAGTCATATGGAGGTGGGAACGGGATTCGAACCCGTGTACACGGCTTTGCAGGCCGTTGCCTCGCCTCTCGGCCACCCCACCATGAATAACAAACAGTGTCATGCGAGCGGTTGACGAGATTCGAACTCGCGACATCCACCTTGGCAAGGTGGTGCTCTACCAGCTGAGCTACAACCGCATGAGCTTCATTTTCCGCCGTTTGCTTTTGCGCTTCGGTAGTCCGTGTTGCTGCGGTGAAAACAATACCCGAGGGTTTTCCGAAACACCAAATCGGGGAAAGGCAGGTCATAAGTCCATGACCACGATGCCGTCCCAAACGTTGATCCCGTACGGTTTTTATGTCAGTTACACGAGATATCACGATGTCATTTAGACGCCTCATTGGCACCACAATGCCCATTGTGGGGATTTTTCACCGCTATGGTCCTGCTCACATTTTTACCGCGGCGTCACGCCTGGAACACGATTATGAGCGCGGGGCAGATTGGGCTATTGTTTTGAACGCACCAGTAAACATGCACTACCTGCTCCTTGAGCAGGGCATGCATATTGGGCGATTGGCGCAGTGGTAGCGCGTTCCGTTCACACCGGAGAGGTCGCTGGTTCGAACCCAGTATCGCCCACCAAAATAAAAAGTCCCGCTGACCAGCACACGCCGGTCAGCGGGGCTTTTTCGTGCCACAAGTCCGGGGTGCTTGCCCAGTGCACGGTATTCAGTGCACAGCACGCTCCAACCCGTGTATGCGCTGTGAATCTGCGGTCGGGCCGTTGACAAAGCTGTGGCTGGGACTAAGCTTTTTAATGGTCGGGGCGCTAAGACCCCAGAAACGAAGGGAGGTGCCTATTGTCTGTATTTGACGATATTAAGGGCAAGGCGGCGGGATTGATCAGCGGCAGAGAACAGGCCATCAAGAACGGCATCGAGAAGGTCGGCAACGTAGTCGACAGCAAGACCGGTGACAAGTTCAAGGGCCATGTTGACTCAGCTCAGCGGGCCGCCTCCGGATTTGTGGACGGCGCAGCCAAAAAACCGAAGCCTTAGCCCTTATATACGGCGTCAGAGAGGGCGTTAGTCCCGTCGAGAGACGGCACTAACGCCTTTCGCGTTTAAGTCCACAGCGGTCCTGGTTAGGCCACCGCTACCTGGGCGTCCTGCGCTTCCCGTGCCAACGCCGTCAGACGCGACACGGCACGGAAGTACTTCTTTTGGTATCCGCCACTCATCATCTCGGCGGTAAAGAGTTGATCCAACGGCACTCCACTGGCCAAAATGGGCACGTCTCTGTCATAGAGACGGTCCGCCAGCACCACAAAGCGCAATGCGACGGCCTGCTCGGTGATGGTGTGCACATTGCGCCAGACCACGGCGTCAATGCCTGCGAGCATTTGCCTGTACCGTGACGGGTGCACACCGGCCAGGTGATCCACCAAGACCCCGAAGTCATCCACGGCCACTGTGCAGCCGGCAAAATCTGCACGCATGCGGCTGTCCAGGGCACTGTTGGGCACGGGGTCGGGAGGGGTGGGCAGCCCGCGGTGGCGGAAGTCCTCCCCATCAATATGGAGGATCTCAAATTGATCTGCCAAGACTTGAATTTCGCGTTGAAAGTCGACGGCGGCAAATCTCCCGTCGCCCAGGGCCCCGGGAAGTGTGTTGGATGTCGCGGCAAGCTTCACCCCTGCATCAGCCAGCTCACGCATCAACCGCGACATCAGCACGGTATCGCCGGGATCATCAAGTTCAAACTCATCAATGCACACTAATTTGTAGTGGCTCAGCGCCTCCACTGTTTTCCGGAAGGACAGTGCGCCGACCAAATTGGTGTATTCCACAAACGTGCCAATGGCCTTGGGCCCCTCGGCCTGATGCCACAATGAAGACAGCAGGTGCGTCTTGCCCACGCCAAAACCGCCATCGAGGTAAATGCCGGCCCGGTGCTCCAAACCCTTGCCACTGGTTTTTTCCCTGCCGCCAAAGAAGCGGCGCAGCCCGCCGCCCTGCTTTTTCTGCGCGGTGTGGCCAAAGTCCCGCAACATCTCCACAGCTTGGGACTGGGTGGGTTGCGAAGGGTCGGGCCTGTACGTGTCAAAGGAAACTTCACCAAAACGCGGCGAGGGCACAAAGCCCTGCAGCAGTTCCTCGACCGACACTGCAGGCCGGCGAGTGGAAAGTTGTGCTATTTGTACCAAGGGAAAGTCCGATCACGAAGATAAGGTGCGCAGTTGGCTGACGATTAGCCATACCCTGCCACTTCCACAATACCTACCGGATATTGCGTTTCGTTAACGCGCGGGACTATTGTCCGCCTCTGGCTGGTTAGGCTCAAAGACATCGAAGAGCTGCTGCACCCCCTCCTGTGCAGCAGGAGATACACTCTCTTCTCGATTAGAAAAAGGACATCATGGCTATTGCAGTAGAAAACAGTGAAAAGTTCGCAGCATATGCACACCCCGAGCGCCTCGTTTCCACCGAGTGGCTGGCCCAGGCCATCACCGACGGCGCCACGTCAGGGGGTTCCCTCGTTGTGGTCGAGTCCGATGAGGACGTGCTGCTGTATGAGACCGGACATATCCCGGGTGCCGTGAAGATTGACTGGCACACTGACCTGAACGACGACGTCACCCGGGACTACATTGACGGTGCGGCGTTTGCGAAACTGGCCCAGGCCAAGGGCATTTCCCGCGACAGCACCATCGTTGTGTACGGCGATAAATCCAATTGGTGGGCCGCCTACGCCCTGTGGGTTTTCACGTTGTTCGGCCATGAGGACGTCAGGCTTCTTGACGGTGGCCGTGACAAGTGGATTGCCGAAGGCCGCGAACTGACCACTGAGGCCACCACTGTCACCCCGTCCGCGGAGTATCCAGTGGTGGAGCGCAACGACGCTCCCATCCGCGCCTATAAGGAAGACGTCCTGGCCCACTTGGGCAAGCCGCTCATTGATGTCCGTTCCCACGAGGAATACACGGGCGAACGGACCCACATGCCCGCCTACCCCCAGGAAGGCACGCTGCGCGGCGGACATATCCCCACGGCCGCCTCCATCCCGTGGGCCCGGGCAGCGGCAGAAGATGGCAGCTACCGCAGCCGCGAGGAACTGGAAGCCCTGTACCTGGATGAAGCAGGCCTGGTTCCCGGGGACGACGTGGTGGCCTACTGCCGCATTGGCGAGCGCTCCAGCCACACCTGGTTTGCCTTGAAGTATCTGTTGGGCTTTGACACGGTACGCAACTACGACGGTTCCTGGACCGAATGGGGAAATGCCGTGCGCGTACCCATTGCCGTAGGCCCCGAGCGTGGCGAGCTTCCCCCCAGCAAGTAAGGCCCAAAGCCCCGTGGTTCATCCTGAACCCGGGGCTTTGCCGCATCGGCCCACTACGTCCTGCTTTACCTCCACCGCGAAAGAAACGTACGCTTTAGTCAATGACCACTTCACAAGCCCTCCCCCCGGCACTGGCCGAGATCGTCAAAGATTTCCAGGAACTTGAAGAACGTGACAGGCTCACGCTACTCCTGGAATTCTCCCGTGCCCTGCCGCCATTGCCGGAACGCCTAGGCAATCACCCCGAATTACTTGAACAAGTCCTGGAATGTCAGTCCCCACTGTTTCTCACGGTGGAGTCCGAAGCGACAGAGAGCGGGGAGGTGATGCGCTTGTTCTTTCAAGCACCTCCGGAAGCTCCCACGACCCGCGGCTTCGCCTCAGTGCTCCACGAAGGTCTGGATGGGTTGACGGCACAGGAAATTCTGGCTGTTCCAGATGATATGCCCGAGCAGTTGGGCCTGACGCGCGCCATTTCACCCCTGCGCATGCGCGGGATGTCCGCCATGCTGGGCCGGGTCAAGCGGAAAATTGCCAGCGGCGTACGCGCCTCAACCTAGACGGCTTTCCAAGAAAGCGCGTCCATGGCCCAGAGCAGATCAGCATGGGCCGGGGTGTTCCGGGCCCCGCCCTTGTTCAGCCCGGCTGTAACCTTGCAGCGCAGGTCGGGATCTTGGAGCCAGTCCAGCAGGAAAAGCGTTCGTTCCACTCTTTCCAATTCCTGCACGGCACCAATTCCTGCACGGCGATGGTCTTTGCATTAGATGATCTTTGCATTAATGGTGCCGCCAATCAGCGGAGCCAACGCCGACAACGCACGATCGCTGGGGGGGTGTGTAGAGGCGGGTGTCGCCGATGTTACGGATCCGAGGTGCGAACCGGTGGTCGAGCAGGGGCATGAGGGCAAAGAAACGGTCGGTGAACCCGGCCGCATCGGTGTAATGCTCCTGGATTTCCTGGTCGGACTCGTAATACAGCAGCCCATCCAAGACGTAGCTCGTGTCGCGGTCACCGGCATTGATGAGTTTGCTGTGGAAGGGCGGGGAGGGACAGCGGGTTGAAGGCATTTTCAACTGCGCATGGCCATTCGGGCCCACCGACCTTAAATTGTGTGGGGCCGAATTTACACGGATGGGTCAGCTGCGGTGAGAGACCTTGAGTGCCGGTGTCTCACCGCAGCTGGCCCAATGACGGAACCCTGACTTGGTTAGTGTGCGGAGGCCACTGATTTTTGGTAAGTTTCCCAGGCGGCGTAGCTGCCATCGAGTTCGACGACGTCGTACCCGGCCCGGCGCAGGGCGCTGGCCGCAACGGAGTTCCGTACGCTGCTTTGGCAGTAGGTCACGATGGTTCCCCCGGTGGGAAGTTCATCGAGGTGCCACATGACGCGGCCTCCGCTGAGCTGGTTTGAGCCGGTGATGTGCCCGGCGGTGTGTTCTGTGCGGTTGCGGACATCGAGCACCACGGCAGCATCAAAGTTGGCAAGTTCCGCCGGCTGGATGAGCTTGGGAATGAACGAGGGCAGGCCCTCGAGGCTGGTGACATAGCCGCCGACGTTGTCGATGCCGACCCTGACCAGGTGGTCCCACATCTCCTGCGCCTGGTCCGGCCCGTCGGCCAACAGGACCAGTGGGTCTTGATCGGTCTCCGGGTTCACCACCCAGGCGCCGTAGCTGGCTGCGGACTTGCCGACCGGGATGTTCAGGGAGCCGGTGACAGTGCCTTTGTGGACTTCGGTATTGGGCCGGGTGTCGATGAAGGTGACCTTGTTCCCCACGAGGTCCTTGGCGACGTCGGCGATGTCCAGCTCGGCCAGCGGTGTGCGTTGACCCATGACGGCCGGGCCTTCCCGGTTTTCACGCTTCATGCGGCCGAAGTAGGCGTGCGCGTCAGGCTGGCCATCGAGGAGCTCATTGACGAAGCCTTGCTCATCGTTGGCTGCCAGGTATGGACCCCACCAAGCGTAGAGGCGCTCGTAACCGACGGTGGAGGACGGGATCGCGCCCAAGTCCTTGCCGCAGGCGCTGCCGGCGCCGTGGGCGGGATGAACCTGGACGTAGTCAGGCAGGGTCAGGAATTTCTCCCGCAAACTGGTGAAGAGTTGCTTGGCGCCCTCGAAGCGGGTGTCGATGCCGCCGGCGGCTTCATCGAGCAGGTCGGGGCGGCCCAGGTCGCCGGAGAAGACAAAGTCTCCGGAGAGCAGGTAGCCGGGCTGGTCACTAAAGGCGCCGTCGGTCACCAGGAAGGACAAATGCTCCGGGGTATGGCCTGGGGTGTGCAGGGCCTGGAGGGTGATGTTGCCGATGCTGATCGTGTCACCGTCGTAGAGGCGTTCGCCGTTGAATTCGTACTGCCAGTCCGGTGCGCCCTCACCGGAGACGTAGATTTTAGCGCCGGTGGCGGCGGCGAGTTCGCGGGTGCCGGAAAGGTAGTCGGCGTGGATATGGGTCTCCGTGACGGCTATGATCTTCATGCCGTTCTGCTTCGCCAGATCCTGGTAGACGGCGATGTCACGGCGGCCGTCGACCACGACGGCGGTGCCGTTGGCCTGGCAGCCGATCAGGTAGCTGGCCTGGGCGAGGTCTTCATCGTAAATGCGCTCGATAAGCATGAAATTCTCCTGGGTATGGGGAAGATTTGTGGTGGTTCTTCGGCTGTTGTCCACAGCCTGGATGCAGTTGGGGTTGGTTTTACTGTTGGGCGTCCACGTCCAGGCTTTTCACGGCGTCGATGACCTGCTCCAGGCCTGCGGTGTTGAGCGCACCGGGCTGGGAGAAGACCAGGGTCTTGTTCTTGAAGGCCATCAGGGTCGGAATGGAGGTGATGTTCGCCGCGGCGGCCAGGGCCTGTTCGGCTTCGGTGTCGACCTTGGCGAAGGTGATCTCGGGGTGTTTCTCGGCGGCGGCACTGTAGGTTGGGACGAACACGCGGCACGGGCCGCACCAGCTGGCTCAGAAATCAACGAACACCATGTCGTTGTTTTTCAGGGTTTTCGCAAAGGTCTTTTCGATGATGTCCATGGTTTCTATAACTAAATTATATACCCCCTAGGGTATTCGTTTAAGCTGTTGGGGTTGTGTTTTCCTCCACTAAGGAGGGGTGGTCAAACGGTGGGGAGTCCGGCGCGGGTCCAGACGGACATGCCGCCGGCCATGGTGTGCGCTGTGTAGCCTGGACCGGTGAGGGCCGCGGCGACGGCGACACTGCGGTAGCCGCTGTGGCAGACGACGATGACGGGAACGGTGGGTCTAGTTCGGACAGGCGGGTCTGCAACTGGCCCATGGGAATGTGGAGGGCGCCGGGGATCATGCCGTCGGTGACTTCAACATCTTCACGGACGTCAAGGATCGTGGCTGTGGTGCGGCGCCGGTCGGTTTCGGTGACGGTGATTTCGGCCATCGGTTTCTCCTTCTGTGGGGTGTATTGCCCGGTGCTTTGCGGCTGTTCAGCGGACAGGTTCCCCTGCCTGGCACCAGGTGCCCATGCCGCCGCGCAGTGAGTAGGCTTCATAGCCTTGGACGGCCAGGAGCCGTGCGCCGGAGGTGGAGCGGACGCCGGAGGCACACAGTGCAATGACGGGCCGGGTTTTCTGGATTCCGGCGGTGCTGGTCTGCAGCCGGTCCAGCGGGACGTGCTTGGTCTGTGGTGCGTCTCCTGACCGCCACTCGGCGGCGGTGCGGACATCGATCAAGGTGGCACCGGAGGAGATGAGTTCCTTGGCTTTCGCCACGGACACCGTTGTGTAGGGTTTGCTGAATGCTTTTTTCAGGGAATTAATCAGTCCCATGGGGTTCTCCCGTGGTGTGCTGGAATGTTCTGTCAGGCGGTGAGGGTGCTGGCGGTGATCCATGCCGCGACGGCAAAAATCAGGACCGCGAACGAGACGCGGATGTGCTTGTCCTTGAGACGGCGGGCAAACCGGGCAGCGAGGACCGAGCCGAGGATCACAGGAACTGCAAAGGCCGCCGTGGTGGCCCAGTTGATGCTGAAGCCGGCCGCGTGGGCACTGAAGCCGGCGGCGGAGTTGATCACGATGATTGCCAGGGACGTTCCGACGGCCTGTTTCATGCGCAGGCCCAGAAAGATTGTCAGCGCTGGGGTGATCAGGAAGCCACCACCCACCCCCAGCAGGCCGGTCAGGAACCCGACGAGCAGGCCCACCGCCACAGCCTTGGGGCGCAGGAGCGGAAGGCCCGGGTAGGTCCAGTGCTGCAGGATCCCTCGGTTTCGGTGGTGCCGGTGAGCATCCGAATCCCGGCGATCACCAGGAGGGCCGCGAAGGCCAGCATCAGGATGTTCGGATCCAGCAGCTGCCCAACAGCCGCGCCGACCCACGCAGCCGGGATGCCGGCACCCCCCACCAGTAACACCACCGGCCAGTTCAGACCCTCCCGGACCCGCGGCAACAGCGCCGCCAGCGAGGACAGGCCCACCACTATCAGCGAGGTGGGAATGGCCTCAGCCGGGCCCATGCCCATCCCGTAAACCAGGACAGGAACGGCGATGAGCGACCCGCCGCCGCCGACCACTCCCAATACGACACCAACGACGAGCCCCAAAATCAGGGCCAGGATCATGCCGCTACGGCCTCTTCGAACGCGCCGCCACGGACGGGAAGCGCCAAGATGGCCGTGTCGCGGGTTGGCTCGGCAGCAGCCTTGTTCCACGGCATCACTGAGAGGGCCTTGCCCATCGCGCAGGTATTGGTCGCGGCAGAAAACGTCAGGCCGGTGCCAATGACCCCGGCAAGCATTCGGACCTTCGGAGAAACAAACCTGCCTCCGGCCAGACCAAGGACCACCAGCGACCCGGCAGCCAGGCGCACCTGGCGCTCCAGATCCCAGCGGGCCTGGCCCCGGACCACGTCGCCGCCCGCAGCGGCGAAACCAGGAGCGCCGCCGGTGAGCACGTAGGCGGTATTGATGCCCGCGGCGGCCAGGTCTTGGCGGGCCTGCTCGGCCCGAACCCCTGACTGGCACACCAGAACCACCCGGGCACCCAAGCGGGCGGCCAGCTCATCGGCGTGCTCCGAGAGCAGCGGCAACGGCACATTGTAAGAACCACGGATATGCATCAATCCGAACTCGGCAGCGGACCGGACGTCAAGCACCATCAGATCCTGGTGCTCCCGGAACCAATAGCGCAAAGTCTCCGGCGCCAAAGTCATCACCCCCGGTGAAGAAGGCGAAACGAAGGTGAAGGCAGCGGGGTCAGTCATAAGAATCCTCTCAAAAAACGGGAACAGCTGAATACTCCATCAACTGTTGCAGATACCCCCCGGGGTAGTCAAACACCCTGGGGGGTATACACTAAAGGAAAGCAGTCTACATATTGGAGATCCCGTGCAACTCGATACCACTGAACTGGCCCCTGTCGTGAACCGGCTCAAGCGCGCCCAAGGCCAGCTTGCCGCCGTGACCCGCATGTTAGAGGAGGGCCGGGACTGCAAGAACATCGTCACCCAGCTCGCCGCTGTCTCAAAGGCCCTGGACCGGGCCGGGTTCGCGATCATTGCCAGCGGCCTGGAACAGTGCATCGTTCGTGAAGATGCCAGCATGAACAAGAAAGACCTCGAAAAGCTCTTCCTGTCCCTGGCCTGATCTTTTGCCCGGCCTGGATTCCGGGCGGGGACCTGAACGTCTGAACCCCTATCAACATCCCGATACTGAGGAGCAGTCATGAGTTATACCCACACCATCACGGTCCCGCTGGGCTGGAAGGAAACCGTTGAACGTACCCGGACCGCCCTGGCCGAGCTTTCCGCCACCGAGCCAGACGCCTGAGAGCAGAGCCTCCCGCCACTTCCCCCGGTATTTTGCTGCATGCCGGCCCTGAATCGGACCTCGCTGGTGCCTTGCCCAGGGCCACCAACGCCGTAAAGGTCCTGGGCCGAGACACCACCGCGGAAGTCAGCGTTCAAGACCCCGGCGTCAAAGACCTGACCCACGGAACCGGCCTGGCTGCACGCGCGGACAAGTCATAAAGGTGATGTCAATGCGGAATCTGACGAAAGACCATTTCATCAATGAACCCCGCGACCCCGACACCAAGAAGCACCCCCACGGCAATCGAGCGCCCCGCGGAGCGCGAAACAGCCCTTGAACTACTTGAGGAATCTGCCGAAACCGTCATACATGCAGGCTACGCACGTACGGGATCGATATGAAGGTCTGCCCCATCGTTTCCCTACGAAGGGGACCTAGACCTAGACCGTTCCGGCCCCGAAGGCTACTGTGGTTGGAGGGCTGGCAGTCCGTCGGTTTCCTTTTCTTCCATGGATCAGGAGAAAATGATGAGCCACATTATCTCAATGCTGGAAACGTACCCGAAGGACCTCGGAGGAGTTGATAAAGAAAAACTCGCCAAGTGCATTGCTGCCTGTTTTGAATGCGTGGCAACGTGCACAGCCTGCGCAGATGCATGTCTGAGCGAAGACATGGTCACCGAACTCACCAAGTGCATCCGCACCAATTTGGACTGTTCCGATATTTGCGCCTCCACAGGAAATGTCCTTTCCCGCCACACCGGTTACGACGCCAATATCACCAAAGCGGTTCTCCAAGCGTGCGCCGCCGTTTGCAAGGCATGCGCTGATGAATGTGAACAGCACGCGGACATGCACGATCACTGCCGGGTCTGCGCCGGAGCATGCCGACGCTGCGAAACCGCTTGCAACGAACTCCTGGCAAGCCTGTAGGAACTATAAACCGAGCGAACTGACCTGGGAAACTGAAGCGAAACCAGAGTTATTTCGCACCCAGTCCCCCAGGCAGCGACTCCTCATGCGAACTCTGACCGGCGTAATTAGGACGCTGACCTAATAGCACCTGATTACTCTTGCAGCGTTCACCCACTCTGCACCCGTAGACTGCACGACGACGTGGCCACTAGCTTCCAGTCGCAGAAAGGGCCCGCGATGTGCATTTGGAATGAACTGCTCGCCATGCGGCCCTCCCTGCGCGGGAGCAGGCTGGTCGTTGTTGTGCTAGCTCTTATTGGCGGGATCCTAGGCATGCACGTGATGGGCATGTCAGTGGGGTCAATGACCCCGGCCAGCATAGTCGGTGCGGGCACGGCATCAAGCACGATGACCGAGTCCATGCCTATTACCACCCATGACGAACCGGTCGATGGCACGGTCGCCGGTGGCGTCACCGTGCTCAATCACCACGAGCACGGGACTGTTTGCGGATGCTCCATCACAGCCTGTCCTGCTTCCATGGACATGCATCAGGGGTGTGTGCCCTTGGCTGGATCAGCCGTGGTGAGCGTTCCCCTGCCATATACCTTCGCGCATCAGGGTCCCGGGGCGATCTACCTTGCTGCGCCTGCCTATAAATCCGCGGATCGCACTCCTGATCCGCCGTCCTTGACTCAGCTCTCTATTAGCAGAACGTAAACCGATGAATCTGCCCGTGGAACCTCCACGGGCCCACATTGACGCGCCGTCGGCAACGAGGGAAACTGCCATCGATTGAAAATTTGAGTAAAAGGAAACCAGTCATTATGAAAAATCATTTATCGTTTCAACCACCATCGTTGCAACCATGCTCGCCTTGGCTGGCTGTTCCACAGGAACAAACGACGGATCAATGCCGGGCATGGACCATGGAAGTTCAAGTGCTGCCACGCAATCACCGGTCACCGGTGGGGAGCATAATTCCGCCGATGCGATGTTCGCCCAGATGATGATCCCCCACCACGCCGAAGCCGTGGAAATGAGTGACATCATGCTCGCCAAGACCGGCATCGATCCGCAAATCACGACGTTGGCCACTCAAATCAAGGCCGCCCAAGGACCTGAAATCGAGAAGATGACCGACTGGCTGAAGGGCTGGGGCGAGACCTCCACCATGTCCGGCAACCACTCCATGAACGGCATGATGAGCCCCTCCGACTTGGATAAACTCACCGCCGCACAGGGCGCAGAGGCCAGCAAACTGTTCCTGACCCAGATGCTTGCCCACCACGAAGGCGCTGTCGAGATGGCCAGAACAGAGATCGCTAATGGCAAGAACGCTGACGCGATCGCCCTGGCCAAGAACATTGTTGCCTCACAGGAAACCGAAATTGAGGACATGAAGGACCTGCTCGCCGCCCTGTAATACACAGGCAAGCCCGCACTAACGGCGGCGGTCCCCAACACTTGCTGACCGCCGCCACCCTTCCTTGAGCCAGTCTTCCTTCCCTCATCTTTGGCGTACCCTGTGAAACCCCGCACGATCCTTACCCGCGTCCGCAACCCCCTTGCCATCCGCGAAGGACTCTACGACGCGAGCAACAGCACCCCTGTCAAGATTAGCGAGACCACCATCGATCTGATAAGGTTTACGGCCATAACCGAACCAGATAACTTCTACGCCACCGACCCCCCGGTCCTGACTCTTCCGTGCCAAACCCGGTCGGGCTTATTCGATCCACAGATGCAGGTAGAACGTAGACATTGGTCTCCTTGGGAGGTGAATCGGACTTCCATGCCCTCACCATCAGCGGCGGCGCACTGGTGAGCTTCGACAATCAGCTGCGCACCAGCCCCGATGGGACCACATCCGCGGCAAAGTTCACCCCAGGGGTCCTGACAGGTGGCCCAGCTTCGACAGTGGTACTCACCACCACCCCAGACGGGTGCAGCGATCTACTGATAGCGGAAATACGTGGCAGCCCGTACCAAAAAGTCCGATCATTCAGTTTGCGGCCTGGGCCTCCTCCCCCAAGGAAGCCATCGGTGTCGCACCTGACGGCAGCGTCGTCGTCGTCTCCACCGATATGGGACAGACGTGGGCCGCCACTGGAAAGATCAATGGGCAAGTCCAGGCAATCACAGCAGTGCAAGGAAGCCCAGGGAACCCATCGATCTGGGCCACCACCACCACCGTAGTTCAAGTTTCAGCCGATGGTGGAATAACTTTCAACCCTGCATAAATGAATCTTGCGCCAAATGGATCGCCCGCGAGGCACTAGATTCCCATTGCCTGAGAACGTTTGCTGCCGCCATCCAAGGACTGTTCCAATTCCCAGGAAGTGGAACATTTTTCGGGCTGAACTGCGCTTGGCTTTAAGCCGCAGCGTTAAACGACACCATTTTCAGAACCGATGGGTGCTTCAATGCCAACCGTCGGGGTAATCCCGTGTGCCGTTACTTCCGGAGGAAGACATTCCTGGTCCAAACCCGACACCTTACCTGTGAGGGTTTGGATCCGTTGGGATAGAGACAAGGAGCCGATTTGTTCAGAGCAGCGCTGCGAAGCGTTCCGCAGCCGAGGTCGTCCCGGCGACAATAATCTCATCGTCCTCATGCAGCACGGTCTCGGTAGTGGTGTAGTCCCACTCATGGCCAGGCCTTTTCACCGCCACAATGGTGACGTGGTGCCGGGCCCTGATCCCTGTATCCCCGAGGGCCTTGTCCAATGATTCCCTGGGCGGACGGGTTTTGACCATCGCGAATCCGTCTTCGAACTCGACGTAGTCAAGCATGGCACCACGGACCAAGTGCGCCACCCGGCGTCCCATGTCCTGCTCGGGATGGATCACGTGCTCGACCCCGAGCTGCTCCAGGATCTGGCCGTGGGCGACACTGACGGCTTTGGCCCAGATCGTGGGCTTATTGAAGCGCAACAGGGCGGAGGTGGTCAGGATGCTGGCCTCCAGGTCACTGCCGATGCCGACCACGGCGCGATCGAATTCGTGCACGGAGAGCTGGCGCAACACCTCCTCCTTGGTGGAGTCGGCGCGCACCACGTGGGTCAGGCTCCCATTGAACGATTGGACAATGTCCTCGTCGTTATCGATTCCCAACACCTCGGTCCCGGCGGATGCCAGTTCCAGGGCCAATGAACCGCCAAAACGTCCGAGGCCGATCACGACCACCGAGTTGGCCTCTGCAATGCGTTCCATGGATTTGGGGGTGAATAGATGGTGCTTAGCCAATGAGTGGCCTCTCTTTCGGGAATTCGTACATTATGGGACGGGAGCGCAACGCCAGCGCCGAGGCAAGCGTCACCGGGCCCAGTCGCCCGATAAACATGAGGAACACCAGCACCAGTTGCCCGGCAGGGGGCAGCGAGGCGGTGATACCGGTGGACAGGCCAACGGTGGCAAATGCGGAGATCGTTTCAAAAAGCAGTCGGTCCAGGCCAAAGTCTGTCATCAGCATCAGCACCACGGTGGAGCTAATGACCAGGGCCACGGCCAGCAACACAATCGTGATGGCCTGGCGGTGGACCGAACGAGAGAGCCGTTTGCCGAAAATGTTCACGGCGGTGCCGCCCTGAACCTCAGTGAGCAGAATAAAGAACAAAACGGCGAACGTGGTGATCTTCAATCCGCCAGCGGTGCCGGCCGGACCGCCGCCAATGAACATCAGGATGTCCATGCCCAGCCAGGTTGCCGGATCCATTTGCCCGAAGTCCAGAGAATTGAAACCCGCGGTGCGGGTCATGACCGACTGGAAGAACCCCGCCAGCAACTTATCCGCCGTCGACAACACGCCCAAGGTCCTTGGGTTGGACCATTCCAAGGCGCAGATGAACATGGTTCCTCCGGCCAGCAGGCCCACAGTTCCGTAGATGACCAGCTTGGTGTTCATGGTCCAGTGCAGCGGCCTGCGGTAGCGGCGCCCGAGCTCGAACAGGACCGGAAAGCCCAAGCCGCCAACGATGATGGCCGCAGCGATCGGCAGGCAGACCCATGGGTCTCCCACGAAACCCATCAAGTTATCGCTAAAGAGCGCGAAACCGGCATTGTTGAACGCGGAGATGGAGTGAAAGAACCCCAGCCACAGCGAGTGGCCCCACGAGTTGCCCAGTCCCACGGCGAAGCGCAGGGCCAGGGCCAATGCCACGAGCACTTCAGTGACCAGCGTGATGCGCAGGACACCCAGCAGCACCGAGCGCACGTCGCCGAAACCGGTGCTTTTGGTTTCCGCAGCGGCCTGGATGCGGGACTTGAGCCCCAACCGTCTGGCCATCAGCACGCCGAGCAGCGAAGCGAAGGACATGATCCCAAAACCGCCAAGTTGGATCAATACCAAAATTACCACCTGCCCGAACGGCGTCCAGTAAGTGGCGGTGTCAACGATCGCCAACCCCGTCACGCAGACGGCCGAGGTAGCGGTGAATAGGGCCTCCAGGAGACCGGCGCCTCCGGCTCCGGTCTTTGCGATTGGAAGCATCAACACCAGTGTTCCAACCACGATGACGACCCCAAAACCAACGGCTATTGCCTGTGCCGGATGGTGGGGAAGAACCCCCCGTGCAATGGTCCTGACTTTACTTGCTACGACATGCATAAGTCATAGAGTAAACGCTGGAAATGAAAACCTAACTATTGGCCGTGAATCCTCGCGAGACGCTGAAGAGCGCATCTTTTACCGCCAGGATGGAAACCGCTACCGGAATCGATTAAGCACCGAAAGGCCCGGGTTCATTCCTCTGGGGGCAATAGGTAGTGTTGCAGATTCAAATGTTGCACCGGCGCCCTTGCGACTCGTACAAGGGGTGCCAATCTTTTGGGAAATCGCGATGCTTAAATGTTCCCAAAATCTACGCGCCGTGGATTATTCGCACCAAGGTTTTGAAAAGTGCAAAACTTATTCCAATCCAAATGCTCGATTGCTCCGAATCACACTATGGTTAGGGATGTGCTCAACCACGGGCCGCCCACCATGTATGAGGAGAATTGACATGAATAAGAAATCTGCTTTTTTTGTTGCACCGGTGCTTGCACTGGCTGCGCTGTCTTTGTCCAGCGGGGCCGCTATGGCCGCTGACGGCGACGCAACAACCTACGAAGCCAACCTGGGAGCGATCAACGGCAGTAATGCCAGCGGTTCCGTGTGGCTCTCCATCACAGGCGACCAGGCCACCGTGACGCAGGACGTCAAGGGCTTGGCAGCTACTTTCGATGGTGCTGACTATCCGCACGTTCAGCACATCCACATCGAAGGTGCAGGGACCTGCCCGGCTCCAGGTGCTGATACCAATGGCGATGGTGTCATCAGCACCACCGAAGGTCAGCCCTCGTACGGCAAGATTGGCACCACGCTTTCCACCACCGGTGACACC
>JBBSSM010000048.1:0-15896 GCA_038242155.1 Actinomycetales bacterium | reverse complement strand
CGGGTACGCAGGGAACGTTGGTAAAAGTAGCGGCCAATAAGCGGTTTGGTAGGTTGTTCAGTCAAGGTTGCTTCCGTTACTGGTGGGCTTCACAAAATCAGCAGGCGGGTCAACACGAGCCACAACTGCGGGGCGGAACGCGATGCTGATTGGGGAACGGCCTGAACCATGGTGGCCGCTGCTTAAGATGATGCCATACCCGCGCAGGAAACAACCGGGCGGCCACGCCCATATGCTGTGGATTGCTTTGAATGGCTGTGTTTTCAACGGGGGAGCGTCAGGATGGCGGTGGTGCCGCGGTCCGGCTCGCTGGTGAGCGCAATGGAGCCCCGGTGGGCTTCAACAATGTTCTTCGTGATGGCAAGCCCCAGGCCCGCCCCGGGAATGGCTGCTTTAAGCACCGTGCCTGAGCGGAAGAATTTAGTGAAAGCCTGTTGTACCTCAGCCTCCGTCATTCCAATCCCCGTGTCGGTGACCTGGACAGTGATGCTTTCCGGGGTGTGTCGTGCAGTGATGGTAATGCGACCACCACCAGGAGAGTACTTGATGGCATTTGAGAGCAAATTATCTATCACCTGACCCATTCGCAGAGGGTCCACTTTGGTTGCAAGTGTCGGCGGGATATGCGCCTCAATGGAGACGCGTTGAAGTTCGGCGCGCACGGCTGCTGAGGAGATACGGGCGCGGATCAACTCGGCCAAATCCGTTGGCTCGGCTTCCATGGGGCAACCACCCCCGGTAGTTGAGAGCAAGTCTCCCACCAATTGCAAGAGCCGTTCGGAATTGAGCAGGGCCACGGTCAAGGGAGCCTTGATTTCTGGTGGTAGGCCCGGTTCCTCCAAGACCAGGTCCAGATAGCCCATGATGGACGTCAACGGGGTGCGTAGTTCATGGGAAACATTGGCCACAAACTCTTCCTGGACGGCCATGGCGTTGGTCAGGCGGGTGATATTAACAAGGGCCACAACAGAGCCGGCGAAACCCTCAATGCCTTGAAGTGTCCGTGCTGAAAAGCTCGGGGCCCGCGCATCATCCGCCGGGCCCACCCAAAGCACCTCATCGGTAAAGGATTCCCCCCTGGCCGCCCGTTTCCGGGGAATGTTCCGCGCAGGTATGGCTGTGGTGCGGTCGGGGCCGAACACGAGTAGTTCGGCATCATCTGCCACGTCACCTTGTGGTGCCCCGGCATGGCTTAAGTGGTACTGATAGCGCTCATTTTTAATGATGTCATTGTCCGCTTGGTCCACCACGGCAATTCCCACATCAATGGTGTCAAGAATGGCGTTGAGTAAAGCTTCGTTCCTGCGGCTTTGCTGTAAAGACGCGCGCAGGTCCATGTCCTTTTGCGCCAAGGCTTCCTGATGTGCGGCAGTGTCTGCCTCGGCCCGGAGCCGGGCCTGATCGGCCTTCTCTGCCTTACGCAGGGCAGCTTCGAGCTCGCTTTCATAGCTTCGGCGCCGCGGGGCACTGTACACAATGATCTTGTCAACAGGCGTTTGACCGGCTGACGGGGAGGAACGCATGGCGGAAAGCAGGGCCGCCCGGCGCTGCCCTCCGGCGTCGACCATGTCAACTGCCAGCTCGCGGACTTCTCCCACGGCGGCCAACAGGGGCAGGGCGTGGGTTGCATACATGATTCTGTCCCCGATGGGAAGAAGCATTAGCAGGTTCAGCCCCTGGACGGTGTCCCGGGCCCGCCCCGACCACTTTAGGAATGCGTCGTTGACCTCAAGGATGGTCCCGTCAGCGCCGGTGATCAGGTATCCGGCCGGGGCGTGATGAAACAATGCTTCAAAATCCGCCGTAAACCCTGACTCGAGGCGATCATGTGCCATTAGCGGACGTCGCTGAGATCTGGTTCCAGCTCTTCTGCGGAGCCAACGTTCAAGTAGTTCATAATGGCGTCGGCGCATTCCTCCGGAGAGCTGACATGGGGGCAGTGGCCTGTGGCCGCCAACTGAACCAACATGCTGTTGGCGATGTTGTCCTGCAGAAAACGGCCAACGTGCGGTGGGGCCAGCAGGTCGTCGGTGCATTGCAGGATGAGGGTGGGCACTGTGACGGCCTGCAGCAGGTGCCGGACGTCGGAGAGAAACGCCACACGGGAGAATTCCCGGGCGACCATGGGATTGACGCGGAGGAAACTGACCTCCAGCGCCGCGTCATTTTCAGGGTTATCGGGTGTTCCCATGATGGCCGGCGCCATGGCGGCGGCCCAGACCAGATAGTTGGCATCCAGCGAGGCCAGCAACCCGTCAAGATCCTCGGCGCTGAAGCCGCCTATGTAATCGTCCTCGGGGTAGTCCATATAGCTGGGCGAAGACGCCAGCAGCACCAGCCGTCCCAAATGTGCCGGATCAGTCGTGGCGGCGGCAATGGCCATCATGCCACTGACGCTGTGAGCCACCAAGGTGACATTGCGCAGATCCAGGAGCTCACAAATTTCCAGGACGTCACTGGCGTATCCATCCAACGTGGCGTATTTGACCGAGTCATAAGCACCCATGTCAGAATCCCCGGCCCCCACGTGGTCGAAGAGCACCACCCAGTGGGTTTGGAAAAAGTGCGGCAGCATTTTTTCCCAAACTCCCCGGTCACAACCGAATCTCTGAGCGAACATCATGACGGGTTCGTCCTCCCGGCCCACAATCCGGAGATTATTTCGGGTAAAGACACAGGACAGGGCAGTTCCTGTCGAATCAAGTAGGGAGGTGTAGCAACGATAAATGATTCGAGTCTACAAGTGGGGCAGTGTTGAGTTGAAACGCACCGACCCTATACGGAAGGCGTGTTGGTGCCCTTCCGGCGACGGGATATCCACCACACGGCAGCAACCAAGAGGACCAAGGCACCGACTCCCAAGGCAATCCACGGGACGCTTGACTTATTTACTTCAACCGACTCTCCGTCACCTGCGTCCGAGAAAGTAATGGTGGCTTTTGCAGCGTTTTCCACGAGCCCGCTTTTAAGTGTCAGTTCCGCGTTCCACGGACCATTGGGCAGCTCTGCATCCAAAAGTGTCACGACCTGGCCCGTAGCACCCGGCGCCAGGGTGGTGGTTTGCTGCGCAGTAAAAGGGCCAGCCGACAGCCCGGCAGGACCATCTGAGAGAATCAACTGGCCCGTGATGTCCAGGGCCCGGCCACCGGTGTTGGTCACTGCGGCAGAAACTTGGGGCCGTCCTTCAACGGTTCGGGATGCGTCAAGAGATGCAATGCTGAAGTTTGCGGGTTTTCCATTACCCTCACCTACTGAAAGGTAGACACGGATACCTGCCCGGCTGGCCTGAACAATGTTGCTGCCCTCTTGTGCGTCTTGACGGACCTCGGCCCAGATGACGGCATACTGTTCGGCTTCCGGGGCGTCCGCGGCCACATTGATGGACACCATGACTTCAGCTGATTCCCCTGGTGCGAGGTCAAGCTGCGGTTTGTCAAAGGAGATCCACGAGGTCAGCTCGTTTTCCGCAGGATCGTTTCCGCCGACGAAGGCACCGTCCTTTATTTGGGCGGCACCGGAGTAAACTCGCACGGTCTGGGCCTTATCGGAGCCGTTGCTGACTTCGATCCTGCGTTGGATGGCGGCACCGGGAGTAAGTCGATCAACAATGTATGACCGCGCCCGCGGATCAGTTTGGGTAGCCGCTGGGACATCGAGCAGACGGATCCCCACACCCCTCGGCGGGACGGCTTGGGCAGCGGTCGTTTCCTCGCCAATGGGTGCGGTTGCCAGCGCCATGGCAGGAACAGCTGGGACCAAAAGCATGGTTAACAGACAAAAAACAGCAGTGAAATATCGCAAAGTCCAGCATCCCAAGTTCTTTGCCAGCGGGTTATCAGCGCAAGCAATGGTCGTGACAGCACTGTGGGGTCTCAATAAGAGACCCCACAGTGCTTTAAAAAATTTCTTAGAGTACGGAGTGCGTCAGCGTTCCCGTGTATGTGCCCTTGATGGTTGTATTCGGAACCGCAATGGTGATTCCTGTGGTCCACACGGCACTGTTGTTACCGCCATTAGCGGCGGTGACAGTGTTGCCTGTTGCTCCAGATCCGGCGGTCACTTGGTTGAGGGTTCCTTCTTGGGCGGTCACCACGCTGGTGTATGTTGCAGCCGTCGTGTCAATTGTCTTCACGTTGAGTTCCTCACCGAAAGTGAGGTTGGTAAGGGCAGCGGTGCTGGTCCAGCCGATGCCGTCGCTGTTCAGGTCGGATACAGAAACGCCGGTGAGAGTAGCAGTGGTTGTCTTGGTTCCCACCGACGCCTCAACCGCATCGAATGTGACGGCCGCATTGGTGGTGTTCAAGACTAGAAAACCAGCTTCGACTGCGACGGTAGCGCCATTGATACCTTCCTTGGTGTCAGCAGCGGAGGCCGGGAGGGCCATGTTACCGAGAAGGGCGACGGAGACGAGTGAGACGAGAGAAACGCGCTTGAGATTGCGCATGAGTGAGACCTTTACGGATGAGATGAAATTGTCGGATAAGAAATGGACAAGGACAATTCAACCGTCCCCCAATGCCAGCTCTTGTTTGCAAAGTATCACAGTAGTTGAATTTTCAACAATCGGCGCCTGTCATGGCGGGTGAACCGCTGCCCGGTACGCACATCGTCGCTCATCGGGCCAAGCGAAATTCCGCGGGAAACCTCCGGTCTCACACAGAGGTTTCCCGCGCGGACACAAAAGCCAGGATCTTTCAATCATGTGGCTCCCTATCACGGGTGTTTCCATCATGGGCAGAAGTCTCACTTCCTGCACATCATCATCCAGCCCGGGAGTCTCACTTCCCGAACCTCTTTGATTCTGTCCCAAAAAAGTTCAGGATAGAGGTGAATTAGGCCAGTATTGGCACAAAACTGTCGCAATATTGGCTCAAGATGGTAGCGCTAATGGCAGTACTGGCTGGGGGAGGAGCAGTTTAGTTGAAATAGAGAGCTCTTACCGGGGGAAAACCCTTATACTACGTAGGGCGTAAGCCGGAGATTTCTGAGGTGGTTTTATGCCACTGGTCTTGGGGAAAGCTGGAGTGGGGATATGGAAGAGGCACGGGTAGCTGTTGTCATCGAAGATGACCAGGACATTCGGGAACTCATTGAAATGGTTCTGGGTCAGTCTGGTTTCGTGGTCCACACCGTGGCCAATGGGACCGATGGCGTCGAAGCGGTTCGCCGATACCAACCCGTCATGGTCACTCTTGACCTGGGGCTTCCTGACATTGACGGCTTCGAGGTGGCCCGGCGCATCCGGCTTTTCAGCGACAGCTACATCATCATGCTCACGGCCCGTGCTGAAGAGTTAGACACGTTGCTGGGCCTTGAATCCGGTGCCGATGACTACTTGACAAAGCCCTTCCGCCCTCGTGAACTACGTGCCCGGGTTGGTGCCATGATGCGCCGGCCCCACACCGCAGGCACCCGGGCCAATGCTCAAGCTGTTGAGCAGCCGGCCCAGTCCAGTGTGCCCGCCGAGGTGCCGGCAGCGGAGAATTCCGCCCCTGTTCCCTTGCTGAATGATTCCCTGCTCCACAACGGGCTGGAACTCAATGGCCGGTCCCGTTCCGTCTTCCTGGAAGCCACTGAGCTTGATCTCACGCGCACTGAATTTGACCTGCTCCAGGCGCTTTTGCAAAGTGGAAAGCTGGTGCGTACTAAGGCGGACCTGGTGCGCAGGCTCCGGGGAGATGAGTATGACACCGGCGCCTACATCAGCGAATCCGACGAGCGCACCATTGAAGTTCACATGGCGAACCTGCGCCGCAAACTCGGTGACGATCCGCGGAACCCGCGCTGGATTAAAACCGTCCGCGGCGTAGGTTACCGCCTGGCGCCCTAATTTAAGCTCACTTTTGGCGGGGGAAGCCGGACGCGCTGCGCCAGCCCCTTCGCAGGTGCGGTGGGCACGGTGACGGTGAACGTGCTGCCCCTGCCCACTGTGCTGACCACGGTGATGGTGCCCCCGTGCGCTTCGACAATTTCCCTGGTGATGGCCAATCCCAAACCCACGCCGGAAGTGGGACTGATGCGTGCCGTTTGGGTGCGGAAGAACTTGGTAAACACTTCCTTCTGGTCGGCTTCCGCAATGCCGATTCCAGTGTCACTGATTTTAAGGTGCAGTTGGGTGGCTGTGGTTTCTGCGCGGATGGTAACTGTGCCGCCGGGGGAGTACTTGATGGCATTGGAAATCAAGTTGTCCAGGACCTGCTCCATTCTGTGGGGATCCACTACAGCGTTTAGCCGTTCCGGCAGCTCAACGCTCATGGCCACTTCATTCGCCGCGGCCCTGGGCCCGGCCAGTTCCACCGTGTTGCGGATAAGCGCCGTAACATCCGTGGACACGGGCTGTAAGTGCAGCTGGTCCGCGGCAGTGGTCAATAGATCCGATACCAGCTTTTGCAGCCGTTCCGAGTTGCGCGCCACCGTGCGCAGGGTTGCGGCAACGCCCGGCGGCAGCGCAGTGGTATCTTCCAGCACCAAATCCAAATAGCCCATGATGGAGGTCAGCGGGGTCCGCAATTCGTGGGAGACGCTGGCCACAAAATCATCCCTGGTGGACAGCGCAGTGACCAGGTTCGTGACGTCATTGGCAACGATCACCGCTCCTTCATGCACGCCGTCGGCGGTGCAAATGGGCCGGGCGGAGGTGAGTACTGCGCGCTGGTGCGGTTCCTGGCCCACCCAAATGAGCAGGTCTGAAAAGGACTCCCCGCGCAGCGCCCGGGCCATGGGCCGCTCCTCGCGGGGCATGGGCGTGACCTTGTCCGTCCCGAAAACAAAGGGTTCATCACCGGTGGTGGAGTGCGCGCCGAAAACGTCATCTTTAAGATGGTTTCGCTTTTGCGCATTGTTGCTCAAGACGATCGCGCCGCTTAAATCCATGGCCAGGACATCCAGGTTAATGGTGTTCAGCACCGTGTTCAGCAGCTGCTCCCGGCGGCTGCTCTCCTGCAGTGCCTGCTGCAGTTTTGCCTCCTGCCGATCGGAGATCTTCTGCTGTGCCGTGGTGCTCAGATCCGTCATGGACACGGCAATGGCAAGTCCCAGCGTGATCACGGGCCACAACAGCGGACCGGCCAAGGATGCCGCATCCCCTGAAACATGCTCGGTCAATACAGGGGACCAGACAATCAGCAATGGACCCGTGAAGGAAATAATGCGGGCGGTCCGCGGTGCAACACCTGACCACGCCAACCAAAAGATGGGGAACAGGGAAAGAGCAGCCAGGAACACGGGCCCGTCTGCATTGGCGCCATGCATTAGGCCCACGGCCACGAGGTCCAGCAGGGGCAAGATCCACTGCACCACTTTCGGGAACCGCTCCCACGGTATAGCCAGGGTTGCCACGCTCACCCCGACAATAATGAGGACGCCGGCCAAAAATGTTAAGCGGCCCAGGGCCTCCGGGTTGGTGAGGGCCACGCCGGCCACTGCCACGGCACCTCCCACAAGGAGCGGAAACTGTGCCAAGAACAACCGGGTTCTGAAATCCAGCTGGTGCAATTCTCCCTGTATTCCCAAGGCCGACAATGCTCCATAAATTCTCAAGGGCGCCCTCAACCGTTCCTGCATCAGTGATCCCGTGCCGGCAGGTGGCTGGCAGGTGAACCGGGTCCTTCAGCTGTTCGGGCTGTCGTTACGGGGGCTGGCAGACGCAATTCCGCAGTGCACCCCTGGCCCTCCTTGCTGTGCAGAACAATGGTGCCGCCATGCCGCTCGGCAATGGCGTTGACCACGCTGAGCCCAAGGCCGGCACCCGGGGCCCCTGACTGCACGGCGCTGATGCTGCGATAAAAAGGGTTAAAGACCAGGTCCAAGTCAGCGGCGGAGATGCCCTGGCCTTGATCCTGAACTTCCACCACCACTTGGTTGGCAACGGAATCCATGCTGGTCCGCACCGTTACGGTGCTTCCGGCGGGGCTGTATTTAATGGCGTTGGAGAGCAGGTTATCCAGCAGCTGGCCAAACCGTTCGGGATCCACCATGGCGGGAACGGAACCCGGCGCCTGATGGGCCAGGGTAATTTCGGCTGCCTGCGCCACCGGCTGGATGGAGGCAACTGCCAAATACACGGCCTCGGCGATGTCTATCCGCACGGGCGTCATGACCATGTCCGGGGCTGCTGCCGCCAACAGGTCCTGCACTATGACCAGCAGGCGCTGGGCACCGCGCTCAATGACGGCCAGCTCCGGTGCGGGAGGGCCGCCGTCGTCCTCCAGACGCTCCCGTAAAAGATCCGTATAGCCAAGGATCGCTGTCAGCGGCGTCCGCAACTCATGGGAAGCGGCCGCGGCGAAAGCGGCCTGTGCTGTGGCAACCTTCATCAACGGGGTGACATCGGAGAAAGCCACCACGCACCCCACCACTTCCCCGGCATCGTTGTGCACGGGTCCGGAGGTGGCGTAACGGGCCACGGGCGTACCGTCGGATTCATCCCAGAAGAGGTAGTTGCTGAAGTAGTCCCCTTGGATGGCCCGGACAATGGGCCGGCGTTCAAAGGGGACGGGCGTTTTCTTGTCCGAGGCGAATATTGACGTCTCTTCAATGGCTGCCCTGCCTTCCATGGCAGCCGTCGAGGACGGTGCACCATGGACGGCGGCTGCGGCGCTGCGGGCGCGGGACGTCAACTCCTCGTCATTGCTCACAATGGTGTGGCCCCTGACATCCAGGGCCACCACACCGACGTCGACCGCCTGCAGGATGGAATGCAGCAGCTCACGCTGGTGCCGGTTTTCCGCCGCCGCCGCTTCCAGCCTTTGGGTGATGATGCTAATGGTGATCCCCACCGCCCCCATAGTCACAGACAGCATAATCAGCGTGCTCCAGACTTGGGATGTGAGGCTCACCTCAGCGGTCAGAATGGGTGCCAGAACAATGAAAGCAATGCCTGCTGCGGCAATCCAAGCGCCACGTTTCTTATCCACTGTAGCCAGCCAAATGACAGGGAAAACGGCCAAAAGTCCCACAACATTGAGTTGGCTGGCTGCACCGGAGCGGGCCACGCCAATGGCTGCAATATCCAGGATGGGAAGTGCCATCACGGCCGACGGCGGCAGCCTGGTCCACGGCAGGAACGCCGCCAGGGCCAATGACAGGACAAGTAGGCCCAGCCCTGCAAGAAACATCCGGTCGGTGAGCAGCGTGGGATAAAAAACTGCCATGATCGCCGTGAGCATGGCTGTGACAACCACCAGGGGAAGCTGACGGATGAGCTCCGGATGGTTGCCTTCGGCACCAAGGAGCCAGGGGGTGATGGAGCTGTACCAGTTTGTGCTGTCAGCTGGATTACCCATGGGGCCAACCTTTAAAGTGCTGTTGAGGAAACCAAGTGTGCTGCGTGGCGCTTAGGGGTGCCTGGTGAGCCAATCCTGCGCCATGGAGGCCTGCAGGTTCAGGGCGCGGCCAATGACGGGTTCCGCGGCGGAGGCAATTTTGGCGCCCAGGAAGGGAACTCCGGAGCTCACCTCGCCCGTCAATTCCACCGTGGTGGATGCGCCGTGGGCCTGAATTTTCTGCTCGGCCGTGACATTGACGGGGGCACCGGCAACGGAGAGCTTAATGGTGTTGACCCGTGAGCCGTCGGCGGCCGGGGCACTCCACGACTCATCCTGGGTGAGCGTCAATGTGGCGCCCAGGAACTTCTTGGCAATGTCGGGCAGCCGGGTGGTGGGCAGCGTGCGCACGGTGGTGGTGGTGAACGCGCCTGTGGTGGGCCCGCTGATGGTGAAGGACAACAGCACCCCGCCCACGGTTTCACTGACGTGCTTGATGAAGCCTTCGTCGGTGAAGACGTCTGTCACGTCCTGAGCCGTGGCCTGCAGGGTGGTTGAGGCGGCAAGCGCCATGGTTTTCTCCAAAGATGGGGGACAATTACAACTGCTTTCTAGGATAGCAAGGTAGCGGGCGAGTAAGCTGTAGGGGGTTCCGGGTGGCCTTACGGCTTCTCGAATCAGTTGTTCGCAAAACACCACACCCACGCGCCCGGCAGGGAACGAAGGAGAAACACGCCCATGAGCCTTGCAGGGTTGCGGATTGCACTCGCACAGGATCCATCGTTTGCCAGGGTGCGCAGCTTCGCTTCCGCTGATCCGGCCACGCGCAGCACCAACATTGCCTTCAGCGCCCCGGCGGGTCTGCGCCCGGCGCTGCTCGCGGAGGTGGCCGACGGCCTGGCCGCTAGGTCCAACGCCGTGGCCGGCACCCCGGCCGTGGTTTTGGCCATCACCGCCACGGGCCGTGAAGCTGAGGATACGGTGGCCGCATTGCGCTCCTACCTGCCCGAGGGTGCCGTGGCCGAGTTCCCCAGCTGGGAGACCCTCCCGCACGAGCGCCTCTCCCCGCGCTCGGATACCGTGGGCCGCCGCCTGGCCGTGCTGCGCCGCCTGGCCCATCCCGAGTACGACGCCGGTGAGCACCTGCGCGTCATCGTGGCGCCCATCCGCGCGGTGGTCCAGCCGCTGGTGGCCGGCCTGGGCGAGCTGGTCCCGGTCCGGGTAAAAACGGGTGAGGAAATTGCCTTTGCCGAGCTCATTAAACGCCTGGCCGACGCCGCCTACGCCCGCGTTGACATGGTCACCCACCGCGGGGAGTTCGCCGTCCGCGGCGGCATTTTGGATGTTTTCCCGCCCACGGAAAACCACCCGGTGCGCATTGAATTTTTCGGTGATGAAGTGGAATCCATGCGGTGGTTCAGCATTGCCGACCAACGCACCCTCACCTCCGTCAAGGGCAGCGTCTCCCACCCCAGTGAGCTGTATGCCCCGCCGTGCCGGGAAATCCTCATCACCCCCACCGTCATGGGACGCGCAGCAAAGCTGAAGGACAGCATGCCGGCGGCCGCCGGCATGCTGGAAAAAATTGCCGGCGGCATTGCCGTGGAGGGCATGGAGTCCCTGGCCCCGGCACTGGTGGACGCCATGGTGCCCCTGGCGTCGCTGCTTCCGGCCGGTTCCCTCTCCGTGGTGCTGGATCCGGAAAAGGTCAGCGCCCGGGCCCATGATTTGGAATCCACCAATGCGGAGTTCCTGGAAGCAGCATGGTCCACGGCCTCCGACGGCGGCACGGCGCCGCTGGATTTGTCCACGGCGGGAGGCGGGGGGAACGCCGTCGACCTTTCCGCCGCCGGGTTCAAGTCCCTGGGGGAAACCCGGGAGACGGCGCTGGAGCACGGCGTGGCGTGGTGGACCATGAGTTCCCTGGCGCAGGATGAGGAACTTGAAGTCTCCACCGATGTGCTCAACCTGCAGGCCAGGGAGCCGCGCGGCTACCGGGGCGACGTGGCGGAAATGATGGAGTTCCTGGGTTCGCGCATCAGGGACCAGTGGCGGGTGGTGGTGGCCACGCCGGGGCCCGGTCCGGCGCAGCGCCTGGCCGAACTGTTCCACGAGGCGAACATTCCCGCCTCCCGCGTGGACACCCTGGACCACGAACCGCAGCCGGGCATCATTGAAGTGACCACCGCCGACACCGGGCGCGGGTTCGTGTTTGATTCGCTGAAGGTGGGCCTGCTGACGGAGGCGGACCTGCTGGGGCGTGCCTCGGCGGTCTCCACCCGCGACATGCGCAAAATGCCGTCCAAGCGCCGCAATGCCGTGGACCCGCTGCAACTGCAGGCGGGGGACCACGTGGTCCATGAACAGCACGGCGTGGGCAAATTCGTGGAGCTCATTCAACGCAAGGTGGCGGGCGCGTCGTCGAGCACCCGGGCCGGGGAAGCCGGGCTGCGCGAGTACCTGGTGCTGGAATACGCCCCGTCCAAGCGTGGCGCGCCGGGGGACAGGCTCTTTGTGCCCACCGACCAGCTGGACCAGGTGACGGCGTATGTGGGCGGGGACGCCCCGGCGCTGTCGAAGATGGGCGGCTCGGACTGGGCCGCCACCAAGTCCAAGGCCCGCCGTGCCGTGAAGGAAATTGCCGGGGAGCTCATCCGCCTGTATTCGGCGCGGATGGCCAGCCGTGGGCATGCCTTTGGCCCGGACACCCCGTGGCAGGCCGAGCTGGAGGAGGCCTTCCCCTACGTGGAGACCCCGGACCAGTTGGTGGCCATCAACGAGGTCAAGGCGGACATGGAGAAGGAAGTCCCCATGGACCGGCTGATCTCCGGGGACGTGGGGTACGGCAAGACTGAAATTGCCGTGCGCGCTGCGTTTAAGGCCGTGCAGGACGGCAAGCAGGTGGCTGTCCTGGTGCCCACCACCCTGTTGGCGCAGCAGCACTACGAGACCTTCATTGAACGCTTCTCCGGCTTTCCCATCCGGGTGGCGGCGCTGTCGCGTTTTCAAAAGGCCAAGGAATCCAAGGAAATTGTGGAGGGCGTACGTACTGGTTCCGTGGATGTCATCATTGGCACCCACCGTCTGCTGTCCAAGGACTTTGCGTTCAAGGATCTGGGTCTGGTCATTGTCGATGAGGAGCAGCGCTTTGGGGTGGAACACAAGGAGGCGCTAAAGAAAATGCGCACCAATGTGGACGTGCTGGCCATGAGCGCCACACCCATTCCACGCACCTTGGAAATGTCCATGACGGGCATCCGGGAGACCTCCACCCTGGCCACCCCGCCCGAGGAACGCCACCCCGTGCTGACCTACGTGGGCGCCCACAGCGACAAGCAGGTGGGCGCCGCCATTCGACGTGAAATCATGCGCGAGGGTCAGGTG
Source organism: Actinomycetales bacterium (assembly GCA_038242155.1). Taxonomy (GTDB): domain Bacteria; phylum Actinomycetota; class Actinomycetes; order Actinomycetales; family Micrococcaceae; genus Specibacter. The sequence continues at coordinate 3,249 of JBBSSM010000048.1, read as the reverse complement.
TTCTATGTGCACAACCGGGTGAAGTCCATTGACCGCACCGCGGCCCACATTCAGCAGCTGGTGCCCGACGCCCGGGTGGCCGTGGCGCATGGGCAAATGTCTGAATCCCGGCTGGAGCAAATCATTGTGGACTTTTGGGAGAAGCGCTTTGACGTGCTGGTGTGCACCACCATCATTGAAACGGGTCTGGACATTTCCAATGCCAACACCTTGATTGTGGAGCAGGCCAACAATTATGGCCTGTCCCAGCTGCATCAGCTCCGTGGCCGGGTGGGGCGGGGACGGGAACGTGCCTACGCCTACTTCCTGTACCCGGCAGACAAGCCGTTGGGTGAGGTGGCGTTGGAGCGTTTGAAGGCTGTGGCTGCGCACAATGAACTGGGTGCCGGCATGGCGCTGGCCATGAAGGACCTGGAGATCCGCGGTGCCGGCAACCTGCTGGGCGGGGAGCAATCCGGGCATATTCAGGGCGTGGGCTTTGACCTGTACATTCGTCTGGTGGGCGAGGCCGTGGCTGACTTCCGCGGGGAAGGTGAAGAGCGCGCCGCGGAGATGAAGATTGAGCTGCCCGTCAATGCGCACCTGCCGCATGACTATGTGCCGGGGGAGCGCCTGCGTTTGGAGGCGTACCGCAAGTTGGCTGCCGCCGTGACGCTCGATGACATTGCCGAGGTGCAGGCAGAACTCATTGACAGGTACGGTGACTTGCCGCCAGCGGCCGTGAACCTGCTGGCCGTGGCGCACTTCAAGGTGCTGGCCCGTGCGGCAGGACTGTCTGATGTGGCCCTGCAGGGGAACTTCATTAAGTTTGGCCCGGCCGAGCTGCCCGAATCCAAGGTCATGCGGTTGAACCGGATGTACCCGGGGTCCCTGGTGAAGCCGGCACTCAATGCGGTATTGATCCCCAAGCCCAAAACCGCCCGCATTGGAGGGCGGGACCTGGCCGACGCCGAGGTGCTGGCCTGGGCCCAGGGAGTGCTGGAGGCAATTTTTGAGGTGGCCCCGGTACCGGCAGGCTAAGGTGCGGCTCGAAGGGGAGATGGTCAGTGTCCGCTAAGCGCCGCGTGGTCCTGCTCGTCAACCCCAATACGAACACTGCAACCACCACCATGATGCGGGAGCTGGCTGCCGCCGAGCTGGCAGGAACGGGGCTGGAAGTTGTGGGCCTCACGGCTCTACATGGACCCAAGATGCTTATTGACCCGGAAAACCTGGCTGCCTCCGCCGCGCACCTCGGTGACGTTGTCAGGTCCTATCTCGCCGGACCGCATGGGCCGGACGTTGTGGCTATCATGGTTTGCGCCATGGGAGACCCCGGGTGGCAGGAACTCAGCGAGGAAATGACAGTGCCCGTGGTCGGGATCGGTGAGGCCGCCATTTTGGCCGCCTCGGAAGGTGGAAGGCGTTTTGGCATGGCCACCAGCACGCCACTGCTCGCGCCGTCCCTCAGACGCCTGGTGGAGGTTCACGGTCGAAGCGCCCATTTTTGCGGCGTGCAGCTGACCGCAAGTGATCCACTGGCTCTGGCCTTGGATCCGGAGCAGCAGTTCGCCGAACTCAGGCAGGCTGTTGTGGAGTCAGTAGCCGGTGGCGCGCAGGCAGTCATAATTGCCGGCGGTCCACTGAGTGAAACTGCCCGCCGGATCTCAGCGGAGGATATGGCAGTGATCATTGAACCAATACCCAGTGCCTGCCAGCTGGTTCTGCAAAAGCTTCGCATCCCCGGCCACGCTGTCTTCTGCTGAAATAAGCACACTCGGTACAATGGGCCCGGCACAGGCGGACAGCTAAGAGATTGCCGGAGGTTAACGTGAATTCTTTTTTCGGCGAAAAGGGCAGGAAAGTAAATGCTAACCTGCCTTTTTATGGCAGCCTCCACCGCAACAGGAGACGGCTTCCGCATCGCTGGTGTTTTCACGATAATTACAGGGGCGGAGCATCGGATTGCTGAGGACCAAGGACTGGACCCGGTTTATGTGGCTACATGGATTGTGGTTGGCACCAACGTGGGTCTTCCCATCCTTGCTCTTGCAATGCTGTCAGAGATCCTGAAAAGTTGAGATTTGCAGAAAACAAAGGGTATTGCGGTACGAATTTTTGCTGTGTTGTCAGCGGGTGCTGATAGGTATTGGCTTATGGAAAAATCACTATCACCTGTCTTCGACGACAGTGGCACAGAAGTTAGCCGCGATGTCTATTGGGGCCAGAAGGAATTCGGCGTGGCACTTGGCACGACTGCACCTTACGTCGGTGAATTACTGCGCATCGTTGGTCTGCTGCGGTACGAGTCTAAAGAACCCACGGCTGAAGCGCTCAGAACGGGCGCAGCAATTTACGTCACTGTGGATACTGCTGATGGGCCCCATCGTTATCCACGATGGAGAAAAGATCAGATCCTGGATGTTCTTGGCCAAGCGCTTCAGGACAATCCTAAACCGCTCACACGGAGCGAGAAAGGAAACCCTGGCCGGAAAGTTACTTTTGATCCGCCGCAGTCTATGGATGCAAGAGTTGAAGCGCTCGAACGTCGAGTCGAATCACTGGAACGACGGTTGATGCTGCAGTCTCGATAACAGTAGTTGCGTGGGAAGCCACACTTGGCACCGGAGTTCCCGCGTGGCCATTCTTTTGAATCCAAACCTTCCGCGCAGGATCTTTTGGGCAGAAAAGAGAGGATCTACATTGGACAATGTAGATCCTCTCTCGGGTGTTGCTAGCAGTGGCTTCCCTACCGGCTACGGTGGGAGTGCTGCAAAGGGGTGTTAGTTGTCAATGCCATGGCGGTGGTCAATGCCGGCTTGGTCCACCTTGCGGTGGAAGTGCATGCCGGCCTTGCCACCGAGAATGGCCCCTACCAGAGGGACGATCACGGCGATAAGAAGGCCAATAATGCCGCTGGCTGTCAAGAGGCTGCCATCAACGGGGATCTGTGGTGCTCCGCCGAGAGTGGACAGGATATTGAACTTGTCACCGGCAAGAGCGGCGAGAATGGCGATGACAATGGCCACCACAATGCCCCACAACCAGACGGCTATGCCCTGCTTGACCCCGTCAAAGCGTGCCATGCGTCCTGCGACGTAGCCTCCGCAGTAGTAGGCGAGCAGCAAAATGATGGCCAGCACAATGCCACCGATGATTCCCAGGGTGTCTGCGTTTTCTGTTGCCTGGTTTGCGGCATCCTGGGTGCTGGAGGTGTTGGCGGCCCCCACACCAATGCCAATGGCTGTGGCGAGGGCGCTCAGTAATACT
>JBBSSM010000047.1:0-17022 GCA_038242155.1 Actinomycetales bacterium | reverse complement strand
GTTCGGCAGTGTCTTGAGGGGATTGATGACGAAGTCGTTGGCCGTGTCAATTGGAAGGCGCACACCGGAGAGGGACTGCAGGTCGATGAAGCCCAGCTTTTGCGTGGCATCAGGCGTCGCGTTGTAGGGAGGTCCGTAGCCGGCGGTGTCGCTGGTCCCGCCCAGTTCAGCCGTGGCCGTGGCGATGAAGTCCGACGGCGCCGCCGTCGCCCATGATTGCAGGGTGACCCCGTGGTCGTCGGGGGAACTGAAGATTGCCGAGAGGCCCACTACGAGCAGGCCGACGACGACGATGCCGATGGTGAGCTCCTTGAACAAGTCATAGTCGCGGACACGACCGCGCCATGGCTGCCCGGCGATGTCATTGCGCTTGCGCCACGACATGGGGGATGGGTTCCTGGTCATGGCAGTTTCGCCTGCTCCCCGGGGGATTTCGGTGCGGACTGCTGCAACTGGGAATCAGTCTCAGCCGCATCAAGGGGGGAGACCACTCCGTGGGCTCGAACCAGCAGCACGTGGAGCACGACGACGGCACCGACGGCGAAGGGGAGCAGGGTGATGTGCCACATGAAGATTTGGCCCAGGTTGGCGACGTTGAACCAAGCTCCGACGCCGACGGCGTTCAATGCATCTTTGGCTTGGAAGGCAATCCATTGTGAGTCAAAGTTGGTTTGAAGCAGATACCCGGTAAATGCCGTGACGACGGAGACGAGGAATGCCAGCATGCCGGCGATCCACGTCAGCAGCCGGCCGCCACGCCACGCCGCCATCCAAAACTTGATCCATAGATGAACCACCATGAACATGAAGAACAGTTCCACGCTCCACAGGTGCGCGCTGTTGGTGAAGTGGCCAAGGGAGGACACGTGGTACCACTGTGGCCCGTTGAGGCTCAAGACCAGGCCGGAGGCGATGATGAAGACCAGCCCGGCCACCGCCCCCATTCCGAAAACATAGGCACACGACGCCACGTAACTGGGTTGGTCCTCCGGGAGCAACTTCTCTGGCGGAAGGTGCTTCAAGAACCAGCGGCGGGCTTTGCCGGTCCACGTATGGACCCCGGTTTCGGCTTCGAACGGATCCGGTTCGGGACCGATGGGCCGGTTCATTTCCGGCTCTTTCCGCCTGGAAACGGCAGCACCAGCGCGAGGCCGAAAAGGACGATCATCACCACGATCACGACGAGGTTGCCGGATTGGATGGTCACATCCCCCCAGCCCAAGTATGTCCCCGGGGCGACGGGGGAAGGGGCGGCCGCCAGCAGGACGCTACGCATTTTGTGCTCCTTCATCAGCTGTGCGCACGACCAAGACAGGACCATGGGCGTGGGCAGGACCATGGGCGTGGGCATGGGCGTGGGCGTGGGCGGGGGCAGTGCAGGCGGAACTGACCGATCCCCTCAACGGCCCCCTGAGTCCGCCAAAGCCACGCCGACCCACAACCAAAAGTGCAGCGTTTCGACTGGCCTCAACCAGAGCCTGCCGGGGCGGTCCCTGCTCAAGCCATGTCAGGGCCTGAAGTGGCGAGCCCATCGTGATGGCCAGCTTTTGACCTTCCCGGAGGGCTGCGATGGACGAATCGGATCCGTCGACCCCCACGAGAATGGTTGCTGGAGCCTGTTTTTTGTTCATGATGAATTCCTTTTCTCCTCTGGTTTCGTCCAAACCCAGTCGCGGATCTCCGGCAGATCTTCCAGATGCTCTCGGATGTAATTTTCGTGCTTTTCGAGCATCATGTGACAGTGGCCAGCCAATTCCTGTGCCCCGTCAAAGTTGCCGCTGACCCGGTTCAGGGCCTCCAAGGCAAGGTGGTAGCGGCTCATCCGGTTCATGACCACCATGTCAAACGGTGTGGTTGTGGTGCCTTGCTCGCTGTAGCCCCGAACGTGGAAGCGGCCGGGGTTTCGGCGGCCGTGCAGGAGTTGGTGGAAGGCCCGGGCATATCCGTGCCAAGCCACTATCACCTCGGCGCCGTGGGTGAATAGTTTTTCAAAGTCGGCGTCCGGGATGCCGTGCGGGTGGACGTCTTGGGGCGGCAGCACGAGGGCATCCATCACGTTGACTACGCGCACTCTCAGCCCCGGCACGTGACGTTGAAGCAGCCAGGCGGCCGCGAGCGTTTCTTCCGTGGGCACGTCGCCGGCGCAGGCCATGACGACGTCCGGCTCGGACACCGAATCCGGATCCTCATTGCCGGCCCAATGCCAGGTCGAGGCGCCAGCCGCGGCATGGCGGCGGGCATCCTCCAGTGAGAGATACTGGGGGTGTGCCTGTTTGTCCACCACCACCAGGTTCACGTAATCCATGCTGCGCAGCACATGCTCGGCTGTGGCGAGGAGGGTATTTGAGTCCGGCGGCAGGTAGACGCGGATGACCGATCCCGACAGGGACAGGACTGTGTCAATCAGGCCGGGACCCTGATGGCTGAAGCCGTTGTGGTCATTGCGCCAGCAGGTTGAGGTGAGCAAGATGTTCAGACTGGGCACGGGGTTCCGCCATGGCAATTCCCTGGCATGCTGCAACCATTTTGCGTGTTGGATGGTCATGGAGGCGCTTACCATGGCAAACGCTTCGTAGGTGGCAAAAAGTCCGTGCCGTCCTGTGAGGACATAGCCTTCCAACCAGCCCTGGCAGAGGTGTTCCGAGAGGACTTCCATGACCCGGCCATCCGGGGAAATGTGGTCGTCGCCGTCGTGAACCGGGTCCATGAGGCACCTGTCGGTGACCTCAAAGACCGCACCCAATCGGTTGCTGTTGGTTTCGTCCGGGCAGAACAAACGAAACCGCTGATCATCTATGGTGTCCGTGTAAATGTCCCTTAACATTTCACCGAGCGGCCGGGTGGTCTCGTGCTTGATGGACCCGGGAACACCAACATCCAGGGCGTATTCCTCCAAGGGGCGAAGCGGCAAGGGTGCCACTCCTGGACCGCCGCGGGCCCACGGGCCTGCGCCCATGCGCAACTGTCCTGCCGGTGTGAGCGCGGCCAGCTCTGGCACCAGCCGCCCGTCATCGTCAAAAAGCGTTTCAGGCTTGTAGGATCGCAGCCAGGCGTCAAGCTGGACCAAATGTTTCGGATTCTCCCGGACCCCGGCCAACGGAACCTGGTGCGCACGGAAGGTTCCCTCCACTGGAACGCCGTCCACAAGGGCCGGTCCCGTCCACCCTTTGGGGGTGCGCAAGATAATTGCCGGCCATTGTGCCAGTCCGGAGACCCCCTGGTTGCGGGCAGTGTCCTGGATCTGGCGGATCTGTGCATGCGCGTGCTCAAGTGCCCGGGCGAGGGCGGGGTGTACAAGGCCGGGATCGCTGCCTGAGACGACAACCGGATCCCAGCCGTGCGCCCTCAGCAGTGCCATGACCTGTTCATCGGACTGGCGTCCCAGCACTGTGGGGCCGGAGATCTTGTAGCCGTTGAGGTGCAAGATTGGCAGGACGGCACCATCCCGGCTGGGGTTGAGGAACGCCGGGGCTTTCCAAGCACCCTCCAGGGGAGCCGTTTCGGCCTCGCCGTCGCCAACCACGCAGGCCACGATGAGCTCGGGGTTGTCCATCGCGGCTCCTGTTGCGTGGGCGAGTGAATAGCCCAGCTCCCCGCCTTCATGAATGGAACCGGGCGTTGCCGGGCCCACATGACTGGGAATGCCCCCTGGCGTGGAGAATTGTCGAATCAACCTCCGGAGCCCCTCCAGATCCTGGCTGACCTGGGGATAGGTTTCGGAGTAGGACCCCTCAAGATACAGATTTGCAACTACCGCGGGGCCCCCGTGGCCGGGTCCTGCCACGAAGAGAATCTTGGCGCCGGTCTTGCGAATAAGCCGGTTGAGATGGACGTAAAGCAACGACAGGCCAGGGCTGGTGCCCCAGTGGCCCAGCAGCCGGGGCTTGATGTGCTTGGCCGTCAACGGCAGGCGCAACAGGGCATTTTCCTGAAGGTAGATTTGTGCCACCGTCAGGTAGTTGGCGGCATCCCAGTACCGGTCCAGGAGGGCAAATTCTTTCGGCACTCCAGCGTGACGGGAATCTGGTTGGGTTTGGCGGATGATTTGATCAAGATCGCTGTTCAAGGCAGGCTCCGTATCCATTTCGTTGAACTTGTGCCGGCTTGGCCGACTCACCGACGCAGGCAATCAACGTCCGTTGGCTCCAGCGTGACACGCCCGAGACCTTACCGTTAGGGACCTTGGACCCTGTCCGGGCCGGCCAACGGCCATGAATGATGGAGGGGAAGGCAGCAGCCGGGATGAACTGGCAGACATGCGCGCAAATGAGGCGAGAGATGGTTCCAATCATGGAAGTCCAGAAGACCCGTGAGGGCTCACACATTGTGGTCGGTGTCGACGGGTCGCCTGAATCCGTGCTGGCCTTGAAGTGGGCACAAACGCTGGCTACCGCACTTGATGCAACCATCACCGCCGTCACGGCGTGGCATTTTGAGACGTCGTTTGGTCCTTATTCGCCGTCTGAATGGAATCCGGACACCGACGCCCAGCAAACCTTGAAGGACGCTTTGACACAGGCGTTCGGTGATCAGTTGCCCCCAGGCCTCAAGGGGCGCACATGTCGGGGCCGTCCGGCACAAGTTCTCATTGATGAGGGAAAGTCGGCCAAGATGCTCATTCTTGGCTCCCGGGGTCATGGCGGTTTCGCCGGCATGCTGCTTGGCTCCGTCAGCTCGGCTTGCGCTGAACACGCCAGCTGCCCGGTGCTTGTTGTCCACGGTGTGGGGGAACCCCTGAAAGAACCGGTGGCTGTGGGTGCAGGCCATGAGGGCGTCGATGAGTCAGTCAGTAACAGCTGAGTCGGCCAACTTCACCCGGCTTTCTCTTGCCGACGCTGCCCGACTGGATGTTGAGCAGGTTCTTCGCGAACTCCAGTCAACCGAAAGCGGTTTGGGTGCCGACGAAGCCATACGTCGCTTGGCCGTCGTTGGGCCAAATGCCTTGCGGACCCACAAGGCCAGCCCGTGGTTGGTGCTGGGCCGGCAACTTCGCAGTCCCATCCTGATCCTTTTGATTGTCACGGCCGCGCTGTCCTTGTTTCTGGGGGACGCGACGAATTCGATTGTCATTGGAGTCATATTGGTGGTGAGTGTTGGGTTGGGATTCAGCAACGAATTCCGGGCCGAACGTGCTGCCGAAGCATTGCATTCCCGCGTCACGCACACGGTGGTTGTCCTCCGAGACGGAGCCGCCTGCCAAATCGATGTGGTGGATCTGGTACCCGGTGACGTGGTTCGCCTGGCGCTGGGAGCGATTATCCCGGCGGACATCAGATTGCTCAGTGCTGAGGACCTGCTGTGCAATGAAAGCATCCTCACGGGGGAGTCACTGCCCGCGGACAAAGATCCCCTGCCGATCTTTGGGGACATGTCACTGGGAGACTTGTCCTGCTGTATTTTTATGGGGACCGTTGTCCAAGCCGGTAGTTGCACCGGCGTCGTCGTCACCACCGGCGGACGTGCCGAGTTTGGCAAGATCGCACTGGGGTTGGGTGAGCGTCAGCCGCAAACGGAATTCCAGAATGGCCTAAAACGATTTTCCTTTCTGCTTCTGCAGGTGGCACTTGGGCTGACAACACTGATCTTCATCGCCAACTTGCTGCTCGGGCGCCCGCTATTGGATTCGTTGTTGTTCTCGCTCGCGATAGCCGTTGGCATTACGCCCCAGCTGCTGCCCGCCGTCGTCAGTACGTGCCTTGCCGCTGGCACCCGGGCGTTGGCCAAACAGAAAGTGCTTGTCAAGCGCCTGGTCTGCATCGAGGATTTGGGTGACATGGACGTGTTGGTCACGGACAAGACCGGCACCCTGACGGAGGGTCGCATCAGCTTCACCTCAGCGCTTCCTGTTGATCCCGAGGTCACTGGGGCCGGGCTTTTCGTTCTCGGGTTGGTCTCCACGGAAGCCGACTACTCGCAGGGCGTCGTCTCCACAGTGGGCCAGAACCCGCTGGACGCTGCACTGTGGGAAGCGTCGGAGGCCGCCAAATTTGATCCCGCCGCTCATCGTCGGCTGAGTATCATCCCCTTTGACCACCAGCGCCGGATGACCAGTGTCCTGGTGGCGGACGCCGCCGGAGACCAGCAGATTGTCACCAAGGGCTCGCCTGAGGATGTTTTGGCGCTGTGCCGTGACATCGCCCCGCAGGCTCAAGAGACATTGAATGAACAGTACGACGCCGGAGCACGCGTTATTGCCGTGGCCTCACGTCCGGTGGTGTACCGCAACGCCATACTGCCAGCAGATGAGCAGGGGCTGGACTTGGCCGGCTTTCTGGTCTTCCTGGACAAGCCCAAGGCCAACGCCAAGGAATCGTTGGTGGAACTTGCGAACCTGGGCATAACGGTGAAGATTGCGACAGGCGATAACGCCCGGGTTGCCGAAAAAGTGTGCAGGGATCTGGGCCTGGTATCAGGGGGGACACTCACCGGTGTGCAAATCGGCGCCCTGTCGGATCCCGACCTCGGGACCGCAGCCTGGGATGCCAGTATTTTTGCGCGCGTGTCTCCGGAGCAAAAGGCGCGGATCATCAGGCTGATGCGCCAACAAGGCCGTGCCATCGCTTTCCTCGGTGACGGGGTCAACGACGCACTGGCTCTGCACCAGGCCGACGTCGGCATCTCCGTGGAAACCGCCACGGACGTTGCCAAGGACGCGGCTGACATCGTCCTGATGGACAAGGATCTGAGTGTTCTGGCCGAGGGCGTCAGAGAAGGGCGGCGGATCTTCGCCAACACCATCAAATACGTGCTCATGGGAACCTCCAGCAATTTCGGCAATATGTTCAGTGCCGCAGCCGCCTCGGTGATACTGAGCTTTTTGCCCATGCTGCCGGGACAAATCCTCCTGAACAACCTCCTCTACGACACCGGCCAGCTCGCCATCCCCGGGGACCGCGTCGATGCCGAACAGCTGCTCGCCCCCTCGCATTGGGACATTGCCTTCATTCGCCGCTTCATGCTCCTGTTTGGACCTATCAGCTCCCTGTTTGACTTCGCCACCTTTGGCTTGATGCTGTTTGTCTTCAATGCCGTACCGGGGGAATTCCGAGCCGGCTGGTTCATCGAATCCATCGCCACCCAAACACTGATCATCTTCGCAATCCGAACCCGCCGCGTGCCGTTCCTGCGCAGCCGGCCATCAGCAGGGCTGCTCTGGGCGTCGCTGGGCGTGGTGGCCGTGGGCATTTACCTGCCGCTCTCGCCCCTTGGAGCGCTGCTGGGCTTTGATCCCCTGCCCGTTCCGTTCTTTCTGGCGCTTTTGGCCATGACCGTGGTGTATTTGGTGCTGGTTGAATGTGCAAAGCGGTGGTTCTTTTCCCGGCCCGTCCAGCAGTCGACGACAGTTCGACGGCGCGGGCAGGTCCACCACATTCACCGCCGGGCTGCCCGGTTCAGCGTTCCCGTATCGCTCGACGGTCCATAGCCGCGATGGAAGCCAGGAACCGGGCCCCGGCGGGCCGGCCCGCCACTGTGCAACGGTGAAGCCGAAGCTCCACCCCAACGGTGGGTGCGAGACGTGCCGGGCCGCAACGACGCATAGGCCGCGGCGCCAAGGGGAATCGGCAACCGGAACTCGACCAGGCGCCAGCCAATCACTCCCAGGAGCGCCATCCCGGCCGGTGTGCCAAAACCAATCAGCGCCGGAACCATGACACTTCAACAATGCCCAGCCCGCCCGGTGTCAGTGGCAACATGGCCAGGATGCTGCCCACACCATGGACCGTCAGCAGGGGACCGAGCCCAAGGTAATGTCCAAAAGCTGCCAAGAGCACCCACACTGCCGCGGCATCCGGCAACCGCAAGTACACCTGCCAGAAGAACCGGGGTTGGAGAGATCCGCTCAAGCAAGCCCAGAGCCGGCACTGCATTGGAGCATTGCGGGATGACAGTCCATGGCACCGAAACAGCGGGCACCAACGCGGACGCAACGGCTACGTGCCACTTTTCGAAAGTGACGGTCAACCACGGCAGGATTGGGTGATCCTGTAGCAGGGGCGGTCGGCATGGCAGGACGGATGTGGCCGCCGCCGGTGGAGTGTTTGGCGTCCATGGTACTCCCATCACGATTGGTCCTTCCCATCACGATTGACGGCGCTTGCCAGCCGGGGGGTGCATTCGAATAAAGGCGAAGTCGTGGTCTTGGGCCCAGATCCAGGGGTGGCCCGTGGTTGGGGCTGAAGGTCCTTGATTTCAAGAGGGTCTGACCGACGTCGAGGAAACGGGACGCGGTTGCAGTTGCCTGCACGCCCGCGAGCATGAATCAGGGTCTTTGGACTCTCTGCCGGGAGAACTTTCCGGCCTAGCGTTGATGTTAGCGCCGGTGCGCTGTCCATGAGTTTGTGGCGCCCGTCGCAGCGGCAATCCATCAGGCTTGGCGCTCATAGCCCGCCCGTGCCATCACACGAACGTTCAGCATCTAAGGAATCGCCATGACAATCTTCGTTGCCGGCATTGTCGTCATCGTCATCCTGCTTTTGATTGCCGCAGTGCTTGCCATCCACGTCATCAACCAGTATGAAATGGGCGTGGTCTTTCGGCTCGGTCGTGTCACAAACGTCAGAAAGCCCGGCTTGGCCCTGATCATCCCCGTGATCGACAGAATGCCGAAGGTCTCGATGCGAATCATCACCATGCCCATCCAGTCGCAAGGCATCATTACCCGCGACAACGTCAGCGTCGACATTTCGGCCGTCGCCTATTTTCGCGTCGTGGACGCCGTGAAGTCGGTGGTTGCCATTGAAAACGTATACTCCGCGATCGACCAAATTGCCCAGACCACCTTGAGAAAAGTCGTTGGGCAACACACCTTGGACGAGACGCTGGCCGAAACTGATGTCATCAACTCAGGAATCAGGGAAATTTTGGATGTGACCACGTTGGAATGGGGCGTGGAAGTGACCCTGGTCGAGCTTAAAGACATTCAGCTCCCTGACAGCATGAAGCGTGCCATGGCACGCCAAGCGGAAGCCGAGCGGGAGAAGCGCGCAAAAATCATTGCCGCCGAAGGCGAATCATTGGCCGCCGCCGCGCTCGGCGACGCCTCGGACACCATGATGGCACACCCTCTGGCGCTCCAGCTCAGGAACCTGCAGACGCTGGTGGAGTTGGGTGTCGATAAGAACACCACGGTTGTCTTCCCCGCCCCGCTGATGAGCACCATCAGCGAACTGGGCGCCTTCATGGCCCGCGAGACCGCGTCGGCGAAGGCGGTGAAGACAGCTGCGGTTGCCGCAACTGGAATGCCTCGAGGCTTCGTTGACCCGCTGACCGCCGTCGTCGAGGATCCCGGCCAGGCAGACTCGTACGGCATTGTTAGGACCCTTTGATTGATACACGCATGGAAAGGACCGGATCCAATGGCAACTAGCCAGGACATTGTGGTGGGGGTGGACCAGTCCTCCTCCAGCAGGGCCGCCCTCGAATGGTGCGCCCTCCGGGCGGAGCGGCTGAACCTTGGCATGCTCCTGGTTCATGTGATCCCCGACTATCTGGTGCCACCCGGGTACCCCGACTGCCAGAGTGTTCGAGACGCCATCGCCGCCCTCCTGGAGAGCGAGGCAGGCAGGGCTCGTGAAATTGCGCCAGCTGCCAATGTGCAGACCAGGCTGGTCAGCGGGGAGACGGGTCCCGTGCTGGTGGAGCTGTCCGCCGATGCCACCATGGTGGTGGTTGGAACGGACCGGACGGCCGACTCGCATGGGGAAGATTTCGGTGCCGTGAACCTGCAGATCGCCATGATGGCCCGGTGCCCGGTTGCCGTGATTCCGGCACATCACACAACAGCGGATGCCGGCGTCGTGGTCGGCATCGATGGTTCCGCGCACTCGATAGCTGCCGCCAATTTTGCCTCCGACGAAGCGGTGGCGGCAGGCAAGGAGCTTACGGTCATTTATGTTGCCGGCAGTTCCCACGGTCCACGGAGCGGCCCGCGGGACGATACGAAGGGGCGCATGATCCTAGAGTCAACAGTCTCCTGCCTGCGAGCCCGCCACATACACCTGAGCATTTCCGACCACTTCGATGTCAATGATGCACCGGCCAAGACCCTGGCCGGCGCATCACGAGGGGCACAGATGCTTGTAGTGGGAAGCCGCGGCATGGAAGCGGTGCAGCATGCGATCCTGGGCTCAGTGACACAGGATCTGCTTTTGCACGTTCCCTGTCCCCTTATCCTGACCCGACCAGCCGAGTGAGGATGACTTTGAGGGCCTTGGTTTCCGCCGCCCGGGAAAACGTGTCATACGCTTCGAGGAACTGGTCAAAGATGAAGTGGTGAGTTGCCAGTTTGCCTGCCGGGATCTTGTCTTGGGCCACGAGTTTGAGCAGCATCGGAGTGGTGCTGGCATTGACCAGGCCCATGCTGATGGTGATGTTTCTGATCCACAGCTCCGCCATGTTCAGGGTAACCGCCTGCCCATGGACGCCGACGTTGGCCACATGGCCGCCGGGTCGGACCAGATCCAAGGCCATGGTGAGGGTTTGCGGGGTGCCAACGGCTTCAATGGAGACGTCGACGCCGGCACCGTCGGTTAGGGCGAGCACCTGTGCTTTCCAGTCCGGTGAGCCGGAAACCACTGTGTTGGTGGCCCCGAAACCGAGTGCCTGATCAAGACGGTTTTCATCCAAGTCCATGGCTATGATCGTCGCTGCTCCGTAGAGGCCGGCCGTGCCAATCGCGGCCAGACCCACGGGGCCGTCCCCGATGACGGCAACGACGTCCCCGGGGGCGACGTGCCCGGCCTGAACACCAATTTCAAAGCCCGTCGAGAGTATGTCCGAAAGCATGACACCTTGATCGTCGCTGACATTTTCCGGCAATTTGTACAGTGAGTTATCCGCATACGGCACCCTGACATACTCTGCCTGGGTCCCGTCTATGAGGTGGCCGAAGACCCAGCCAATGCCGGACTCACCTTCATCGCCAAGGCAGTGGGAGTACAGGCCGATTCGGCAGTTGGTGCAATGCCCACACGACTTGATACACGAGATGATGACGCGGTCGCCCACTGCAAAGTTGCTGACCGTCGAACCCGATTCGATAACCGTCCCGACCCCCTCATGGCCAAGAATGCGCCCCTTTTGCACGGCAGGAACGTCACCTTTAAGGATATGCAGGTCAGTGCCGCAAATAGTGGTTGTATCGACGCGCACAATGGCGTCGGACGGATGGAGAATTGCCGGATTCGGGACATCGGTCCAACTGATCTGGCCTGGACCGTCGTAGACGAGCGCCTTCATTGTTTGTCCTTGCGTTGGGGTTGGTATTCGGACAGGTGACTACTCAAAGGTTGAGCGCCGTACATCGGCCAGGGGTGTGGTCCAAATGTCGGGCCGGGTGACGGGAAACCGCCGCCCACTGAGCGTCATTGTGTTGATGCGCACCAAGTGTTCCTTGGCGCCGCCCTGCCACGGTTGCAGGAGTGGAGCCTTGGATTCGGCGAGCCCGGAGTCGTGGTGGAGCTCTTGGCCGATGCCGCACAGGACCACGCTCCAAGCGTGCTCTGTCCCCGCGTCGTAACCATCAATTTCAAAGGCCACCTGGGAGTTGGAAGTCATGGCAAGGAATTTGGCTCCTTCGGCGGTGCGGAAAGTGACCGCGCCGTTGTTCACGGCGTAGTTCACAGGAAAGATGTCAGCGTGAGCATCGATGACAACGGCTAAACGCCCCAGGACCTGTCCTTTCAGGAGAGTCCAGCACTGGGCCTTGGAGAGTATTTCAATGGCCGGGGACTCGGGGGTAGTCACTGCCGGACGTGATTTAATCGTCATGGAACTGACTCTAGGCGCCTGGTGCCGGGGGTTGTAGGGCACAAAGACCCCAGCATATTGAGCCGGGCGGCCACGCTTGACAGCCGAACTTCGGGCAACGAGGGTAGTCTGTCAGTATTGTCCCGGTGAGCAGTATTGTCCCGGTGAGGTGGGCCCGGGGACGATGACGGGCGTCCGATCGAAGGTGGGTCAATGAAGGAATATGACGCGGATTCGGCTGCGCCATCGCTGCCCAGTGCAGCACATACCAGGATTGAGGACTCGCTTCCGGAATTCGTTGATCGGGCGGGGGAACTGCTCTCCACACAGGAACGAATGAGGGGTTTGTTGGCGGCTGTCGTTTCCGTGGCCGAAGACCTCAGTCTTGATGCTGTTTTGGAGAGGGTCGTGAAATCGGCCTGCACGCTCTTGAATGCCCGCTATGCCGCGCTGGGTGTTATCGGTGAAGACCAGTCGCTGAGCCATTTCATTACCGTTGGCGTTGATGAGGAGCTGATTCGCAAGATAGGTCCCCTTCCCACCGGGCACGGCGTCCTGGGCCTGCTGACCACTGACCCTCGGCCGTTGCGCCTACATGACTTGCACGCCCATCCGGCCTCCTTTGGATTCCCGGACAACCATCCGCCCATGGTGACTTTTCTTGGCGTTCCCGTCCGGGTTAGGGGAAACGTCTTTGGAAACTTGTACATGACCGAAAAAGCCGGAGGGGAAGACTTCACGGCCGAAGACGAAGACTTGGCTGTGGCCCTGGCCGCCGCGGCTGGGGTTGCCATTGAAAACGCCCGCTTGTTTGAGGATGCCAGGCTCCGTTCGCGTTGGCTGGAAGCTTGCATGTATGTCACGGGCCGCATGATGGATGACGAGCGCAACATTACTGAAAGCAGTCTGGACATGATTGCTGCCACGGCGTTGGCGGAATCGGACTCCGCTCTGACAATGATCGGGGTTTCTTCCGACAATGGACCTGAGCTGTATGTCGCAGCGGCGGCCGGGGAACGGGCGCCGCTGCTGGCCGGCCGCTCACTGGCGTTGGACTCCCCGGCAATCGCTGAAGTCTTGAGGACGGGCATTCCGACCGTGTTCAACGATGCCACTGATCTGCTCGGTGAAGCGGACGGGACAGCATTTGGGCCCGTCATTGTCCTGGCCTTGGGCCCCCAAGGAACAAATCAGGGGCTGCTGATCCTGGCGCGGAGTCAGGGATCAGGCAGCTATTCCAAGATCGTTGTGGAGATGAGCGCCGTGTTTGGCTCCCATGTGGCGTTGGCATTGGAACTGGCCCGAACTCACAGGCTGCATGAACAGATCATGGTTTTCACTGACCGGGATCGAATCGCCAGGGACCTGCACGACGTCGTCATTCAGCGGCTTTTTGCCGCAGGGCTCAGTATCCAGAGCCTGCAGCGGTATATCACGGACAAGACGGCATCCGAGCGGATCAGGGCCGTCACGACCGAACTGGACGAGACCATTCGTGACCTGCGCAACACCATCTATTCACTGAGGACCAGTGCCGGTGAAACAGAGCTGCTCAGCGACTTGATCCTGCGGGCAGTTCGCAATGCTGCCAAGCCGCTGGCCTTCGCGCCGCGGTTGAATTTGGCCGGCCCCATCGACTCGGCGATTTCCGAGGAAACAGCCAAGCACCTCCTGGCAGTCTTGTCCGAAGGATTGAGCAATGCGGTGCGCCATTCCGATGCCGGCACCATCGGAGTCACCGTTGACGTGTCAGCGGAGACCGTGACCGTCACAATCGACGACGACGGCGTGGGGTTGGGTGCACCGAGTCACCGAAGCGGGCTCTCCAACATGGAACAGAGGGCGAGATTGCTCAACGGAACTTTTGGCATCGAAAGTAAAAACGGTCAGGGAACGCGCCTGAAGTGGTGTGTCCCCGCGGCCGAGGCTCAATGATGCTCCGGAGCTCCCTTCCATCGTGTGTCGGTAATGAATATGGCAGCCTGCGTACGTCGTTCAAATCCCAACTTGGCCAGCAGCGATGAGACATAGTTCTTGACTGTCTTTTCGGCGAGAAACATTTCCCGGCCAATGTCCCGGTTGGTCAAGCCATGCCCAATGAGCTGGAGTACACGGGCTTTCTGGGGGGTCAAGGCCGAGATTCGTGGATCTTTCCGTTCCGGTTCGGCCAGCCCCTGGATCACTTTCGCCGTCACCTCGGGGTTGAAGAGTGATTCCCCCTTGGCGGTGCGACGAAGGGAAGTGAGCAAGTCTGAGCCGTCAATTTCCTTCAACACGTAGCCGGCCGCTCCGGCAAGGACGGCACCGCGCACGGCCTGTTCGTCGTCGAAACTGGTGAGAATAAGGCATCGCAGCGTTGGATCCACGGACCGTACGTCGCGGCAGACTTCAATGCCCGTTCCATCGGGCAGGCGCGCATCCAACACGGAAACGTCTGGATGCAAGGCTGGAATGTGCCGGGTCGCCTCCTGAGCCGAACCTGTGGCACCAATGACCTTGAAACCCTCGCCCTCGAGGAGCTCTCTCAGTCCCCGCCGGACGAGTTCATGGTCGTCGAGAATGAAGACCGTGATGGGTGCTGCGGGCTCCATCGAGGTCGGTCGATCAGGAGCAGCTAGCCGATCCATGGTCCTCATTCTCCGTTCGTAATGGTGGTTCCCGCTTGGGGTTTCTCTTGACGGGTTGACGTGCTCTACCTCCGATGCACCAGTCCTGCCAGTCTTACTTACCCACCATGGGCCTTCAAGGGCCGAAAGTCCCTTGAAGGGGCTTGCCACATTTCTGTGCACGTGGACCGTCCGGCAGCGTGCGGCTCACCAAAGCCAGATCGGCACAGGTGTTGGGTGGGAGTAAAATCCGCTTCACCGGGTGGGCTCCCCAGCCTGTGACCCGTGAGGGGAGAAGGTTCAAGGATGTGTCCTCAATCCTCGTGAGCGGGGCTGACGTGCAGGCCCATGAACAAGCAGCACCATGGCCCCAAGTTTGCGCGCCCGGCGGATTAGCCCAAGGTCGATGGACCCAGCCCCGAGGAGGCAGCGACCGCACTGACCTTGACCTTGACCTGTTCCGAGTCCCCGCGATGAAGACGTCCAGCGCCAAGCCGGACGCGGATCCTGCTTCCTGCGGCGTCGCGAAGCAGGTGATGAACGCTTTGACCGCGACCGCGAGGAAAACTACGCCTCGTTTGATTTCGGCGCCTTCTTCGCAGCCCTAAGCCCGAGGCCGAGGAGTTCGACGAGCTCGCGGGTCTTTTGCCCATACGGTCCAGAACCTGCACGAAGTGCGTGGCTTTGAGCATCCGGACGGCAATGGAGCGGGCCATGTCGCCGCTGCCGATGATGGTGACTTGTTCCATGATTGAGGTGATTTCCAGAGGGCAATGTGTGCATGGGGTGACGTCGGGCATCGAAGAATCTCACTCAGGTGAAGCGTGGGGGGAAGCCGATTCGGGAGACCACCATTGTCCCGGAGCGGCCACCTTGAACTTGCGGCCCGTGACCGACGTCGGAGAAATACGAACAAAGGCTTCTTTGTGCCCCGGCTCCCAGGGGAAGAGCCTAAGTGAAAAGCTGTCCAAGACGTCCTCTGTGGAATTGATGGGGCTGGCGCTTCCTTTCACGACGACACTCCAGGCAACCCCACTGGTGGCGTCAACCCCGTCGGCTTCCAAGGCAACAGGGGTTTCGCCAAGTGCTGCGGCAAGCTTAGTTCCCTCGCCGGTGCGAAAGACCAGCGTGCCATGGTCGACCGTGAAGTTTATGGGGAAAATGTCGGGGTGGTCCTCTACCCAGAGGGCTAACCGCCCGAGGGACACTCCGCGAAGCAACGCCCAACACTCGTGGATGGCCAGGATCTCCGTTGGGCCAGTGGCTGGTTTGTTCATCATGAGATTGAGCATAGGTGGACGGCGCGGGTGCCAATAGAGTCCAAAGGCCCGTCGTGGCGGCGGCACCCAAACCTCACTGGGACGACGTCGAAGGGAAAGGCTTGCGGTTCTTCCGCCTGCCCCAATGGCACGGTGATTCTTGAGGACCACCAGTAGGACACGAGGATCATATTCTGCCTACGTTTCCGAAAACCGCGACGACTATTTTTTGCAGTGAGGAACGTGTTCGAACCGGTACTCAGCACGGAACACTGCAACCTTGAGCAGTGGGGCGGGCCATGCCCCCTGCTTTCGCCTGGTTCTCCGACCCTGATCCATGTACGGGTCCTCGAAGCTGCTTGCTTGCATGATCGGCGAGTGAAGGCCCAAGGGGGCAGCCTTCTGGAGTAATGAAGTTGTCCCTGTGGAAGTCCCGATGGGAAACGCCGACGCGCGCACTTGTGGGAAGTCGAATTCGCGCGACTCAAGTGCGGCAGTGCCGAAAGCCGGTTCGGGTCCCCGCCCATTTGGCACGCTCGGAGTGTTTCGGGGGCGGACCGGGTGCGTCCTGCTCCATATCCGGCCCGCCCTGTGGGGTGTCCGCCAGATGACATGTCCGCGCGGCCGTCCAATGCTCGGCAGGAGGTTCGCGGGAAAGCCGTGGCGGCGTATCCGACAGTCCCGGACCAAACTGCGAACAGGTAAAAGGGTGGTGAACAGAAATAAGTTGCGATCGTTCATCCGGCTGCAGGGGGCATTTATTGTCGGAAGGCCAGGCTTGATATGGCCCATGAGTTATATATGTGGTGTGTTGTCTTCGGACGGTGCCGTTGACCGTCGATGTTGGTCTGGTTGAGGCGTGGTTGTCCGGTGTGGATGATGACTCCCGGGGGAGTAGTTGCTGCCTTGGAGCTGTGTTACGCGTCGCGATGGATGGCCATGAGTAGCCGCGTTGCCTGACGATGATGCTGCCGTGGTCCGGGGGTTCGTTGGTGGCGTCGTCGTGACGACCGCGCCCCCTGCCTTGATCGGCTCACAGGAATCTGCGCTGCCACGGTGGCACGGTGATTTCTTCCGGCCTGCCGGCAGTGGGCTGACTTTTTCGTTCCGGTGCGGTGCCGATCCACACCAAGTGGCCCCTTCCCGCTGACGGGCATGATAGGCAAGAGTCATTGACATGATCTTTTGGCGGAGGAACAGGAGCGGGCACGATGATGGTCGTGGGCAGCCCCGAGCAGGCCGGGACGGCCTTGCTGGCAGGCGAAATACCCTGTCCTCATTGCTCAAGTCCGTTGCGTGCCCACGGGCATGCCCGCAGCCGTACGGTGCGCGGCCTGGGCCAGGAGCGGCTGACCGTACAGCCGCGGCGGGCCCGCTGTGCGGATTGCGGGCGCACCCAGGTCCTGTTG
>JBBSSM010000046.1:0-18140 GCA_038242155.1 Actinomycetales bacterium | reverse complement strand
TCGTAGAGCGGAACTTCAACACCTTCAAGCAATGGCGCGCCCTAGCCACCCGCTACGACAAACTCGCCCTCACCTACCGCGGCGGAGCCGTCCTCCGCGCCGTCACCATCTGGCTAACCACATTAGGAGACACACCCTAGAGGTCAAGAAACAACTTTGCTGACAAATGACCGGTAAACTGTCTCTATGCCTCGAATAGCCGCCCCCACGAACGCGGCGCAGCGCGAGCAAACGCAGCGCAAAATCCTCAATGCCTTTGGCGAACTGTTGTTTACCCACGGTTTGCCGGGGTTGACCATGACGGATGTGGCCCGGACCGCCGGCGTCGGCAGAACTGCCGTTTATAACTACTTCGCTGACCTGGAGCAGCTGCTGGTGGCCTATGCCCTGGATGAGACCGGCCGGTTTGTCGTTGACTTGAGATCGCGGCTGCAAGGGCTGGAAAATCCTGTGGACCGTTTGGCCGTGTATGTGCGGGCGCAACTGGAGGACCTCTCGCGGCGCCATTTACCGCCGGGCCCGGCCATGCGCTCGGTGCTCTCACGCGAATCTTTTCAAAAGCTGGGTGTCCATGTAGGGGAACTCAATACCCTGCTCATGGACATTTTGCGTGACGGCATGGACCAGGGCTTCCTGCCGCAGGCCAATGTCGAGGAACTGGTGCAGCTCATCCACGGTTCCATGACAGCCAGTGCCTCGCGCCGTACCGCTGATACCCCTGACGAGGATCACATCAACTCGGCCGTGCGCTTCATTCAAGCCGGTGTTGGCGCGACTTTCAACGCGGAGGGTCAAGTGGTTCGGCAGGATCACTAGGCGGCGGGCTCATGTGCGGACAGGCCAGCGCTCCTGGTCCAACATTTATCTCGGGAACAGGCAGGGCGGCTGTGAAAGTGCTGGTGATAATTACATCCACCACGGCGTCCGCACGTTCATCCTGAACAAAGTCACTTCCGGCAAACTGACGTTGCAGGCTCAATGCCGCAGCGTGACCGGCCGGACCCGACACCACAATAACGGGGGCAGATAACGGGGCAGGGGCGTTGGCAACTTCATCGATCATAAAACCACGATTGCTTAGTTCCTCCGCCACTTTCCCCGCCGCACCCTCAACAGAACCACCGTTATAAACATTGACCGTGACGGTGTTGTTGGGGGCGTACTCCACCGTTTCCGAGGGACAGCTCAGGGGTGCTGGAGCAGGATCTGAATTCCTCATGGGAAGTTGCACATCCCCGCGCTGGATCATAACCGCAGCCACCACGCCGGCCACCAACAACGCCAGAAGCAAGACCAGGATGGCACCATGAATAATTCGCCGGCGCACGGAATCGGCGCTCAATTCGGGCGTCTGCGGCGCGGGGAAGGCGTCCGCCAAGCCGCGGCTGTCAACAATATGGCGTCCGTGCCAGCTGGTCCCGTCCTTTGCCCGTTTGCGTTCCAGCCGCAGTTCATATTGGGCATCCTTCGCCCGTCGACGTCGATCACGCTGTGCTTGACGCCGCTGGCGGGAGGTGAGGAGAACGCCGTCGTCCGCAAGATTTCCTGGTGGCTCCCCCGTGGGCGGGCTAGTCATCTATCACCAGGACGCGGGCATGCAAGATGGTGCGCTGGTGCAAAGCCGTCCGGACGGCCCGGTGCAGCCCATCTTCCAGGTAAAGCGTCTCCCGCCACTGGACGACGTGCGGGAACAGGTCCCCAAAGAAAGTGGAATCCTCCGCAAGGAGCGCCTCAAGGTCCAGTTGCGCCTTGGTCGTGACAAGATCAGCAAGGCGCACTTGACGTGGCGGCACACCTGCCCAGTCCTTTGGCGTAACGTGGCCGTGGTCGGGATAGGGGCGTTTGTCGCCAACAGCTTTGAAGATCACCTCCCCAGACTAGGTACTTTCCGGGCACGAAGGGAACTGCCACGCTTTAGTGCAGCACGCCAAGTTGTCAAAAAGTTACTAAAAGTGGCCCCGTTCCGCCTCGACTGAGACCATGGGGGCATGAACCTCTTGCAACCGCCGCTGGCCCTGCTTTTGGACGTTGACGGCCCCTTGGCCAGTCCCATTACGCGCCGTGTGTCCCCGGCCATCATCACCAGCTTGCTGGAATTGCTTCGACGCGGCATTCCCGTGGTGTTCAATACCGGCCGTTCCGATGCCTTTATTGCCGAACAACTCATGGTCCCCATGTTGCAGGCGGGACTGCCGGAGGGGGCCACCGTGCATGCTGTTTGCGAAAAGGGCGCCGTCTGGTTCAGCTTCACCGGCACGGGTGCCGGCGCCATTCATGTGGACAAGGAATTAGCCATGCCCAGCTCCTTTGAGGACGCCGTGCGTGAACTTGTTGCCGACTCCTACGCCGGGCACATGTTTTTTGATGAAAGCAAACGCGCCATGGCGTCAGTGGAGCAGCGCATTGACGTGGAGAGCGCCGCCTATTTGGCTGAGCAGAAAAAGTTCGACGCCGATGTGCTGGCACTGCTGGCAACCCACGACCTGGGTGCGGTGCGCCTTGGCCATCGCGCCCCGGATTCGGCCGGCTCCATTGACTACCGCGTTGACCCGTCCATCATTTCCACCGACATTGAATCCGTGCGATTGGGCAAGGACCTCGGTGCCAGCCGCGCCGTGGAGTTATTGGCGGCACGGGGAATTGTGCCACAGGCGTGGCGCACCGTGGGCGATTCCCGCACCGATTACGCCATGGCCGACTGGCTGCACCACCAAAACCACTCAGTGGAACATGTCGATGTCCGTCCCGCCGAGGGCATTCCGGAAAAGCCCTACCCCATTAAGACAGCTGCACATCTGCAGCTGGGCAATGAAATCACCAACGACTTGGCCGGCGCAGCATTCCTGCAGTTCTGGCTGGATGCCCTGGCCGCCTGAGCAATTTCCGGCGAAGGAGACTGGTGCACCGGGGGCGGCAGCTTAGGGACCCGGCCGTGCCTACACGTGAAATAAAAAAGGTTCGGAATCTAATGATTCCGAACCTTTTTTGGCGGAGGATGGGGGATTTGAACCCCCGAGGGCGTTAACCCAACACGCGTTCCAGGCGTGCGCCATAGGCCGCTAGGCGAATCCTCCAGCTTGCCGTGCAAAACACGGCAGGTTCAAGAGTACCTGACAAAGTCGGGAACACACGAATCGAACGCCACCCTGACATTTGGAGGCATTGAATAAGGGCAACGAGGCCCCGTTCAAGCCCAATTGCCCTTATTACCCGTGAGGTCATTGCGGAAGGCAGACGACATACAAAGGTTGGACATGCAATATGTCCGTACGCTGCAATTGGCGGTGCTCCCGCCGCCTCCTGCAGCATGTTATCCACGCTACACAGAATCAAGTGCCCGAGACATCATTCATGCAACTATCGCCCCATTTGTGCCAAAGACTATCCATTCGGCGAATGTTTACAGCCCAAAATTCGTGCCGCTGCGGATTCCCGTCGCTTCCCCATCACCCACGCCTCGTTGACCAATTACCGGTAGAGTGCCGAGCATGGCACTCCCTATGACGAAGAGGCGGCATGATGGATAAGCATCACGAAGTTTTGATCATTGGCGGCGGCAACGCGGGGGTCTCCTTAGCGGCCCGGCTGCTGCGCAAAAGCAAAATCGATGTGGCTGTTATTGAACCAAAATCCGAGCATAACTTCCAGCCGCTGTACTCCCACATCGCGGCCGGCGCAGCGCGCATGAGTGAGGCGACCCGCCCCCAAAAATCGGTCATGCCCAAGAAGGCCCACTGGATTCAGGAACGCGTCGCGGACATTCTGCCGGAGGAAAACCTCGTCGTGCTATCCAATGGAACCCGTGTGGGCTACAAGCAGCTCGTGGTCTGTCCCGGCCTGCAACTGGACTTCGATGCAATACCCGGCTTGCCCGGGGCCATGGATGGTGTCCACGGCACCTCGGACTACGACCATGCCATGGTGACCGGCACTTGGAAGCTGATCAAGGCCCTAAATGGCGGCACCGCAGTGTTTACCCAGCCCCCGGGTGCGGCCAAATGCTCCGGCGCTGCCCAAAAAGTTGCGTACATGGCGTGCGATTACTGGCGTGAACAGGGAGTCCTTGAGAACCTCGACGTCCACCTGGTGGTCGCCTCTCCCACAGTGTTTGGCATGCCAGAAGTCGACGCAGAGTTGAACCGTAAGATTGCCGAATATGGGATTACCTTGCATACGGCCACCACGCTGGCCTCCGTCGACGGCTCCCAGCGGACCATCACCCTCCAGGGCCCGGCAGGCCAGCACCTGTTGAACTACGATTTCCTGCATGCGGTTCCCCCGCAATCGGCTCCGGATTGGCTGAAGGCCACCTCCTTGCCGGCACCTGGAGATGCCGGCGGCTTCGTTGAGGTTGATGGCAAGACACTGCGCCACCCCAGGTACCCCAACGTGTGGTCCCTTGGGGATGCCGCCGGCACAGCCAACTCCAAATCTGGTGGGGCCTTAAGGAAACAGACCAAGATCGTGGCTCAAAACCTGCTGGCAGTCCAGGATGGGCGGGAGCCCACCAAACACTATGACGGATATTCCGAATGTCCTTTCACGCTCACCCGCGGGACAGCCTTCTTCGCCGAGTTCGATATCCACTATCAGCCCATGAAATCCTTTCCCGTGTTGCGCATGGCCAAGGAACGGCGCTGGCAGTGGATTGTTGACCGCTGGATCTTCCCGCAAATTTATTGGCACATGATCCTCAAGGGCCGCGCTTAATCTGCGGGATCAGGCCGGCCAGCCGGATAGGGGCCTTTACCTTGCTGGCGTAAAATCGTGGGGTCGCGCGCCCACCAGGTGCAGCGGATTCGCCCGCATCGCCACTGTCAGGTAAGCTGATTCCCGGCCCCTCATGTGGCGTCACCCTGTGAACTCCCCCAGGACCGGAAGGTAGCAAGGGTAAGCGGGCTCTGGCGGGTGCATGGGGGGTCTTTACTTATCCCCAGAGATGCCGGATTTGCAGCATCAGCGCGGCATTTTATCAGGCGGATTAGATAGGGTTTGAACTGTGAGCGCACCAACAGCCCTGTACCGCCGGTACCGCCCGGATTCCTTTGCCGAAGTCATTGGTCAAGAGCACGTCACGGGCCCCCTTATGACTGCTCTGGACAAGAACCGCGTCAATCACGCCTACCTCTTCTCCGGTCCCCGCGGTTGCGGCAAAACCACGTCGGCGCGCATACTCGCGCGCTGCCTGAACTGCGCCAAGGGCCCTACCTCCCACCCCTGTGGCGAGTGCGACAGTTGCCTTGAGTTGGCGCGCGGCGGTGCTGGCTCATTGGACGTTATTGAAATTGATGCGGCCAGCCATGGCGGTGTGGATGACGCCCGTGACCTGCGTGAACGCGCCACCTTTGCCCCTATCCGGGACCGCTACAAAATTTTCATCATTGACGAGGCCCACATGGTCACCTCGGCAGGCTTCAACGCCCTGTTGAAAATTGTGGAAGAGCCGCCGGAGCATATTAAGTTCATCTTTGCCACCACCGAGCCGGACAAAGTCATTGGCACCATCCGGTCGCGCACCCACCATTACCCCTTCAGACTGGTGCCGCCGGAGCCGCTCATGGCTTATTTGGCACAGCTGTGTGAGCAAGAGGGTGTGGCTGTTGCGCCCGGCGTCCTGTCCCTCGTTGTCCGAGCCGGCGGTGGATCCGTGCGGGACTCCCTCTCCGTGCTCGATCAGCTGATGGCCGGAGCCGGCGCCTCCGGCTTGAATTATGATCTGGCCGTTGAGTTGCTGGGATACACCCATGCTTCCCTCCTGGACGACGTCGTTGACGCCCTGGCCGCCAACGATTCCGCCACAGTGTTTAAGTCAGTGGACCGGGTAATCCAGACAGGGCACGACCCCCGGCGCTTCGTGGAGGACCTCCTGGAGCGCTTCCGAGACCTCATCATTGTGCAGGCTATGCCGGAGAGCGCCCATGCGATCCTGCGCGGCACCCCCGATGAACTCATTGCCCGGATGCAAACGCAGGCCGCCCAGTTGGGCCCTGCGGAACTTTCCCGGGCGGCAGACGTCACCAATGCCGCCTTCAATGAAATGACTGGCGCCACCTCACCACGCCTGCACCTTGAGCTTCTGGGCGCCCGTCTGCTGCTGCCCGGCGCAGATGCCTCCATGCGGGGCTTAACCGCCCGCATGGATCAGTTGGAACGACGCCTCAACTACGGCGGAGCTCCGGGCGTCCCAACCGCAGCGCCCACCGCTCCTGACACCACCGGAGAGGCGCCCGCTGCCCACCGCCCCACTGCAGTGGGGTCCGTTGCATCACGCCCCGCTGCAGAGTCAAATGCCAGTGCCAGCAATGGCGGACTCGCAGCAGTACGGGCAGAACTGGCGCGTGCCCGGGAAACGGCAGGCGCCGAAGTGGCAGCACGCACCGCTTCCCCTGCTTCCACAAAACCAGTCCCCTCCACCAACCAAGATGGACCCACTTCGCGGATTCCCGCGCCACGAACCGCGGAACAGCCGGCACCGGCTTCCGCGTCTGTCCAACAGCCGGCACCGGCTTCCGCACCGGCACAGCCCGCGCCGGCGTCTGCAGACGCGGCTTCTTCTGGCTCCACCTCTGGAATTGAAATGATTCGAAGGGCTTGGCCGGAGATCTTGGGCGCCCTGCGGAACATTCGCATGGTCTCCTGGGTCATCGTCAACCAAAATGTGGTGCCGCAAACCTTCGATGGCCAGGAATTACGAGTGGGCCTGCCGTCGTCGGGCTTAATTGCCACCTTCCGTGACAGCGGCCATTTGGAAAATTTGCAGCACGCGATCAACACGGTTCTGGGTATCTCCGTGCAGATCCATCCGGCCGACGGCGAAGCCCCGAAGGCGAGCGCTGAGCCAAACCCAAAAGTTCCAACTGGTAATACAGCGGAACGCACCGCAGCACGTGCCGCCGCGCCTACACCAGCTGCGGCCGCCGCACCTGTGCCAGCTCCCGTACCTGCCGCTGCGGAATCGTCCGCCATAGCCGTTGATTCCTGGGGTCTGCCCGCAGAGCAACAGGCCGCAGCCCCTGCCGCGGCCGCTCCAGCCCGTCAAGAAGCGCGTCAAGATGCACATCAGAAGCCGTGGGACGGTCCTAGTGAACCCAGTGATTATTGGGACGAACCAGACTCTGACGTTCATCCTCCCAGCGACCCGTGGGTTCAGTCCGAGCCCGAGAATCCCACGGCTGAAAAGTCCGCACCTGCCGAGGCCCAGCCTGCTCATACTCTCGAAGATCCAGCACCTGGGGGTTCTGCCGCATATACGCCACCCCGGGTTTCCCCTATTTCCGCGTGGACCACGGGCTGGGACACACCCAGTGATCCCATCACAGAAGTTGTGGTTCCCGCTGAAGCGCAAGCACCCCGCCGCAGCGCGCAGCTAGCCGAACAGGCGGCAAAGAACACCGGTGGCAATGCAGCCAGCGAATCGGCCGAGGAGTGGGGCAGTTCGCTGGGCCACACCCGGCGTTCGGATGTCAGCGACCCCGGCTGGGGCGCCATGTCCGCTGCACCGGACTGGGCCCAAACTGCGGCGCCAAGGCCACACCAAGACCCTGTGCCACCCCAAGGTTCAATCCCCCACGCTGAAGAAGTGCCGACGCCCGGTGCGCCTGTTGCCCGGCAAACAGCTCCCCCTCCACTGGATTCCCAAGGCACTGCGGAAAATGGCACGGTTGCGTCAGAGCCCATGAGCATGTATCAGCGCCTCGCCAACAGCCCGGCGGCACAGGCAGCTCGCGCGGAACTGCCCGAGGCACCATCCGGGCAGTCCTTGGAGGACGTACCAAGCCCTGACGACGTCACGATTGAAGAATCAGGCGTAGTGGGGCAAGCCGCAGTGGAGCGTATTCTGGGCGGTGTGCTGGTAGAAGAACGCCCGTTGACGCTGCCCAATTAGCGCGGCTCTAATCCCCATCTTTTTTATCAATAGACAAGAGGCAATGTGTACGAGGGAGCAGTTCAAGAACTCATTGATGAGTTGGGGCGCCTGCCGGGAATTGGACCGAAGTCCGCCCAACGGCTCGCCTTCCATATTCTGGAGGCAGACAATGAGGATATGTTGCGTCTGGCCCGCGCCATCACCACTGTCAAGGAGCGCGTGAAGTTTTGCATTGTGTGCGGCAATGTCACCGAGGCAGAACTATGCAGCATTTGCCGGGATGACCGCCGCGACCCGACAGTCATTTGTGTGGTGGAAGAGTCCAAGGACGTTTTAGCGGTGGAGCGGACCCGTGCCTTTCGCGGCCGTTACCACGTGCTGGGCGGGTCCATAAACCCCATCGCCGGCATTGGCCCGGACCAGTTGCGGATCCGTGAGCTGCTCAGCCGCCTCAACGACGCACAGATTCAAGAGATCATCATTGCCACTGACCCCAATTTGGAAGGCGAAGCCACTGCCACCTACCTTTCCCGCATGCTGAAGACTCTTGGCATCGCAGTGACGCGGCTGGCATCGGGCCTGCCCGTGGGCGGGGATCTGGAATACGCCGATGAGGTTACCTTGGGACGTGCTTTTGAAGGCCGCCGCAACGCCCTGAACTAAAAGGCTGACCGCTTTTGTTAGCTGCCCAATTGCGCCAGTCGCTCTTGAGTCGGGGTGCCTGTAGTGGGCACGTACATGACAAAGTGGAGGTCCGGGACGTCGGAGGGCACTAACCGGTGCTGTTCAAAGGTCAGCTCGCCCACTTTTGTGTGCAGGAAAATCCGTTGCCGTGACGCAAAGTTCAACACCACACGCGCTGCCCAAATACTGGCGAACTCCTCACTGGCATTTTGTAATTTAGTGATGAGTTCCGTGTGTGCCCGTGAACCCAGCCGCGGTCCGGCCTCGGCCCGGAACTCGGCCACAAAATTTCGCGACGTCATATCCCAGTCCGGCAGCATCTCGCGCAACTGCGGATCAGTGAACACCAGCCACAACAGGTTCCGATCGGCCGCCGCCACCTCCGCAATGCGCGAGTACAGCAGCTGGTAGGCACTGTTCCAGCCTGCAATTGACCAATCCGGGGTGAGGGCAAACGCGGGAAAATCAAGTGCATCGAGCAGTGCTTGAAGATGCGGCGGGACAGCATCCAAGGCGTGCGGACCGGCAACCGGAACAGCAATGTGACCACCCAGCGCCAATACATACGACCGTTCCGCAGGGGTTAATCGCAGCACCCGGCAGATCGACTCCAACACCTGCTGCGAAACATTAATATCCCGGGCCTGCTCCAGCCAGGTGTACCACGTGACGCTGACGGCTGCGAAAGCGGCAAGTTCCTCACGCCGCAGCCCCACAATTCTGCTCCGGCCAATGGGCGGCAATCCATGCTCCGCCCGAAGCAGCCCGGCCCGGCGGTCACGGAGAAACTGGCCCAGCTCCCGACGTCGTTCTTCATTCATTTGCTCAAATCTAGCACTGCCACTACTAGTATTAGCGCCGTCTTCCGTCACTGGGCATAATGCTGCTTAACTTATCCCCATGCCCCCATTACGTTCACGCACAGTCACCCACGGCCGCAACATGGCAGGGGCCCGCGCCCTCATGATGGCCTCGGGCGTTGCCAAGGCAGACATTGGCAAGCCCATCGTCGCCGTCGCCAACTCCTTCACGGAGTTCGTCCCCGGCCACACCCACCTGGCCCCCGTGGGCCGGATTGTGTCCGACGCCATTCACGACGCCGGCGCCATTGCCCGCGAATTCAACACCATCGCCGTCGATGATGGGATCGCCATGGGCCACGGCGGCATGCTGTACTCGCTGCCATCACGCGACCTGATCGCTGACTCCGTCGAGTACATGGTCAACGCCCACTGCGCCGACGTGCTGGTGTGCATCTCCAACTGCGACAAAATCACCCCCGGCATGTTGATGGCAGCACTGCGTCTGAATATCCCCACCGTTTTTGTCTCCGGCGGCCCCATGGAAGCCGGCCGGGTGACCCTGACCGACGGTTCCATCCGCACCCTGGATTTGGTCAATGCCATTTCCGATGCCGTGGACACCACAGTTTCCGACGCCGACATTGAGCTGATCGAGGACAACGCCTGCCCCACCTGCGGTTCCTGCTCGGGCATGTTCACCGCAAACTCCATGAACTGTTTGACCGAAGCCATTGGCCTGTCCCTGCCGGGCAACGGCTCACTGTTGGCCACCCACACCGCCCGCAAGGAGCTGTACCAGCGTGCCGGTGCCACCGCCGTCGCGATTGCCAAGCGTTACTACGAGGACGACGACGAATCGGTGCTGCCGCGCTCGATCGCCAGCTTCGAGGCCTTTGACAATGCCATGGCCCTGGACATTGCCATGGGAGGCTCCACCAACACCATCTTGCACCTGCTCGCTGCAGCTCAGGAAGCAGGCTTGAAGTACGATCTGGAAGACATTGACGCCAAGTCCCGCCAGGTGCCATGTTTGGCCAAGGTGGCCCCGAACGTCGCCGGGAACAAGACGTACTACATGGAGGACGTACACCGCGCCGGTGGCATCCCCGCGTTGCTGGGCGAGTTGAACCGCGGTGGACTGCTGCACAGAAACGTGAACTCGGTGCATTCCGAGGGCCTCACCGACTGGCTTGACGATTGGGACATCCGCGGTGGCAAGGCCACTGAAGCGGCCCAGGCCCTGTGGACAGCCGCCCCGGGAGGCCAGCGCTCCTCCACCGCGTTTTCACAGTCGGCGGAATGGACGTCCCTGGACACCGATGCGGCCGAGGGCTGCCTGCGCGATGTGGCGCATGCGTTCTCCCAGGACGGCGGCCTGGCAGTCTTGCGCGGCAACATAGCCCTTGACGGTGCGGTAGTGAAAACGGCCGGCGTCGATGAGTCGATTTGGACATTTGAAGGCCCCGCGGTGGTCTGTGAATCCCAAGACGAGGCAGTGGAGAAGATCCTGTCCAAGACCGTCAAGGCAGGAGACGTGGTGGTGATCCGCTACGAGGGTCCGCGTGGCGGGCCGGGCATGCAGGAAATGCTGTACCCCACGTCATTTTTGAAGGGCTTGGGCCTGGGCAAGGTCTGCGCACTCATCACTGACGGACGGTTCTCCGGCGGCACCTCTGGGCTGTCCATTGGCCACGTCTCCCCCGAGGCCGCAGCCGGCGGCACCATCGCGCTGGTCCAGGATGGTGACCTGGTGCGGATCGACATTCCCAACCGGTCCCTGGAACTGCTGGTGGATGAAGCGGAACTCAATGCCCGCCGCGATTTCCTGGAAGCCACCACGGGCTACCAGCCCGTGAACCGCGTGCGTCCGGTCTCCGCTGCACTGCGCGCATACGCTTCCATGGCCACGAGCGCGGATAAAGGCGCCGTGCGCCAAATTCCAGCCAACTCTGTCGTGATGTCGGCGCCGCGACCGGCAGTTTCCCACATTTAGGGTTGTCCTGGCCCGCCGAGAACGGGGTCAACTGGGGTTGGAGTAACGCGGGCGGGGCCAACTCTCGAGAACGGGGTGTAAGTAACCCGTTCTCGAGAGTTGGCCCCGCCCGCGCGGAGGGAGTCGCGCGAGTTGGCCCCGCCGTCGCGGACTTGGCTCCGTCCGCGCCTCGCATGCTCCCCGGGGAATAACTCCAACGTGGACGTAACCGACCAACATGTGGACACCGTAATTCTGCGTAAGCTACGCGCCGCGCTAAACTTGCCCCACTGCCTTCCGCGCTGATAATGCCGCATTGGCCTTGCGTGGCGGCGCGGCCCAGCGTAAGGGCAGCAACTTTTTCTCTTTCACGTTTTGCGTTAGGTAATCCGATGAGTGTGCACCCATGAGCCTGATTGTTCAAAAGTATGGCGGATCCTCCGTGTCGGACGCGGCGGGCATTTTGCGCGTGGCCAAGCGCGTTGTCAGTACCCAGGCTGCCGGCCACGAAGTAGTCGTGGTTGTCTCGGCCATGGGTGATACAACTGATGAATTGCTGGACCTCGCAGCACAGGTGTCCAACCACCCGCCGGCCCGTGAACTCGACATGCTCATGACAGCCGGCGAGCGGATTTCCATGGCACTGCTGGCCATGGCCATCAGTGGGCAGGGTGGGGTTGCACAGTCGTTTACCGGCAGCCAAGCCGGCATGATCACCGACGGCATCCATGGCAAAGCCCGCATTATTGACGTGGACCCGCACCGGGTCCGCACCGCCCTGGACAAGGGGAAGGTGGCCATTGTGGCCGGCTTCCAAGGCATGAGCCGCCAAACTCATGAAATCACCACCATGGGGCGCGGCGGTTCAGACACTACCGCGGTCGCGCTGGCAGCAGCGCTCAGTGCCGATGTGTGCGAAATTTACACGGACGTTGATGGTATTTACACGGCCGATCCCCGGGTGGTGCCCAGCGCGCAGAAGATCAACAAGATCTCCAGTGA
The DNA here is from genome assembly GCA_038242155.1 of Actinomycetales bacterium. Lineage (GTDB taxonomy): Bacteria > Actinomycetota > Actinomycetes > Actinomycetales > Micrococcaceae > Specibacter. Next base: position 5,812 of record JBBSSM010000046.1, on the reverse strand, counting down.
AGAAATGCTGGAAATGGCTGCCTCCGGCGCCAAGATCCTGCACCTGCGCTGCGTGGAATACGCCCGCCGCTTTGGCTTGCCCATCCATGTCAGGTCCTCATTTAGCGATCACGAAGGCACCTGGGTTCTGCCCAGCGCCGGTGACAAAATCAAAATCTCAGAGGGAGTTGCCTTGGAGCAGCCAATCATCTCCGGCGTAGCCCACGACCGGTCCGAAGGTAAAGTCACGGTTGTTGGTGTACCCGACATCCCCGGCAAGGCCGCCATGATTTTTGGCATCATTGCCGGAGCGCACACCAACATTGACATGATTGTGCAGAACATTTCCACACGTGGCTCCGGCAAAACGGACATTTCCTTCACCCTGCCCATGGTGGAGGGTGAAGAGGCTTTGGCTGCCCTCCGCGCCCAGCAGCATGAGGTGGGCTTTGAGGAACTGCTTTACGATGACCAAATTGGAAAGCTCTCCCTCATTGGCGCAGGCATGCGCTCGAATCCCGGCGTCTCCTACAGCTTCTTCCGTGCCCTGTCCGACGCCGGTGTGAACATTGACTTGATCTCCACCTCGGAGATCCGTATTTCCGTGGTGACCCGCGCCGACCTTCTGGACACGGCCGTGCGTGCTGTGCACCGCGCCTTTGATCTCGACAGCGAGGAGCAGGCAACGATTTACGGCGGCACGGGGCGCTAAACCCCCTGCCCGTCCCCGCGAAAGCGCTGGGCGTCTTCCCAAAGGGCACATAAAAGGTGGGTGTCGGAGTAATTTCCGGCATCCACCTTTATTTATTTGGTCCACTGGTTGGCAAATAACCCCACCACTTTCGCGTGCCTTTAGGGCTCCTGGGGCGGTTCGTCCTTGCGGACGGCATAATGGTGGCCCGCTGAATCCGTCTCCTCATCAAAGTGGGAGAGTTGCTCATCGCTGCTGTTTTCAAAGTCATCGTGGCGGTGCACCACGGGTGAATTCATGTCTCCTTGGTCTGCGGGTCCAAAAACTTTTTGAAACTTATCGGTGGCGTGCATGAATTTATCCACGAACTTTTCACCGCTCGTCATCATCACCATCCCCTCTCCGCATAGCAAAGTTGTGTCTTCAGGTTCCGCTCATTCTACGCCGGAAGATGCGCGAAAGCACTGGTAAGGCTGCGTCAACAGTCCTAACGCAGGGACTGGTCGTCCGGGTCTTTGGGGACCAGGTAGGTGCTGCCATCCGGACGCTTGACCGTCACAAAGGCTTGGGTGGCCGCTTGTTGGGATTCCAGTAAGGCCTTGTTCTCGGGTGTCATCTCATGATCCAGGGGACTGCTGCTGGCGGGCCCCAAAATGTACCGTAGACGGCCCGTAAGCCGCATGAATCTGTGGACAAGACGCATTTTTGGCACGGTTCATGGTCCTTGCAGTGGGAGATGAAAGTGCGTCCTTCATCTTATTTATAGTGACGATTTATCCATAGTACGCTTTTAGTTAGTGCACTAACTAAAGGAGTCAAGGTGAGCGCCGTAGAAGATGATCTGTTGCTGGAACGCCAGCTGTGTTTTGGGCTGAGCGTGGCGTCGCGCAGCGTCATTGCCGCCTACAAGCCCGTGCTTGAAAAACTGCAGCTGACCCATCCGCAGTACCTTGTTATGTTGGCCCTGTGGGAGCAGGCTCCCCGCCGGGTCAAAGATCTTAGTGCCGCCCTGCTTTTGGAACCGGCCACCCTCTCGCCGCTTCTTCGGCGTCTTGAAGCCTTGGGTTACCTCACGCGTGCCCGGGACGCCGCCGATGAGCGGGCCCTTTCCGTGGACCTGACTCCCGTAGGTGCCATGCTCCGACAGCAGGCCCTGGCGGTGCCCGGCACCATGATGACCCGCCTCGGTCTGGACCGCGAAAGCGCCGCAGCACTGCACCACAGCATGATGGAGCTCATTGCCGCTGCCCATCAAACGGACAAAGACGCACGTGATGTTGCAGTGCACACCATGACAGATAATTGATCTATGACAGTCCCCCTACTTGCATTGGCTCAGGAGACCTGGCAAGAAAAGGCCGACGCGCACCTGCACCGGGTGCAGCGTTATGCCGCGCCCTATCTCCAGCGCCGCTCGGCAAATCAAAAGCACCCCGTGGAGGACTTCCTCTTTACGTACTACACCCAAAAACCCGGCCAATTGGCGCGTTGGCATCCCGGCCCCGGGATCGTCCTGACTGGGCCAGCCGCGGCTGAACGGCTTGGCTGGAAATTTTACCGCGAAGCCACTACTACGGAGCTTGCGGAAGGCGGAGCATCCGGGGACGGTCCCGGCGTCGTCCTTGATCTGGAAACATTTTTGGAACAGCGCAAGGATGCTGTGGATTTTGCACGCATCCTAGTGGGCCGGACGTTGGCTCGGCCGGCCCAATTTGGCTGCTTTGGCCTGCATGAATGGGCCATGGTTTACAAGCAGGAAACCAACCAGGTCAGGCATGAATATTTACACTTGCGCTTGGGCTCCCAAGGCACGGATCAAGTGGTGGAGGACAGCAAAATACGCTGCACCCACTTTGATGCCTACCGCTTCTATACCCCGCAGGCCACCGGGCTCAACGAACTCACTCCCACGCGTGAAAACCAACGCGACCTGGAGCAGCCCGGCTGTCTGCACGCCAATATGGACCTCTACAAGTGGGCCTACAAGCTCACCCCGGCTTTGCCGAGCGAACTCGTGATGGATTGTTTTGAGCTGTCCTGGCGCATTCGAGCCATGGACATGCAGGCCTCGCCCTATGATCTTGCGGCTTGGGGCTACCCGCCCATCCGCATTGAAACGGCACCTGGCAAGGCAGATTATGTGGCGGCCCAGCGTGCGTTCAGTGCAGAATCGGCCGTGTTGCGGGAGCGGCTGCTCGCAGCAGTTGAGGGTATGGTTCCCGGTGGCGCAACAATCAAGTGAACGGCATGCGCAACTGAGCCGCCCGAGTTGCCGGACCGTTTGACGACGCCGTAAAGGTCCACGCACACGGAAGGGGCCGGGACACACAGTGCTCCCGGCCCCCTTCTCAAGGTTCTAACCCGCTATTAGCTCCGTGGCATCTGCCGGAACGGGCCAGCCAAGGAAGGCCTTGGGCCGGGGGGTGGCATAGGTACGCACCTTGGAGGTGGACAGGCCCAACCTGACCAGGGATTCAGCAATGGTCACTGCCGCTGCCACGCCGTCCACCACGGGAACGCCCGTGCGCTCGCGAACTTTGTCATTGAGACCGGCCATGCCTCCGCAACCCAGGACAATGACTTCGGCCCTGTCCACACTGACAGCCAGCTCAGCCTCGCGCACAATGGTTTCAACGGCCCGCTGCGGATCCTCCTCAAGCTCCAGCACGGCCATGCCACTGGCCCGCACGGAGGCACAACGGTCTGTGAGACCGGCCAGCTTTAACCGGTCCTCAATGAGCGGCACTGCGCGGTCCAGGGTAGTGACCACCGAATACTTGTAACCAAGGAACATGGCCGTGCTGGCGGCTGCCTCGGTGATGTCCACAACCGGAACGTTCAACAGCTCCTGCAGGCCTTCCCGGCCATGCTCGCCATACCCAGCTTGGATCACAGCATCAAATGGTTCCGAGTAGGACTGCACGGCGTCCATCACAGCAACCGCTGCGAGGTAACTTTCAAAGTTGCCTTCACAGGACTCCGCTCCGAAGCGGGGGGTCAGGGCAACGATTTCAGTGCCGGGTGCCGCAATGGCACGGGCCTGTTCGGCAATTGATTCGGTCATGGATGCGGTGGTGTTCACGTTGACAACAAGAATACGCATTTTGTGCCTTTCTTTGGAGGAAGCGGTTAGTGGACGCTGTCCACGGCGATGGGCTCACCGGACACGTCATGGAAGGAAGCCTTGCGGTTTGCCACAAAGTAATAGGTGACTGCAGCGAGTCCGGCGGCAAAGAACCAAGAGAAGGAGGAAAGTTCCTTCAGTGCCGGAATAAACGCAATGGCCAAGGCCACTACGGAGGCGGGAACGAGGGCGATGACGGCCCGTGGGTTGACGCCTCGTTTGTAGTGGTAGTCTGCGCCCTCGGCCGTGGTGTACAGGTGCGGAACGTTGACCTTGCCGCGTCGAATGAGCCAGTAGTCGGCCATAATCACGCCGAACAAGGGCCCGAGAAGGGCGCCCAGTCCGCCCAGGAAGTAAACAATGACGACCGGGTTGTTGTAGAGGTTCCATGGCATGATAACCAAGCCAATGACCGCACTGACCATGGCTGCCTTGCGGAAGTTCAAGTGGCGGGGGAACAAATTTGTCAGGGCGTACACAGGTGCCACAAAGTTGGCCATGAGGTTCACGGCAATGGTGAGAATCAACAGGGCCAGGCAGGCAACCACGAGCAAGAAGGTATTGGGAATGGTCTGGACTATGTCCGCGGGACTTTCAATGATGGTGCCGTCAATCTTGAACTGCGCACCGGAGATGACAACAACAATGGCACCGAAGAGGAGCATGTTGATGGGAATGCCCCAAAAGTTGCCGCGCACAATGGACTTGGCGGACTTGGCCGAGCGGGTGAAGTCGCAGAAGTTCAGGACAAAGGTGCCATAAATGGCAACCCACAGCGCGCCGCCGCCAAAGATGGTGCGCCACATTTCAGCACCCTGCAGACCATTGTCTGTCTGCCAGGCAATGGATGCCCCGGCTTCCAAGAACATCCAGACGGCTATGGTCGCCATGGTGATTAAAATGACGGGCCCGGCAAAGGCCTCATATTTGCGGATCATGTCCATGCCGAAGCTGACAATGATGACCTGTACTATCCACAACGCAATGAAGGAAAGCCACCCGAGGGTGGACAGTCCCAGAATGTTGTTGGTGTCCAGGTCCGCCATCGCCGGGAACAAGGCAGTAAGCAGCACGCGCAGCACCACCGACGCCAGGAAGGTCTGCACGCCAAACCAAACAATGGCCACTCCCCCGCGCAGGAGCGAGGCGATGTGGGCTCCCTTGATGCCAAAGCTGATGCGGCTCATGACCGGGAAGGGAACGCCTGTCTTAAAGCCCATAAAGCCGGAAAAGTTCAGCAGGCCAAAGAGGAGAACTGCCCCAATGCCCAGGGCCAACAGGATTTGCCAGCCGCCCAAGCCTAGGGCAAACAAGCCAATGGCGAAGGCGTAGTTGCCCAAGCTGTGCACATCATTGGCCCACAGCGTAAAAATACTGTAGCTGGACCAGCGGCGGCCCTTCATCTTGGTGGGTGCCAGATCCTGGTTGAACAAGCTGGCACTGAGGGTGTAGCCCTCGGGTGTTTCAAAGGCAGGCCCAGTCAAAGTTGCTGTTGAGCTTTGGGCAGGTCCAGGGGACCCCTTGCTGTGAAGATCCTGGCCGGTCACAACCATATTGGTGTTATTTGAGGCATTGGGGTCCATAGTAGCTCCGCAATCAGCGTTATTTCGTATGATGGAAGAAAAGTTTTGAGCAGTGAAATCATTCTATGAGCGGCATCACATACTGTCAAGGAATTCCCCTTATAAAAGCGTCTGGTTCGCACGCTTTACATCCCCGCATTGAACGCCGTAACCTCGTCTAACAAGATGGGATTTCCATCATGTAAAAATCGCCTTTGTTCACTTTCGGCGGGATCACGTTTGGTGGCGAACATTGGGGACAGCGGGCGGAACGGCATTACCCAGGAAGTTGCAAAGGAATAACACCGCATGCAGAATGCTGGTGTTTTGGTTACTGAAATTGGTGCCTTGATTGGTGCCCGGCTTGGCCATTTGGGTCAGGAAGAAGAGAGTTCGTATGTCTAATATTTCTGAAGCTGATGTTCAATTGCCGGTGTATGATCTGGTGATTCGGGG
>JBBSSM010000045.1:0-19072 GCA_038242155.1 Actinomycetales bacterium | reverse complement strand
TCAGAAGGCGACAGCACAGTCAGGAGTCAACTGCACAATCAGAAGCCGCCTACATTGGGAGTCTATTTCCGTGAGCGGGAACCCTCTGCGGACAGATTCGCGGCAGCACGGGGTTCCTGCATGAGGATCCTCAACGGGGGAGGGCATCGAGGGAGAGGTGGCTTGCGAGGTCACGTGCGCAGTCATCGGTGGAGCGATTCGTGGTGTCGACCTCAAGGTCGTAGATAACTCCGGCGTGCATGCTCAGGGCTTGCTGTCGCGCCATGCCTTCGACGCGGTCAAGGCGTTGTGATTCGCGGGATGTGGCGACGTCTGGGTCGCAGTGCACTCCCACCCAGATCAGGTCCACGTCGGGGAATGTTGACCGAATACGCTCCTGTCCAGCATCCCCGGAGAGAAGGGCCTCATCGAGGATCAAGTGAGCCCCTGCTCGAGCCGTAGCGCTGAGGCCGGTATACCTGCTGCGCTCTAAAGCTCGATGCTCAGTACTGAAAGTGATAGTGCCGCCTTGCTCAAAGGTAATTCCTGCTTTCGAGCTGTCACCTCCGCCAGGAAGGGCGGCAATGAACGTGTCGACGCCGAACGTCAACCAGATGCCCGGGAGGATTTCCTGAAGCGCTCGAGCAATGGAGGGCTTGCCAGAACTCGATCCGCCGTTCAGCCCGATGACTTGGGAGCTCCAAACGGTAGACACCCCAAGAGTCTAGCCACCAATCGAGAAGCAAGCACGCCCGAAATCCGTTCCGTCAACCGCTATTCTGAACGCCTGGCCTAATCATTGGCCTGAGGGTCTAGCGGGTCTGTTCGCTGAGGAACGCGCTGCGGGGCGGTGTGTTTACTTGAAGTCAGGCGACAAACGGTCCCGATACGGTTAGGCTATTCGCCCCCAGCAATCTCGTTGTTCGCCGCTTCCTCTATCCAATCAATTGCCTGATCCGAGAGCATAAATTCCTCTCCAACATTGTCCGCAACCCATGTTGCTTCTGCCGTGGGGTGCCCCGCCACTGCCGTGATCTGATCCAGAATGCTTGGCGGCACGACGTCTCCGTTATTGTCGATCATCCATTGCCGGGTCGAAGGGTTCAGAAGTGGCCACCAGTTCTCAATGTTCATGGCCTCATTCTGGCGGCAGAGGGTCCGGTCGGAGAACCTTAAGAAGTTCTTTTCTGCCTCGCATTGCTGCATCGTCCAGGAAGGGGGTCGTCCAGGAAAGGATTCTGCAGCTTTCCGTAAGGGGGTCCTTCGCCGGACACATCCGTCCCTGACTTGGATCGTCACGGCTTCGGGCCACCGACTGTGTGGTAAGGGGTGTTCGATGACTTGTCCGGTGATGGGGCCTCGTATAACACACTGTTTGAGGTGTTGCAAGTCTTTGGAAGTGGAACGCTCCCATCCAGGGCGTGGGCATGCTTAACGTCCTTGCACGAGCACGAGCACAAGCACGAGCACAAGCGCCAGCTCGCTGGGTCAAGGAGTCATCAAAACCTAGAGCAGATCCTTCTTCGAACTGACGTACCTAGCTCAGCGGTGACAGCGCCAGGAAGAACACAGCGCCTAGAAGGAGCGCTGCCACCGGGGTGGCCAGCCACGCTCTGGCAATGCGCATCAACACCCGGCCGTTAATGGAGGCAAAGCGTTGATTGGAGCCAGCACCCACCACAGCTGCTGTGACCGTGTGGGTAGTGGAGAGGGGCATGTGCAGGCCAATGGCCCCGATAAATAGCAGCCCGGCCCCCACCATTTGTGCCACAAATCCACGCATGGGGTCCACCCTGACCAGCCTGTGGCCCAGCGTATAGGAAATCCGCCAACCGCCGGCCACAGTGCCGGCCGCCAGGAATCCCGCAGTAAACAAGGGCACCCACAGGGGTATGTCACCCACGCCTGCGACCCCGGCAGCTACGAGCGCAAACAAGACAACCGCCGTCGTGCGCTGACCGTCTTGGAGACCATGCCCAAACGCAACGGCGGCGCCGGCCACAGCCTGCAATTGCCGCATGCGTCGATTAACTTTGCTGGGGGCTGTGTTTCGCACGGCCCAGGATGTGGGCGCAACGGCGGCAAAGCCCAGTGCAAACGCCACGATGGGGGATACCAGCAGCGGCAACAAAACCAGTGTCACCATGGTGGCGCTGATGCCCTCAAGGGGGGAACGGCCCAAAAGTGCCGAGCCTAAAGACGCACCCACCAGGGCACTGATGAGGGCGTGGGTGGATGACGACGGGTAGCCGCGCCACCACAAGTAAATGCCCCACAGGGATGCTGCAATGAGCGCTGACAGCAGCAGCACGAGGCCGTCCCTGCCGGGCGGGAGCATAAAAAGGCGCTCGGCAAAGGTTGCTATGAGGGCCACGCTGGACAAGACGCCCAAACAGTTAAAAATCCCGGCCAGCAGGACGGCAATGGTGGGGGTGAGGGCGCGGGTGCGCACGGACAATGCCACGGCGGTGGAGGCATCCCGGAAACCGTTGAGAAAGGCAAAAAGAGCGGACAGGCAAATAACGGCAGCCAGCAGAAGAGCCATCAAGCCTAGGATTCCTTGACGATAATGCTGCCAACCTGAGTGGCCACAACGCGTATTTGGCGGCTGGCCGCTGCAAGCTGATCGGCCAAGGTACTGTATTTGGCAAAAGTGCTGGGGCTGTAAGCGGCTAAAAGCTCAGCCACCACCACCCGGTGGGTATGGTCAGCCCGCTTGGAGAGCCGCAGCACTTCCAGCCAGTAATCTTCCAAACTGTCCAGGTCATTGAGGGATTTCATGGCAGCTGCCGTGAGCTCAGCTTGCCGGGAAAGGATCTCCAACTGGTCACTGACGCGGGTGGGCACCCGGTCCAGCGCGTACAGTTCAATGACTTCACCGGCGCCTGTCAGCATCTCGCTGGTTTCATTGAGCAGTTGCCCCAGGGCGTAGAGGTCTTCGCGGGGCAGGGGATTGGTAAAGCTGGTGCGCATGTTGGTGAGCAGTGTGGCAAAGTCCGCTGTGGACTGAGCTTCGTGGTGCCGCAGCGACTGCGTGAGCTCGAAAAAATCCGTCCGCGCCGCACCCAGAAGTTCAGCCAGGGTCTGGGTGCCGGCCACGATGTGTTCGGACATGCGGGCCAATGCCTGCAATCCAGCGCTCTCTTGGGGGAAAAGTCGCAGCTTCACCAGGGACCTTTGCGTCAGCGGGAGCCAGCCGGATCCACAGGTGGCTCCAGGGCAAAAAAGTGGTGCCGAACCGGGAGCGCCTCTCGGCACTGGGCCGCTCAAAGCGGCTATAAAATGGAGCCCGGGGGTTCCACGGTTCGACACCGGTTTCAGTCTTGTACGTCTTGGCCCAGCTGTCAACTGGAGCCGCTGTGACGGGACAGGAACTAGTCCAAATCACCACTGCGCCACAGTTTGGCGGCGCCCTCTAAATCTTCTGCCGTGTGCACTAGTTGCCGCGCCTTCCTGGAGAGGGCACGGGCATGCTCTGGGTGCGCTGCTGCACGCTCCTGGGCCAGTGTGTCCTGCCCCAGGGCAATGACGCGGCAGAAGGCCGCTGAGCGTTCCAAGGCCACATCAAAGTCTCCGTCAAAGGCGCCGGAGAGAATAGCGTTGGCCATGTCGGTGACTTCCTGTGCGCCAGGCGGCTCGGCAACACCTGCCACGACATTGGAGACCTGCGCTGTGTGCTGACCGGCGCGGAAGAACACACTGATGCCTTCGGGGTCCTGCAAGGTGGCTGCCCGCAAAGCATAGAGCCGCCACAGGGCCCCTGGCAGGGAACGGGCCGGGCTGGCGGCCCAAATTTCCGCTATGGCCTCAAGACCCTGCCGATCGGCGAGTTTAACCAAACGTTTTGTGACCTCCGGGTCATTGCTGGCACGGCCACTATGCACGAGGGCTTGAGCGGCCAGGTGCGCCGCCTCGGAAACCCGTGCCGGGTCCGTGCCGCCAGTGAACGGCTCAAAATCGGCGGGCGCAAAAGGCACTGGTTTGTGCGGTCGGGGACTGCGGTCGGCTGGACGATCATTCATGACACGACACTACCCCTGTGACTCCCTGCGGTCGAGAAAAGCAGCACCGTCCTCCACGGCACCGGCGCTGACGGTGCCCTTCCGGGTTGAAATTACATTCTGATCGGTACCGTGCGGTAGTCTAATATGCGTCAACTTTTCGCAGGTGGGAACACCTGCAAAAAATTGACTCCAGGTCGGGCCTTTAGCTCAGTTGGTAGAGCATCGGACTTTTAATCCGTGGGTCGCGGGTTCGAGCCCCGCAGGGCCCACCGACTGTACCGTGGGCCGGAAACAATAATAATTGTTCCCGGTCCACGGTTTTTTATTTCTGCTGGCAGTATTAATGCACTGTCAGTAACGGTGGACTGCGCAGTTTTTGCACAGTGGCAAAATGGTGCCATGACAACCAATGCCCCGTCCCTTGCCCTGACCATTGCCGGCTCCGAAGCAACCGGCGGTGCCGGTGCCCAGGCAGACCTGAAAACATTTCAGGAACTGGGTGTTTTTGGCATTGTGAACTTAACCTGCATTGTTTCCTTTGACCCGAAAAACAGCTGGAATCACCGATTTGTCGCTGTGGACCAACAAGTCATTGCAGATCAGCTCGAAGCCACTACGGCAGCCTATGGCGCAGAATCCGGCGCCCCCGTCATCCTTGAAACCGTCAAAATTGGCATGCTGGGCAGCCCGGCCACCATCAGCACGGTGGAAACCGCTTTGAAGGTGGCCGCTTTCAAGCACGTGGTGCTTGACCCCGTGCTCATTTGCAAGGGTCAGGAGCCCGGCCATGCCCTCGACACGGACCAGGCGCTCAAAGCGCAAATCCTCCCGCTGGCTACCTTTGTCACACCCAACCACTTTGAAGCTGAATCGCTCTCTGGGTTGACCATTGACAATGTTGAGGACCTTAAAGCTGCTGCCCGCAAAATCCATGAGCTTTCCGGAGCAGCAGTGCTCGCGAAAGGCGGGGTAAGGCTGGAAGGCCCGGACGCCGTCGACGTTTTCTTTGATGGACAAACACTGGAAGTTCTTGCCGCGCCCAAGGTTGGTGACGTGGCCGTTTCCGGAGCCGGCTGTACACTCGCGGCGGCTGTGACAGCGGAGCTGGCCAAGGGTGCCACTCCGTTGGAGGCTGCACGCACGGCGAAGGCCTTTGTGACGGCAGGGATTAAAAACCGCGTGATTTCAGGGGCCCCGTTTACAGCTTTGTGGCAGGGCGGCGCTGGCGCCTAGGCATTGCCGCCAGCACTAATGCCCCCTGCCTAAGAACCTTATTGCCAGTGCTGCCTGGGTGTGTCAAGCTCGCTTTATGAGTGTGACAGCAGCCCCGGACTCGGACCCGTTCAACGCCACGGTGCGCATGGGCCGCAATGACGCACAGCACCGCTACGAGCTGTTTGTGGTGGATGAATTGGCTGTAACGCTTGTATTTCAAGAGCTGCCAGGTCACCTTGATTTAGTCCACACTGAAAACCAGCCCGCGTTTGCTGGACAGGGGCTGGCTAAAGTGTTGGTCCGCTACGCCCTTGACGATGTGGTGGCCGCGGGCAAGCGTGTCATTCCGCACTGCGACTATGTGGCCGGCTTTATTGACAGGCATCCGGACGCCTACTTGCAGTACACGGATTTTCCCCCCAGGGGTGACTGATTGCCGCGCCGGCCAGGCCCCCGTCCGCACTGAGGGCCTGGCTCCACGGGGTTGGCTCCCCGGAGTCAATTAGTCGGCTGTGTTGGGTCTTCCCACGGTGACAGGGATGCCGGTTCCTGGCGTCGCCGGCTCATAGGAGTCATCGAACGGCAGGTAGGCCATGTCCAGCAGCGGGTTCTCATCCTGGGTTGCCACTAGTTCATGTGCTTCTTCTATGGTGTCAACGCTGGGCATGGAACCGGGCAGGGGCTTCTGAGCGGATTCACGCAGGAAGTAAATGCCCACCGCACCAATGGTTGAGGTCAACATGAGGTAGTAGGCCGGCATCATGTCGTTGCCCGTGAGCTTAATTAATCCAGCGCAAATGAACGGTGCGGTACCGCCAAAGATCGCCACGGAGAAGTTGTAGGAAATTCCCATTCCGCCATAGCGGCTGGAAGTGGGGAACAGGGCAGGCAATGCTGATGCCAGGTTGGCCACGTAGAACGTGACAGGGAAGGCAATCAACGCCAGTCCCAGCAGGGTGGACCACACCGGACCGAGCGCTATCAGCGTGAAGGCAGGAGTGGCCAGCACTACTGTGCTGATGGCCCCCACCCACAGCACCGGCCGGCGGCCAATCCTGTCGGAAAGCCTGCCTGTCAGCGGGATGCACAGGGCCATGGCCACAAGGATGGGAATGGTCAACAATGTCCCGTGAACGGGGTCGTATCCCATGGACTCGGTCAAATAGGTGGGCATGTACGTGGTCAATGCGTACCCGGCAGTATTGGCGGCGGCAACTAGGATCATGGCCAGCAACACCTGACGCCAGTACACCCTGACCAGGTTCACCGGTCCACTGGACGTGTCTTCATCTGCGGCTGCCGCGGATTTGGACTTTTGTTCATTAGCGTCCAGGGTGGCCTGGAACTGCGGGGATTCCTCAATTTTCATTCTAAAGTAAATGGCAATGAGTCCCAACGGTCCTGCAATCAGGAAGGGCAGACGCCAGCCCCACTGTTCCATGGCTTCCTGCCCCAATGTCAGTTGGAGGACGGAGACCAGCGCGGCACCAAGAGCGAAGCCAATGTAGCTGCCCAGGTCCAGAATGCTGGCAAAGAAACCACGGCGTTTATCGGGGGCGTATTCGCTGACAAAGGTGGTGGCGCCGGCATACTCGCCACCGGTGGAAAACCCCTGAACCAGTTTCAAAACAACCAGGAGAACTGCCGCCCAAATACCAATTTGAGCGTACCCTGGCAAGAGTCCCACGGCGAAGGTGGAGGCTGCCATGACCATGAGGGTCGCAGCCAGGACCTTCTGCCGGCCAATCTTGTCACCCAACCAGCCAAAGAACACGCCGCCCAGGGGGCGGGCCAGGAACGTCGCGGCAAAAGTGCCGAGCAAAAAGAGCGTCCGCACGCTGGGGTCCGATTCCGGCAGGAACACCGGACCCATGGTGCCGATCAAGTACCCGAAGACACCGACGTCGTACCATTCCATGGTGTTACCCACAACGGTGCCGCCGAGAGCCTTCTTAAGCATCGGCTGGTCGACGACATTGACGTCATCAACTGCCAATCTACGCTTTTTCAGTTGCGGCAAACGGGGCATTTTGGGCCGGGCCTGCGAACGCTCCACGGTGTCCTTAACACCATTTTCCGGATGAGTCATGCTTCGGTCTATGGGCATACGTCCATCCCCTTAAGGAGGTGATTTGCTTGCGACTTTCTGCTGCATCGCTATGGGCAGACCTAATATTCTAGCAGAGGGGCATTTTTTACCTTCAAAGTGACCTGCGTCAAGCAGATGAAATTCCATGTCGCCGTCTGCAAAAAGGCCTGCCCAGGACTACTAGGCGGCCTGCTTGACGGGCTGTCCTGCTGCCACAGTGTCCGCAGGCTGGCGAACGGCCCAGCGTTTGAGCGCAACCACAGCGAACGCTGCCACCACAGTGCCCACCGCGATGGCCAGGGCAAACATGGCGAGATTGCCAATTGCGAAGAAGACGAAGAAACCACCGTGAGGAGCTTGAGACGTGACATGGAAGCCCATGGTCAGGGCACCGGTGATGGCGCCACCCAGCATGGAGGCGGGGATGACGCGCAGCGGGTCTGCCGCTGCGAACGGGATGGCACCTTCGGAAATGAAGGACGCTCCCAGCAGCCAGGCAGCCTTGCCATTTTCACGTTCGGCGAGGGAGAAGCGCTTCTTGTCGAGCAGGGTGGCCAGGGCCATGGCCAAGGGCGGAACCATGCCGGCAGCCATGACCGTAGCCATGATTTCCCACGGTGCCTGGTTGGCGATGCTGCCCGCGCCCAGTCCAGCGACGGCAAAGGCATAAGCGACCTTGTTGACGGGTCCGCCCAGGTCAAAGCACATCATGAGACCTAAAATAATGCCGAGCAGGATGGCGGAGGTTCCCGTCATTCCCGTGAGCCAGCTGTTGAGGCCATTCGATAATGCCGCAATGGGGGCGCCGAGGAACATGAGCATGGCGCCGGAGGCAATTAGCGAACCCAGCAGTGGAATGATGACCACGGGCATTAGGCCCCGCAACCAGCGGGGGACCCGCCAGCTGCCGATCCAGTACGCTGCAAGGCCAGCCAGAATGCCGCCCACCAGGCCGCCGAGGAAGCCGGCGCCCATGAGCACGGCAATGGCTCCGGCGGTAAAGCCGGGTGCAATGCCGGGCCTGTCGGCAATGCCGAAGGCAATGTAGCCGGCCAGTGCCGGGACCAGGAAACTCATGGACAGGTTGCCGATGGTGAAGGCCACAGCGCCAAGGTAAATGAGCAACCCGCCATCGGGCAGGTTCAAGAGGCTGTTATTGAGCACAACATCCCCGGCACTGTCGGTGATGTTGTAACCACCCAGCAGGAAACCAAGTGCAATGAGCAAACCGCCGCCGGCCACAAAGGGGATCATGTAGCTGACACCCGTCAGGAGCACCTTCTTGATCTTGGCGCCCAAGCCCTCACCCGATGCCGCGGCCTTTTGATCCGCCGTCTCCTCAGCGCCAAAGTGGGGTACGCGGTGCGCGTGGGGATTGTCCGCGGCCGCGACAGCCTCTTGGATCATGATCGCCGGCTCGTCAATGCCGCGCTTGACGGGTGAGCTCACCAGGGGCTTGCCGGCAAAGCGCTCCTTGCCGCGCACATCCACGTCGACGGCAAAAATTACGGCATCTGCCGCAGCAATCACGGCCGGGTCCAGCGGGGTCACGGCTCCGGAACCCTGCGTTTCAACCTGCAGGTCCACGCCCGCTTCCTGAGCGGCCGCGACCAGGGAATCGGCGGCCATGTAGGTGTGGGCGATGCCGGTGGGACACGCTGTCACGGCAACAATCCGCTTCTTACGGTCCGCTGGAATGGTTTCCGCGGCCATAGGAGCGGCAGCGGCAGCCGGAGCGGCAGCTTGTTTGGGTTTGTCGGCCAATGCCTCCGCCACCAAAGCGACAATGTCCGCCGGCGTTGCCGCCGCCCGCAAAGCTGCCGTGAAGTCCTTTTTAATGAGGGACCGGGCCAGCTTGGAGAGCAACTTCAAGTGTGCATTGTCAGCGCCCGCGGGAGCGGCGATGAAAAAGACAATGTCGGCCGGCCCGTCCTTGGCGCCAAAGTCGACGGCGGGACTCAACCGTGCCATGGCAAGGGTGGGTTCCAACACGGCCTCGGAGCGGCAGTGCGGGATGGCGATGCCGCCGGGAATGCCCGTTGCCGTTTTTTGTTCGCGGGCAAGGGCATCCGCAAACAATCCTTGAACCCCGGAAGCGCGGCCGGTTTGTGCCACCAGTTCGGCGAGGCGGCGGATGACTGCAGTGGTGTCTGCGCCAAGATTTGCGTCAAGGAACACCAAATCTTCATTGATGAGGGTTGTCATATCAGTTCTCTTCGGCTGGGGCCAGAACCGTCACGGTGACGGCGGCGGGGTTGGTTTGCGCGAGGGAAGGAACCATGGTTCCCGGGAGGGAAGCGGCAGCCGCGCCATGGGCCACTGCTTGCTGCAGGCACGCCATGGGGGAATCCCCACGGTCGGTCGCCAGCAGATATCCGGACAGGGCGGAATCGCCCGCACCGACCGTGCTCTTGGCCTTGACGGCAGGCCCGCGGCCATGCCAGCTGCCTTGCGCCGTGACCAGGACGGCCCCCTTGGAGCCGAGCGTGGCCAAAACAGCGCCCACCCCGTTTTGCACCAGGGTGGCTGCTGCCGACGCTGCCGCGTTTGGATCCGCTTCGAGAGCAGAACCCGTGGAGCGTGCCGTCAATTCCGCGAGTTCTTCGCCGTTGGGTTTAAGCAGCTCCGGGGCTGCACGCAGACATTCACGCAGCGGCGCCCCCGAAGAATCCACTGCAATGCGGGGAGCGTGCACCCCGTGCGCGGCGCGGACGGCCTCAATGGCTGTCGCATAAAAGTCATCCGGGACTCCCGGAGGGAGCGAGCCTGCCAGCACCAGCCAGCTCGCGCCGTCGGACTTTTCAACCGCCAGCGCCAACAGTCCGGCCAGCTGTGCCGCAGTGAGCGTCGGGCCGGGTTCATTGACCTTGGTAGTGGTGCCGTCGGGTTCCGTAATGGCCACATTGCTGCGCAGGGAGGCACCAATGGGCACGGCGAGGTGGGGGATGTTCTCAAGAACCAAGGCGCGTACCACCGGATCGCCTGCATCTCCAGGCAGCAACGCCAAGGCGTCCACACCGGAGGCGGACAGGGCCCGGACAATGTTCACGCCCTTCCCCCCGGGGTGCTGGGAAGCGGTACTGGCGCGTTGAACCTCGCCACGTTGCAGGGGCGCGGCCAGCTCAATGGTGCGGTCCAAGCTGGGGTTTGGTGTCAGTGTGAGGATCATACGACCACGACCTCGACTCCTGCCACTGACAATGCTTCCGACAACGCTTGATCCGGTGCGGTTGTAGTGACCAGAGTGTCAATTTCATCCAGGCTGGCGAAACGGACAAGCGTTTCAACGCCCAATTTGGAGGCATCGGCAAGGACCACCACCTGCCGGGCCGCCTTGACCATGGCCGATTTGGTGGCGGCTTCAACAGGGTCGGGGGTGCTCAGCCCGAAGTCTGCGTGTAGGCCGTTGGTGCCAATGAAGGCAATGTCGGGACGGAGCGCGCCGAGCTGCTCTGTGGCGCGGGCGCCCACGACGGCGCTGGTCAGCCCGCGCACCCGCCCACCCACAATGTCCAGCAGCAGGTGCGTATTGGTGCTGAGGGACGCCGCTGTGGGCAGTGAGTTGGTGATGATGAGCAGTTCGTCGCCGGGCTTGCCGGGCACCCAGTGACGGAGCAGCTGTACCAAGGCCGCCGTGGTGGTACCGGAATCAAGCAACACCGAGGCGGTGCGTGCTGCCGGAATGAGCGCCAGGGCGGCCCTGGCAATGCGCTCCTTCTCGTCGAGGCGCTGGTTCTGCCGCTCACTCAGGCTCAGTTCCGAGCGCGTGAGCTGGTCAAAGCCCACTGCCCCGCCGTGCACGCGGCGCAGCATCCCGGCTGCCTCCAGTGACGCCAAGTCCCGGCGCACTGTTTCTTGCGTGATGGAAAACAACTCGGCAAGTTCATTGACGCCGGCTCTTCCCTGCGTGCTGACAAGCTCAGCGGTCCTGCGGTGCCGTTCCTCCGCAAACATAGTGATTCCTCTCGCCACACCTGGTGCGTGACAAATGTCACGGTAGTGATACACAAGAGAATATCTGTGTTTATCTTTGCTTGTCAAGAGAAAACAAACAAAAACAAAGATTGAGCTGAGCGGGTGGGATTATTTTTTGCCCGGCTTACCTTTGTCTGCTTCCTGCGGGAAAATTTGGATTATTGATGGGCGGGGGGCGCGGGCCTGGCCCGGTCCCGGCGCAGCATTGGGCGCCACGTAGTCGGGGAAAAGCGAGTTGGCCGCGGCATACGTGCCATCCTCACCGGGGTGCTGGACCGCCACGTAGACCATGGATTCGTCGTCGTGAATGACGGGTCCGCAGGTTTCTGCATCCCGGGGCATGGATGCGAACTGCTGCACATTGCCCCGATTTTTACCCTCAATCCCCACCTTGAAGAGACCGTCGTTATAGCCAATGACCGACGGTGCGCCGTCGGTGGAGATCCACAGATTGCCCTGCGTATCAAAGGCCAGATTATCCGGGCAGGAAATGGGACTGACCTTGTCTGCCGGGAAGCCGCTGAAGTACGTCCGGGTGTTCTTGGCCGGGTCCCCGCACAGCATGAGTAAATTCCAGTTGAAGGCGGTGGCGGTGGAGTCGCCCCGTTGCTCGGTGATTTCCACAATGTGGCCGTCCCGATTCTCCGCACGGGGATTGGCCTCATCAGCCGGAGCTTGGCCGGGGAGGCCGCGTTTGGTGTTGTTGGTGCACGCCACGTAGACCTTGCCTGTTTGCAGATTGGGTTCTACATCTTCGCAGCGGTCCATTTTAGTGGCACCTGCCTTATCTGCCGCCAAACGTGTGTACACCAGCACTTCCTGGACAGTCATGCCGACGATGGCGCTTTTGCCATTGACCACCAGCGGGAGCCAGCTGCCGGAGCCATCGAAGGCCCCATCGGCCGGCAAAGCACCCGAGCCATCAATGTGGGCCGCTGAGTTGCCGGTGAACTGCGCTACGTAAAGATCACCCTCGGTCAGCAGCGTCATATTGTGGGCTTTGTTGTTTTTCTTGTATTTGTTCCTGGAAACGAACTTGTACAAATAGTCAAAGCGCTCATCATCGCCGGAATACGCCACAACCTTGCCGTTATCGGCGACTATGACGTTGGCGCCCTCGTGTTTGAAGCGCCCGAGGCTGGTGTGTTTGCGCGGGATGGAGTTCGGATTTTCCGGGTCAATTTCCACAATGTAGCCAAAGCGGTTGGGTTCATTGCGGAAATCTGCGCCACGGGCGTCAAAGCGGGGATCTTCCAGCTCCCAGCCCATGCCCGTGGGGTTGTTTCCCAGCCCGTAACGGCGGTCCTCGGTGCTGCTTCCGTTGGTGCGGAAAAATCCGTTGAAGTTTTCCTCCCCGGACAGGATGGTGCCCCAGGGTGTGGTCCCGCCTGCACAATTGCCCAGCGTGCCCAGGACCTTCGTTCCGGTGGGATCGGTGAGGGTCTTCACTAAATCTGAACCTGCTAGCGGACCCGTGAGCTCAAATTCAGAGTCCATGGTGATGCGCCGGTTGAGTTCACCGCCCCGTACGTAATCCCAGGGTTGGCCCTTTTTGTCACGCTTGAGTTCCACCACACTCATGCCCACGGCGTTGCGGAAAATGCTGCGGCGCCCGGCCTCCTCGGCAGTTGTTGCTGCTGGCGCCGGGAACATGATCTGCGGATTGACGTATTCGTGGTTGCAGATCAGCAAGCCCTTCTTGCCATTGGGCTGGCGCAGGATCTCGGTGTAGTCATTGTTGTAGCCAAATTGGCCCGCTTGGGAAGCTGCTGTCTGCCTGGCAAAATCAAAGTCACGGGAATTGGCGAAAAGGGGGTCTCCCCAGCGAATTATGGGTGACCAGCTGAAACCCTCAGGCACATTGAAGGTGTCAACGCCGGCATCGACGGGTGCGATGGGCGCGAAGGCAAATTTGCCATTGTTGTCCTTACCGGCTTTGGCGGCCCTGCCGCCGTCGTTCCCCTGTACCAACACGGCGGCACTGAGCGTGCCCGCCAAACCAATGCCCAAGGCTGATCGACGGGAAAATTCCGTGGAGGCAATGTCCCGAAAGTAATTGTTGGCGGAGGTATTGCATACGGCTTTGGTGCAGGCGTTGTCACACTTGAGGCTGCAGGTGACGGCGCTGCGTTTTCCGCGCGTGTGACCCAGCATGGGCAAAAGCTTCTTGAGATCGTTCATGACTACCTTCCGGGGGTGAATGACTTGCGCCCACCCTGCCAGCGCCGGAAGGCCAGAAGGCGTGGATTGTTTGAACGCCCGGTTAACGCGACGCTAAATATGAGGTGCGGCACGCCGGGACGTAGGTAGTCTGGCTTCATGGAAACTGTGTGGTCGCGTCCACCCGAGGAGCGTGCCGGGACGCCCCTGCTGCTGATGCTCCATGGTTATGGTTCGGATGAAGTTAAAATGTCTGCGCTTTTTGACAGGATGCCTGCGGGTTTTAGCTGTCTGGCAGTGCGTGGCCCCCGGGAAATTGCGGGGGACCGGGGCTGGTTCCTGCTGGACTATTTCCTGAGCAATGACTTTGCCGAAGTGGTGGAAGCAGCATCCGGCGTGCTGGCGTGCCTGGATGCCGCCATGGCTGCGCACAGGTTCAGCAGTGTCTCGGCGCTGGGGTATTCCCAGGGCATGGCCATGGCGACAACACTCATGCGTTTGCGGCCGGAGCTGTTCACGGCAGGTGTTGGGCTCTCCGGGTTTGTGCTGGCCAATGAACTTCTCGCGACCATGGACCCTCCCACGCGGCGCATACCTTTTCTTTGGGCGCGGGACCCCCACGACCCTGTTATCAATGTGGCAGCTACGGCTTTCACGGAAGAGTGGTTAAACGCCAATACGGAACTTTCCCATGCCCGTTATAACAATTTAGGTCATAACATTGGTGCAGCAGAGCTGAGCGATGTATCGGCTTTCCTCACGGGGCAGGTGCCCGGATCCTTTTCTCCCAGTGCCTGACCATGGTGTGGAACACATTTTCCTTACAGTGAACCGCGGGTAGGACCGCGCCCAATGGCGGCTACTCTTGAGCTAAACCTAGGTAGGGGAGAACATGAAACGTAAGCATCTCAACCACGTGGGAATGCCGGCAGCACCCGGATTCGCTCGGTCCTCCACGCCAATCAACCCGGCCGTGAAAATTGCCGCCGGTGCAGCTTTTGATGATCAAGGCAAACCTGTTCCAGCTCTCCACAACATGCTGTTGAAGGCAGTTGAGGTCCAGCGGCCGCTGGTACTGGCCAACTTACGCCGGCTACGCAGGCACCACCCCCAGGACACCGCGTATGAGCTCAGCCGACGCTTGGAGAAGGAATTTCTTTCCGGCATGGGCACTGGCGGTGCTGCCATTGGGACCATTGCCATCATCCCCGGTGTGGGAACCGTCGCTGCACTGGGAATATCAGCCGCTGCCACAGTTGTATTTTTAGAAGCGACGGCGTTATACGCCCAATCCGTTGCCGAGCTTCATGGCGTGCGGTTGCAGGACCCCGAAAGCGCCCAGGTTATGGTCATGGCCATCATTTTGGGTGATGAAGGCCTGTCCATGCTGCAGGGGCTCACTGGACAAGTGCTGGGCAAGGGCAAAACACCCATGCAGGCATGGGGCAAAAATGCCACGAAGAGCATGCCGCTATCCATGGCCAAGGGGGTCGTGGCGCCCATGCGAAAAATGTTCCTGAAGAAAATGGCAGCCAAGGGCAGTGCTTCAATCGTTGGCAAGGCCATGCCGTTTGGAATTGGTGCCGCCATTGGTGGTGTGGGCAACTACAGGATGGGCAAAGCAGTCATCGCGTCGGCGCAAAGCGCCTTTGGCCCTGGACCTTTGGAAATTCCGCCACCGCTACTGTTGGAGCTGGAAAGCACACGTAAAACCCCAAAGGCCCTCAAGGCAGTTAAGGCACCGCAAATCAAGGCGCCAAAGCGGTTTCGCCGGGAACGGTAGAAGCCCTCCGGAGTCCTACCGGCTACCCAAACAGAAGGGTTGCGACAGTGAAGATTGCCAGCCCGGCCAGTGAACCCACCACTGTGCCGTTGATGCGAATGAACTGCAAATCCTTACCTATTTGAAGTTCAATTTTTTGGCTGGTTTCTTCAGCGTCCCAATTTTGGACAGTGTCAGAGATGAGGGAGGTTATTTCATGTTTGTAGGTTCCCACGAGGTACGCCGCCGCGTCGGAAATCCACTTGTTTGTCTTGGCGGCGAGTTCCACATCGGAGACTAAGCGCTCGCCGAATTCCTTAATAGCCCTTACAAATTTAATGCGAAGTTCCGAGTTCGGATCTTCCACCGCCCCCGTCAGGGCGGCTTTGAGGGTATCCCACGTGCGGCCCGCCAGCTCGCGAACCTCAGGATCGCCAAGTACCTGGGACTTAATGGACTCGGCCCTGGCAATCATGGCTGGATCGTGCTGCAGCTCCTGGGCTAAATCCTTCAAGTAGGTGTCGAGTTGCTGGCGCACCTCATGCTCCGGGTTGCTCTGCACTGCGCGGGCAAACTTGTACAGCTCGTTGTAAATCTTGTCTCCCACCATGCCGTCCAAAAATTGGGGGACCCAGCTGGGTGAGCGATCAACCACCAAGCCTGAAATGGTGGCGTGATTGGCGCGGATCCACGTGGTGGAACGGTCAACCAGCAAGTCCACGAGGGAATGGTGATGGCCTTCAGCGAAGATGCGTTCGGCCAGCTTTCCCAGAGGCGGACCCCACGGTGGCTCGAGCACATGTTTGCGCACCATGGCTTCAATGATGTCTTGCACATCATCATCTTTCAGCACGGCCATGGCCCCGCGAATTGCTGCCGCACCTTCACTGGCCACCCGCTCGGCACTTTCTGGTTTAGCAAGCCAGCTGCCTAACTTCTGGGCAATGTGGATGGAGGCCAATTTTTGCGAAACAACAGTTTCCGACAGAAAGTTGGTTTCCACGAACTCAGCCAGTGAGTCGCCAATCTCGTCCTTGCGGTTGGGGATGATGGCTGTATGGGGGATTTTAATGCCCATGGGGTGTTTAAAGAGGGCCGTTACAGCAAACCAGTCAGCGAGCGCACCCACCATGCCACCTTCGGCTGCCGCCCTGACATAGCTAAGCCATGGGTATTGCGATTGCAGTGCAAACGCCACACAGAAAACCACCGCCATGAAAAGCAGCAAACCTAGGGCAATATTTTTCATGCGCCGCAGCGCCGCCGCCTTGTGCGCGTCGGAGCTCGCCGCTGCACCGGCGGGCATCGCTGAATCAAGCTGTTCTGTTTGGGCCATGAGGCAAGCGTAGCGTGGCACCCCGACAGTTTTGCCCGCCATGCAGAGTGGAGTATTTACAGTTCTTCCCACTGAAGGTGCGGCTGCGTATGGTGGCGCTATGTGATTGCATGGAACCATGGCATCGAGAATTGAAGACTACGCACTCCTTTCTGATTTACACACGGGAGCCCTGATTGGCCGGGATGGAAGCATTGACTGGCTGTGTTTCCCCCGCTTTGATTCCTCCGCAGTGTTTACAGCACTGCTGGGTACGGCGGACCACGGGCTGTGGCGCATTGCCCCCCTGAGCTCGGCAGCCGTGGTGGAACGCCGCTCTTATGTGGAGCGTACATTTATTTTGGAAACTGTCTGGCGCACGCCCGAGGGTTCGGCGCGCGTGACTGATTTCATGCCGGTGGGGGATCGGCGGGCTTCCATTGTGCGGCGTGTGGAGGGACTGAGCGGCAGTGTTGAGTTTGCCCAGCAAATCACTGTGCGCCCGGGTTATGGCAAGGTTTTACCGTGGGTACGGAGGGTAGCTCAGGAAAATGGCACGGATGCAATTATTGCCGTCGCCGGACCGGATGCGCTGGTATTACGTGGAGACGAGCTCCCCTCATCCATTGACCGTGAGCACCGTGGCACCTTTGTGGTGGCCGCGGGGAAGCGGGTGGAGCAGGAACTCATTTGGTATCCTTCCCACCGTCCCGTTCCACCGTCCATAGACATTGCTCGGGCATTGCAGGAGACCACCGACTATTGGGAGCAGTGGGCGAAGGGTTACAACCAGGACGGCAAATATGCAGACATAGTGGAGCGTTCCCTGCTTGTTCTGCGTGCCCTGACGCATGAAGACACCGGCGGGATTGTTGCCGCCCCCACCACTTCCCTGCCCGAGGATTTTGGCGGCCAGCGGAACTGGGATTACAGATACTGCTGGTTGCGTGATGCTGCATTGACCTTGGAGGCCATGTTGACTCACGGATTCGAGGAAGAGGCACTGGAGTGGCGGAACTGGTTGCTGCGTGCCGTGGCCGGGAGCCCGGAAGACTTGCAAATCATGTATGGGCTGGCAGGGGAGCGTGACCTTCCCGAAGGCGAACTGGCACATTTGCCCGGATATGAGGGCGCTTTGCCCGTGCGTGTAGGTAATGGTGCGGTTGGACAGTACCAGGCAGATGTTGTGGGTGAAGTGCTGGTGGCGTTGGAAAAGCTGCGCCTGGCAGGCGGACATGAAGACCACTTCTCGTGGCCCCTGCAACAAGCCATGCTGGGTTTTGTTGAGAAGAACGTCAATGCCAAGGATCACGGAATTTGGGAGATGCGCGGTGAGGTACTGCACTTCACGCACTCCCGGGTCATGATGTGGGCTGCCTTTGAATGCGGGGTCCGGGCCGTGCGGGACCATAATTTATCCGGTCCGGCCGAACGCTGGGAGCAGCTGCGGGATATGCTGCACGCTGAAATTATGGAACACGGGTTCAATAAGGAGCTCAATACCTTCACGCAAACCTATGGTGGCACCACCACCGATGCTTCCCTGCTGGTCCTGCCACAGGTGGGGTTTGTGCGTTACGATTCGCCGGAAATGCAGGGCACCGTGCACGCCATAGAGTCTGAGTTGATGGACGATGCGGGTTTGATTCTGCGCTACCGCACCGACAGCGGAGTGGACGGCCTAGCCCCGGGTGAGCACCCCTTCCTGGCCTGTTCGTTCTGGTTGGTGGAACAGTATGCCCATTCAGGTCGACGCCAGGAGGCAATTGCGCTCATGGACAAACTGGTGGGGCTGGCCAACGACGTCGGACTGCTCAGTGAGGAGTACAACACAAAAGAGGGTCGGATGGCGGGGAATTTTCCGCAGGCCTTTTCCCACTTGGCGCTTGTCCGTGCAGCCGACGCGCTGCATGGCACCGAGCATTTGAGTCTGTCAGGGGAGGCAACCAACACCGGCAGGCTGCCGCAGGCAGTGCGCGGGTAGGGTCCTATGGTTGCTGGTACTGCTGGTACTGCTGGTGCTGCGGCTGACCCGGGTGGGGCTGGCCGTAGTACTGCAGGTATTGTTTTTGCTCGGGGGAAAGATAGGCAGGACCCAGGTACCGGGCCTGTCCGTAGGACAATATTGCCGCAAACACCACGGGCACAAAAATGAGGCCCACCGTATAGGCACTGTCCTTCCCGAAGGACTTGGCCAAATCGTTGATGGACAGGACTGCCCAGTAAATCCCGGCATAGGGAATGAACTGCAACCAAAAATGGGCTTCAGGACGGCCAGCAATTTTCACCATCACCCAGGTGTTGTAAAACGGCACAAAGGCCGCCCATTTGGGCTGCGACGCTTTGGCGAACAGCCCTGCCCAGGCAAATCCGTTGGCCAGCCAGAACACGACGAACATGAGCGCATAGAGGCCCATGATGGCCATGACGACGGCGAAAAGCCCGGCTGTGTCAGCAGCATTGGGGGAGGAGCCGTAGCTGTCATAGGCAAATGGGCGCACGAGGGCGAATATGGGTGCAGGCGTGGCAGTAACGTTAGCTGGCTCCCGTGACGTAAACCATGGGGTGAACTG
>JBBSSM010000044.1:0-20235 GCA_038242155.1 Actinomycetales bacterium | reverse complement strand
AGTAGTCAAATTCGGCTGCCTGACCAATGACGATCGGGCCGGAGCCAATGACCAAAACTGACTTGAGATCTTCCCTCTTGGGCATTACTTGTTTTCCTGACTCTGTGCGGTCTGACTCTGTGCGGTCTTGCTGGTCTTTGGTGTTTTGTAGGCGGTCATGAGCGCGATGAACCTGTCAAACAGGTAGGCGGCGTCATGCGGCCCCGAGGCGGCCTCGGGGTGGTACTGCACCGAGAAGGCCGGAATGTCCAGGCAGGACAGGCCCTCGACCACCTGGTCGTTGAGGCTGATGTGGCTGACCTCAACCCGGCCAAAACGTCCCTCGGGTGCCTGGGTGGGGCCGTCCAGCGGAGCGTCAACGGCGAAGCCGTGGTTTTGGCTGGTGATTTCCACCTTGCCGGTGGTGCGGTCCAGCACGGGCTGGTTGATGCCGCGGTGGCCGTAACGCAGCTTGTAGGTGCCAAAGCCCAGTGCGCGGCCCAGGATTTGATTCCCGAAGCAAATACCAAAGTACGGCACGCCAGCGTCCAGGAAACTGCGGACAAACTCCACTTGGCTGTCGGCCGTGGCCGGGTCGCCGGGGCCGTTGGAAATGAACACGCCGTCGGGATTGAGTTCCTGGGCCTGTTCAAAGGTGGTGGCTGCGGGCAGGACGTGGACGCGGATTCCACGCTCGGCAAAGCGGGCGGGCGTCATGGTCTTGATGCCCAGGTCAAGGGCGGCAATGGAGAGCAGCGGCTCGCCTTCCCAGCCATGGGCGGAAGGTTCCACAACGTAGGCCTCCTTGACGCTGACCTCCTCGGCCAGCCGCAGTCCGGCCATGGACGGCTGGGCTATCAC
This sequence comes from Actinomycetales bacterium, assembly GCA_038242155.1. Classification (GTDB taxonomy): domain Bacteria; phylum Actinomycetota; class Actinomycetes; order Actinomycetales; family Micrococcaceae; genus Specibacter. The sequence continues at coordinate 19,395 of JBBSSM010000044.1, read as the reverse complement.
CTCGGCCAGGAGCTGGTCCTGCGGGCGGGCTGCGTCGGCGCCGGAGAAAATACCGGCCTTCATGGCGCCACGCTCCCGCAAATGGCGGGTGATGGCGCGGGTGTCCACACCCTCAATGCCCACCACGCCCTGGGCGCTGAGCTCATCCCCGAGGGATCCCTCGCTGCGCCAGTTGGAGGCGCGGCGGGCGCCATCGCGGACAATGTAACCGGCCGCCCAGATCCTGGTGGACTCATTGTCGGCCTGGTTGACGCCGGTGTTGCCAATGTGGGGGGCCGTTTGAACTATCAGCTGGCGCGCGTAGGACGGATCCGTCAGCGTTTCCTGGTAGCCGGTCATGCCGGTGGTAAAAACTGCCTCGCCCAGGGCGGTGCCCTGCGCCCCGTAGCTGTTGCCACGGAACGTCCTGCCGTCTTCCAGAACCAAAAGTGCCTGTGCGGGCATCGTTGCATCATTCATTGTCAGTTGTTCTTTCCGTTGCTGTCTGTGCCGCTGCCCTGGGGCAGCAATGCCTGCAAAGCTTCAAGGAGCGGGCGCTTGGCGCCTGCTTCGGTGGTTCTAAATCCCGTGTCGACGCCTGCGCCACCGAGCCGCCACCCAATCACTACCAGGCCGTCCTTCTCCACAAATTTACCGGCCATGCCAGCCTGGGTGGAGATCTCCGTCAATGCGTCCTGGGCAATGAAAAGATCCTGGGCGCCGCGGCGCTCAATGACGATTGCGTGCGTGAATATGTTCACCACTGCCGGGGTACGTACACCCAGACCATGCACTGCCAGCCGGTCCAGCCAATCCCCGGAGGCGGTGGTCACCACATACTGGCCGGGGACGCTCATGAGTGGCTGGCCCAAACCCGGTGGCACCTCAGGAAGTTCCGCTACGGCGCCCTGGCGTTTGAGCCTGCCGCGCCAGCCCCCGAACATCAGGGCGAAGACGACGGCGATGATGGTGAGCGTCAGTAGCCCGGGGAGTATCCGCTCATCCATCAATTTGCTCCGGGACGGTAAGGGGTGTGTAGTTTGGCGTGCAACACGGTGGGGTGGCCGCGGAAGAACGTGGCCTGCACCCGGCCCGGCAGCTCCAGACCCGAGAAGGGCGAGTTGCGGCCCTTGGTGGCCATGGCGTGCGGGTCCACCTTCCAGCGGGCGGCCGGGTCCACCAGCACAATGTTCGCCGGTTCCCCGACTTCCAGGGGACGGCCCTGGTCGGCCAGCTGGCCTATTTGCGCCGGCACCGTGGAGGTGACGCGGGCAAAGTCCGCCCAGCTCATCAACCCTGTTTCAATCATGGTCTCCTGCACCACCGACAGTGCCGTTTCCAGTCCTGTCATCCCCATGGCCGCCGACGCCCATTCACATTCCTTGGCTTCGCTTGGATGGGGGGCGTGGTCGGTGCCCACAATGTCAATGGTGCCGTCGGCCAGGGCCGCGCGCAGTGCATGCACGTCAGCATCGGCACGCAATGGCGGGTTGACCTTGTAGACGGGGTTGTAGCTGCGGACCAGTTCCTCGGTCAGGAGCAGGTGGTGCGGGGTGACCTCCGCTGTGACCTTGATGCCGCGTTCCTTGGCCCAGCGGATGAGTTCCACCGACCCGGCCGTGGAGACGTGGCATACGTGCAGGCGCGAACCCACGTGCTGGGCCAGCAGAACATCGCGGGCAATGATGGACTCCTCGGCAACTGCCGGCCACCCTGTCAGACCCAGGTCTGCAGAGACCACGCCCTCATTCATCTGCGCGCCCTCGGTCAGGCGGGGTTCCTGCGCATGCTGGGCAATCACGCCGTCGAACGCTTTGACGTATTCCAGTGCCCGGCGCATCATTACGGGATCACTGACGCAAATGCCGTCGTCGGAAAAAATGCGGACGCGGGCACGGGAATCGGCCATGGCGCCCAGCTCGGCCAACTGCTTGCCGGCCAGGCCCACTGTCACTGCACCCACCGGGCGCACATCCACCCACCCGGACTCCACGCCCAGCGTGTGAACCTGCTCCACCACCCCGGCGGTGTCCGCCACGGGTGAGCTGTTGGCCATGGCATGCACGGCCGTAAAGCCGCCCAGGGCCGCAGCGCGCGTGCCCGTTTCCACGGTTTCAGCGTCTTCCCGGCCGGGTTCACGCAGGTGGGTGTGGAGGTCCACCATGCCCGGCAGGGCCACCAGACCTTCGGCGGCAATGACCGTGGCATCGCCTGTCACAGCCGCATCGAGGTCGGGGCCCACGGCTGCAATGAAGCCATCACGGATTAAAATATCTGCCGTGGTGGTGCCGAGCAGCGACGCGCCGCGGATTACGTAACTCATTGAAGTCATGAGGGGTCCTTTACTGCTGAAAAAGCTGAAGAGGTGGAGGAAGCTGCTGTTGCGGGCTCGCGCAGGTCGCCGGAGAGCAGCAGGTACAGGGCGGCCATCCGCACCGAAACACCATTGCGGACCTGGGCCAGGATGGTGGAACGGGCCGAATCAGCGGCTGCGGAGGAAATTTCCAGACCACGGTTCATGGGGCCGGGGTGCATGATGATGGTGTCCTTGAGATTCAAGGCATCGAGTTTGGCGAGCCGGGCGTCGTCGAACCCCCAGAGGCGCGCGTACTCGCGGGCCGAGGGAAAGAACGAGGCGTTCATCCGCTCCGCCTGCACCCGCAGCATCATGACAGCGTCAACGCCCGCCTCCAGGGCAGCGTCAAGGTCATAATTGACCTCGCAGGGCCAATGTTCGACGCCGATGGGCAGCAGGGTGGGCGGCGCCACCAGTGTCACGTGGGCGCCCAGGGTACGCAACAACCACACGTTGGAGCGCGCCACCCGGGAGTGCAGCACATCCCCGGCAATGATGACGCGCATGCCCGCCAGATCACCGCCCACGGACGCGGTGCCCTGGAGCTTGGACCAGTGCGCACGCATGGTGAAGGCGTCAAGGAGTGCCTGGGTGGGGTGGGCGTGGGTGCCGTCGCCGGCATTAATGACTGCCGCATCGATCCACCCCGAGTTGGCCAGCTGCGCCGGGGCCCCGGAGGCCCAGTGCCGGATGACGACGGCGTCGGCACTCATCGCTTCGAGGGTCTGCGCCGTGTCCTTGAGAGACTCGCCCTTGGATACGGAGGAGCCCTTGGCGCTGAAGTTAATGACGTCGGCCGAAAGCCGTTTGGCGGCTGCCTCAAAGGATATCCGCGTCCGGGTGGAGTCTTCAAAGAACAAGTTCACCACCGTGCGGCCCCGCAGTGCAGGAAGCTTTTTAATTTCCCGCTCCCCCACCGCGGACATCTCCTGGGCCGTGTCAAGAATTTGAATGGCATTTTGGCAGCTCAGCTGTTCCGTGGACAGCAAATGCCTCATGCGCCGGCCTCAATGACTACTTGATCCTCGGTACCGTCAATTTCCTGAAGACGTACCCGTACTTTTTCGCTGGAGGAAGTGGGCAGGTTCTTACCCACATGGTCGGCGCGGATGGGCAGTTCGCGATGTCCGCGGTCCACTAAAACCGCCAACCGCACGGCGCGGGGCCGGCCCAGATCCACCAGGGCATCGAGGGCTGCACGAATGGTCCGGCCGGAATACAGCACGTCGTCAACGAGCACAATGATTTTCCCATCAATGCCGGAGGCGGGAAGCTGCGTGCGTTGCGGTGCCCGTGTGGGGTGGTGGGCTAAATCATCGCGGTACATGGTGACATCGAGCTGTCCGACCATGGCGGCGGGATCAATGGCTGGATCGCCGGCGGCAAGTTTAGCTGCCAAACGCTGTGCCAACGGGTAGCCGCGGCGCGGAACACCCACCAGGAGCAGGTTCTGGCTGCCCTTGTTTGCTTCCAAAATTTCATAGGCAATGCGGGTTAAAGCCCTGTCAATGTCTGCTGCGTTGAGAACCACGCGGGAGACTAAACTCGGGGGCGACTGGCCGTCCCCGGACGCTGCAGAGGGGTGATGCATTTTCTCGCGTCCCCTTTCCCCGCCTCACGGGACGGAATTAAAAGGTTGAATGCGTACACTGCAAAAATACCATAGGCGCAGGGAACCCCCGCGGTCCATGACGTGGCCGGTTTGCAGCGCGGCTGGTTTGCGGCGACGGCCGGTGGACCTACTCTTTAAGGCATGAGCGAACCCGGCCAGTGGCCAGAATCCGCGGCCGGTGCCCCGCAGCAGCAACCGCACTACGCCCAACCTCCCGCCCATGCCCCTGTCCAGGCACCCACCCATGCCCCTGAGTACTGGGCGCAGCCAGCGCCGGCTCCTGTCCGCCGGAAGGGCCGGGGGGTGAAATTAAAAACCACGAACATCATCTTGCTGTGCGTGCTGGGACTCGTGACAGTCTTGACGCTGGCGTTTTTTGCCGTGTCCATTGGCGCCAATGTGTTCTTAATTTGCGGTTCGCTTGCCTTGATTCCGCTGACGCTGTGCGTGCTGACACTGCGGTGGATTGACAAGTGGGAGCCGGAACCCCGCGCCGCCATGGCCCTTGGTTTTTGCTGGGGTGCGGGCATGGCTGTCATTACTGCCCTGGTCGTTGGCAGCTGGGTGCAACCACTGTTGATCAGTGGCACCACGGGGGCAGGCGCCGACATGGTGGGGGCGGTGGTGCAGGCGCCGCTGGTGGAGGAATTGTGCAAGGGCGCAGGTTTGCTGCTGCTGTTTTTCCTGCGCCGCCACACCTTTGACGGCCCCATTGATGGCGTGGTGTATGCGGGTATTATTGCCGCCGGCTTTGCGTTTACGGAAAACATTCTTTATTTCGGGCAGGCACTGGAAGAAGCCGATGGCGCGGTGAATGGCCTGGTGGGGATCTTCCTCCTGCGGGGCCTCATGTCACCCTTTGCGCACGTGATGTTCACCGCCACGCTGGGCCTCTGCGTGGGCTGGGCCGCACGTTACGGCGGCACCCTCATGGTGCTGGGCGCCTGGGTGGTGGGACTGGTACCGGCCATGGCCCTGCACGGATTGTGGAATGTCTCTTCCTTCCTGGGCGCCAATTTCCTGGTGGTCTATGTGCTGCTGCAGGTTCCGCTTTTCTTACTGTTCATTGTCGGCATCATTTTTCTGCGCCGATCCGAGGCCAAGCTCACGCGTCAGCGGCTGGGCGAGTACGTGCCCTCCGGCTGGTTCACCCCGCAGGAGGTCCCCATGCTCGCCACGGGGGCGGGACGACGTCGTGCGTTGGTGTGGGCCAGGGGCTTTGCCGCGGGGGCTCAAATGAAGGAATTTATTCGGCTGGCTACCCGCTTGGCATTCACCCGGCAAAGGCTTTTAGTTGATTTCAAGGGTGGCGCGGGCGGGACTGCGCGCTATGCCGCCGGGCAGGAACTGGAGCTGTCGCTGCTGCATAAAATCACAGCGGTCCGTTCGGAATTGCTGAGCCGTCATGCTGCGGCGGTGTGGCGCGCCCGGCAGCCGCACCAGTAACGGCAAACAGCTGTGGCCCGCAACGAGGGAATTCCTTCGTTGCGGGCCACAGCTGCGGGATAAGAATCTTTACGCCAGCAGCGTGGGTTTGAGCTGCTGGAGGCGCCCCAAAAGTCCGTTGACAAACTGGGGGGATTCATCCGTGGACAAATCCTTGGCCAGTTCCACGGCTTCGCTGACGGCCACGGCGTCGGGCACGTCATCGTTGAATAACAGTTCCCAGGCTCCCATGCGCAAAATGATGCGATCCACAGCGGGCATCCGCTCAAGGGTCCAGCCCTGCGAATACGTCTGCAGGTACTCATCAATTTGCTCGGCCATGGCCGTAACACCCTGCACCAGGTCCACCGTGTAGGGGTTGATGATCTGGTCCATTTTTTCACGGCGCACTGTTAGGGCCGACATGGCCGTAACTTCGCGCTGCTCGGCTTCAAACAAAATTTCCAATGCCCGACGGCGAGCCTTGCTGCGCGCCGAATGGGGCTTGCCCGACGGGCTGGTTCCACTGCTTGCCACTACTCGCTGACACGTCCCAGGTAGCTGCCGTCACGGGTGTCGACCTTGACCAGGGTGTTGTTCTCCACGAACAGGGGCACCTGAATCTCAAAGCCGGTCTCCACTGTGGCCGGCTTGGTGCCGGCGGAGGAGCGGTCGCCCTGCAGGCCGGGCTCGGTGTAGGTGATGCGCAATTGCACCGACGGCGGCAGTTCAATGTACAGCGGTGAGCCCTCGTGCAGGGCGATGGTGACATTGAGGTTCTCCAACATGAAGTTGGTGGCATCGCCAATGGTCTTGCCCGACACGGTGAGCTGGTCATAGTTGTCCAGATCCATGAAAACGTAATCTTCGCCGTCCTGGTACAGGTACTGGTAATCGGAGCGGTCAACAGTGGCAGTCTCAATTTTCAAACCAGCGTTGAAGGTCTTATCGACAACCTTGCCGGAGAGGATGTTGCGCATCTTGGTACGAACGAACGCGCCACCCTTGCCTGGTTTGACGTGCTGGAACTCGATAATGTTCCAGAGCTGTCCTTCAAGTTTGAGAACGGTGCCGTTCTTAATATCGTTAGTCGTTGCCACAATAGCCTCTTAGCGTATGAGTATTATCAAAAATCCATTGACCATACTACCGCACTCAGCCAAGGTGTGGCACATGATTTCCACCACGGCGCCATGGGGGAAGCTATGCCCGCTCCGCCAAATCCAAGGCACGTTTAAGGGACACGGTGGCGGAGTAAATGGCTGCCGCGTCGGAGCCGGCAGCCACACTAAGGTTCAGTGACGTGGCAAAGTTCTTGGCCGCGGCCTCAAACTGTGCATTGCAAAAATGCACCTTGCCCAGTTGTTGATACAACCAGGACTCGTGGGGCGTTCCAGTCACCGTGGGCAAGAGGGAACGCAGTACCCATTCGGCACGGTCATAGTTCTTGGTGGCCCGTAAAATTTCGGCGTCCAGGACCTGCAGGCGGATGGACTCGGGATCGGCAAGCCTGGCATCCGCCGCAGCGTCTGCCGCCTCCCCCACCTGCCCGCGGGCCAACAACACAAAGATGCGGTCTGCGGCGGCCGTGGACTGTTCCAACGCAAGAGCGCACGCCTCTTCGTCAACAACTTCCAGCAGCAGGGTCTCAGGATTGACGGCAATGCCTGGGAAGCCTGCCGAGGGCCAGTCTTTTAAGCCCATGCTAGGACGCAATTTCCTGGTAGGCGGCAAACAACAGGGATTGATCGGGCACATCCAGGATTCCCGGCCTGCCAATTCCGTCAAGGACCACAAAGCGCAGGAGGTCTCCCCGGGTTTTTTTATCCCGCTTCATGCCATCGAGCAGCGACTGCCAGCGGTCGCGGCGGTACGTCAGCGGCAAGCCCAAAAGCTCTAAAATCGTGCGGTGGCGGTCGGCGTCGGCATCGCTGAGCCGGCCCACGCTGCGCGCAAGCTCCGCGGCAAACATCATGCCCACGGACACGGCCGCACCGTGGCGCCACGAGTACCGCTCCGTCAGTTCAATGGCGTGGCCCAGCGTGTGGCCGTAGTTTAAGAACTCCCGTTGCCCGGCCTCCTTCAAATCTGCCGAGACGACAGTGGCCTTGACGGTGATGGCCCGTTCAATGAGCTCGCGCAACACCGGGGAGGTGGAATCCTTCACAGCTTCAGGGTTGGCTTCAATGAGATCAAGAATCACGGGATCAGCAATGAAGCCGCACTTAATTACCTCGGCCATGCCGGAAATGAGTTCATTGGGGGGCAACGTGGCGAGGGTGTCCAGGTCAACTAAAACGCCCGCGGGAGGGTGGAACGATCCCACGAGGTTCTTGCCTTCGGGGGTGTTGATACCTGTTTTGCCCCCCACGGCGGCGTCCACCATGCCCAGTAACGAGGTGGGCAGGTGCACCACCTTGACGCCGCGCAGCCACGTTGCAGCCACAAAGCCACCCAGGTCGGAAACAGCACCGCCACCGACAGTGACAATGGCGTCGGAACGCGTGAAGTCGTTTTTCCCCAAAACCTCCCAGCAGAAGGAAGCGACTTGAATGTGCTTGCCCTCCTCGGCGTCGGGGATTTCAGCTGTGAGGGCCGTGAAACCGGCAGCTTCCAGATCGTCACGCACGGCGTCCCCCGTCAAACGCAGTGCCCGGGGGTGGATCACTAGAATGCGCTTGACCCGCTCACCGAGCAATCCGGGGAGGTGAGCCAGCAACCCGCGGCCCACGACGACGTCGTAGTTGTCCTGCGGCTGGGTGCCTGTGACCTTAATGACGGTGGTGGTATTCACTTTATGACTTCTCTTTTCTTGTTTCTTCTGCCAAAAGATGCACGAGCGAATCAACGAGCTGCGGCACATTCTCCTGGCGCACATCGAAAATGATATCGGCCAGCCGCGCATAAACCGGACCGCGAATGTTTGTCAGACGCTGCCAGGTGGCAACAGGATCCGCAGCCAGCAATGGCCTGTTGGTGTTGCGGGTGATGCGTTCCCGCACGGTGTCTATCTCTGCCCGGAGGTACACCACCGTGGCCTTGGCGAGGAGTTGCTGCGTACCCGAGTCCAGGACCGCGCCGCCTCCCAGGGACAGCACCACAAGTGGCGGCTTGGGTGAATCAAGGACGTCGGCAATGGCCCGGGCTTCCAGTTGGCGAAAGTGGTGTTCCCCCTTTGCCGCAAATATGCGCGGCACGGGCCCGTGCCTGGCCACAATTTTATGATCCGAATCAATGAAAGCCAGGCCCAGCACGCGGGCCAGTTCGGCACCAATGACCGACTTGCCCACGGCCATGGGCCCCACCATGACAATGGGCCGGAGGGGCGTGAAGTCCGGCGCCCCCACCGGATCCTTGCCCGTGGTCATCAGTGTCCCTGCGTATCCAAGTGGGCAGGAATGGCTGCCAGGTAGTTGTCCATGTTGCGTTTGGTCTCCGCCATGGAGTCGCCACCGAACTTTTCCACGAGAGCATCGGCCAGCACGAGGGCGGTCATGGCCTCCGCCACCACACCGGCTGCCGGGACAGCACAAACATCGGAACGCTGGTGATGTGCCTTGGCCGCAGCACCCGTGGCAACATCAATGGTCTTCAGGGCCCGGGGCACGGTGGCAATGGGCTTCATGGCCGCGCGCACGCGCAACACGTCCCCAATGCTCATGCCACCCTCAATGCCACCGGCGCGGTTGGAGGTGCGGATGATCCGGCCATCGGCGTCGCGGACAATCTCATCGTGGGCTGCGGAGCCGCGGCGGGCTGCCGTGGCAAAGCCGTCACCAACTTCCACGCCCTTAATGGCTTGAATGCCCATGAGCGCCCCGGCCAGCCGGGAATCCAGCCGCCGGTCCCAGTGCACATAGCTGCCCAGACCGGGAGGCAGGTTGTAGGCCAGTACCTCCACCACGCCACCCAGGGTTTCGCCCTGCTTTTGTGCTGCATCCACCTCGGCCACCATGGCCGCCGCGGTCTCTTGATCAAAGCACCGCAGAGGGTCCGCATCCAGGGCTGCAACATCGGAAAACACCGGCAGTGCGGCAGATTCAGGTGAGGCGACACCGGCTATTTGCACCGTGTGGCTGAGCAGTTCCACGCCCACGGCTGCCAGCATTTGCGCGGCCACTGCACCCAGGGCCACCCGCGTGGCGGTTTCGCGGGCGCTGGCGCGCTCCAGGACTGGGCGCGCCTCATCAAAACCGTACTTTTGCATGCCGGTGAAGTCAGCATGCCCGGGACGGGGGCGCGTCAAAGGCGCATTGCGGGCCTGGCCCTCCAGTTCCGCGGCGTCCACGGGGTCAGCGGACATGATCTGCTCCCACTTGGGCCACTCGGAGTTGCCAATTTGAATGGCCACCGGACCCCCCTGGGTCACGCCATGACGCACGCCGCCCAAAATGGTGACCACGTCCTGCTCGAACTTCATCCGGGCGCCGCGGCCGTACCCCAGCCGACGGCGGACCAGGGCGTCTTGAATGTGGGTGCTTGTGAGCTCCACACCGGCAGGCACGCCTTCAATAATTCCCACGAGGGCCGGGCCATGTGATTCCCCGGCTGTCAACCAACGCAACATACTCTCTATCCTGCCATGTTCTGTTCGTGGGGAATCCGCCGCTCAATGCCAAGTGCATCGCACATCACATTGATGACGTCCCGTTCCTGTTCTGCCGCCGCTATGCCGTATCCTCCGGCCGCAGCGAAAAGTTTAACCTGCTCCACACCCTGGTACAGCAGCATTTCAATGCCTGCCACGACGTTCCCGCCGCTGTCCGCCCACGCGGCCCCCAAAGCACTGGGCCAGGGGTCGTAGGCCACGTCAAGCAACAATGCACCGTCCAGGTGCTGCCGGGCGGCGGAAAAATCCGCTGCCAGTCCATCGGCTGCGTGGGGCGGCAGGGTGGAAATGACGACGTCGAACCCGGCCAGCGCAGCTGCGGCGACCTCGAAAGTGGCCACGTCGGTCTCAATGCCCACCTGGGCCGCAACCGCTAAAATTTCATCGGCTTTGGCCAGGTTGCGGACAAACACCGTGGTGCTACTAGCCTTGAGGCGGGCCAGCGCGGCCAGTGCCGAAACGGCGGTGCCTCCCCCGCCGAGGATGGCGGCGCGGGGACGTTCCCGGACCCCCGCGTACCGCAAGGCGTTCTCAATCCCCGCAACGTCCGTGTTGTCCCCCAAAAGGTGCACTTGTCCGGCGTCGTCGGTGGTGCACACAATGGTGTTCACAGCACCCAGCGCCGTGGCAATCCCGGTGCGTTGATCCACCAGCGCATACGCCTCGTTCTTCAGCGGCATGGTCACCGACAAGCCATACCAGTTGCCCTCGCGCCGTACTTGGTCCAGCAGCTGTGACAGCTCCGGCACTTGAATATTCCTGGCGTCGTAGGAGTAGGGGGCGCCCAGGAGCCGGTAGGCGGCACGGTGCAGGGCAGGCGAGCGGGAATGCCCAATGGGGTTTCCCAGGACTGCACCCTGGCGCGGTTCAGCCACTTATTTGCACTCTCCCGCATTTGCCTGGCACCACGCGCTGTACTTGGCTACATTGAGCTGATGCTCGGCGTACGTTGTGGCAAAGAGCGTTTCACCTGTTTTCAAGTTCACCGTGACCCAGAAGTAGTACGGGTTGCTTTCAGGTTTGGCTGCCGCAGCTATTGCCTTGCTGCCGGGGGATCCAATGGGACCCACGGGAAGCCCCGGATTGGCGAAGGTGTTGTATGGGTTTGATTTGTCAGCCCGCTGTTCGGGCGTGAACTCATAGGACTTGATGCCCAGCCCGTAAACCACCGTGGCATCGGATTCCAGGAATCCGCGCGTTTCGCCATTGGGGTTGTTGATGCGGTTTTCAATGGCCCCGGAAATCTGGGCGTAGTTGGCCTCATTGCCTTCAAATTCAATGATGCTGGCAATGGTCAAAACCCGGTACTGCTCAGCCGGATCCTTGACGCCTGCGTCAACGAGTGCCTTTTTGGTGGTGTCCACCATTTGGGTCAGGATTTCCTTGGCAGTGACATCAATGGGAAAACGGTATTCGCCCGGAGCCAGATAACCCTCAAGGTTCTTAGCCTGGGGGGGCAGATCAAATGCCGCCGGAGCATTGGCCAGTGCTGCAAAGTCAGCCCTGGCCACGCCACTGCTTTTGGCCAGGACATCCAGTACCTCGCCAATGCGCAGGTTCTGGGCGACGGCGGCGTAGTGGACCCTGTCATCGACGACGGTGAGCAGGATCGATACCGCGTCGGAAGCTTTCATTTGAGACTTCATGCTAAAGGTCCCCGGCTGGATCGAGCCCGTGCCGCCTGCCTCATTTAATGCCTCAAGGAAGGCCTTCTCACTGGCAACAACGTCCAGGGACTTTAGTTCAGCGGCGACAATGCGCGCGGTTGCGCCGGCGCCGACCACCACTTCCACCTGCCCCGTGCCGGGGCCCGGGTAGTCGGACACTTGAAAGCTGCCCAGCATCGGCCTGACGCTTTGGAAAACAAAAAAGACGACGGCGCAAAACGCCACAAAAATGACAAGGAAGACCAGGCTGCGGCGGCGTTTACGCACCCGCTTGGAAACGCGGCTGGTGCGCCGTGTGTCCAGGGGTTCGGCGCTGGCCCCGTGAAGCTCATCTGCACGGACATAGTCCTGGCCCTCATAGGCCTGTTCGTGATGTGCCTCGTCATAATCCACCTCATCGAGGTGGTCCCGTTCCTCGTGCGGCTCTTCGGGATGCGTGCCGTCATGGCCGGAGTGGGGGCCGCGGAAAAGTTCGCTCATGGCTCCTGCGTCTTCTTTGCCGGCACGCCAAATTGTGTGGAAATGGTGGAAACCTCTTCGTATTCAGATGGTCCGGTCGTCCCCACAACATCCGGTCTGGGTGCGCGCACCAGTTCTCCAACGTTGGCGTGGCGCGCCTTTTGCATGTCAATGGCGTGCTGCAAAATTCCCACAGCTGCCACTTGATCCACTACTTTACGGTGTTCGCGGCTACTCATGCCAGCTTGGTGCAGTGCCTGATGGGCACTGACGGTGGTTAACCGTTCATCCACCAGGTGCACGGGAATTTCCAATCCGGCACGGGCGAGCTCCGCCACTAAAATAGTGGCGTAGTTGCGCGCCATGAGGGCAGAGGCTTTTTCCTCACCCTTCATGGTGCGGGGCAGACCGACAAATATTTGACAGGCATCGCGGGCCACAGCCTCTTTGACAACAAGTTTTATGTCGCTGTTCTTTTTTTTATCCCGACTCAGCGTCTTCACAGGGGTCGCCAGGACCCCTGCGGCGTCACAGGAAGCCAGACCAACGCGGACCATGCCAACGTCCACGCCCAGTTTGGCCCCCTGCGGGAAATTCTGCTCCGACATCGGACTCCTAGGCTCGGTGGGTCACGGCGTCGTTGACAGCCGCCAGCGCCGCTGTAATGGCGTGGGCGTCGGATCCGCCGCCCTGTGCCATGTCGGGCTTGCCGCCGCCGCCGCCGCCTAAAATGCCGGAGGCGAGCTTGACGAGGTGACCGGCCTTGATGCCAGCCTCACGGGCAGCCTCATTCGTGACCACCAAGATGATGGGACGGGCGTTGCTGACACCCGCCACGGCAATGGTCGACGGCGCCGATCCCAGGCGGTTGCGCAGGTCCAGGGCCAGGCCGCGCAAATCATCGGCGCTGCCCACGGCGCCGGCGTCGTGCGTGATGAGGCGCACTCCCTTGGCGTCCACTGCGGTGCTGACCAGTGCGGCCGCAGCTGCGCTGAGCTGGGCCTTGCGGAGGCGTTCGAGCTCCTTCTCGGCGGCTTTGAGCTTGCTCAACGTGGCGCCAACGCGTTCCTGCAGGAGGTGGGCGGGGACCTTGAGCATGTCCGTCAACTCGCTGACCAGGGCGCGCTCGGCGGCGAGGTGCCGGAAGGCGTCCATGCCCACAAACGCCTCCACGCGCCGGTTGCCGGAGCCCACCGACTGCTCGCCCAATAACGTCAGGGAACCAATGCGTGAGGTGCTGTCCACGTGCGTGCCGCCGCACAGCTCCCGCGACCAGGCACCGTCAATCTCCACAACCCGGACCTCGGAACCGTAATTTTCCCCAAAGAGGGCCATGGCGCCCAGTTTTTTCGCGGCGTCAAGGTCCATGACCCTGGTGTCCACGCGGTAATTGTTGCGGATGGCAATGTTCGCCACCTCTTCAATTTCCGAGCGCGTTGCCGTGCTCAGGCCCTCACCCCAGGAAAAGTCGAAGCGCAGGTAGCCGGCTTTGTTGAAGGAGCCGCGCTGCAGCGCTTCCGGACCCAAAATTTGATGCAGGGCAGCGTGCACAATGTGGGTGCCCGTGTGTGCCTGCTCGGCGGCGTGACGGCGTTCCCGGTCGACGGCGGCACGCACCAGGGCATCGGCCGGCAGTTCACCTTCCCGCACAATGGCCTTATGCACGCTCAGACCCTTGATGGGACGCTGCACATCGAGCACCTCAACGACGAAGCCATCGCCCGTGATGAGGCCGGTGTCTGCGGCCTGCCCGCCGGCTTCGGCATAGAAGGGGGTGGCATCCAGCACCAGGGAGACCTCATCCCCCGTGGAGGCGTGGCTGACGGCTGCACCGTTGGCCAGGATGGAGCGGATTTTGCCCTGCCCCTCCAACTCGGTGTAACCGGTGAACACCGTTTCACCCTGAGCCAGCAGCTCATGGAACACGCTCAGGTCAGCATGTCCGCTTTTCTTGGTTTTAGCGTCCTTTTGCGCGCGCTGGCGTTGTTCCAACATGAGGGAACGGAACCCGGCCTCATCAACGGCCAAGCCGGCCTCCCCCGCCATCTCCAGGGTCAGGTCAATGGGGAAGCCGTACGTGTCATGCAGGGCGAAGGCTTCGGCTGCTGACAAATTGGTGTTGGCGGACTTGGATTCCCGGACAGCTTCTTCCAGGCGGGCCGTGCCGCTGGCAATGGTGCGCAGGAACGATTTTTCCTCGGCGTAGGCAATGCGGGAAATGCGGGCAAAGTCCTCGGCAACCACCGGGTAAGCGCCCTTCATGGCGTCGCGGCACACGGGGAGCAGTTCGGGCAGCACAGCGGTTTCCACGCCCAGCAAGCGCATGGCGCGCACTGCACGGCGGATCAGCCGGCGCAAGACATAGCCGCGGCCCTCGTTGGAGGGGGTGACGCCGTCGGAAATGAGCATCAGGGAGGAACGAATATGGTCGGCCACCACGCGCATGCGGACATCGTCGACGTGATGCGGATCGGCTGGATCCTCCGTGGAAGTGTAGGCCTTGCCGGACAGTTTTGCCGCCATGTCCAAAACGGGGCGGACCTGGTCCGTCTCGTACATATTTTCAACGCCCTGCAGGATCATGGCCAGGCGTTCCAGGCCAAGACCCGTGTCAATGTTTTTATTGGGCAATTCGCCCACGACGTCAAAATCAACCTTGGAGCGGACATTATCGATCTGGTACTGCATGAACACGAGGTTCCAGATTTCAATGTAGCGGGTCTCGTCGGCAATGGGACCGCCCTCAATGCCGTACTCGGCACCGCGGTCGTAGAAGATTTCGGAGCAGGGGCCGGCCGGGCCGGGCTGGCCGGTGGACCAGTAGTTGTCTTCCTTGCCAATGCGCTGGATACGGTCAACGGACACGCCCACCTTGTCGCGCCAAATTGCCAGCGCCTCGTCGTCCTCTTCGTACACGGTGACCCAGAGGCGGTCAGCGGGCAGCCCGAAGCCGCCGTCGTCAAGGGGTGTGGTCAGTAATTCCCACGCGTAGGGAATGGCTGTTTCCTTGAAATAATCGCCGAAGGAAAAGTTGCCGCACATTTGAAAGAAGGTGCCGTGACGGACTGTCTTTCCTACCTCGTCAATGTCTCCCGTACGAATACACTTCTGCACGCTGACGGCAGTTTTGTACGGCGGTACCTCACGCGCTGTGAGATAGGGAATGAAGGGGACCATGCCCGCTACGGTGAAAAGCAGGGAGGGATCAGTTGACACCAGGGATGCAGACGGCACGGGAGTGTGTCCCCTGCTGGCAAAAAAATCTGTCCAGCGCCGTGCAATGTCATGGGATTTCATTAGCCTGGTGGCTCCTTCAATAGTTGGTGCCGGCAGTTTTTAGTCACTGCCCGTACGTATGTTCCGCCTGCGGTGGCGAAATGACCTTATTCGCTGTGTTGGTGAGCGCGTTACTGTGCCTGGTGGCGGCCCGCCGGTGGCTCTTGGTCAATACCCAAAGCCAATCTCAGATCCGCCTCCCGCTCACCCATGTTTTGACGCAGGGCGTCGGCGAAGTCGTGAACGGCATCGCTGGCACGTCCCACGGCACGGTTGAGGCCGTCAGGACCTATGGCACCCCGCGCCGCGGCAATTTTGCGCGTGGCCAGCACGCCTACGGTAATACCTATGCCCAGCCAGAAGATTTTTTTCATCACATATGTCCTTTGTGGATTCGGCTATCGGCTGCGCTTGGCGCGGCGCGGCTTCCCGCGGCCCTCAAGTGCTTGACGGACGCCATAAGAGAACGCGGCAACCTTGATCAATGGTGAGCCAATGGTCGCTGCAATGAGAGCTGAAAGGGCTGAAATGTTGGCTGTGGCGTCTGAGACGTTGGAGGAGATGCCATCAACCTTGTTCAGCTGGGTGTTGGTGGTGGCAACCGTGGCGGTCACCTCATCAATCAGGGGGGTGGTGCCGTCACCAATTTGCTTGATGGTGGTACGGATTTCATCAAAGACCTTGCCGAGCTTGACAATTGGTATGGCCAAAAGGGCCACGAGCACGGCGAAAACGCCCGCTGCAATTAAACCTGCAATATCGCCACCGCTCATGCGTGCCGCCTCATTTCCCTATACTCTGTGGCAGTTTCCTGCCAGGTAGTGCCCACACGGGCATCCCCCAAGCCACCTTAGTGCACCGGGGGAGCTAATTTGCTGACAAAACAGCCCGCGGCGGTTGCCGCGGGCTGCCTTGTGTTTCAAGCTTTAATGGTGCAGCTCTGCTTCGCTAATAATTAGCGTGAGTAGAATTCCACAACCAGCTGCTCTTCACAGGTTACGGGAACCTCAACACGCTTGGGCTTGCGAACCAGGCGGGCCTGCAGGCTCTCCAACTTCACATCCAAGTATGCCGGGACGGCGGGGAGCACGTCGCGGTGGGCGCCGGCTGCAGCAAGCTGCAACGGAGTCATGGTCTGGCTGCGCGGGTGCACGTGGATCAGCTGACCCTCGGCAACGCGGAACGACGGGCGGTCCACGCGGGCGCCGTCAACCATGATGTGGCGGTGCACAACCAGCTGGCGGGCCTGGGCGGTGGTGCGGGCAAAGCCGGCACGCAAAACCAGGGCGTCCAAACGGGTTTCCAAGATCTCAACCAGGTTCTCACCGGTCATGCCCTTGGTGTGCTTGGCTTCTTCGAACGCACGGGTCATCTGTGCTTCGCGGATGCCGTACTGGGCGCGCAGACGCTGCTTTTCGCGCAGGCGTACCGCGTAGTCGCTGTCCTGCTTCTTGCGGGCGCGGCCATGCTCACCGGGGCCGTACGGGCGGCGCTCCAGGTACTTGGCGGCCTTGGGAGTCAGGGCAATGCCGAGGGACCGCGAAAGGCGGGCCTGCCGGCGGGCACGTGTGTTGTTAGCCACTTGTGTCCTTCCAATATGTGCAATAAATGTGGTCTCTGGCCTCCAGTGTGGAGAGTTGGGGCTATTGCAACCCATTGCTACAGCACCTGGGCATGGACACCAATCCGTAACAAGACACAGGAAAATTCCCGTGTTGTGGTTCGTGATGATGTGCATGGAGCCAGGGCTTGCCAGTGCGCCCACCAGTCTACCACCGCCGGGGTTGTTATTACGCCCGGGGCCCCTGTGCGGTCCCACGGATCATGGCGCGAAGCCGCTCCACGCGAGCGCCCAGGTCCCGTTCCACGCCGTTGTTGGTGGGGAGGTAGTAATTGCGGCCCACTAAATCATCCGGCGGGTATTGCTGGGTGGCAATTGAGTGCGGGGAATCATGGGAGTAAATGTATCCCTTCCCGTGGCCCAGCCCCTGGGATCCTGCGTAGTGGGCATCCCGCAGCGGTGGCGGCACCATGGTGCCCCTGCCGGCCCGCACGTCTGCCACTGCGGCATTAATGGCGTTGTAGGAGGCGTTGGATTTGGGCGCGGTGGCAACGTGGACCACGGCCTGCGCCAGTATCAGTCTGGCCTCCGGCATGCCAATCAATGCCACGGCCTGCGCCGCCGCCACGGCAGTCTGCAGTGCTGTGGGATCGGCCATGCCCACATCCTCGGAGGCTGCAATCATGACGCGGCGGCTGATGAACCTGGGGTCCTCCCCCGCCTCCAGCATCCGGGCCAGGTAATGGAGCGCAGCGTCCACATCCGAGCCCCGCATGGACTTAATGAAGGCGCTGATGATGTCATAGTGCTGGTCTCCGGCCCTGTCATAACGTACGGCAGCAGCGTCAATGGCACGTTCAGCAATGGCCAAATCAACGACGACGGCGGTGCCCTCAGTTTGGGTGCCGGCGTCCAGCTCTGACAGTGCCACACCGGCTGCTGCCTCCAAGGTGGTCAGCGCCCGGCGGGCATCTCCGCTGGCCAGCCGCACCAGGTGATCCATGGCCTCGTCGGTGACCGTGAGCAGGCCATCCAAGCCGCGCGGATCGGTAATGGCGCGTGCCAGCAATCCTTGAATGTCAGCGCTGGTCAGCGGCTGCAGTGTCAATAAAATGGACCGCGAAAGCAGCGGTGCCACGACGGAAAATGATGGGTTTTCAGTGGTGGCGGCGATGAGCACCACCCAGCGGTTTTCCACGCCAGGTAACAGCGCATCCTGCTGGGCTTTATTGAACCGATGGATCTCGTCGAGAAACAATACCGTGGTGCGTCCGTGCAGGTCCCTGTCCGTGAGGGCCTGATCCATGACACGCCGCACGTCCTTGACCCCTGCTGTGATGGCGGAGAGTTCCACGAACTTGCGCCCAGGCCCGCGTGCTATGACATGGGCCAGTGTGGTTTTTCCGGTTCCGGGCGGTCCCCATAACATGACCGACGCCGGGCCTGCCGCTCCCCCGGAGTTACCTCCCGCAGCCAGCATCTGCAAGGGGGATCCGGCGCCCAACAAGTGCTGTTGACCGACTACCTCAGCCAGGCTGCGCGGCCGCATTCGAACAGCCAGGGGGCTGCGCGGCCGCGTGGAAGCAACCCCGCCCGACCCGGGGCTTGCGTCGTCGTCCGCATCATCATCGCCATGGAGGGCACTAAAGAGGTCACTCACTCCCCTAGGCTATCGCCCGGTAGTCTGGCTGCGTGAACCCTGACCGCAGCACTTTTGTTTCCGCTGACCGCCTCACTGCCTGGGTGGACCGCTTTGCCGCCGCACACCAGGGGCTCGCGAGTACCGCAGACACTGACGACGGCGTGCTGTTGCGCATGTGTGACGGTGCGGTGGCGCTATTGTCTCAGCCCTGGCCCGATGCCGGGCGCCCCGGACGGGGCGTGGATTTAGTGGCACGGCTGGCATCGCTGGCCGCCCAGGAACGCCGGCTGGCCCTGGTACTGGTGCGTCGCGGTGGTTATGCGGTGGGTGTGTCCGTGGGTGGAACGTTGCTGGCGCACAAAGTGGGAACAGCATCAACACGCTCGCGCGGAGGCGACCAGGCAGCAGCGATGGTGGCGCGCACGGCCCAGGAGGCCGCCAAGATATTTGCCGGGCAGAGTCTGGAATATCTGGCCACCGGCGGCGACAGGGCATTGGTGGAGAAGGTGCTGGACTTCCCTGCCCTGCGCAACATTCACAGCCTTCGCAACAGGGAACGGTTGGCACCATTGGCGGTGACGGAACCCAACATGAAGGTCCTGCAAAAGGCCGCTGCTGACTTTTGTGCCGTCCGCGTCACAGTCAGCGACGCAGTGGATTAGTGCTTCAGGTTGTCACTGCCTGAAGTGCCCGGTACGGGCAAGCCTTCTGCCTAATAGTCTTTTGCACGACGATGGAGTGGTGAAACATGACACTCCGAAGAGTGTCCTTATTCGTGTGCGTTTCCGCTCAATGAGCAAAGATCAGGT
>JBBSSM010000043.1:0-20302 GCA_038242155.1 Actinomycetales bacterium | reverse complement strand
GCAGCCGTTGCGGCAGAAGGCGGGGACGTTGAGGCACGGCGCGGTGAAATTGTCCGCAACTACGAAGATGAGCTGCTCAACCCGTACCAGGCAGCCGAACTGGGGTACGTGGACGCCGTCATTGCCCCCTCTGATACCCGCATTCAACTCATCAAGGGCTTGCGGGCGCTGCGGGACAAGCGCGCCAGCCTGCCCGCCAAGAAGCATGGGAACATCCCGCTGTGACACCCCAACAATTCCTCGCCGGACCCGCGGCACCCGCCGGACCCGAAGCATCCGAGGCATCCGCCGGACCCGCGGCATCTACCCCGGAACACAATGTCCCGCTGCTCAGTGTCAGCCGCGGCAATCCCACTCCGGAGGAGCTGGCGGCTGTCACGGCAGTAATCCTGGCCCTGCAGGGCGCGGCGGAAACGTCTCCGCGCGGAGCCAGCACCCGTCACTGGGTACGGCGGGCGCGCCTGCACGTGCCGCCGCAGCCCGGCGCCGGTGCCTGGCGGCGCTCAGCCAAGTAGCCGGTAGGCTCAAAGGCATGATTTCGCCTGCGCAGCCCAGCCGGACCACCACAGCCATCGACGCCGTTGCCAACTCCTATACGGAGCGGCTCCTGGAGCTTGACCCCGGTTTCGCCACGGAGCTGGGGCGCAAGGGCCACGAGAGCGAGTACGGGGACTACTCCCCTGCCGGTCTTGACGCGCTGGCTGATGCTGCCCGCACCGCCCTGGCACAACTGGCCGAGCTGGAAGCCACCGACGACGTCGACGCCGTGACCCTGCATGCCATGCAGGAACGGTTGGGCCTGGAACTTGAACTGCATGCCACGGGTTGGCCACTGGCTGAGCTGAATAACATTGCCTCCCCCGCACAAAACATTCGGGCCATTTTTGATCTCATGCCCAGCGAAAGCGCCACGGACTGGGAACACCTTGCCGGGCGCCTCGGCCACGTGCCGGGGGCGGTGGCCGGCTATATGGAGTCACTGCGTGTCGGAGCGGCCCGGGGTCTGGTCAGTGCGCAACGTCAAATCCACGCCGTCATTGAGCAGTGCAACCGCCATGCCGCCCCCCATGGTTTTTTTGCCGGGCTCGCGGCAGGCGCACCGGCAACCCTCCCCGCTCCGCTCACGGAAACGTTGGGCGCCAATGCGGAATTGGCCCGCGCCGCCTATGCCGGTCTCAGCGAATTCTTGCACCGTGAGCTGCTGCCGCTGGCCCCTGCCAAGGATGCTGTGGGAGCCGAACGTTATGCCCTGGCGTCTCGGGAATTTCTTGGCGCCTCCGTTAACCTGGCCGAGACCTACGCCTGGGGTGTCGCGGAGTTGGACCGGATTATTGCCGAACAAGAAGCAGTGGCACAGCAAATCCAACCCGGCGCCAGCATTGCCGAAGCCAAGGCAGTGCTCCATGCCGATCCCGCCCGGACACTGCACGGCACTGACGAGCTGCTGACATGGATGCAAAAACTATCCGACACCGCCGTGGCAGAGCTGGCAGGCACGCAATTCGACATCCCGGACATCATGCGCACCCTGGAGTGCCGCATTGCCCCCACGCAGGATGGCGGCATTTACTACACCGGCCCGTCGGAGGATTTCTCCCGCCCCGGACGCATGTGGTGGTCGGTCCCCGAGGGCGAGGACAGCTTCACCACGTGGGCGGAAACCACCACCGTCTATCACGAGGGCGTGCCCGGCCACCATTTGCAGGTCGCCACGGCAACATATCAAAGCGCACTGCTCAATGCGTGGCGGCGCAATGTTTGCTGGGTGTCCGGCCACGGTGAGGGGTGGGCCCTCTACGCCGAACGCCTCATGGACGAGCTGGGCTACCTGAGCGATCCGGGCGACAAAATGGGCATGTTGGATGGCCAGCGCATGCGTGCGGCCCGGGTGGTCTTTGACATCGGGGTGCACTTGGAACTGCCCGTCCCCCCGCAGTGGGGTTCCGGAACGTGGACCGCTGAGGCCGGCTTGGAATTCCTCCGCGCCAACCTCGACATTTCCGACGGTCAACTGAACTTTGAATTCAACCGCTACCTGGGCTGGCCCGGCCAGGCGCCCTCCTACAAGGTCGGCCAACGACTCTGGGAGGACATCCGCGACGCCCGGGCTGCCCGCGATGGCGAACACTTCTCGCTGCGGGAATTTCACACCCAGGCCCTGAACGTGGGGTCGGTGGGCTTGGATACTTTGCGCATGGCATTGCTGGAATTCTAAGGCGGCAGTCACACTGGACACACCTGCAGGAAGTGTCCAGTAAGGAGTTGCCGCCATGCCCAAGTACCTCATCTCATTCCCCAGCGCCGCCATGACCTTTCCACCCACGGAATCAGCCGATGTGGTGCGCACCTCGCACGCGGTCGTCCAGGAAGCCAAGAACGCCGGCGTGTGGGTTTTCGGCGGCGGCATAGACGCAGCTGTTGCCCCCGTCATGGTCAATGGTGATGGCTCCGTCATTGACGGCACCTACCCGCAGACCACACAGTTCGACGGCGGTTTCGCAGTTTTGGAGCTGCCGTCCCGTGCCGAGGGGCTGGCGTGGGCGGCAAAAATAGCTGCCGCCTGCCGTTGCGCACAGGAGCTGCGTGCCTTCGGGTACGACGCCGCCAGCTGAGCGTGCCCGCGTGAGCGGCGTGGGCCGCGTAACATTTACGGCACCACGCGTCATAAAGGGAAATATAAATTAGCTGGTGCTATATTTCCGCGCCTAACGTTGAGTCATGACTTCCACAGCAACCGCTCCCCGCGTATCGAGGGTGCCCAAATGGGCCAGCTCCTTCGGCGTTCAAATCATTGCAGGTCTTTTACTCGGCTTAATTCTTGGCCTCGTGGCACGCCAGCTGGGCGGGGACCCCAAGACTGCCCCCAATGCGCTGGTGACCACCCTGGCCACCATTGGCAGCAGTTATGTATCCATTCTGAAGGCGGCCGTGGTGCCGCTCATTTTCACGGCGGTGGTGTCCTCCATTGCCAATTTGCGCGAGGTCACCAACGCTGCACGCCTGGCGTGGAATACGCTGCTGTGGTTTGCCATTACGGCACTCATTGCCGTCACCATTGGCATTGTCCTTGGAACTGTTTTCCAGCCCGGCGCCGGCACGGGAACCGCCACCCCGGCCGAATACACCGGCAGCACGGGCAACTGGTGGGCATTTTTAGTGGGCTTGTTCCCGTCCAATTTCCTGGGACTGAGCGCCACCACCAAGGCCGCTGAATCCGGTGCCCTGAGCACCTCCGTCAGCTTCAATGTGCTGCAAATTCTTGTCATTGCCATTGTTGTGGGCATTGCCGCACTCAAGGTTGGCAAGGCTGCGGACCCCTTCCTGAAACTCAATGGTTCAGCCCTTGCCGTCATTCAAAAGGTGCTGTGGTGGATCATTCGTCTGGCGCCAATCGGCACCGTTGGCCTCATTGGCAACGCCGTGGCCAGCTACGGCTGGACCACCATTGGTTCACTGGGCAAGTTCACCCTGGCCATCTATGTGGGCCTGGTCATTGTCATGTTTGTGGTCTACCCGGTCCTCATTAGGGCTCACGGCCTGTCCGTCAAGCAGTACTTCTCCGGCGTCTGGCCGGCAGTGCAGCTGGGTTTTGTGTCCCGCTCCTCCATTGGCACGCTGCCCCTGACGCAGCGCGTGACCGAACGCAACCTGGGCGTACCCCGCGCCTACGCATCCTTTGCCGTCCCGTTGGGCGCCACCACGAAAATGGATGGCTGCGCAGCCATTTACCCGGCCATTGCCGCCATCTTTGTGGCGCAGTTCTTCGGCATCCAGCTGGACCTGGGCCAATACCTGCTCATTGTTCTGGTCTCCGTTTTGGGTTCGGCCGCAACTGCCGGAACCACGGGTGCGGTGGTCATGCTGACACTGACGCTGTCGACGCTGGGACTGCCGCTGGCCGGCGTCGGACTGCTGCTCGCTGTGGATCCCATCCTGGACATGGGCCGCACCGCCTTGAACGTTGCCGGACAGGCGTTGGTGCCGACCATTGTGGCCAAGCGCCAAGGCATCCTGGACGAGGCCCTGTACAACGCCCCACGCGACGGCGATCCCTTCGCCGATGACAGCGACGAGCTGCTTCACGCAGAAACACAACGCGCGCACGTCAACGCTTAATTTACGGACTCCCGCCACAGTGCGGGGGTCCGTTTTTTAATGCTCAAAAGCAGCATGGCCCGGAAGGCGCGCAACTTCCTGCGCTGCACCCATCACGAGTTTGGCGCATGGCAGCTTATGCGCCGTACCCGTCACGAATCCCACGCATAAGAAACACATCCAGGCATTTGCACTAAGTGCAAACTTGCACTTAGTGTAGTCACGTGACTATTTCCACCAGCACTACCGAGCAACAGCCCACGCGGCGGGAGCTGAACAAGGCTGCCACCCGTGAAGCCATTGCCGCGGCGGCATTGGATTTTTTACGCAGCAGCGACGTGGGCTCCTTTACCGCCGACGACGTTGCCGCCGCCGCCGGTGTTTCCCGCCGTACCTTCTTCAACTACTTCTCCTCGGTGGAGGCAGCTGTCACCAGCTACACCCAGCGTTATTTGGATTCGGTCATCACTGAATTTCAAGCCCGCCCCCTGGACGAGCCCTTTCTGGAATCGGCACTGCAGGCACTGTCGGTAGTTGGCAGCTCCGCGGATCTTGCCATTTTGGCCGAGACCTTCACCCTCACCCAGGACCCGCATCTGGGCCGTTTCCAGCTCCAGGCCTGGGATGAGTGCACCTTGAAGATTGTGGAAGTGGCCCGGCGCCGCCTGCCGCCCGAAACGTCTGAACTGTATGTTTTGGCGCTGGTGGGGGCCGTGGTGGGAAGCTGCCGCGCAGCAGTTCAAGTCTGGTACCAGGAATGTGGTGCCGACACTTCCGAAAAGTCGGTGGCGCGTTTGCGTGAGCACCTGGGCACCACCATTTCCCTGGTGCGTGACGGTTTCTAGCCGTCCCTTATTACAAGTTTAACCTGGCCGGTCCCGTGCCGGACTACACAGAATGGATGCATGATGGCCCTTTGGCTCTATAGATTGGGGCGTTTTTCCGCCCGACGCGCTTGGCTGGTGATAGCGGCGTGGGCCGTCATCATGGGCCTGGTCGGTGGTGCCGCAGTACTGTTCATGGGCCCGCTGTCCAACAACTTTGAAATTCCCGGCACCGAGACCCAGCAAATGGCTGACAAGCTCCAGGCTGAACTGCCCGAGGCCAGCGGCGGCTCAGGTGCCGTGGTGTTCACCAGCAGCAACGGCGCGGAATTCACCCCCACGCAGAAAAAAGCCATCACGGCTGCCTTGGAAACTGTGACCACTGTTCCCTCCGTCAAGGGCGCCATTGATCCCTTCCTGACCACTGCACAGCAGGAAGCCGGGGCCGTGGACTTGGCCAAGGGGGCCAAGGCACTAGCTGCCGGGGAAGCCGAAGCGGCGGCCGGCAAGACCGCGTTGGATGCCTCGGCTGCACAGGTCAACGGCGCCAAAGCACAGCTCGACGCCGCGCAGGCACAGCTCGATGCCCAAAAGAAGCAGCGGCCCGGAGCACCTGAAGCCGCGGCCAGTCTGGCCGCCGCGCAGGCACAGCTCGATGCCCAGAAGGCGCAGTGGCAGGCGGGCAAGGCCCAGCTCGATGCCGGGTTGGTCCAGTACGAGTCCGGGCAAACCACGCTGAAGGAAAAGAAGGCTGAACTGGCTGCGGGCAAGCGCACCATTGCAGCCACCGAAGGCATCCGCTTTGTCTCGGAAAACAACATGGCAGCCATTGGCCAAATCCAGTTCAGCGAATCCATGAACGCCGTCACGCCCGAGAACCGGCAGCTGGTCCAGGACAAGCTCAATACCCTCACCGAAGACGGCGTCACTGTTTCCTACAGCAAGGAAATTGTGGAGGACGTTTCCTCCCTGTTCGGCACGGCCGAAGTAGTTGGCGTCGCCGTGGCCGTGGCGGTCCTTTTGATCATGCTCGGCACCCTGTGGGCTGCCGGTCTGCCGCTGCTCATGGCCATTGTGGGCGTCGGCATTGGCGTGGGTGGCACCATGGCGTTGACCACGGCCATTGAAATGAGTTCCATTTCCCCCATGCTGGCTCTCATGCTGGGCCTGGCCGTGGGTATTGACTACTCCCTGTTCATTGTCAACCGCCACCGCCAGCAGCTGCTGGCAGGCATGGAAATGCGTGAATCCATTGCCCGAGCCACGGGCACGTCGGGCAACGCCGTGACCTTTGCGGGGTTGACGGTTGTCATTGCCCTGTCGGCACTTGTGGTGACGGGCTTGCCGTTCCTGGCCATTTTGGGCCTTTCGGCCGCAGCCACCGTGGCCGTCTCGGTGATTATTGCCCTGACCCTGACACCTGCGCTGATGTCCCTGCTGGGACGGCGCATCATTCCCAAGCGGACGTGGGCTAAGAACGAGGCCACCGTCGCTGCGCACGACGCCACAGTGGTTGGTCTCAGCGACAGCGAAAAAGCCACCGCGGACGAGTCGGCGGATATTGCCCGTAGCGCCCGCGGCTGGGGCGCCCTGGTGACCCGGCATCCCATCCTGACACTTGTCACTTCCGTGTTGGCCCTGGTCATTGTCGCCATTCCCGCCACCGGTTTGCGGCTGGCCCTGCCCGACGGCGGTTCCGAGCCCGTTGATTCCAGCGCCTACCAGGCATACTCCATCACGGGCAAGAACTTTGGTGAGGGCATGAACGGTCCCATCATTGTGGTGGGCTCATTGCCGGAAGGGCTGTCCCAGGAAGAAGCCACCACACTGAACCTTGATGTGGCCGATCAACTGCGCACAGTTCCCAATGTCACGGCGGCAGTTCCCGTCACGCTCAGTGAGGACCTGCGCACGGCAGTGTTCCAGGTCATTCCCACGGAAGGGCCCGCCAGCGAGAGCACTGTCCAGGTCATCCATGACCTGCGCGGGCAAGGCGCCAGCATTGCAGATGAGCTCAATGTGGACATTGGCCTGACAGGCCAAACGGCGGCGAACGTCGATGTTTCGGAGAAGCTGGGCGCGGCGCTGCCGCCTTACCTGGCCATCGTCGTCGGACTTTCCCTGCTGTTGCTGATCCTGGTGTTCCGCTCCATCCTGGTGCCGCTGCTGGCAACTGCAGGGTTCCTGCTGTCGCTCGTGGCGTCCTTTGGTGGCGTGGTGGCCGTGTACCAGTGGGGTTGGTTGAGCAGCATTTTTGGGGTGGAAAATCCTGCTGCGGTACTGAGCTTTTTGCCCATCATCCTAATTGGTGTGTTGTTTGGTTTGGCCATGGACTACCAGGTCTTTATTGCCTCGGGCATGCGTGAGGCGTATGCGCATGGTCAGGATGCCAAACAGGCGGTACGTACTGGTTTCAAGCACGCCGCACCGGTGGTGACGGCGGCCGCAATCATCATGATCAGCGTGTTCTCCGGCTTCATCTTCAGCCACTTGACCATGGTGCGGCCGCTCGGTTTTGCACTGGCATTTGGGGTGCTCATTGACGCGTTCGTGGTGCGCATGACAATTGTTCCGGCAGCCATGCACCTCATGGGCAAGTCCGCGTGGTGGCTGCCCGCCTGGTTGGAGAAAATCCTGCCCGACGTCGATGTGGAAGGCGCCAAGCTGGTGGATCAGAAACCCCAGGGCAGGCACAGGGCGTCCACACCGTCAGAACGCCAGCTCGAGCCCGTCCGGTAGTTAGTTAACCGGCCGGTACAGGGTGGGTGGCGTAACAACGCCGCCCACCCTGGCTTTTTAAGCCCATGGACTAGGCTTGTGAGCCACAACACAAGCCCGATGGTTTGTGCGCCAACTCTAAGTGCCGTGGTTTTGGAGAATACATGTCCTTAACACATCCGCTCATCCCCGAGCTGCCCACCCTGGGGCCCCTGGTCCAGGAGTCGTGGCGGCGCTCCCTGCAGTCGTTGGCCGGCTTTGAAAAATTCGTCCCTCCCCTGGCGTGGGAAAGCCGGGAGCTTGCGGAGCTGCGCCGAGGCCACCCGCTGGCGGCCGTCATGCCGGTCATCAGCAAATTGCTCATTCAACCCACCCATGACACGGGCTTGCTGGTGGCGGTAGCGGACGAGCATGGACGGCTGCTGTGGGTGGAGGGTGACCCCGCAACCGTGCACCTCGGCGAGAACATTAACTTTGCCGCGGGCGCGGACTGGTCCGAGAAGGCCGCAGGCACCAGCGCTCCCGGCACGGCGCTGGTCCTTGGTAAAAGCGTGCAAATCATGGGCCGGGAGCACTTCAACCCGGCTGTCCATTCTTGGAACTGCACGGCAGTGCCCATACATGACCCGGATTCCGGCTTCCTTTTAGGCGTGGTGGATATTACCGGGGGCCTGGCGGCAGTGGGGGCCAATACCCTGTCACTGGTGCAGGCCACGGTTGCCGCAGCGGAAGCCCAGTTGCGCATTCACCATTTGGAGCGTCGTGCCAGTGCCGGCAGGCAGTCCCGAACAGCACCCCGGACGCCGCTTTACCGGGACAGTTTGCAAAACCGGGACAGTCTGCAGATTTTAGGCCGGGATCAAGGCTTGCTGCAGGTCGCCGGGGAGGCCATCACCCTCAGCGGGCGGCACACGGAAATTCTTGCCGTGTTGGCGCTGCACCCGCAGGGGCTCACGGCCGAAGAGCTCAGTGCCAAGATTTACCCCGAGGGCACCTCAGGCAACAGCATCCGGGCCGAACTGGTGCGGCTGCGTAAATTGCTCAGCGCCGTCGCCCCGACACTGATTCCGGAGTCGCGGCCCTACCGCCTCCCCCGCGCTTTGGCATTGGACGCCGAACACGTCAGCAAGTACCTCAGTCGCGGCGCCCACCGTCTGGCGCTGAACCAATACCCCGGCGAGGTGCTCCCCCGGTCCGTGGCCCCCGAGCTGGTGGGCCTGCGCAGCCGCTTGGCCATCCAACTGCGTGAGGCGATTCTCAGCGATGCCGGCCCCGATGCTTTACTCAGCTATTTGCAATTGCCTGAGGCAGCGGACGACGTCGATGCCTGGCGCACGGCCCTGCGCCTCCTGCCGCCGCGCTCACCCAGGCGCAATGCAGTGGTCGCCCACGTGGAGGCGCTGCATAGCACCGACAGTCAGGTGTGAGCTGCGTCATGCAACCTTCATGCAACGTGGTGCTGCGTACAGTGGCAGCCAAGGACGCCGATGTCCCCCACGCGAAGGAGTTTTAGACCATGGCTGTTTACGCACAACCCGGCACCGACGGTGCCAAGGTCACGTTCAAGGACCGCTATGAGAACTGGATTGGCGGGGAATGGGTTGCCCCAGTCAAGGGCGAATACTTTGAAAACATCACCCCCGTCACCGGCAAGGTCTTTTGCGAGGTGGCCCGCGGCACGGCCGAGGACATTGAGCTGGCCCTGGACGCGGCCCACAAGGTGGCTCCCAGCTGGGGCAGGACCTCTGCCACGGAACGGGCCGCCATCCTCAACAAGGTGGCGGACAGGATCGATGAGAACGTGGAACTGCTCGCCGTTGCCGAAACATGGGACAACGGCAAGGCCGTCCGGGAAACCCTCAACGCCGACATCCCGCTGGCAGCCGACCACTTCCGCTACTTTGCCTCCGTGGTCCGCGCCCAGGAAGGCCGCCTGACCCAGCTTGATGACAACACCACCGCGTACCACTATCACGAGCCCCTCGGCGTGGTGGGGCAAATCATCCCCTGGAACTTCCCCATCCTGATGGCCGTGTGGAAGTTGGCTCCGGCACTGGCGGCAGGCAACGCCGTCGTGCTTAAACCGGCCGAGCAGACCCCCGCCTCCATTCTGGTACTGATGGAACTCCTCGCTGACATCCTCCCGGCCGGCGTGATCAACGTGGTCAATGGCTTTGGTGTGGAAGCGGGCAAGCCGCTGGCCTCGTCCAAGCGCATCCGAAAAATTGCCTTTACCGGTGAGACCACCACGGGCCGCCTCATCAGCCAATACGCCTCACAAAACCTGATTCCCGTGACGCTGGAGCTGGGCGGCAAGAGCCCCAATATTTTCTTCGACGACGTGCACGACAGGGACGACGCGTTCTACGACAAGGCCCTCGAGGGCTTCACCATGTATGCCTTCAACCAGGGCGAGGTATGCACCTGCCCCTCACGTGCGCTCGTCCAGGGCTCCATGTATGAAGAGTTCATGGCCGACGCCGTGGCACGCACCGAAGCCATCATCCAGGGCAATCCGCTGGACACCAATACGCAGATGGGAGCGCAGGCATCAAATGATCAACTGGAAAAAATCCTGTCCTACCTGGACATTGGCAAGCAGGAAGGCGCCAAGCTGCTCACGGGCGGCGAGCGCAACATCCTCCCCGGGGATTTGGCCGGCGGGTACTACGTGAAGCCCACCATTTTTGAGGGCACCAATGACATGCGCATCTTCCAGGAGGAGATCTTTGGCCCCGTGCTCGCGGTGACAAGGTTCGACGACTATGCCGATGCCCTCCACATTGCCAATGACACGCTCTATGGTCTGGGCGCCGGCGTCTGGTCCCGCAATGGCAATCTGGCGTACCGGGCGGGCCGGGAGATCCAGGCCGGCCGCGTGTGGGTCAATAATTACCATGCCTACCCGGCCGGGGCGGCGTTTGGCGGTTACAAGTCCTCCGGCATTGGCCGCGAAAACCACGCCATGATGCTCGACCATTACCAGCAGACCAAGAACCTGTTGGTCAGCCACAGCGAGGACAAGCAGGGCTTCTTCTAAAAACCCTCCCTCACGGCCGCGCACGACGCCGGGCACCCACCCAGGGTGCCCGGCGCACCCATTAGTTCCACGCACGTCACCTGTAACGCAGTGACCAGTTGAATCGAGTCAGCTCATGAGCCCTGTTTTGGATGCCGCGATCACCATCGCCGGCGAAACCATGTCCCGGGTGGCCCTCACACCCTCCGCTGCGGAACTTCTCACCCAGCTGTGGGCGCGGCACGGACCCCTCATGTTCCACCAATCGGGCGGCTGCTGCGACGGCTCCTCCCCCATGTGCTATCCGGCCGGTGAGTTCATCACTGCCGAGGCTGACATTCTTCTGGGCCTCTTTGAGCTTCCCCACTGTGGTCCGCTGGAATTTTGGATGTCCAGGGAACAGTTCAATTACTGGTCACACACGCACCTAACAGTGGATGTGGTGGCCGGGCGCGGCAGCGGTTTCTCCGTAGAAGCGCCAGAAGGCAAACGCTTTCTGATCCGCTCCCGCCTCATGGATTCAGCGCCCTGACGCCCCCTAACGCCTTGGCTCCTTGACCCCCCCGACTCAGGCGCCCAACACTGTGCGTTGCAGGAAGTCGTTGCGGAATTTACGCTGCGGGTCCAGAGTCTCGGCCAGAGTTTTGAAGTCCGCAAGGCGCGGGTACAGCGGCGCCAAGGTGGCGGCGTCGGCCGCGAAGACCTTGCCCCAGTGTGGGCGCGCCGCAAAGGGCGCCAACGCGGCTTCAACAATCTTCGCTACTTCTTCCACCGCGTCTTGATCGCGGAACCAGGTGAAGTGGAAGGCCACGCTGTCGCGGCCTTCGGCGGTGCTGAGCCAGAGGTCGTCAGCGGCCACAGACCGAATTTCAGCCACTTGCAGCAGGGGTGTAATGATCTCCGTGAGGGCGCGCAAAGCCTGGATGGCAGCAACTGCATGCACGCGGTCCACCAGGTACTCCGATTGAATTTCCGCGCCGGCGCTGGGCATGAAGTCCATGCGGAAGTGGGACAGCCTGTCCCGCCACGACCCCACTTCGCCGAGTTGCGCCGTGCAGTTAATGGCGGAAACACCCGGGATCGGATGGCTCGCTTCCGTCGCGGCGATACCGCCCAGGAGCTCCTGGGGGTACTCGGCGCAACGTCCGCCACCCATCCGCTGTTTAAACCAGACCTGGCCCACGGTGTCTCCACTCCAGTCAGTAAACAAGCTCACCGAATAGGCCCGGGATGTTACGGCGTCGTAGTCTGCCAACACCTGCTCCCAGGGCATGCCGCGGTAGACGTGCTGGGCTACGGAGAATTCCTTTTCAATGGCCAGCGTCACCTGTGTGACCACGCCCAGCGCCCCGAGACCCACCACGTATCCGGCAAAGTCGGGGGTGTCCGTGCGGGTCACGGTGCGGACCTGCCCCGTGCCGTCCACCAGACGCAGCCCTACGACGGCGGCGGATAAGTTGCCGTTGCCGTCACCGGACCGTGGGTTGCCGTGGCAATGGCGCCCGCCACGGAAATATGCGGCAATGATGCCAGGTTGGCCAAGGCAAAACCGTGGCGCGCCAGTTCCTCTGCGAGCGCTCCGTATGTGCTGCCCCCGCCAACGCTCGCAGTCATGTCCTGGGCATTGATGATGATGGCTGCCGGCATGTGGTCCAAACACAACTGCACCCCGGCACAGTCGGAAATGGCATTGAAGGAATGTCCCGTGCCCAACGCCTGCACAGCTGTGGCGCGGCGCACCAGCTCCTGCACTTCCCGCTCATTCTCCGGATGGTGGATGGCCGTGGCCCGGTACTCATGGTTTCCGGCCCAGTTGCTGAGCCGGCTGGTACGCGTTTGCTGTTCCGTCATGGCTCGTTTCCCTGGCTGATCCAATTTGATGTTAGTAACAACCTAATCGTTGGTGGCCGAGGCCTCACTACTGGCGGATTAGTCTGGAACCATGACTCCGCAACTTATTCTCGCCTCAGCTTCCCCCGCCCGCACCAAACTGCTCAGCGATGCCGGCATCTCGCATACAGTGCAGGTTTCCGAGGCCGATGAGGACGCCCTCACTGCGGCCGCCGGACTCATCACTCCCGCGCAGACGGCCCTCCTGCTGGCCCAGGCCAAGGCGGAGTCTGTGGCGGCTCACACTACCGGCGCATTTGTGGTGGGATGTGACTCGGTCTTTGAGTTCGACGGCGTCGCATACGGCAAGCCATGGGAGCCCGAAATTGCCCGAGCCCGCTGGCAGCTGATGCGTGGCCGCTCCGGCACCTTGCACACGGGCCACTGGCTGATTTCCCCCGCCTCAGAGGCCTATGGTGAGCTCACCAGTGCCGTGGTCAGCTTTGAGGACATTGGCGATGCCGAAATTGACGCCTACGTGGCAACGGGAGAACCCCTGCAAGTGGCGGGGGCCTTCACCATTGATGGCCTGGCCGGAGCCTTCATTAAAAGTGTGGACGGGGATCCCCACACGGTCGTGGGGCTGTCCATTTCCACCCTGCGCCGCCTGCTGGGCCAACATGGGGTGGCCATCACCGAGCTGTGGGCCTAGGCGGCACACTCTGCGTGAAACCCAACGCCGGTTCTACGCATAATATCCTTCTGCGCAGAACCCACCACCAGTTTCTCGCATAAAGTATGAGCAAGTACTTGACACATTGGAAAGTACTTTCTTACACTGGTGAGACCAACCAGTGAAAGGCACTCTCATGACCCAGCACAACAGTCCCCTCTCCGCCTCCGAGGCCCGTGAACTTCTGGCCCACGCGGACGGGGTAGCTTCCGCGGCGACCAGCGCCGCCGGCTGGCCCACCGCCATGGTGTTCAACAGCCTGGCCATTTTAGGGTCCATGCTCATGATTGGCATGCACATTGTGGCCCACACCGGCTATGGGGCTCCCCTGCTCGCCATTTCGGTCGGCATCTGGGCCGCCGTCAGCAGCACTGTCTGGTCACTGATGCAACGCACCACCAAGAGCGGTTTCAGCAAGCGCCACGCCAGTTCACTCATTGCCTACTTTGTCCTCTACGGAGCAGCACTTGCTGCGGGGACGCTGCTCTTCCCCACCGGCAGCCTGGCATTTTATGTCTCCGCGGCCGTCGTGCTCGCCGCGGTGGGTCTGGCCGCCGCCATCCGGGAGCTGCGCGCATGAGCGAGCATCCACGCCACGAGTTGAACGAGGTGCTGCATCAGCCGGTCAGGTTCTCCATTGCCGCGGCACTGTCCAAAACGGAAACCATGGACTTCAAGGACCTGCGCAACACCGTGCAGGTGAGTGACTCGGTGTTGAGCAAGCAACTGACCATTCTGGACAGGGCCGGCTTCGTGGAGATCAAGAAAACGTTTGTGGGTAAATTTCCACGCACCTCGGTGACGCTGAGCCCCGCGGGCCACCAGGCGTGGCGGCACCACTTGGCCACCCTGCACCGCATTGCCGGTGACTAGCGCCGCGGCGTGTCTCAGAACCTCAAGCATTTGTAGGAACCCCACAAAGGGATGCCGTCGTACACGCGTAAAAGTCATGGTGTATGCGTAAAAATTTACACAATCACGCTAGGCTCTCTGGAGAATAGAAGGAGTCTCGCGTGAGCATTGCAGCACCTGTCCCGGCATTCAGCCTGAACAAAGTATTGATCGCCAACCGCGGTGAAATTGCCGTCCGCATCATCCGGGCGGCCCGCGATGAGGGCATCTCCTCGGTGGCAGTGTACGCAGAACCGGACCGCGAGGCCCTGCACGTGCGCATGGCCGACGAGGCCTTTGCCCTCGGCGGCACCACGGCAGCCGACTCCTACCTGGTCATGGAGAAAATCCTCGACGCCGCCCGTCAGTCGGGCGCTGACGCCATCCACCCCGGCTACGGGTTTCTGTCCGAAAACGCCGACTTTGCGCAAAAGGTCATTGACGCCGGCCTGACCTGGATTGGCCCCTCCCCCGCCTCCATTGCCGCGTTGGGCGACAAGGTCCAGGCCCGCCACATTGCCGAAAAAGTGGGCGCACCCCTGGTCCCCGGCACGAAGAACCCGGTGGAGTCCACCCAGGAAGTCCTGGACTTTGCCGACGAGTTTGGTCTGCCACTGGCCATCAAGGCAGCCTACGGTGGTGGTGGCCGCGGCATTAAAGTGGTCCGCACCCGCGAGGAAATCCCCGAGCTGTATGAATCCGCCGTCCGTGAAGCCATTGCCGCCTTTGGCCGCGGCGAATGCTTCGTTGAGCGCTTCCTGGATGCCCCCCGCCACGTGGAAACCCAGTGCCTGGCCGACGCCGCGGGCAATGTCGTCGTCGTCTCAACAAGAGACTGCTCCCTGCAGCGCCGCAACCAGAAGCTGGTGGAGGAAGCGCCCGCCCCGTTCCTGACGGATGAGCAAAACGCCCAGCTGTATGCCGCCTCCAAGGCCATTTTGACCGAAGCCAATTACCAGGGCGCCGGCACCTGCGAATTCCTGGTGGGCACCAACGGCACCATCTCCTTCCTGGAAGTGAACACCCGCCTGCAGGTGGAGCACCCGGTCTCCGAAGAGGTCACGGGTATCGACCTGGTCCGCGAGCAGTTCCGCATTGCCCGCGGCGAAGACCTCGGCTACGGCGACCCCGAGGTGCGCGGGCACTCCCTGGAATTTCGCATCAATGGCGAGGACGCCGGCCGCGGCTTCATGCCGGCCCCCGGCACCGTCACCACCTTGACCCTGCCCACAGGCCCCGGCGTACGCGTTGATTCCGGCATTACAGCCGGGGAGGTCATTGGCGGGAACTTCGACTCCATGCTCGCCAAGCTCATTGTCACCGGCGCCACCCGCGAGCAGGCCATCCAACGCGCCAACAGGGCCCTGGCCGAGATGGAAATTGGCGGCATGCCCACGGTGCTGCCCTTCCACCGCGCCGTCGTCGCCGACCCGGCCTTCGCCCCCGCCGACGGCTTGCCGTTTACCATCCACACGCGCTGGATTGAGACGGAGTTCAACAACACCATCCCGGCCTTTGATCTGGCCAGTGCGGCCGCTGCCACGGACGACGCCGGCACCCGCCAAAGCGTGACCGTTGAGGTGGGCGGCAAACGGCTTGAGGTGACGCTGCCGGCTGCTTTCTCAGTGGGAAATGGGGCCAGCGCCAAGAAGGCCAAAAAAGCCGGGCGCAGCCGCTCCGCCGGACCGGCAGCCGCCAATGGCAATGCCCTGAGCTCACCCATGCAGGGCACCATTGTGAAGGTGGCCGTGGCCAGCGGGGATGTCGTGGCTGCGGGCGATCTCATTGTGGTGCTGGAGGCCATGAAGATGGAACAACCCCTCACCGCACACCGCGCCGGCACCGTGACCGGACTTAACGCAGCACCCGGAGACACGGTTTCCGCAGGCGCGGTGCTGGCCACGATCGAGGACTAAGAGCAACGCAAAAAGGCGGCTTCCCGAAATCCGGGAGGCCGCCTTTTTCGCGTTGGTGCTCAGCTGACGTTGGAGGTGTAGTCCAGGTCGCGGGTTTCCTTCATGATGAACAGGGCAATCAAGGTCAGCACTGCCATTGAGGTCAGGTAGGACCCTACCAGGACCGGGCTGCCGTCCGCTGCCTGCCACAGGGCCACGGCAATGAACGGGGCCACGGCTGCGCCCAGGATGCTGGCCATGTTGTAGCTGATGGCGGATCCGGTGTATCGCACATTCGTGGGGAACAGCTCCGGCAGCAACGCCCCCATGGGTCCAAACGTCAAGCCCATCAAGGTAAAGCCCAGGATCAGCAGTGTCATCACACCTGCCTGGCCCGCCCCAAACAGGGGCACAAAGGCGAAGCCAAAGAGGGCAATGGCGCCGGTGACCCAGAGCAGTGTCTTGCGGCGCCCGAACTTTTCGGCCAGGGGTCCGGAGACCAGCGTGAAGATGCCAAAGAACACCACGCCAATGATGAGCATGATCAAAAATTCATTGCGCGTGTAGCCCAGGCCGGGAACCCAGTTGGCAATGGCGTCGGCGCCCATGGGCTTGCCGGCCGCTGCGGCCTTGGCTTGGGCAGCGTCAAGAGTGGCAGGGGTGGTGCCGTAGGAGAGCGTGAAGGTGGTCATGAGGTAAAACAACACGTACGTGGCCAGCATGACGAAGGTACCCAGGATCAGGGGGCGCCAGCTTGTCTTAAACACCCGGCCCACCGGCAGCTTGGAAACTTCGCCCTGATCAATGACCTTTTGGAAGGCGGGGGTTTCCACCAGCTTCAAGCGCACGTACAGGCCCACAATGACCATGACGGCACTGAGCAGGAACGGGATGCGCCAGCCCCACGACTGGAACTGCTCGGTGGACAGGCCAAAGCTAAGTGCCAGGAAGATGCCGTTGGCGAGAATGAAGCCAATGGGGGCGCCCAGCTGGGGGAAGGTGCCCCAGATGGCGCGCTTGCCTGCAGGGGCGTTTTCTGTTGCCAGCAGTGCCGCACCGCTCCATTCTCCACCCAGGGCCAAACCCTGTAGGAAGCGCATGACCACCAGCAGTGCCGGTGCCCAAAACACCCAGCCCGGCACGAGGGCCGTGGGCAGGCAGCCAATGAGGAAGGTGGCAACGCCCATGGTCAGCAGGGAGGCGACCAGGGTCCCCTTGCGCCCCACCCTGTCACCAAAGTGGCCAAACACAATGGAGCCCAGCGGCCGTGCCACAAAGGCCACACCAAAAATGGCGAAGGAGCTCAGCAGCGCCGTGGCTGCGTCGGCATTGGGGAAGAACAGTGCCGGGAAGACCAAAACGGCCGCAGTGGCGTAGACGTAAAAATCGTAAAATTCAATGGTGGTGCCAACCAGGCTGGCAACAATCACCCGGCCCCGGCTGTTCGCTCTCGGGATGTCCAGTGTCTCCGGCTGTGGGGAGCTGCTCATGGTCTTGCTTTCTGTCGTCGCGGCAGGGCAGCATCACGCTGCAAGTGCCAAGGTTACTCCAGCGTCCATGTGCTGGACAATCATTCTGCCATGTGGACAAAAAACACCACGGACCGGCTCAGGCAACTGCCCGGCCGGTCCGTGGTGTTTCTTAGTAGCTACAGCTCCCCGGGTACTTCCGGAGGTAACGCCTCGTCCTTGTCTTCCGGGTGCCGGGACAGGTTCCACAGCGCCAGGCCCAGACCGCCCCACACCGTGAGCATGGCAACAATCATCATGGTGATGGCTACGGGTGTCATTTCTTCACTGCCTTTGCATTGTTGTCAACATCGCCATCCAGCTCAGCTGCCGTGTTGAACTCCTCGTACTCGGGATCATCAAGGCGGGATTTGTCGCTCCACGGAATGAGGGACAGCAGGATTGCGCCCACTATCAACGCCCCTGCCATGCCCCAACCAAAGACGCCGTTAAACCAGGCCGGATAGCCTGAATACTGTTCGGCGCTCTTGCTTTGAATTTCATTGATGAGCATGTAGCCCAGGGCCACGGGCACGACGCCGCCCACCAGGATGCGCCAGCCCACGCCCATCTTGACGGAGGAGGTTTTGTTCAGGTGCCTTTGCAAACGCGGCAGACTGCTCAGCCCGGCAGAGACCACAATGACAGTCACCAGAGCACACGCGAGGATGCCGAACTGGTTCACGAACGCGTCCGAGGTGTCCAGCAGGTGGATGCCGGTGGTGGTGGGGAACAGCACCAGTGAAATGACGGCAATGGGGATGGTGACCACCAGGGTGGCACTCTTGCGGCTCCACCCCAGTTTGTCCTGGAACGCGGCGACAATGACTTCCAGGATGGAGATGAGGGAGGTCAGCCCGGCAAAGACCAGGGAACCAAAGAACAACACGCCAAGCACTGCACCAAAGGGGGCCTCGGAGACAATGGTGGGGAAAGCCACGAATGCCAGGCCAATGCCGCCGGAGGCGACTTCATCGACGGCGGTGCCGGAGGCTACGGCCATGAATCCCAAGGCTGCAAAGACGCCGATGCCGGCGAGGATTTCAAAACCGGAGTTGGCGAAGGCCACCACCATGCCCGAACCTGTCAGGTCGGTTTTTCGCTTGAGGTAGGAGGAGTAGGTGACCATGATGCCAAAGGCCACTGAGAGGGAGAAGAAGATGTGGCCAAAGGCCGCTGCCCACACTCCGGGATTTCGCAGGGCGGCCCAGTCAGGGGTAAAGAAGGCGTTCAGGCCCTCCATGGCGCCTTCCAGGAAGACTGCCTGCACCACAAGAAGGATGAACATGACCACCAGAAGAGGCAGGAACACGGCGTTGGCGCGTGAGATGCCCTTGTTGACGCCTGCCACCATAATCACAATGGTCACCACCCATACGGCGAGCATGGGGAAAAATACGTGGGCCACAAAGTCAAAGGACAGCCCGGCCTGGTCAGCTGACTGGAGGTAGTCCCCGAAGAAGAAGGCTTCAGCGTCGTCTCCCCACGCCTTGGTGACCGAGTACCAGGTATACATGGCCGCCCACGCAATGATGGCTGCGTAATAAATGGCTATCACAAAGCAAATAAGGACCTGCCACCAGCCAATGGGTTCGGCAGCACGGTGCAGGCGGCGGTAGGACATGGGTGCCGAGCCGCGAAAGCGGTGGCCAACTGAGTAGTCAAGAAACAACAGCGGAATGCCGGCGCACAACAGCGCCACAAGATAGGGAACCAAAAAGGCGCCCCCACCGTTTTCGTATGCCACGTAGGGGAAGCGCCAAATATTGCCCAGGCCAACGGCGGAGCCAATGGCTGAGAGGATGAAGAGTTTTCGCGAGGAGAAGGTCTCTCGACGGGCCGGGGCCGCTGTTCTGCCCCGGCCGGCGGGTGATGTTGTCATGAAAACACATTAACCCACTTGTCATCCCCGCAGGAAAGGTGTCCTACATGTGAACATGCAGGCGGCGCGCGGCCTCGGAGATGGAGCCTGACAGCGAGGGGTACACGGTAAAGGTATTTGCCACGTCATCGACGTGTAGTTTTTGCGTCACGGCCAGGGCAATGGGGAAGATCAGCTCGCACGCGCCCGCGCCCACCACCACCCCGCCAATGACGGTGCCGGAGCCCTTGCGCGCAATGATCTTAATGAAGCCCTCGTTCATGCCGCGCATTTTGGCCCGGGCATTGCTTTGCAGCGACATTTTAATGACATCGCCCTGGTACTTCCCGGACGCCAAATCCGCTTCGGAGACACCCACCGAGGCAATTTCCGGTGAGGTGAAAATATTCGAGGAGACGTTCTTGAGCTTCAGGGGCCGCACCCCGTCACCGCCCAGGTGCGCCACGGCAATGCGCCCCTGCATGGCCGCCACCGAGGCCAGCGCCAGGACGCCGGTGCAATCACCGGCCGCGTACACGTTGGGCGCACTGGTGCGGGACACGCCGTCGACCTTAATGTGGCCGCTGGGAGTGACTTCCACCCCGGCTGCCTCCAAACCAATGCCGGTGGTGTTGGGAATGGAGCCCACACAAACCAGGCAGTGCGTGCCCGTGACTTTGGAGCCGTCGCCCAGGGTGACAATGACGCCGTCGTCGGTGCGCTGGACCGATTCAGCGCGCGAACGGGACAAGACAGTCAAGTCGCGGCGGGCAAAGACGTCCTCCAGCACGGCGGCGGCGTCGGAATCCTCCCCCGGGAGCACCTGGTCGCGGCTGGAAATCAAGGTGACCTTGGAACCCAGGCCGTTAAACGCCGAGGCGAACTCGGCCCCCGTGACACCGGAGCCCACCACAATGAGCTCCTCGGG
>JBBSSM010000042.1:0-21000 GCA_038242155.1 Actinomycetales bacterium | reverse complement strand
GGCTACCCAGGAATCAAAGGCGGACCGCTGATAGCCGCCGTCTATGACGCTCAAGGGGGTCGCCGCCAGCCACAACACAGACATAAGGACAAAGTCCACGGCGAACCGGTGCCGCAGGAACCAGTCGTAGGTGGCTTGCATGATCACAGACTCAACTCTAGGCCGCGCGGACCACCCAGGGCATCCTGCCCTGGGTGGAGATTGGCGGTGGCGCTGCGGGGAAGACCAGCCCTATTTAATAATTTCAGTGCCCCTGGCGGCTGCCGTGATGCGGCTGGCCATGTTTTTGAAGATCACGCCGTGGAAGGGCAAAACCGCCAACCAGTACAGCCGGCCGGAGAGGCCGCGGGGGAAGAAAATGGCCCGCTGGCGAAAGACACTGCCTTTTTCTTCATCAGATGACTCAGTGGCGCCCGCAGCAGTACCTTCTGCGCTGGAATCGGTGTTTTCAGGGGTGACTTCAAACTCCAGCCAGGCCCGTCCCGGCACAATCATTTCCGCCCGCAACCGCAGCAGGTGTCCGCGTTCCAAGGTCTCCACACGCCACCAGTCAACGGTGTCATTGAGTTGCAGGTGGTTGGGACTGCGCCGTCCACGGGCCAAACCAACACCGCCGGCCAGCTTGTCCATCCAGCCGCGGACCGCCCAGGCGAAGGGCAGGGAGTAGTAGCCGTGCTCACCGCCAATGCCTTCTATAACCGCCCAGACTTTGCTGGCAGGAACGTCTGTGGTTTTGCTGCGGATATCAGTGAAAACTTTTTGTCCGGCCCACTCGGGGTCACTGGGCAGCGGCTCCGCCGGGGCGCTGAGGGCGTGGGCCCCGGCCCATGTGGTCTCTACAGTGTCGGCTTGAATCTTGCGCAGCGCCAGTTCAACGGCCCGGCGATACGGCGTCAGTCCGCCCTCCGGCTCCGGGATGTACTGGGTAATATCCTTTTCCGTCATGACGCAGTCGTGCTGCAGGGACTCCACCAGGGGCACCGCCAAGTTGCGGGGTACGGGAGTGACTAAATTGACCCACTGGGCCGCGAGCCATGGAGTAAGTACCGGCAGCGGAATGACGGTGGGGCTGCGGAAACCAGCCATCACGGCATATCCGCGCATCATGTCCGCGTACCTGAGGACATCGGGTCCGCCAATGTCGAAGGTACGGTTGAGTTCCGGCGGAAGGTCAACGGCACCCAGGAGGTAATGCAGGGCGTCCCTGACGGCAATGGGCTGAATTTTATTCAGCACCCATTTGGGCGCGGGCATCACGGGCAAAACATCTGTCAGGTGCCTGATCATTTCAAAGCTGGCGGACCCGGAACCAATGACCAGTCCGGCCTGCAGGACTGCCGTGGGCACGCCGGACGCCATGAGAATCTCACCGACCTCGGTGCGGGAAGACAAATGCCGGCTCAGCTTCCCCTTGGGGTGCAGCCCGGAGAGGTAAATGAGGCGCTTGACCTCTGCCTCACGTGCTGCACGGCCCAAATTTAAGGCACAAACACGTTCAAGCCGTTCAAAGTCCGGGGCGGCTTGCTTACTGCCTGACATGGAATGCACCAGGTAATAAACCATCTCGGCCCCCGCGCACAATTCTGCGGCGGTAGCGGGGTCTTCCATGGAGCCTTCCACAGCCGTGACGCGCTCACGCCAAGGGACATCTCGCAATTTTGCAACGTTGCGGCTCAGCACTGTGACGTTGTGTCCGGCTTCCAACAGCAAAGGAACAAGTCGTCCGCCCACATATCCGGTGGCTCCTGCTACTGCGATATTGGCCATGGTACGTACCCTTCAGCTCGACAAAATCACTTTGTTCCACCATTATGTAATTAGATTTTCTTATTATCAAGTTTGGAGAGGCAAATGTCCAAGGTTCCGGGTTCCCCCGCAGGCGCCTCCATGCACGAGGCTTCAGTTCTAGTGCGTCAAATTCTGGTCCTCAACGAGACCATGGAATTTATGATGCGGCGGGAAATGAACATCAATGAAACAGACTTCCAAGCCATGACGCACCTTATTAAAGCCAGATCCATGACCCCGGGTAATTTAGCCCAGCAATTGCATCTCACCCCTGCAGCCACCACAACAGTCATTGATCGCCTGGTCGCTAAGGGCCATGCTACGCGTACCCCGCACCCCACGGACCGCAGACGCTGGGTTATTACGCCCAGCAAAAAATCCGTACAGTCCGCCATGGAAAAGCTGATGCCCATGATTTTGGACGTTGACAGTAAAGTGCGTAGTTACAACGATGCGCAGCAGAGCGTCATTGTCGATTTCCTGGGCAGCGTGGTCACAGCCATGAATAACCGGGCTGCTGCCTTAGAATCCGAATGGAACAGTAAAAGTTCCGCAAGTTCTCAAATGAACAGCCAAGGGTGAAAAGTGATGCCAGCAGCTAAACCAAACCACGGTTCACTTCTTGGTGAGCGGACCAGCGGCGCTGATGAGTGGCCGGCGTTTAAAATACAGCTTCACACCGCGTTGGCGGATTACTTCCACGCCAACACGGTGCGCGCCAGAGACTATTCAGCCGCCTTCGGTGCCTTGT
Source organism: Actinomycetales bacterium (assembly GCA_038242155.1). Taxonomy (GTDB): domain Bacteria; phylum Actinomycetota; class Actinomycetes; order Actinomycetales; family Micrococcaceae; genus Specibacter. The sequence continues at coordinate 18,461 of JBBSSM010000042.1, read as the reverse complement.
GGGAGCAAATGGCTGAGGCCACCCTGGGTGGAAAATGGTTGCGTCCCAAACTGGTGCACTTGGCTTATGAGGCCTTTGGCGGAAGCGATTGGCGGGCCGGAGCGCAGCTGGCTGCCGCCTTTGAAGTGCTCCACGCCGCACTTCTCATTCATGATGACGTCATTGACAGGGACTTTGTCAGGCGCGGGGCACCCACCATAGGCGCCGCCTACAGGGACATGGCTGTCACCCTGGGGCAGGATGAGGCCGACGCCGACCACGCGGGATTTGCCGCTGCCATCATTGCCGGGGACCTGCTTCTCACAGGATCCCTGCGCCTGGCTGGCTCGGCCGCAAAAAACAGCCCTAACCAGAGTTTGATCCTGGGAGCGGTCCACGAGGCCATCTTCGCCTCGGCTGCCGGGGAGCTGGATGATTTGCTGTTCTCACTTGGCGGGCTGGCTGTGCAACTCCCCGAGGTGCTGAAAATGGAACGGCTTAAAACGGCCGTTTATTCTTTTGAAATGCCGCTGCGGGCAGGAGCGCTCCTGGCTGGCGAATCCGTTGCCACGGCAGATGCCCTGGCAGCTGTGGGGCGGGACATTGGAATTGCCTATCAAGTCATTGATGACGTGCTGGGCACCTTTGGGGAAGCGTCTGAGACGGGCAAATCAGTGGATTCTGACCTTCGTGAAGGCAAACGCACCATCCTGACCACCTATGCGGCGGGCTCTGCTGAGTTCACCGCCATGCTGGAATCCTTCCGTAAGGGCCAAGCGCAAACAGAGGAGCTGCGGGAAGTCCTGCATCAAATTGGCGCGCAAAACTTCGCTGTGGAGCTTGCGGGGTCGCTTATTAACGGGGCCCTTAACCGGGCTGTGGAATTGGCGCTGCCCCCAGCGTTGTACGCCGGACTTTCCGACATTTGTGATGACGTTTTAACCAGGAGGAACTGACCATGGGCAAAGACCCTCTGGGCCATTATTCAGATACGGCAACGCGTAGCGCCGGAGTAGTCATTGGCAGCTATTCGACGTCGTTTGGCATGGCCTGCCTGATCCTGGGTGCACAGCAGCGCCGCCACATTGAGAACATTTATGCCCTGGTACGTGTGGCCGATGAGGTGGTGGATGGCGCTGCTGCCGCGGCCGGTCTGAGCTCCGAGGACGTGTGCTGGCAACTGGATCATTTGGAGCAGGAAACGGAACGCGCCATGGAGTGCGGTTACAGCACCAATATGGTGGTGCATGCGTTCGCGGTGACGGCGCGTAGAACGGGCATCGACGCCTCGCTGACGCGGCCCTTCTTTGAGTCAATGCGCACGGACGTGGTGGAGAGCGTGCACTCCGCGGAAACTTTGGCCCAGTACATTTACGGTTCCGCTGAAGTGGTGGGCCTAATGTGTTTGAAGGTGTTCCAGACCATGCACAGCTCCAGCACAGGGCATGAGGAGGAATTGGTGGCCTCGGCACGTGCCTTGGGTGCGGCCTTTCAGAAGGTGAATTTTCTGCGCGATCTAGGCGCCGACAGCTCCGATCTTGGCCGTTACTATTTCCCGGGGCTGGATCCCACGGTGTTTAGCGAAACGCACAAGCAGCAGTTGCTCGATGATATTCGCCATGATTTGGCGGTGGCCCGCCATGGCATGGGGTATCTGGCTCCGGCAGCCCGGCGCTCGGTGCGTTTGGCCCATGACCTGTTCTTGGCGCTGGTCAATAAAATTGATGGGATTCCGGCGAAAAAACTCGTGACACAAAGAGTTCGAGTCCCTGGCTGGCAAAAGGCAGTCATTGCCGTCGGTGCCTTTACCCGTCCCACGCCCGTCTCCGAAAAGTTGGCAGCACCGAGCACGGGAAGGTTTTGAGCATGAGTCCTCAGGGAAACAAGCACGCCTCCACGCAACCCCAGCACTGCGTGGTCATTGGCGGCGGCATCTCCGGATTGGCCACCGCCGCGCTGCTGGCCAAGGACGGCCACCATGTCACCCTTTTGGAAAAACAAGACGGCCTGGGGGGCCGGGCGGGACGCTGGCAAAGCAAGGGCTTTGTTTTTGACACCGGCCCCAGCTGGTACCTCATGCCGGAGGTCATTGACCACTGGTTCAAGCTCATGGGTACCAGTGCTGCTGCCGAGTTGAAGTTGTCGCGGCTGGATCCGGCCTACAAGCTGTTCAGCACCGCTGAAAGCAGCACCGCCGCAAACACTGCCGCAGGGAACAACACTGCCGTAGAAAACAGCGCAGCCACGCCCGTCGATGTGCGTACGGGACGGCGTGAAGCTGTGGCTTTATTTGAAAGTCAGCAGCCGGGTTCGGGCGCAGCCTTGGCGAAGTATTTGGACTCGGCCAAGCAGGCGTACGACTTGGCCAAAAAGCACTTTCTCTACGACTCCTTCAGCAATTTGAAGGGTCTGCTCAGCCCCCAGGTGCTCCGCCACGCCCCGCAGCTGGCGCAGTTGCTCTTGCAGAAATTGCATGGCTATGTGGCGGCACGTTTCTCCCATCCGCTGCAGCAAAAAGTGCTGGGCTACCCGGCAGTGTTCCTGGGCACCAGCCCCTATAAGGCGCCGTCAATTTATCATTTGATGTCTCACCTGGATCTGCAGGACGGCGTGCTGTACCCGCAGGGTGGATTTGCCGCGCTCATTGACGCCATGGAACGTGTGGCGCGGGCGGCCGGTGTGCACATTATTACCGGTGCCACGGCGACGGTCATCAATACCGTCCCCGATGGCAAGGTCTCCCGGTGTGCGTCCGTCTCGTGGGAGGACCACGACGGCGTAAATCAACGCACCGCTGCCAGCGTGGTTGTGGGGGCCGCCGATTTGCACCATGTGGAGTCGGCGCTGCTGCCGGAGGAGCTCCGCAGCCGCAGTGCCAGGCAGTGGCGGCGCGCGGATCCCGGCATCAGCGCAGTGTTGCTCTGCCTCGGCGTGGAGGGGGCCCTGCCGGATTTGGCCCACCACAACCTGCTCTTCACCGACGACTGGCAGGAGAATTTTGCCCGCATTTCCGACGGTCAAACCCTGGGTGAAAGCACCTCTCTGTATGTTTGCAAACCCAGCGCCAGCGATCCCGCGGTGGCCCCGGCGGGCAGCGAAAACCTGTTCATCCTCATCCCCGCGCCGGCACTGACCGAGTGGGGCAGGGGCGGGATCGACGGCGGCGGGTCCCCGCAGGTGGAGAAGGTGGCCAATGCTGCCATCGCCCAAGTGGCGCAGTGGACCGACACCCCCGACCTTGCCGGGCGCATTGTGGTCCGGCGCAGCTACGGACCCGGTGACTTCCAGGAGAATTTCAATGCCTGGCAGGGAAGCGCACTGGGGTTGGCGCACACCCTGCCGCAAAGTGCGTTCCTGCGTCCGGGAAACAGCAATGCAAAGGTTGCCGGCCTCTTCTACGCGGGCAGCTCCGTACGCCCGGGCATTGGCGTGCCCATGTGCATGATCAGCGCCGAAATTGTGCTCAAGCTGGTCCGCGGCGATGAGGGATTTGGTCCCGTGCCCGAACCAGGTGTCGATTCAGGCGTTTCCGGTTTTCAATCTGCCGTGGATGGTTCATGACGTACTTGATTATTTTGCTGGTCCTGCTGGGCTGCATGGCCCTCATGGATGCCCGGTGGAAACTCTTTTTGTTCAAGAGGCCTGTGGCCGCAGCGGCAGTGCTGGTTCTGGGCACGGTCTTTTTCCTGGCGTGGGATGTGGTTGCCATTGCAGCGGGGATTTTCCTGCACCGGGATTCACCGCTCATGACGGGGATCATGCTGGGGGAGCAGTTGCCTTTGGAAGAAGGATTCTTTCTCTTATTCCTGTGTTACCAGACCATGATTTTATTTACCCTCGCCCAACGTCTTGCCGGGCGCCGCGTAGGACGCGGCCAGCAAGCAGGGACGGAAAGTCCATGACATTTGTTGAGCTGAACATCATCTTTTTGTCCATTGCAGTGGTGGTCTTTGCCGCAGGCCTGTGGCGCAGCACCCAGCGGCGCGCGGCGGTTAACGCCGTGGTCCTGGCCATGGTCGCAATGGTGGTCCTCACGGCCATTTTTGACAATGTCATGATTGCCTCGGGCCTCTTTGACTATGCCGGTCACACACTCAATGGCCTGCACGTGGGGCTGGCCCCCATTGAAGACTTTGCCTACCCTGTAGCTGCCGTGCTGCTGCTGAGCGGTTTATGGTTGACGCTCACCGGGGGGAAACGTCCATGAAGAACTTGTTCGTGACCTCCAGACCCGTGTCGTGGATCAATACTGCCTACCCCTTTGCCGCCGCGTATTTCCTCGTCACCGGGTCCATTGACTGGGTGCTGGTGGTGGGTACCCTGTTTTTTCTGATTCCCTATAACCTGCTCATGTATGGGGTCAATGATGTGTTCGACTACGAATCGGATCTGCGCAACGCCCGCAAGGGAGGAGTGGAAGGGGCGGTGCTGGACCGTGGCCACCACCGCCTGGTGCTAGTGGCCTCAGTGCTTTTGCCCATCCCCTTTGTGCTGCTCCTGCTGACACAGGGCGGTTGGGCCGCGAACACGGTGCTGGCCGTGTCACTTTTTGCCGTGGTGGCCTACAGCGCACCGAAATTGCGCTTCAAGGAACGTCCCTTCCTGGATTCTCTGACCTCCAGCACGCACTTTGTCTCTCCGGCCGTTTACGCACTGGTTCTGGTGCAGGCCAATTTCACGCCTGGCCTCTGGGCCATTTTGCTGGCGTTCTTTCTTTGGGGGATGGCCAGCCATGCGTTGGGTGCCGTGCAGGATATTCTGCCCGACCGCGAGGGCGGGCTGGCTTCCATTGGCACCGTCCTGGGTGCGCGTTTTACCGTGTGGTTTGCCTTTAGTGCCTATGCCCTGGCAGGGATCCTCATGTTTTGGACTCAGGTGCCTGCCGCCGCCCTGCTGGCCGTGCCGTACCTAATCAACGTGGGTCCGCATTTACGCGTCACAGACGCCACATCGGAAAATGTCAACGTGGCGTGGCGGCGCTTCCTGTGGCTGAATTACCTTACGGGCTTCCTGGTCACCATGATTTTCATTGGGGTGTTTTTAAGCAGGTAATACTTCTTCTAAGCCGTATCTTCCTCCTCCTGAAAGGGCGTGCCATGAACGTTTCAATTGTGTGGTTCCGTGATGACCTGCGTATTGCCGACCACCCTGCCCTGGTGGCAGCTGCCGGTGATGGGCAAACAGTGGCCCTTTACGTCCTGGACGAAGTCTCCGACGGCATTAGACCGCTGGGAGGGGCGGCGAAGTGGTGGCTGCACCACGCCCTGAAGGATTTACGCAGTGAACTGCAGGCGCTGGGCATCCCGCTGGTTTTGCGCCGCGGAGCAGCTTTTGACATGGCCACTGCTGTAGCCATCGAGCTGGCGGCAACTTCAATGCATTGGAACCGCCGCTATGGCGGACCCGAGCGCGAGGTGGATGCCGCACTGAAAGTGTGGGCCCAGGAGAACGACGTTCATGCCGAAAGTTACCAGGCCAACCTGCTGCATGAGCCGTGGAAAGTGACCACGGGCGCAGGCAACCCCTACCAGGTATTCACGCCCTTTTGGCGTACTGTCTCAGCGCAGGATTTCCGCGCACCCTTGGATCCCCCAACGCCGGACCACGGCTTTGTCGGGCCACTTCCTGCCAGTGATGAGCTGGGAAGCTGGGAGTTGCTGCCGCAGAAACCCGATTGGGCGCAGGGCCTGCGGGAAAAGTGGACCCCCACCGCCGCTGCCGGGCACGAAATTCTCGGTGACTTCCTGGCGGAGAGGGTGGCGGATTATTCCGAAGCACGCGACCGTCCGGATTTTGATGGCACCAGCCGCCTGTCCCCGTATTTGCGCTGGGGGCAGCTGAGTCCCTTCCAGGTTTGGGCCGCCCTAGGTGAAGTGCGCCGTGACCTGGCAGGCAGTAATGGACCATCGGTCTTTGCCTCCGAACTGGGGTGGCGGGAATTTTGCTGGCATCAGCTCTTTCACAACCCGCACCTGGCCACGACAAATCTGCGGGCGCAATTTAATAACTTCCCGTGGCGGCAGCCCGGACAGGATGAATCCGCCTCGGCGAATCTCACCGCGTGGCGGCGGGGAAGGACCGGGATACCCCTGGTGGATGCGGGAATGCGGGAACTGTGGCACACCGCCGTCATGCATAACCGCGTGCGCATGGTGACGGCCAGTTTCCTCATTAAAAACCTGGGCTTCGATTGGCGTGTGGGGGAGCAATGGTTCTGGGACACCCTGGTCGACGCCGATCCGGCGTCGAACCCGGCCAACTGGCAGTGGGTGGCTGGCTCCGGAGCCGACGCTTCCCCGTACTTCCGCATCTTCAACCCCGTCACGCAGGCCAAGAAGTTCGACGCCGAGGGCAAGTATGTGAACCGCTGGATACCTGAGCTGCTTACACCCGATTACCCCGAACCGATAGTTGACCTGCAGGAGAGCCGCCGCGAAGCATTGGACGCCTACGCCTCCATCAAGGACTAGGAACCGGGCCGGGAACAACTGCTGCGCGAACTCCCATGATGTCTCGAATCCTGAGATGCTTTGCCCATCATGTGGATACCTTGACTAGGCTCATTTCATGAACGCACAGATTGACATTGCAGTAATTGCCGGCGACGGCATTGGTCCGGAAGTCACGGCGGAGGCCGTGAAGGTCTTGAAAAAGGTCACGGCCGGTGAGGGTGTGGAGCTCAAGCTCACCGACTACCCGCTCGGTGCCGAGCACTGGCTGGCCACGGGGGAAACGTTATCCGAGACGACCATTGACGCGTTGCGCGGGCATGACGCCATTCTCTTTGGTGCTGTCGGTGCGGCCCCGGGGGACACCGCCATCCCTTCCGGCCTCATTGAACGTGAGATGCTGTTGAAGCTGCGCTTCAGCCTGGACCACTACGTCAACCTGCGGCCATCGTTCCTCTATCCGGGCGTGTCCTCGCCGCTGGCCAATCCCGGCACCATTGACTTTGTCGTGGTCCGTGAGGGAACCGAAGGACCTTACGTGGGCAACGGCGGAGTGCTGCGCAAAGGCACCCCCCACGAGGTGGCCACGGAAGTATCGGTGAACACCGCCTTCGGCGTGGAACGTCTGGTCCGCGACGGCTTCCGCCGCGCCAATGCACGCCCCCGCAAAAAACTCACCTACGTCCACAAGCACAATGTGCTGGTCTATGCCGGTCACCTGTGGAAGCGCACGGTAGAGGCAGTGGCACAGGAATTTCCGGACGTCACAGTGGATTATCTGCACGTGGACGCTGCCATGATTTTCCTTGTCACCGATCCTGCGCGCTTTGACGTCATTGTGACCGACAATTTGTTTGGTGACATTGTCACCGACCTCGCCGCAGCCGTTACCGGCGGCATTGGCCTGGCGGCGTCGGGCAATATCAATATGGACCGCACGGCACCGTCCATGTTTGAGCCGGTGCATGGTTCGGCCCCGGACATTGCCGGGCAGCAAAAAGCGGATCCCACGGCGGCAATCCTCTCGGCGGCGCTTTTGCTCCATCATGTGGGGCACCACGGTGCCGCTGCGCGGATTGAGGCAGCGGTTGCTACAGACATTGCCGGCCGGAATCCTTCGTCGCCCCGGTCCACCAGCGCCATCGGTGACGCGATAGCAGCAGCGGCCTAACGCCGTCGTTCCTGCCGGGCGGAGTAGGCTGGGAGAATACTGACACTCAGTGCGGACTGGGCCGGCCAAGGGCGGCGGTCGCAGCGCACTCACTAGGGCATCACACTGTGGAGGAAGCATGATCCAGAACGCCATTGAGCTCAGCTTTACGCACCAGCTCAACAAAAACCCCAAGAGCGATGCCGAGCGTGCGGCTGTGCTGGCCAATCCCGGCTTTGGCGACTACTTCACGGACCACACGGCGATTGTGGACTTCAAGATGAATGCGCAGGGTCAGGGCGGCTGGTCCAATGCCCGGATTGAGCCGTACGGGCCCATCATGATGGATCCGGCAGCGGCAGTGCTGCATTACGGGCAGGAAATTTTTGAGGGCATGAAGGCGTACCGTCATGCCGATGGCTCGGTATGGACGTTCCGCGCGGAGGCCAATGCTGCGCGCCTCAATGCCTCGGCCCGCCGGCTGGCCTTGCCGGAACTGCCGGAGCAAACCTTTCTGGATTCGCTGCGGGAGTTGGTCTCGGCGGATCAGGAATGGGTGCCCACCCGCGACGGTGACGCCCTGTACCTGCGGCCTTTCATGATTGCCACCGAAGCGTTCCTGGGTGTGCGGCCGGCCCGCGAGGTCTCCTACCGGGTGATTGCCTCCCCGGCCGGAAACTACTTTGGCGGGGAGCTGAGACCCGTTTCCATTTGGCTGACCACCACCTACGCGCGCGCCGGCGAAGGTGGCACGGGCGAGGCCAAGTGTGGCGGAAACTATGCTGCCTCGCTGGCCGCGCAGATGGAGGCCGAGGCCCATGGCTGCAAGCAGGTCCTGTTCCTTGACCCCAACAATGACAATGCCGTGGAAGAGCTGGGCGGCATGAACATCTTCTTTGTCTTCAAAGATGGCACCCTGGTCACGCCCGCACTCAACGGGCATATTTTGCACGGCATCACCCGCTCTTCGGTGATGCAGCTTGCCGCTGACCGCGGCATGACCGTGCAGGAACGCAAGATCACCATTGATGAGTGGCGGACCAAAGTCGCCTCCGGGGAGATCACAGAGGTTTTTGCCTGCGGCACGGCTGCTGTCATCACCCCCATTGGAGAGCTTAAAACGGCAGAGGGCAGTATTGCTTCCCCGGCCCAGGGAATTGGTGAAGTCACGGCGGCCCTCCGTGAACAGCTGGTGGGCATTCAAACCGGCGTCGTGGAAGACCTGCATGGCTGGCTGACACGCCTGGCGTAATATGCGTAATGCGGGCCGTTGAAAGCGGCCCGCACTGCAGTTTTACCAAGCGTTGCCGATACACTGGGGCACATGCGTATAGCCCGTTTTGTAGTAGACAATGACCCCATGTACGGCGTAGTTGAAGGCGAATCAGGCAGTGAAACTGTCACTGTGATCAAGGGAGATCCCTTCTTCAATGGCGTGGAACGCACCGCTGAAAAGCACCGGCTAAAAGACGTGCGCCTGGTAGCTCCGATCATTCCACGCAGCAAAGTCATTGGCGTGGGACGTAACTTTGCCGAGCACGCCCGTGAACTCGGCAATGAGGTTCCCGAAACGCCCCTATTGTTCCTCAAGCCCAACACCAGCGTTATTGGTCCGAACGAGCCGATCGTGCTGCCGGAATTTTCCGATGAAATCTCCTTCGAAGCCGAGCTGTGCGTGGTCATTGGCCGCATTTGCAAGGATGTCCCCGAAGAGCGCGCGGACGAGGTCATCTTTGGTTACACCTGCGGCAATGACCTCACCGCCCGCGACGTCCAGGCCAGCGACGGCCAGTGGGCCCGCGCCAAGGGTTTCGACACCTCAGCGCCTTTGGGTCCGTGGATTGAAACCGAGCTGGACCCCGACGATGTTGACATCAAGGGGTGGCTTAACGGCGAACTCCGCCAGGAAGGCAACACCAACCAGCTGGTGCGCGGTGTCCGGGAGCTGGTCTCAGTTATTTCCCACGCCTTCACCCTGCTCCCGGGCGATGTCATCATGACGGGCACCCCGGCGGGCGTTGACGTTTTGCAGGCAGGTGACCGCTACGAGGTGGAAATTGAAGGCATTGGCCGGCTCTCCAATCCAGTAGTGCGCCGCTAGGTTCCACCGCCCCCAACCACTTGGTGCCGCCGTCGTTCAGGAACGACGGCGGCACGGTCGTTTCTGCCCACGACGCACGGTCCTGGGCCCAGCTCCGGGCTCCCACCTTCGGACAATTTGGCAGCATCCAAGCGAGGGAAAAAGGGTGCAATTGTTGCGTCTTTTGCCGCGCTGGTGCCTTGTGTCCCTGAAAATACACGGAATCTAGTTGACAGGTGGCGTAGGACGGGGCCGCTGCAGAAAAGGGAAGAGATTGTAGGCTAGAACCGGCTGCCGCGGTGCGTTGGTCTGAATTTTCCCATGCCGATCCTGGTGCTGTTGCGCCAAGGCGGTTGAAAAACACGGTGCGTGCGGGTGTGTTGTAGCGGTGTGGCAGGTTCTGCCCGGTTAAAAGCAGATACACCAAACCATCCGAAATTTAGTTGCCAGCCTTCAGGTTTTGCAATGGTATTGCTCATGTAGGTGATCCAGCCACGCCGCGGTTAGGATCGGACCTGTATGTTATTTGCTGTGCTGACGAGGACTTACTCCTGAAGAGGTATATACGTGAGCGTTCAGAACTCTCTCGATGCTTTGAAAAAGACTGATCGTCTCGTCGATGCCCTGCGACTCGCCGACGATCTGGCAGTCCAAGCAAGCCGCAACGGCGGCGTCAGAAACATTCGCACGCTCCGCAGTGCCATTGGATCCAAAGACCAGCTCGTTGCGATCGCAGCGACTCATGCCCTTGCGCAAATGGTTGATGAGGAAGCCGACACGGCTTTATCTGAACTCCTGTCCAGTGAACACGGTTTCATTCGGGAGCATGCAGCGTGGGCCCACAGGTCCCGCGTTCCTCGATCCGAATCCATTGGGCGGCTTATCGGCCTGGTTGCTTCGGGGGGATTCGCCGCGATGTTGGCCCAGCGAACTCTTGAAGCGTGGGCAACACCTGCTCCTGAACTGGTCACCATCGGTCTGGAAAGCGCCATGCTTGGTGTCTTTGAAGCTGAGCGCCGCTATCGGTTGGTGGAGACGCTGGGCCTGGTACATCACTCCATCGCCACCGCTCCCCTGCTGCGCATAGCTCATGACTCGAACGAGGATACATCAGTTCGGGTTGCCGCCATCGCAGCATTGGGACAACGCAAGGGGCAGCCAAAAATAGTGGAGCTGCTTGAACAACTGGTTGCAGACGGAGGCCCTCTGGCGGAAGTGGCCCGGCTTTCCCTGGTGGACCACGACGTCCATGACGTCGTGGAAAGCGACGGGGCACTCGGACAGCCAGATGCAGGTCTGACGGTCGCTCAGCTTTTCCTGCACGCCGATATCGACGCACACCTGAGCCATTCCGGCAGTGGAGACAACGGCGGTATTGCCACCTTATTGGTACGGCTCGGTGATGCGCTCGTGGCCGGCCAGGGACGTGAGGCGGATGACTTCCCCCCGGGAACGGACCGCTGCCTACCGGTTGACCGCGTTCTGACCCTCTCGCGAGGTGATGCGGCCGAGGCGGCACAAAGCGTGGCAGCACTGGGCAACACCGCATACGGCCACCTGTATGGCCGTATTCCTTTGCTGCAGGGCCCCAGGCGATCAGCGAACGCCTGGCCGTTTTTGGTCGCCGCCCGCCGAGGTATCAGCCGGATACTCAGGGCATCCGGAGGTGTTCAGATAATCCACCTGCGGATGGCGGACGTGGGCAGTTTGGCTGCCTTCGACGTCGCCCGGGCCCTCGATATACCAGTGGTCTTCACCGTGGCACCGGATCCGCACTCGGTCATTAACTCGATGGATCATGCGGGCACTCTCAACAGGGAGAACTTCGGGGACATTGACGAGGTGGAACATTTTTGGTTCCGCGCCCGACTCGTCCAGCGACTGGCCACCAATTCAGCCCACACCGTGTTCTTCCCACGCCCCAACCTGCATCACGACATTATCGAGCTGGTGGGACTCGACATGGCGAAGGAACCCCATCGACACACAGTTGTTCCCGAAGGCATCGATCTGCAGGTGATTGACCAGGCCGTCCTGGAAGCCCAGTCACTTGCTGCCGGAAAGCCCGCGAGCGCGGCACTGCTGGAACTTCGGGACCTTCTCAGCGATCTCCCGCCCGAACGCCGCGGATTGCCGTTGCTGACCAGCGTTGGAAGATTCCACCGGGTCAAGGGCATGGCCACCATCGTCGAAGCCTGGGCCGGGTCCGATCTGCGTCACCGAGCCAATCTTCTGCTGATCGGCGGGAATTTCCAGAACCCCTCGGCGGACGAACGTGAACAACTTGACCTCATAGCGGCAATAGTTGACCCACACGAACAACTCGGGGAGGGTTTGGTGCTTTCGGGGCACCGGCCCAACGACACCGTGGCCCGCTGGGTCGCTGCGACGCGCACTGGATTACCGGGTTTCGCGGCTCCGCACGGTGTGTACGTCTGCGGAAGCCTCAAGGAAGAATTTGGTATCGCGTTGTTGGAGGCCATGGCCTCAGGTTTGCTGGTGGTGGGGCCCGACGCGGGCGGTCCAGCAACCTATGTGGAGCAGGGGCGCACCGGGTTTCTCACAAAAACCTGGGACACGGCGCTGCTGTGTGAGGCGGTAAATGCGGCCCTGCTGTGCGCAGCGGACGAAGCAGCGGACGATCGGGCTGTTTATGCCCGCAGTATTGTCCAAGAGCGTTTCACGATCGAAGCGATGGCCCACACCTTGACCCAGGTGTATTCAAATGTGCACCACGACGCTGTTAAACTTCGAAGAGAATTGATGTTGGCCCCATGACACTTCTGATAATCAGCCCCGACTATGCCTCGCATCTCTACCCCCTTGCCGCCATGGGAACAAGTTGGCTGGAGGCAGGCGAACGGGTGGTGGTGGCGACCGGACCTGCCACCTCTGGGATTGTCGAATCCTTTGGATTCGAACATGCCCCCTTGCAACTGGGCCGGGGCTCAAACCCCGGGGTGATCCGCGCTGAGGAACAGCCCGAAGGTGAAGACGAGGCACTGCGCGGATTTTTCTCGGCCACGCGCAGGGGCATGATTGAGACCCTTGCCTTCCAGGCGGAGGCCCGCATGAATGACCTGATGTGGGAGCCGGTCAAGACTGCCCGGGCCGTGCAGACAATCATCGAGGAGCTGAACCCGGAGACAATCATTGTCGATCATCTGGCATTCAGCGCCCGGCTGGCCATGGTCGCTGCAGGAATACATCACATCGACGTCGTCCTGGGCCATCCTACGGCTCTGCCATTGCCCCTGGCCTCCGAGGTGTACGGGCTTCCTCCAGCCTGGCCGGCCGCATTCTCCCCGGGTGAGGCTGAACTGCAGGAGCTGAAGAACCTGTGCGTTCAGGTCAGTGAATCATTCACCACGCAGTGGAACCTGGCGTTGGCTCAGTTGTCTCCCACCCTCCAGCCCTCACCGGATGCCTTCGCCGAGCATGGTGACCTGCTTATTTTTAACTACCCTGCCGAATTGGTGTCAACGGAACGAACCAAGCTGTTGCCCCAGCACCTGTTCCTGGGCTCCTCTGTGCGATCCGAGCCCACCGAGCCGCACGTGGAGCAGTGGCTCGCATCCGACACCGACCCCTTTGTCTATGTGAGCTTCGGCAGCTTTCTTTCGGTGCGCGATGATGTCCTCAATAAGGTCGTCACCGCACTGCGGGAATCCGGGATCCGTGCAGCGGTGGCGTACGGATCGGGGGATTTGGCAGCCCTCGGGGAAATTCCAGAGCATTGGCTGGTGGGTGAATTCCTTCCGCAGGTAACTTTGCTGGAAACAGCCGCCGCGGGCGTGACTCACGGAGGCAACAACAGCGTCACTGAATCCATGACATTTGGGGTGCCGTTGGTGGTTTTGCCCTTCTCTACAGACCAGTTCGCCGGTGCCGCTGCTCTGGAATCCACCGGTTTCGGCGCGGTCCTGGCACCGAATACCGCCACCGTGGCAGACATTAAAATCGCGCTCGGCTCAATGCTGCAGCTTCCCGAAGATAAACGTGCCGCCCTGCATGAACTTGGGCGTTCCCTGCGCCAAGGCGATGGGCACGCCCGGATTCGTTTGGCCCTGCAGGGGCAGCTGCCTTTGGCAGGTCCCGTCCGTGCCATTGTGGGAAGTGGTGGCTCACCCGTTGGCCTTCGCCCATGACACGGTTACGTGATCCCGATCTGCCCGTTGTTGGCGCGACCTGTGGGCTCGGGTCTGCCCTCTGCCGCCGCCTGGCCCATGAGAGGGATTATGCCTAACGCGGGCAGGGCGGAATGAAGCGAAACCAGCCGCCGTGGCCGCGGCAGCGGTCGGATACTGGTGGCAGTGGCCGTCGATGGGGCGGACCTTCCTGCCGCTGCGTTCGGTTGACGCCCCCGACCGTACCGGAAGTTCAGTGCCCGAGCGGTTTTGGGGAGCGTGCACCATCTGCTCGTGAGGAATTCGCAACCGTGTTTTGCACCGCTTCAGCCGGGGTTCTCGAGATCAAGTATTATCTCGTTGCGGCGCATAAACGATGGTTTGATCGGCGGATCGAATCTGGCGAAACGGGGGTTACCGAGGGCAGTGAGTCCGGCAGCTGTCACAGCATTTCTCAGCGCCTCCAGATGGCTTTGATAGCTCGCAGCAGTCCACCGACCGCTGAAACCAGTGACCGCGGCGTGACTCTGCGGAACCGCCCGCAAGTGGACGAGAGGGCTGGTGGGCTCAGGCGCGTTCTCCAGAGTGAAGCATTCCGGCAAAACGAAAGCAACCCGGAACCGTGGGGTCTCGACGCCGCCGGCCTGCATTTCAATTGGCTGCTGCAAGACCGGGGCAGTCATTGCAATTGATTCTGACGCGGAGTCCTGGACCACCGGTGCGGTCATGGCGACCTTCTGGCTTGTGTGGTTTTCTCCCGAGATATAGGCAAAGAGGTAACGGAAGGCCCGTTTGCCAGCGTCTTCAAAGGAACCTTCGGTGACCACCTCGGCGAGCAGGTGCGCGGGATAACGACGTACCTGAAAATCCTTGTGGCTTTGAACAATCTGGTACGGCTGCTGTTCAGTCATTTCACCACGCTACTCCTGAAGTGCTGATTTGGGTCGTTGCATTGGGCTGAGGATAGTCACGGTTGGACTGCCCCAATAGCCTATCCAGACTCGAACGAGGCATTACCAAAGACCACAAACGTGCCCTTGAATACCAACAATGGCTGCACGAATATCAGCGACTGAAAACACTCAAAACAGTCGCTTGAGAACTATAGGAGCATCAGCATGATTGTCATTACAGTGCCCATTGGCTTTGACACCATGGCCAAGCCCGACGCCGGCGTGTTCCTTTTGGGTCTTTGGACCCCGTGTGCCATTCCCTTTTGGCCCTGGTGCTGTGGTTTGGGTGGCAGTTTGTTAAAACAACGAACCCACGAGCGGGTTGTTTAGCCAGGATGTTTGGCAAAGCCGCGCAGCCGCAGTGAGTTGGCGACTACGAGCACCGAGCTGGCGGCCATGGCGGCGCCGGCAATCATGGGGTTGAGCAAACCCAGCGCAGCAATGGGAATGCCGGCGGTGTTGTAGGCAAACGCCCAGAACAGGTTCGTCTTGATGGTACCCAGTGTTTTGCGCGACAGCTCGATGGCTTGGGCGACCTGGGTGAGGTCATTACCCATAATGGTCAGGTCCGCCGCCTCAATGGCCACGTCCGTGCCCGAGCCCATCGCAATTCCCAGGTCCGCCTGCGCCAGCGCGGGGGCGTCGTTCACACCGTCGCCAACCATGGCAACAACCCGGCCCTCGCCCTGCAGCTTGCGCACTGTATGGGCCTTACCGTCAGGAAGCACGTTGGCAAAGACGTCTTCGGGGGCAATGCCGACCTTTTCCGCCACCTGCCGGGCCACGGCTGCGTTGTCTCCGGTCAGCAGGACCGGGCGCAGGCCAAGCTCCTTCAGGCGGGCAATGGCTGCAGCCGACGATTCCTTGATGGTGTCGGTGAGGTTGATAAGTCCTGCGAATGTGCCGTCAATGCCCACCATGATGGAGGTTGCGCCGCTGGCCTGCGCTGCGCTTAAATCGTCCCGTGCCGCATCGCTGAGTTCGACGCCGTTTTCTTTGAGCCAATTTTCCCGGCCCGCCACCACCTTGTGCCCATCCACCGTAGCGCGCACGCCGCCGCCGGGGGCGGAGTTGAACGCCGTCGACCCGGTCAGGGGAGCCTGCGCCCGTGCCGCGGCCACAATGGCGTGGGCGATGGGGTGCTCGGAGCCTGATTCCGCGGCGCCGGCCAGGGCCAGCACCGTCCCGGAGGTAAATCCGTTGGCCGGAGCGACGGAGGTCACCTCAAGGTTGCCCTCGGTCACGGTCCCTGTCTTGTCCAGCAGCACGGTGTCGATCTTGCGGGTGTCCTCCAGGACCTGCGGACCGCGGATCAAGATGCCCAGCTGGGCTCCGCGGCCGGTGCCCACCAGCAGGCCGATCGGCGTCGCCAACCCCAGGGCGCAGGGGCAGGCAATGACCAGCACCGCAACCGAGGCGGCAAAGGCTGCATTCACATCTCCGCTGAGCACCAGCCAGAGGACGAAGGTCAGCACAGCAATAACCAGCACGATCGGCACGAAAACGGCCGAGATTCTGTCCGCTAGCCGGGCGATCGGTGCCTTGCCCGTCTGCGCCTGGGAGACCAGGCGGCCCATCTGGGCCAGTGTGGTATCCCTCCCGACGCGGGTTGCCCGCACCACCAGGGAACCCGAAGTGTTGATGGTGGCGCCGGTGACGGTGTCATCCGGGCCCACCTCGACGGGTACCGATTCGCCGGTGACCAGCGCAGTGTCAACGGCCGAATGTCCCGTGACGACAAAACCGTCGGTGGCGATCTTCTCCCCGGGGCGAACCACGAACTCATCTCCTGGCACCAGCTCGGCTGCCGGGATTTTCACTTCGGTGCCGTTGCGCAGCACCACGGCTTCCTTGGCGCCCAGGTCCAGCAGGGACTTCAGGGCGTCGCCGGCCTTCGCCTTGGCGCGGGCCTCAAGGTAACGCCCCAGCAGCAGGAACGTGGCAACGACGCCGGCGGTTTCAAAGTACAGCGCATGTTCGCTCATCGCCATGCCGCTGTGCGCTGTGATATTGGGGTCTTGGATCAGCTGCCACAGTGAATAGAAATAAGCCGCCAGTACGCCCAGGGACACCAGTGTGTCCATGGTGGAGGCGAAGTGCCGTGCGTTAATGGCGGCGGCGCGGTGGAAGGGCCAGGCCGACCAAAAGGTCACTGGCGCGGCCAGCACCAAGGCTACCCAGCCCCAGTGCGGGAACTGTGCCCCGGGGATCATGGAAATGATGAACAACGGCACCGTGAAAATCACGGCGATGACCAGGCGTTTCTTCAGGTCACTGCCGGCTGATGGGGCGGCGTGGTTCATACCCCGCGCCTTGCGTTCCGGGACGGGCTGTTCCGGAACGGACTGCTCGGGAGCTGGTTGCTCCGGAGCTGCCGGTGGCGTGCCCGCGGGGGAAACCTCCTGTGTGGCAGGCGCAACCGCCGCATACTTATCGACCTTGAGGGCCGCCTTGTATCCGGCGGATTCGACGGTGGCGATGATTTGCTCGTCGCTCACGCCTGCCGGGGCGGTGATTTGTGCTGATTCCAACGGCAGGTTCACCAACGCCGCAACGCCGTCGAGCTTGCCGAGTTTGCGTTCGACGCGGGCCACACATGAGGCACAGGTCATGCCCTGGATATCCAGTTCAATGACGCGTTGGTTGGTGGGGAAGTCGGTGTGGGTGCTCATGGTTCCATTTCCGGGTGGGTCGCTGCGGGCAGGGTGCATCGCGGCGACAGCTGGGTGGACTTAGGCGCTGGTGGAGACGACGGTGTAGCCGGCCTCCGCAACGGCTTCGGTCAACAGCGAATGGTCGACCGGTGTGCTGGTGGTGATGGTGGCGGTAGAGGTGCCTCCGGCGGAAAGGTCCACCTTGACGTGGCTTACGCCGGGTACCCCCTGCAATTCCTCGGTGACCGAGGCAACGCAGTGCCCGCAGGTCATGCCGGCAATTTTCAAGGTTGTGTGGCTTTGTCTCATGCTGTCCTCCGTGGGTGCCATGGTGATGGTGAGCTCTTCGTTGGTGTTGCTTCCGCAGCCGCAGCCGCAGGATGATGATTCGTTCATGAGTGCTCCTAATGTGGTGTGTGAAAAATGTAGGGCCGGATTTACCGCAGCAGGCGGCCGATGGCGATGGTTGCCTCGGAGACCTTCTCGTCCACGATGGACTTGTCGCCGGTTTCCAGGGACTGGGCTGCGGCATTGACCACGCAGTGCGAGAGGTGCTCCTCGAGCAAGCCGAGGCTGACCTTGTGCAGGGCGGCGTTAATGGCAGAAATTTGCGCGAGGATGTCGATGCAGTATTTTTCGTCGTCGACCATGCGACTGACGCCGCGGACCTGCCCTTCGATGCGGCTCAGCCGTTTCAAGAGAGCTTCCTTGTTTGCGGTGTATCCGTGATCAACGTGCTCGTCCGCGGAAATAATGTTTGTTTTCATATAAGCAATGATACCCCTGTGGGGTATATTGTCAAGTACCCCCGTGGGGTATTAATGAGGGAGGGATTCCCGTCAGAATGTGGGCAGTGGCTCGCGCGAATCCGAGCCTGCCGCGCAACTGCGGCGGGGGTTGTACCGGGCTGTCCCGGTACAACCCCCGCCCTAGTGTCCCGCGCCGTTAATTCGTGTCAATAGTCGTCCAAGCGATGCAAGGATCTCCTCGGCGGTCTTCGTCCAGATAAACGGCTTGGGATTCTCGTTCCACCCCTTGACCCAGTTGCGCAGGTCATTCTCCAGCGTCT
>JBBSSM010000041.1:0-21219 GCA_038242155.1 Actinomycetales bacterium | reverse complement strand
CCGTCAAACGAGCCATCTCCAAATACCAGGCCCGAGCCACCAAACCCCACGGCCCAACCCAAAAAGCCCGCCTCACCATACAAATCATCAACACCCCGACCGCATTGACATCAGCCGCAAAGCCTTAACTTCACGGCATTGGGGCTAGGTGTCCTAACAAACTGACCCGGGTCTCGACGGGCTCAACCACCCTCTTCTGCCGAGGTGTGAGATCGCGCCCTCTCAGTGAGGGCGTCATCGCACATCTCGGCCGGAATGGGTGTGGTTTGAGCCCGTCGAGACCTGGGACGCTCGTTTAAGGACCGCTTATCGATGCACGGATCGAGAACCGGAGATCGGGCGCAATATGAGTGATTATGAATTGTAATACTGCTGTGCATTCATGAACGTTCAGGCAAGGATGGAGTATCACTGTCGATACTCTTGGAGTTGCTTCACATGCGCCCGCCGGCACCAGCCACGTCAACACCTTCTCCGCAGACCACCTTGCACCGTTTGCATCCCGAATTGGACTGTGGGCTGGGAGACTGGGACAAACTGCTCTACGGCAACCACCGGATCGTCGTGGCGGTGGAAGAAGTGCCCGCGGGCAGCGGTGCCGTCGCCGTCCACCTGCCGTGGCGCCGTCAGGACGCCAACCCCGGGGACGTGGACACCATCGTCATCTCCGCGGCATCCGGCAAACGGGTGCGCAACCTCGTGTCTGGAGTCCAAACACAGGCCAGCGGAACCTTCATCTTTGAAGCGATTGATGGCGCCGGCGAGTACTACTTCTACTACCTTCCCTACGTCATGGGCGGGCGCTCCTATTACCCGCAGGCACAGTATCTGCCTGCCCGTCCGACGGCGGATCCTGCTTGGGTGAACTCCGTCGCCCCGAGCGTGTGGTCCGCTGAGCAGGGCTTTCCGGAAAGCCAGCCAGGTGCCCGGGCCCTCCGCTACGAGGCTGCCAGCGAGTGGGACAGCTTCGCGCCCATGAACTTCACTGCGACAGATGCGGAACGTACCGCACTGCACGAGGCGCACGCCGGCACACCCTTCATGGTGTTTGCCCAGGACCGCCGCCACCCCATTTCCATGAAGACCGCACTTCCCGCCCACTGGGCCATTGCCGGCCCCGTGGCCGTATCAGGTACCGCGCACGTGGCCCAAACCCTTGTGGCTGCCGCGCAGCCAGGTGAAGACTATGTGGTGCAGTTGGGCCTCTACGCCCGCACGGCACTGACCGCGGTCACGGTTGATGTGGCAGCCCAGACCGGTGGTGTGGACGCGGTAGCCCGCTGTCTGAACACTGGCGGCATCGACCGGCTGGGCCAGCCATTTAGCCAGGTGCTTGAGGTAGCCGAGGGTGCTGTGCAAGGACTGTTTGTGATCATCTCAGTTCCGCGAGAAGCGGCAGGCGGGGCCGTCGATGCATTCATCACCGTCTCCTCCGATGCCGGCAGCCTTACATTCCCGCTCACCCTCGACGTTGCCTTAACAGCGGAAGCCGATATCGCCGCTGGCGGCTTTGGTGACCCGCGGAAGCTGCGTCGTTTGTCCTGGCTGGACTCGACGCTGGCACAAGATGACGAACTCGTGGCACCGTTCACCACAGTTGGAGTGGATGCCACGGAACGCACACTAGAGATCCTGGGCCGCACGCTCCGTTTGGCCCCCAACGGCCTACCGGAACAGCTGAGCTCCACCTTCACCTCGGCGGTAACAGCCGTAGATGGTCCCAGCCGCACACTGTTGCTGGAAGCATTGACGGTGGCACCGCAGTTGCCCGGGGCGCCCGCGTGGGAGCACTCGCCGTTGTCATACACCACCCACGGTCCGGCCCGCGTGAGCTGGGAGTGCTTGTGGACCAGCCCCAACACGCCCCTGACAGTGCGGGTGGAAGGGCAGCTGGAGGCCGACGGCGCTGCAAACTTTGCCGTTCGTCTCGCCGTTCCGCAGGGACTAGCGAGTGTGGAACTGGAGGACGTGGCCTTAACCATGGTGCTGGATCCGGAGTCCGTACCCTACTCGATGGGGCTGGGCGTCCCCGGCGGCACCCGCCCGGCGGACATCGACTGGAACTGGGATGTGGCGTCCAAGAACCAGGATTCGCTGTGGCTCGGTGACAGCAACGTTGGCGTCCAAGTTGCGCTGCGGGATGACAACTACGAACGCCCACTCAACACCAACTTCTACCGTGAAAAGCCGCTCATCGCACCGGCCTCATGGGCTAATCCGGACGCGGCTGGCGCCGCAGCCGGCGTCACGCTCAAGGAGGAGAACAGCGCTACCGGCAGCGCCGCCGTCGTGCTTAAAGCCTTCAGTGGGGCCCGGATCATGGCCCCGGGCGACAGCCTGAACTACGGCTTCCGCCTGCTGCTGACTCCCTTCAAGCCAATTGAACCGGGGCGTCAGTTGCGCAACCGGTACTTCCACGGCCAGGGCAGTGTGGCCGCTATCGCCGCAATCGGTGCCAGCGTCATCAACATCCACCACGCCACCGCGCTGGCCCCGTTCATCAATGACCCGCTGCTGCATGCGGATGCGTTGGCGGCCTACACGGCACAGGCGCATGCGGTCGGGTTGAAGGTCAAGATGTACGACACCGTGCGGGAGCTGACGGGGCACAGCCCGGACCTGCTGCCGATGCTGTCCCTGGGCCATGAGATCTTCTGCGACGGCCCTGGTAAAGGGCACATTTGGCCGCAGGAGCACGCCGGGACGAACTATGTTTCGGCCTGGTACGCGCCCAATGTCGATGACATTGCCGTGGTGACGGCGGGGGAGTCGCGGCTGCAAAACTGGTACATCAAGGGACTTGATGAGCTGGTGCGCCGCACGGGGCTGGACGGGATCTATCTGGATGACATCGCCTACGACCGGCACGCCATGAAGCGGGTCCGCAAGGTGCTCTCCGCGCGCTGCGACGAACCGGAAATCGACATCCACTCCGCTAACCAGTACAACGAGCGGGATGGCTTTGCCTCCTCCGCCAACATGTATATGGAGCAGCTGCCCTACACGGACAGGCTGTGGTTGGGGGAGTACTTTGACTACGACAACACCGATCCGGCCTATTGGCTCGTGGAAGTTTCCGGCATCCCGTTTGGCCTGATGGGAGAGATGCTGGAAGGCGGTGGTAATCCTTGGCGCGGGATGGTCTACGGCATGACGGGCCGGGCTCCTCGCGTGGACAACCGTGAACTATGGGAACTGTGGGCGGCGCATAGCCTTTCCGACGCACCCATGGTGGGGCACTGGGCGCTGGAGTTGCCGGTGCGTACCAGCAACCCGGACGTGCTGGCCACGTCATGGATCACACCCACCGGACTGGTCACGGCCCTGGCCAGCTGGGCACCGGAAACCGCGTCCGTGACGTTGGAGTTCGGCCCGGAATTCGTGCACCTGGCCGGGGGTGCCTTCGCGACACCGGCTGTGGCTGGATTCCAGGAAGCGGCAGTCTTTGGTCCCGGCGAAGCCATCACAGTGGAGCCGCGCCGGGGCGCGATCTTGGTGATCAATCAGGGCTAACGCTGGCACGGTCAATGGCAGGACAAGGGCGGGCACGGAATTCCGTGCCCGCCCTTGCTGCCGCGGCGCCGGCAGGCGCGGGCCGCTGCCGGCCGTAGTACCGGCCGGCTGCGCCGCCCGTAGTGCTATTCGACGATGATGACCCAACGGTACGTCTGTCCCGAACGCCCGTCGGTAGACAAGGTCCGCACCTCAAGAATGTTGGGGCCGGACACGAGTTCAAGGACGGCGTTTCCTCCGTGTGGAACGGTGAGCTTGTGGTCGTTGTAGTGGGCGTACACCGAGGTGCCGGACTCTGCCGCCAGCAAAACGACGTCTACCTGCCTTGTTCCGGCTGCGGCGTGGGTAAGCCATGCCAAGTCCGAGACAGGAGCCCCGAAGGTCACCCCGGACCAAACTGGCTCGGCCAGCGGGGTTAGCAGCGCACCGGTCCTGAGTTCGCAGCCATTGACGTTGGCAGAGCCGCGGTGCTGAGGGGCGTCGGAGGCATGGATGCGGAGGCCATCGGCTGCTGCGTCTACCTCGCTGGCAGGCATCGCCCTGAGCGTGGCGA
Organism: Actinomycetales bacterium; assembly: GCA_038242155.1. Lineage (GTDB taxonomy): Bacteria > Actinomycetota > Actinomycetes > Actinomycetales > Micrococcaceae > Specibacter. Next base: position 17,153 of record JBBSSM010000041.1, on the reverse strand, counting down.
CGAGGTTGAACCCCGGAGCGTAGGCATTGTCGATGAACGACAGGCCGCTGCTGGCGGCGAAGTCAAAGAGCTCCGCGGCCCTGGACTGCGGCGCTTCCGTTCTAGGGCCGTAGTGGCTCACCACATTATTGGTGAACGACAGGCCCGCTACCGACTTGCCCTTCACCAGGGAGCCGCCGGGTTGGAGCATGAAGCGGTTGGCGTCAATGCTCACGTTGCCGTGCACTGTTCGCACCGGCTCAGATTCAACGTTGGTCGGGTCAAACCAAATGGCAGCCCAGCCTGTGGCCGGGCGGTCAAAAACGTTGTTGCGGATCGTTGCACTGGTGACACCGCTGGATTCATACCAATAATCAGCGTCTGCGGAAATGTAGATGCTCGACATGCCCATCTGGTCAAAATGGTTCCGCTCAATCAGCACCGGCTTGGGGGTTGTGACGAGGATGCCCCGGGTGGGGGCTGACTTGAAGGTGTTCCCTGCAATGTAGACCTCGGGCGTGTACGTCATGTTCTCCGCCACGTACGTCTCAGCTGCCAGATCTGTTGGCAGGTCCTTATCCACGGTGATGGTCATGCGTTCCAAATCATGGGACCGGTCCCGGCCCGAAGGCCCGGTCACAGCGAGAACCTTGTAATCTTCGGCCCCGTCAGAGAGCATGGTGGCACGCTTGAGGAACCGGAGCTCGTCACCCGGGTAGAACTGTGGGAATCCTGCGGAATCACGTTCCATGTACTGCAAGGTCACGGTGCGGCTGCCGCGGTCTATTCTCTCCACCTGGACGTAGGTGCCGTGGATGTTGATGGGGTCATCGTGCGGGTTGTCGAAGAGGCAGTTCGTGATCTGTGCCTTGCCGGCGATGCCTGAGAGCTGGATGAAATCCGCCAGTCCGGCGCTCTGGTGCCAGCTACCGGGCTTGGCACGCAGAACAAGGCCGTCCAGGGACAGGTCTTGGCTGAGCTGGCCAACGATGCCGAAGCCGTGCAGGTAGTGCAGGGTCAGGTTCTGTAATGCAACGCGGGTTGACTCCCAAACGAATCCTCCGGGTGTATCGCGGGGGCGCTGGCGCAGCTCGTAGACCTTGCCCGCATCGCCGGGGTCTTCACGGAAGTTGTAGCTGATGCGCAGCAGGTTCTTCGCCAGCGCCGTCACGTCGCGGGAGTCTTTCCAGAGGGGGAGCGGTGAGCGTAGGGTCAGTCCGCTGGCGAGGTCTCGAATTTGATTCTGCCATTCGCTGGCCACTTCGGGGCCGTGGCTCCAGTATGGCTGGCCAGTGGACGGGCAGCTTTCCCCGGAAAAGGTGGCGGTGGGCCCGTGGATGTCCACCGTGACGCCGGCAGGAACCCTAATATCGCGAAATCCAAATCCGTTCGCCACGCCACTGCCCATCACGGTCAAGTTCACAACCAGCGGGGCATGCCACTGCGTGGAGAAGTTCTTGATGCTCACATCAGTGGAACGAATAGCCGCAAATTGTGTTTGGCGCCCGTGGAAGGACAATTCGGATCCCATTCCGTCGACAATGACATCGTGCATGTCTTCGATAAGGATCGCAATGTTTTTAACCTTGAATTCCTCGAACCTGCCCACAGTGTTGGAGACGTACAGCTCACGCTTGGGTGCCGCGGACGAGTGCATCAGGTAGTGGCCCGTGGGAAAAACAATGGTGACAGGTGCACCCAGTGCCTTGGCATGGCAAAGAGCCTCCCACACGGCCACGGCAGAATCGCAAATCCCGGATGGGTCGGCGCCGAAATCCGTGACGTAGACGAGGGCCCGATCCTGTGCATGGACAGGCAGGATGGCAGGATCCTGCCTGGATGCCACCGTCGCATGGAAGCCCACGGTGTCCGGGCTCAACTCTGAAGCTGGCAGAGGTTGGTGGCATGACCCCGACATGATGCTGGTTGGGGTAGACGTGTTGGTTCCCATGTGAGCCTCCACGGCTTGATTGGTCATGGTGATGGTGTGTGCGGAACGAGCAATGCCGGTCTCCGCCATGTCAAGCGTGCCACGAAGACGCGGCCTGAGTACAGCCCTTAATGACGAATGAAGACCAGTAGAAGTAATTATTGATCATCTTCTTGCGCATATGGCCCACATCACTTACGCTTTGTTAAACGGTTAACATGGCGAGCGTCACAATAGTGCCGCAGTGCCGCAGCAGTGACAGCACGTCCCGTCAGAAACAAGGAGAGTCCATGAGTCAAACGCAGCAGGAGTCGGCGGAGCGGCTAGCTCCCGTGGTTGACATGCCACCGGCACCTAAGGGGCGCATGAGGCGCGGTAAAACCAAGCGCCGAGAACAGCAGAAACTCCATGACGGGATTCCAGTACGGGAGCTGACATTCAAGGCCCGCGTGGTCCGCGACAAACAAATGCTCCTCATGATGATTCCGGGCGTCTTGTTTCTGGCACTATTTTTTTACATCCCGATTTTGGGCAATGTCATTGCCTTTCAGGACTACCAGCCGTACCTGGGTATCTCGGCCAGCGACTGGGTGGGGATGTCGAACTTCATTGACCTGTATTTCAACCCGGACTTCTGGGTAGCCTTCAAGAACACCATGGTGCTGGCGCTTTGGCAGCTGGCGTTTTTCTTCCCCGTGCCGCTCGCCCTGGCCCTTGTGGTCGATTCGTTGGTCAGCACCAAGATCCGCCGCTGGTTCCAGTCCCTGGTGTACCTGCCGCACTTCCTGTCCTGGGTGCTGGTCATCGCCTTGTTTCAGCAGGTTTTGGGCGGGGCAGGTTTGGTGAACAACATGCTGCGCGACTTTGGGCTGGACACCATACCGTTCATGACCAACCCCGACACCTTCCCGCTGCTGGCAACGATCCAGCTCATCTGGAAGGAATGCGGCTGGGCCATGATCATCTTTCTGGCGTCGCTCGCCGCCATCGACGGTTCACTCTATGAGGCGGCTGCAGCCGACGGTGCCGGCCGCTGGCGCCGCATGTGGCACATCACGTTGCCGGGGCTGCGCTCCATCATCGTGTTGCTGCTCATTCTTCGCATTGGCGATATCCTCTCCGTCGGGTTTGAGCAGTTCCTGCTGCAGCACGACGCAGTGGGTGCAGGTGCCGCGGAAGTCCTTGACACCTTCACATACTTCACCGGTGTTGTAGGCGGCGGCTGGAGCATTGGTGCTGCCGCAGGCCTCGCCAAGGGTGTGGTTGCCGCACTGCTTATCTGGGGGGCAAACGCACTGGCACACCGCTTCGGCGAACCCGGCATTTTCCAGAAGAAGGTCAGCTAGCCCGGGCCGCCGGACACTGGCTGAAACAAGGAGAGAATCATGGCTACAACACTTACAAAAACGCGCAAGGCTACACGCCGTGCGGCGGGGCTCAGCTTCGACTCGGGCCGTCCGGCGTGGAAAGAACCGGCTTCACCGCTGTACAACTCCATCAAGGGCATCATCATCGGCGGCATCACGCTGACGATCATTATCCCCATCTTGCTGGTCGTCTCCACGTCCCTAGCCGATGACAAGCAGCTGATCGCAGCCGGTGGCTATGTCCTGTGGCCGACCGACCCGACGTTTGCAGCCTACGAGGCCATTTTTAGCGGAGAGTTCATGTACCGGGCCCTGGGCGTGAGCGCATTCATTACCGCTGTAGGAACCTTCCTGGCTCTGTTTGTTACCATCACCATGGCGTACGCCACGTCCCGGCCCGTCCTGTTTGGCCGGCCCGTGCTGCTCCTGGTGTTGTTCACCCTGCTTTTTGCTCCGGGCTTGATCCCGATGTTCTTGATGGTCAAGCAGCTGGGCCTGTTGAACACGCTGTGGTCGCTGATCCTACCGAGCGTCTTTGCCGCGTTCAACTTTGTGGTGATGCGCTCCTTCTTCATGAACATCCCCACCGAACTCATCGAAGCAGCGCGCATCGACGGCGCCTCCGACTTCATGATCCTGCGCAAGATAGTTCTGCCGTTGTCCAAGGCCGTGATCGCTGTGGTTGGCCTGTTCTACGCCGTGGGCTTCTGGAACGCATTCTTCAACGCCATGCTCTACATCAACGACCAGACCCTGTACCCGGTCCAGCTGGTTCTGCGCAACTACGTGGTGCAGGGAGGCTCGATGGCAGAAGCCATTGGCGTCTCCACTACGCCGCCGCCGCAGTCAATGCAGATGGCCATCGTGGTAGTTGCACTGGTCCCCATCCTTATCGTCTATCCCTTCCTTCAAAAGCACTTCAACAAGGGCGTCATCACCGGTGCAGTCAAGGGCTAACCGAGCCTGCAGGGCAAGCAACAGCAACTAACAATTAACCTCAACACCATAAGAAAGTGGTAAATCATGAAACGAGCTGTCAACGAAGCCGGTGTTTCACGCCGAAATTTCCTCGGCCTGGCGGGGGTCTCCGTCGCCGCAATTGCCCTGACGGGAACCCTGTCGGCATGCGGAAGCGGCGGGGAATCCGCCAAAGGCGGCGGTGCTGAGGCATCCAAGAAGGTTGTTCTTCCCACCTACAAGGAATTCACGGGGGTCACCGCCGAGCTGCCCGGCAACGCAGAAGGGCTTGAAGCCGGTTTCCTGACCATGCCCAAACCTGTGGCATCCACCACGGCCAAACCGCTCACGGGCCCGATCAGCGTGCTGTCGGAAACCTTCGAGGTCATGGCGCCGGCCATGCCGGACAACCCGTTCTGGCAGCGCCTGAACACCGCCCTCGGCGGGGAGTTCAAAATGCAGATCGTGGAAGATATTGGAGACGGCTACCCGGCCAAGTTCGCCACCATCCTGGCCGGTGGGGACTTGCCCGACCTCATGTGGATCCCGCCAAACCAGGGCATCCCCAACGTCGGCCCCATGCTGGAAGCCAAGTTCCAGGACCTCAGCCCGTACCTCTCCGGTGACGCCGTTCTTGACTACCCGAACCTTGCCGCGCTCAAGCCCGACTCCTGGCGCACCGCCGTCGTCAACGGCAAAATCTGGGGTGCACCCATCCCTAGCACGCCGTTTGGCCAGGTCATGTTGGGCACGTCAAGGACCTGGGACAAGGTCGGCGGCCTAAACGCGAAGGACGCGGACGAATTCTTTGAGAAGGCCAAGGAGCTGAGCAATCCAGGGGCGAAGCAGTACGCGTTGGAACCGGCGTACATCAATGTCCTGCACATGATCACCGAATGGCTCGGGGCGCCCAACTCGTGGAGCGTGAACGAGGACCGCTCACTGACACACATCTATGAAACAGACGCGTACGTGGCCGGCCTGGAATATGCGGCCAAGCTGTTTGCGGCCGGCGCGTTCTACCCGGACGTCAACGTCACCAACACCAAGGCCTTGATCCTGAACGGCACGCTCGGTGCAGTGGTCACGGCAGGGCCGCGCGATGTACGCGGCTTCCGCGCCCTCGACAAGGACGTGCAGATGGAGATCCTGGTTCCGTTCGGCTTCGACAGCACGATCACCCCCACCTACGACATGGGCTACGGAACGGTTGGCTACACGGCGTTCAAGAAGACTGATGAGAAGCGCATCAAGGAACAGCTGGCACTTATCAACTGGCTGTCGGCACCGTTCGGCACTGCGGAGTACCTGCAGAAGAACTTCGGTACCGAAGGTGAAGACTTCACCTTCGACGATAAAGGCAACCCCCTCATGACCGAAGCCGGCCAGAAGAACATTCCTGGTGTTGCCAGTGCCCTGAACATCATGTCCAGCCCCGAATCCGTGCTCTACAACCCCGGGTTCCCGGACGACACCAAATACGTCCACGAAACAGAGAAGAAGCTGCTCGAGTTCGCATGGCGCAACCCGACCAACGGCAGCTACTCCGACACCAACGCCAAGGTCGGCCCGAAGATCACGAAGATCGTCCGCGACAAGACCATTGACATCATCACCGGCCGCGCCAAGGTCTCCGACCATACCGAGGTGCTCAAACGCTGGAAATCTGAGGGCGGCGACAAGATCCGCGCCGAGTACGAGGCAGACTTGAATCCGGATGCACCCGTGTTCAAGCTGCAGCCTGCACCCAAGGCGTAGTCGTTGGGGCGGGCTGGCACGTTCCAGTGCCAGCCCGCCCACAGCATTGCCAGTCCACCATACTTAGACGGCCCTGCAAGGCAATGGCAGGGGCGCCCGTGCCACAGCGGGGGTGCCAGCAGCAAGGCCGCACCGAAGCAGGACCCGACAGAGAACACCAGCCAAGCAACATCAGGAATGCGAAAGGACGTTGCCGCACATGGCCCGACCGACCATCAGGACCGTGGCCACCGCAGCCGGAGTGTCAACGGCCACCGTGTCCTACGTCCTCGCGGGCCGCACAAATGGCCAGGGCTCAGGCATTTCGGGAGAGACCAGCCGCCGCGTCCATGAAGCCGCGCACCGGCTTGGCTACCGGGCCAACCAGGCCGCCAGGGCTATCCGAACAGGAAAGTCCAATCTGATGCTCCTGTCACTGACCATGCTTTCGGATCCATGGTCGCTTTCCGTTTCCCGGGCCGTGGGTGCTGCCGTTGCCGCCGCCGGAATTACTCCGATGATTTTAGCCGACACGGACTGGCGTGTTGCCATTCCCCGCCAAGGTGCGGACGTCATCTTCATTGACGACGCCCGCCGGCCCGGCGATGCTGAACTGCTGGCCGAGTTGGCCCACACCAATTCCCTGGTGGTGTTTAGTGAAACCCTGGATCCCAACGGATTTGACGTGATCCGCTCCATGTCCGGCTCATCCCTAGACGCAGCAATGGACCACCTGACGGCCCGCCATGCCAGAGTGGCCTTCTTGGCGGCTGCCAGCAGCGTGCGCACACCTGCCCCGGTCCGCTATCAGGCGTATCTGGACGGACTCGCTCGGGCAGGCCAGCCGTTGCGTCCCGAACTCATCGCCACCTTTGATGGCGACGAACAGAACGCTTACGCGGCCGCCGTCGAACTGCTCAGCATCCCGGAACCGCCCACGGCCATTTTCGCTATCTCCGACTATGCGGGACTTGCCGCCATCCACGCAGCCCAGCGACTGCGCCTGGGCGTGCCGGATGATCTGACTGTGATCGGCGTGGGCAACACGGTCCAGGGGGAGACCATGGTGCCTTCACTGTCCAGCGCCGGTCCCTTGGGATTCTTCTCCGGACTCGCCGATTTCCTGGTGGAGCGGGCACACGACCCCGATGCCCCACCCCGGGTGCTTGAGTTCCCGTGGCAGCTGCTGCTGCGTGATTCGGCGCCTGCTTATTTCGATGCGCCCAAGTCTCCCTAAATCTGCAACACGATATGTTTTGTAACATCCAAAGAAAGAAGTGAAGACGTGACTGAAATGCTTGAGTCCGCAGCCGGTTCGCCGGCGCCCGTGCGGGACATGCGGGTGGGCCTGGTTGGATTTGGCCTCCGGGCATCATTGTGGAAGCACGTACACAAGCCGGGGCTGGGCTCCGAAGTTGTCATGGTGTGCGATGTCTCCGAGCGTGGCCGTGCCGATGCTGGCGAAAAGATTCCAACGGCGCAGGTCACCTCGAACCTGGACGAGCTGCTGGGTGCCGGCCTGGATGCCGTGTTGGTGCTGACCCCGGACAACCGCCACGCAGAGATTGCTGTGCAGACGCTGAAGGCCGGCATCCCCACCTTCTGCGAGAAGCCCCTCGATGTCACCCTTGAAGCGGCCGATGCCATCCTGACAACCGCGTTTGAAACCGGAACTCGGTTGTACGTTGGCCACAACATGCGGCACATGCCCGTTGTGGTGCAGATGCGTGAGTTGATTCAGGCTGGTGTCATTGGCGAGGTCAAGGCCGTCTGGTGCCGGCACTTCGTGGGCAATGGCGGGGACTACTATTTCAAGGACTGGCATGCCGAACGTGCCAACACCACGAGCCTGTTGCTGCAAAAGGGCGCCCACGACCTTGATGTGATCCACTGGCTGGCCGGCGGTTACTCCCGCAGGGTCTCGGCCATTGGTGACTTGGCAGTCTACGGTGACGTCGAATCCCGCCGTGACAACTCAGATCGGCGCATGTGGGACTGGTTCTCGCTGGAGAACTGGCCGCCCACCGAGCAGAGCGACCTCAACCCGATCATTGATGTTGAGGACATTTCGATGATGCAGATGGTTCTGGACAACGGCGCGCTGGCCTCCTACCAGCAGTGCCACTTCACTCCTGACTACTGGCGCAACTACACCGTGATCGGCACCCAGGGCAGGATCGAGAACTTTGGCGACGGTCCCGGCGACTTCATCCACGTCTGGAACACCCGCACCCAGGGCGGTTTTGTGGAGCCGGACCTGAAGGTGGAGATCCGCGACGGGGAGGGCGGTCATGGGGGTGCTGATCCGTTGTTGATTGCTGAATTCCTGCGTTTTGCTCGTGAGGGTGGTGCAACGGAAACCTCACCGATCGCGGCGCGTGAGGCGGTGGCCGCTGGCGTGTTGGCTGCGCAGTCACTGCGCTCCGGCGGTGGGGCAATCGAGGTGCCGGCATTGCCCGAGGAACTTGTGGAGTACTTCAACGCAGGACAACCCCACCGCGGCTGACAACGAGCCGATGCGCGGATTGAGCCGGGCGGCAGACCTTGCCTGCCCGGCCTTTTCGTAGCTCTGACAGCCAACAGCAGAACCTAGGGTGCGCACAGCACACGGGGAGTGAAAACAATGAATGCGTCACTGGCGTCCGCAGGGGCGGCACCGGAGAACGGCGGGCCGGCTGCGGCCGACAACACCGCGATTCAAGCACCCGTCAGCTCATGGGAAGACGCCGTGCCGCTGGCCAACGGACTGCTCGGAGGATTGTTCTGGGGCGAGGCAAACACGCTCCGGTTGTCCCTGGACCGGGGCGACCTGTGGGACGAACGCACCCACGGCGACCCCGACTGGTGGCGCAAGAACCCATGGTCTGCCATCACGGAAGACAACCCTGACCCCTGGGGCGGCTACTACCAGGGCACCACGCCCGCTAAACTTCCATCCGGCCGGCTCGAGTTGATTCTAACCGCTGGCACCACCGTGGAAACCTTCGAACTGCGCCTGGCCGAGGCCGAAGGCATTGCCACACTCGCCGGTGGTGCCAGCGCGCGCGCCTTCGCCAGTGCCACCTCCCCGGTGCTCATGCTGAGCATCCAGGGCGCAGCCGTGGAAAGCCTGAATCTTGTGCCGGCGGGCACAGCACCAGGAGGTGAGGATCAGTTCGCCAGCGCCCACAGCGGCGGTGCCGTTGCCGCCCTCGGCTACCCGGCACCCGTACTCGGGAACGCCGCGGACCTCCGCTGGTGCGCCCAGGAAGCCGCCGACGGTTTCTCCTACTGCGCCGCCGTTGCCATGGAGCGCACCGGGACGCAGACCCGGTTGGCCGTCACTGTTGTCACCTCCGGAGACTGTGCGCCCAACCAGGATCTGCTGGCGCTGGCACACGAGCGCTGCCGCGAAGCACTGGCTGCCGACGCGCAGGAACTGGAGCTCGCCCACAGGCACTGGTGGCGCGAATTCTGGACACAATCCAGTGTGTCCCTGCCCCACCCACAGCTGCAGCGCAACTATCAATTCACCCGTTACCTCTACGGCGCCGGCTCGCGCAAGGGTGCCCCGCCCGTGCCACACATCCCCGGAGTTGCCCGTGATGGGGCAGACTTTTTCTTGGAAGTTCGTCGGGGTGATGTCCTTACGGCAACTTTCGATCGCACGAGTGGGCAAGCAGCGCACAAGGCGGCGAGAGAGGCTGCAATGGCATGACTTTCAAAATTGCGTTGGCCATGTCGGCAAGCGTTTCCGAAGAAATCTTCCCCACGGCGTGCCTGTCGCTTCTGGACGAGAGTCTCGAGCTCGTCACGAAGGTGCCGCTGACACGTTTCGACTGTCCGGAAGCGCAGGAAATCCTGCCACAGCTCGATGCCTTGATTACAGGTTGGGGGTGCCCTCTGCTGAGCGCAGATGTGCTGGAACGGGCTCCGAAGCTCCGCTTTGCGCTGCATGCGGCCGGGTCTGTCAAGCACCACATCACCGAGGCGGTATGGGATCGCGGCATTCAGGTCAGCACGGCCGCCTCGGCAAATGCAATACCCGTGGCCGAGTACACCCTGGCCATGATCCTGCTGGCCAACAAGAAGGTGCTGGAATCATCCGCAGCCCTGTACCGGAGCGAGGGCACCCGCGTCAGCCCCACCTCGTTGTTTCCGGGCCTGGGCAACTACAGCAAAAACATTGGTCTGGTGGGTGCCTCACAGGTGGGCCGGGCACTCATCAAGCTGCTGCGCCCCTTCAAATTCAACATCCTTGTGTCCGATCCCTTTCTAACCCAAGAGGAAGCGGCACAGCTGGGTGTCACCCTCATGGAACTCGACAGGCTGTTGGCGGCCAGTGACGTGGTCTCGATGCATGCGCCAAGCCTGCCCGAAACCCACCACCTTATTAATAAGGAACGCCTGGCCCTGATCCGGCCAGGTGCCACCTTCATCAACACCTCGCGCGGAGCCCTGGTTGACCAAGTGGCGCTGCTCCAACGTGTCCAGGCCGGAACGCTCTATGCGGTCCTGGACGTCACCACGCCCGAGGTGCTGGATGCCGGGCACCCCTTCTACAGCGAACCCCACGTTACCTTGACCCCGCATATCGCCGGCGCGCTCGGCGTCGAACTTGCCCGGCTGGGTGCCTCGGCACTGGCCGAGGCAGGCCGTGCGGCGAGAGGTGAACCTCTCGCCTTCCCCGTGACCCGGGCAGACTGGGACAGCATCGCCTGAGGAACCCCAAACCCTGCCCGCAACGAAACCATCCGCCAAGAAAGAGACGGCAAAACAATGACGTTTCCCCCGCTTGACCCTGAGCTCAGCCCCATCACCGGATGGACACGGGACCACTGGCTGCACTTTGACGACGCGCAGCTGTGTGCTGTCCGACCCTGGGCAACAGAGGACTTCTCCCGTATCCAGCTGCCCGGCAGCCCAGCATCTTCCGGGGAACTCTCGGACGGACTCGAAGGATACGCCCGCACCTTCTTGCTGGTTGCGTTTCGGGTGGCCGGGGAAAAGGGCGATGATCCGCACGGGCACCTTGAGCTGTACCGCCGCGGACTGTTGGCCGGAACGGCGGGCCAATGGCCTCCCATCAAGACCCGCTCCCAGCCCCCGGTGGAAGCAGCCTCCATTGCTTTGGGCCTACAGCTGACCCGCGAATGGCTGTGGGATGTCCTCTCTATCAGCGAACAGGACCAGGTCGCCGCGTGGCTGGCAGGCTCATCGACCAGCGCCGCAAACGCCAACAATTGGGTGCTGTTTTCCTTGATGATCGCCGAATTCCTGGCCAGCGCGGGCTACCCCCATAACCAAAACCACATTGAGCATGGCCTGAGCCTTATGGAAGGCTGGTACGTAGGCGATGGCTGGTACCGTGACGCTGACGGCGACTTCTTTGACTACTACTGTGGCTGGGCCATGCACCTGTATCCGCTGCTGTGGCTGGGTCTGCTGGAACGCCGTGATCCGGAGCGTGCCGCCGAGCAGCGGTCGCGATTTGTCCGGCGGCTCGAGGAGTTCCTGCCGGACCACGTAGGCTTCTTTGGCGGTTCTGGTTCCCCGGTGTACCAGGGTCGCTCGCTGATTTACCGCTACGCCGCGGTGGCTCCACTGTTCATTACCGAGATTGCGGGGGCTACATCACCGCTGTCGCCGGGGGCGCTGCGCCGGGTTGCCAGCGGTGCCGCGAAGTTCTTTGCCGACGGCGGATCCTACGCGCCGGAAGGTGCCGCACCTGCTGGCGAGATGCCTGCAGGCGACGGCGAACTGGGCTTGCCGTCGTTTGGCTGGCAGCATGAATTCCTGCCCATGGTGCAGTCCTACCCGGGTCCGGTGTCGCCTTTTTGGACGAGCAAGGCATTCGTGGGCCTGCTCCTGCCCGCCGACCACCCGGTGTGGACGGCAGTGGAAGAAGCGTCACTGGTTGAAGAACGCGACCGGACCCGCATGGCACCCGGCCCGAACTTCATTCTGGCCCCCACGGCAGACGATGGGATAGCCCGGTTGCTCAACCACGGCAGCGACAAGTACTACGGGCCCGGACTTGAAAATGTGGAGTACAGCAGATTGGTCTACTCAAGTCACAAGGCCCCGGTGTATGACCCGCAAAACCCTGTAGACAACCACATCGGTGTCCTGAACGCCGACGGCCAAAGCTCGGTGCGGATGCGCATCCACCGGCTCGATACGGATGAGAACAGCGTGGTCAGCTACTACCAGCCGGGGTGGGGACGCGAGGACGAAGCAGACTCGCCATGGAAAATTGCGACGGCGGCCACCACAGCCGGGGGATATGAGCTCCGGGTCCCCACGGTCTCACTCGCCACTGAAAGCCAGGACGCTGGCACCATCGACGGCGTGCCCCGAACCATTCGAGAGGGCGGATATGCGATTGCTGCGGATGCGCCGGTGGAGACCTCAGCTTTGACAGGCGGCGTGGACGGTGAAGGGGGTACGGCTGCGGTGGACGGCTCCACCGTGTTCACATCCGGGCTGCACAGCATGATCTGGCCGTTGCTGGGTTATTCCTCGGCGGGCAGGTCCTCCGCCACCGGGCTGTCCCCGCTGGGTGAACACACGTCCGTGCCCTATCTGGAAGGCGGCTTCAAAGGACCGCGCAGCATCTTCGCCTCGCTCGTGCGCCTGGGCGGCAGTGCGGTGGAGACCGGTCCCACGGATGTGATCATCAACGACCAGGGCGGCACCATCTCGGTATTCGTTACCACCCCGGGCGTAACCGCCCTGAATGTCCGCCTCAACGCCTGATCCACTGGGTGTGCGTTTTGAACGGTGCACCACAGGTACTGCAAGTCTCGATTCCAAGAACTCAATGAAGGAGAAGCGCTCCAACGATGGCCAAGCCAAACGTAATTTTAATCTGTGTTGATGAATGGCGCGGTGACGCACTGTCATCGGCTGGGCACCCTTTCGTGGAAACGCCCCACCTGGACGAGCTGGCCCGTAGGGGTGTCCGTTTTTCCAAGGGCTATTCGGCCACGCCCACCTGTGTGCCGGCACGCGTAGCCCTCTTTACCGGCCAGTCACAGGAAAAGCACGGCCGGGTGGGCTACAACGACGGCGTCCCCTTTGACGTGGCCCACCCGGTGACCATCCAGGGCGAATTCAAGAAGGCTGGTTACCACACCCAGGCCATTGGAAAAATGCATGTCTACCCGGAACGGGCGCGCATAGGCTTTGACGATGTCATCCTGCACGACGGCTTCATGCACTTTTCCCGAAAAAACTTCAAGCAAAACTTCCCCTTCTTCGACGACTACGTGCCGTGGCTGCGCCGCCAGCCCGGCATCACCCCCGAGGCGGAGTACTTCGACAACGGCGTGAACTGCAACTCCGTCGTGGCCCGTCCCTGGGACAAGGCCGAACACCTGCACCCCAGCCACTGGATCGGCACCCAGGCCATCGACTGGATGTATCGGCGCGACCCGTCCAAGCCGTTCTTCTTGTACCTGTCCTGGCACCGGCCGCACCCGCCCTATGATCCGCCACAGTGGGCCTACGACCAGTACCTGGACATCGACCCCTACGCACCGGTGGAAGGCGATTGGGAACAGGATTGGGACGAGTTCCGCAGGGACGGCGACTACCAGGGCGCCTTTGGCAACCTACCCGACCGGACCGTGCACCGCGCCCGGGCCGGATATTACGGCCTGATGGCCCAGATTGACCTGCAGATCAACCGGATCAAGGAGTCCCTGGTGGACTTTAGCCTTGCCGAGGACACCATCATTGCCTTCACCTCGGACCACGGGGAGATGATGGGAGACCACCACATGTTCCGCAAGGGTCTGCCTTATGAGGGCTCGGCGCGCGTACCCTTCATCGTCGCCGATGCGCCCTCCGCCAAGAACTCTGCCCGGGGCGCAGTCATGGACGGCGTCGTCGAGTTGCGGGACCTCATGCCCACCCTGCTGGACTTGGCGGGCGTGGAGATTCCCGATTCCGTGGACGGCAAGTCACTGGCACCGCACGTTCGCGGCGAAGCAACTGCCGGCCCGGTCCGCGACTACCTGCATGGCGAGCACGTCTACTTCGCACAGAATATCCAGTGGCTGACGGACGGCAAGATCAAGTACGTGTGGGGTTCCGCCAAGGGTGTGGAGCAGCTCTTTGACCTGGCCGCGGATCCCGATGAGTGCCACAACCTGGCCCATGACGAGGCTTCAGCTCCGCTGCTGGATCTTTGGCGGGCAAGAATGGTGGAGGCCCTTGACGGCCGTGAAGAGGGCTTCGTGCAGGACGGGAAGCTGGTCGCGGGCCGGCCCGTTGTCACCATCCTGGCGCACACGCGAGAGCGGATCGCTGCCGCTGCCAGCCACTGACTCACCACCCAAGGACGACGGCGAGAGGGAACCTTTCGGAGGAAAGGTTCCCTCTCGCCGTCGTCCTTTTGACTGGATTGATTAGGCCAGGGCTCCCATGGGATCCCAGGCCGGCAGGACGGTGGCCTCGGCACCCAGGGCCTGCTGCAATTCGGGGGAGAGGCGCTTCTTGTCCACCACCACCTCGAAGACGTACTCGTCGAACCAGTTGTCGGCCATGGTGTAGTAGCCCTTGTCGCCGCCCTCGTCCCCCCAGCTGTTCTCCACACGCCAGCGCCGGGTGCGGCCCTCGAACACGTCCACACCGGTCAGCAGCATGGCGTGGGTCATGGCGGAGGCACCAAAGCGGACCCGGGTTTCCTTCTCCATGGCCAGCTCTGCGCCGTAAAGCCCGGCGTAGTCGTAGAGCTCGGCGTCCCAGATGCCTTCCTGGCGGACCATCTGCGGGCCAACGTCGCAGCCGAACCATACGGGTTCGCCATCCAGGATGGCCTCCTTGGCCAGGCGCTTGGCCAGGTCGATGTCCACGTTCAGGTAGAGCACGGGGGCCGCGCCCACTACATTGCCCAGGTGCTCCACCGTCAGGGTGCCGCCCTTGGGATGCTCGGTCCGGGGGTCATCCACGAGGCACACGTAGTCCTCGAGGTTGATGGTGGTGTACTTGGCCAGGAATTCCTGCGGTGTCAGCGTGCCCTCGTGGTGGAAGACCTTGTCATCGTCGGTGTACTCCCACTCGAACGATGTTGGCGGGGTGCCCAGGTGCAGGGTCAAGATGCGGTGCGCGTCGGAAAGGATGCGTTCCGAGGCGGCCTGCACACCGGCCGTGTCGCCGCTGTTGGTGAGCGCGCGCAGCTCGCCGGCGCCGCGGCGCAGCAAGGTGCACAGGACGGCGTTCATACGCCCGGTGTTGGAGGAGGACTCCGTTTCCGGCATGACGGATTTGGGCACGGCGCCATACTTGCGAAAGATGTTCACGGCCATGTCCCATTGGCCGCCGTCACCCATGACGTCGCGGAGCAGGTGGGCCACGAGCCGGTCATCTTCGGGGCGGTCCGCGGTTTCTAGGATGGAGGCTAGAAAATAGTTCGCACGCTCGAGCTTGTCGAAGTACATGGCGTGGTTTTGGGAGAACTCAAACTCCTTCACTCCCAGCTGTACCTTGGCGCCGACGCGCAGCAGGTTCAAGGCAGCGAAGAGCCAGCAGCGCCCGGACTTCTTTTGGTTGGTGACCTTCCAGTCGTCAATGCGGTGCGAGACGGTGGTGGTCAGGGCGGTGGCAAGCTGGTGGTCAATGGCGAGGTCGTCGACACTGACCCTCGCGATGGCGTTTTGGGTGCGCTTCAGGACTGGATCGGCGGCGAATGAATCACGCATGGTCGCCAGGGATTCGGCTGTCAGCAGGGATTTGTTTGTCAGGGGAGAAGTGGTCACAGCTGTGACGGTGCTCATGGAAAGGCTCCTGTGTGGGATTTATGGTTCGGCAGCGAACTGCCGCCCTATTTGCGCCGGCATGCCGTCTCAGAACCGCTCAACAGGTATGCCCCAGCGCACATTCCGACACTATCGCAGAAATGCTGTCGCTGCGAGATTATGATTGATATCCGCTCCAAAAAGTCAGCAACAGCAAGACTGGGCGCCGCTGGGCAGCTGCCCGCCTAGGATTGCACATGAGCCCTCCCGACAGCGTTGTCCCGCACCAGCCGACCTGGCATGAGGACTGCGGGCAAATTTGCGGCCCCCTTCGGCCATGTCTCCCGAGAGTTCCGCACCACATCGAGCGCGTGGGAAGCACCAGCGTGCCGGGCCTCGATGCCAAGCCGGTCATCGACCTGGACGTGGTGGTTCCGGCCGCCAATCACGTGGCTCCGGCGATTGCCGCACTGGCCGACGCAGGATGCGTGCACGAAGGCAACCTGGGCATTGCAGGCAGAGAGGCCTTTGAAATGCTCCCGGGGTGCCGCTGCACCACCTCTACCTTGTCGTGCACGATTCGCAGCCTCACCGCAAACATTTGGACTTTCGCGACTTTCTGCGCTCCCATCCCGCCGAAGCCCAACGGTATGCGGCCGTCAAACAGGAGCTGTCCCCGCCCCTGGACACGGACCGCCAGTCATACATGAAGGCAAGAACGCGATCGTGGAGGAACTGCTGGCGCTTGCCCGGGGTGCATCCGTCCCGGACCTGCGGGTTCCCAACCTCGCCCCGTTGCCAACCACGAAACGTTCTCCCTCGGCGACGGCACCGTGGTCCTGCGCCCGCTCACCATGGACGACGCCGCAGCCCACCTGGCTGGCGAGGACAGCGAGTTTTCCACCCGGCTAAGAGGCGGCGTCCGCACCGAAGAAACCGTCCGCAGGCACATGGAGCGCTCGCAGGTCCTGTGGCGGGACGGCGGGGCGATCTTTGCCTTTGCCATCTGCCATGCAGAGAACACGACGGCGCCGGAGGAAGGTTACGCGCTCGAGGTGGACAACGGTGTGCGCATCACCGCATGCACGGCCACCGGCGTGTACTGGGGCACACGTAGCCTGCTGCACATGCTCTCGGCCTCCACTACGCTGCCCGCCGGCACCGCCACGGACTGGCCCCACTACCCGGTGCGCGGCTTCATGCTGGATGTGGGGCGCCGTTTTGCCCGCCCGGAGGCGCTGCACGACTACATCCGCTTCCTGAGCTAGTGGTGTGTCTCCAAAATAAACCATGAGTGTGGGTTTAAGCTGGTTATATGTAGAGACCAGCTGCTGCGTTGTCGTTGTCCGAGGCTGAGCGTCCTGTGTTGGAGGCTTTGTCGAAGTCCCAGGTCGCCGCCCATCGGGAGGTGCAGCGGGCGCAGGTGTTGCTGATGGCTGCCGATGGTTTTCCTAATGAGTG